>NZ_JAEMVM010000016.1:0-297146 GCF_016463925.1 Pseudomonas sp. P20 | reverse complement strand
TTGGTCAAGGCTTTCGTCTCAACCGAGGCCGCGCATTCTACAGCAACCTCTCTTTCCGTCAAGCGTTATTTTCGAAAATTTTCTTTTCTACTCAACCGCTTGCGCCGACCTTCAAACTATCTTCCGATCAGCGGGAGGCGCATTCTACAGCGTTCAAATTCGCTGTCAAGCACCTCGATGAAGCTTCATTTCGAACCCCTTTCGGGACCGAACCGCTGCGGCGAACAACCTGCCGGAGCGCTTCACCACCCCCGGAGGAGAATCCGTAAATCCTTGATTTTCAAGCATTTACTCTTCGTCATCGCCGGGAGTGGTGCGCATTATAGGGAGATAGAAACTGGCGTCAACACTTATTTGAAACTTTTTAACCCAAAGGTCAGGAAGCCCAGAGGATGCCCCATTCCTCCTTTATAGGCTGGCTTGCCCCGCCCTCTCCTTCTGTTGCCTCATATAAGGAATGCGAGCCACGGCTCCGCCGCTTTCGACGAGTGTTCCATGCGCCTCATACATACCTCCGACTGGCACCTGGGCCAGACCCTGCACGGCCAGGACCGCGATCATGAGCATGCGCGCTTCCTCGACTGGCTGCTGCGCCAGCTGGAAGAGCAGCGCGCCGATGTCCTGCTGATCGCGGGCGATATCTTCGACACGATCAATCCACCGCTCAAAGCCCAGGAGCGCCTCTACGACTTCATCGTCAGCGCCCATCGACGGCTGCCGCGGCTGGAGATCGTGATGATCGCAGGCAACCACGACTCCGGCGCGCGCATCGAACTGCCCGCTCCGCTGATGAAACGACTGAACGCCCATGCCATCGGCCGAATCGGCTGGATAGACGAAAGCCTCGATAGCGATCGCCTGCTGCTGCCCCTGCACGACGCGGATGGCCAGGTCGCCGCCTGGTGCCTGGCCCTGCCCTTCCTGCGTCCCGCCGAAGTCACCGGAGGCGGGCTCGGCGACGATTACCTGGCCGGTATCCGCCAGGTGCACGAACGCCTGGTTGCCGCCGCGCACGCCCGTCGCACGCCGGGACAGGCACTGGTCGCCGTCAGCCACGCACACATGGCCGGCGGCTCGGTTTCCGAAGACTCCGAGCGAAACCTGATCATCGGCAACGTCGAAGCGCTGCCCGCCAGCCTGTTTCCGGAGCAGATCGCCTACGTAGCCCTCGGTCATCTGCATAAGCCACAGAAAGTCGCCGGACAGGAGCGCATTCGCTATAGCGGGTCGCCGCTGCCGCTGTCCTTCGCCGAAGTGAACTATCGCCACCAGGTCCTCCTCGTCACCCTGGAAGGTGAGCGCCTGAAGGATGTACAGAGTCTTCCGGTGCCACGCGCGGTGGAACTGTTGCGCATCGGCCCCGCGCCTCTTGGCGAGGTGCTCGATCGAATCGGCGAACTGGCCGAGGCCGACCTGCTGAACGAACAGCGGCCCTGGCTGGAAGTCCGCGTCATGCTGGATCAGCCGCAACCGGACCTGCGCCAGCAGGTCGAGAGCGCCCTGCTGGGCAAGGCTTGCCGTCTGGTGCGCATCGCCAGCGAGTACCAGCGCCGCGACGAAGAGCAGGCGCCGCTGCTCGGGCTCGACCAACTCAACCCCCAGGAACTGTTCAGCCGCGCCTGGGAAAGCGCCTATGGCTCCGGCCCGGATGCGCAGGCGCTGGATGACTTCGCCAGTCTGCTGCAAAGCGTCGAACTGGCCACCGAAGAGCCCCCGGGGAAATAAGCCGTTCCATGAAGATTCTCGCCATCCGCCTGAAGAACCTCGCCTCCCTCGCTGGCGAGCAGGAAATCGACTTCACCCGCGAACCGCTGTCCAGCGCCGGCCTGTTCGCCATCACCGGTCCGACCGGCGCCGGCAAGAGCACCGTGCTGGACGCCCTGTGCCTGGCCCTGTTCGGCAGCACGCCGCGGCTGGAAAGCACTTCGGCCAGCAGCAAGGTTCCCGATGGCCGGAACGAGCTGTCCAGCAACGACGAACGCAACCTGCTGCGCCGCGGTTGCGCCAGCGGCTACGCCGAAGTGGATTTCGTCGGCATCGACGGCCACCGCTATCGCGCCCGCTGGGAAACCCGGCGCTCCCGGGACAAGGCGGACGGCGCCTTGCAAAAGAGCCAGCAGAGCCTCCAGGACCTGGAGACCCAGCAAATGCTGGCAGCGAACAAGAAAAGCGAGTTCCGCGAACAGCTGGAGCAGAAGCTCGGCCTCAATTTCGCCCAGTTCACTCGCGCCGTGCTGCTGGCCCAGAGCGAATTCAGCGCCTTCCTCAAGGCCAGCGACAACGACCGCGGCGCATTGCTGGAGAAACTCACCGACACCGGCCTGTACAGCCAATTGAGCAAAGCCGCCTATCAGCGCGCCAGCCAGGCCGACGAGCAGCGCAAGCAACTCGAGCAACGCCTGGAAGGCAGCCTGCCCCTGGCCGAGCAGGCCCGGGCCGGGCTCGAGGCGGCGCTGGAATCCCACGCCCAGGCGCGTCTCCAGGAGCAACAGGCACTGCGACGTCTGGAAGGCCAGCAACAATGGTTCACCGAGGAGCAGCGGCTGCTGCAATCCTGCGAGCACGCACAAGGCCAACTGGCCGAGGCCAGGCAGGCCTGGGACGCCCTGGCGACGGAGCGGGAAACCCTGCAATGGCTGGAGCGCCTGGCTCCGGTTCGCGGACTGATCGAACGCCTGAAGCAACTCGAGCAGGAACTCCGGCACTCCGAGCAGCAGCAGCGGCAGCGCACCGAGCAGCAAGCCGCGGGCGCCGAGCGCTTGCAAGGATTGCAGGCCCGCTTGCAGGAGGCGCGCGAGCGCCAGGCCCAGGCCGACAACCATCTGCGTCAGGCCCAGGCGCCGTTGCGCGAGGCTTTCCAGCTGGAGAGCGAGGCCAGGCGCCTGGAGCGAACGCTGGCCGAGCGACAGGAACTCCATCGGCAATCGAACCAGCGCCACGCCCAGCAAAGCGACGCCGCTCGGCAACTGGATATGGAGCAGCAGCGCCATGTCGCGGAACAGGCGCAACTGCAGGCGGCATTGCGCGACAGCCAGGCTCTCGCCGCGCTCGGCGACGCCTGGGCGACCCACCAGGGCCAGCTCGCCGCCTTCGTGCAACGTCGCCAGCGCGCGCTCGAAAGCCAGGCGCAGCTCCCCGAGCTGGAAAAATCCCTGGCCCACGCCGGGGAACCGCTCGAACGCTTGCAGGCGCAATGGACCGCCCTCCATGGCAGCGAGCCGGACGACCTGGCGGCACGCCTGGACGAATTGCGCCGGCAGACCGATAGCCTGGAACGACAACAAGCGCTCCACAAGGAATGGCAACAGGTCCTCGACCAACGCGCCGGTCTGGCTCGACGCCTGGGCGAACTCGACCAGCGTATGGTCGAGCAGGAGCAGGCATTGCTCGACCTGAAACGACAAGGCAGCCAATGCGCCGAGGAGGTGAAGGCGGCGGAGCAGGCCCTGCAGGTCACCCGCGAGTTGCTCCAGCGCCAACGTCTGGCCCGCAGCGCCAGCGTCGAGCAACTGCGCGCCGGCCTGGTGGACGGCGAGGCCTGCCCGGTCTGCGGCAGCCAGGAGCATCCCTATCACCATTCCGAGCAACTGCTCGCCGCCCTCGGTGAACACGACGACCAGGAGCAGGTCCGCGCCGAGCAGTCCCTCGAGCGGCTGCGACAGACCCTGGTCGGTCTGCGCGAGGGCTATTCCAGCCAGCGGGAAAGACTCAACCAGAGTCGCCAGGAGCAGCAGGAACTGACTGGCCAACTGGCCGCGCTCGATCGGCAACTGGACCAATGGACGCTGCCGGAAGAACTGCGACTCCTGCAGCCGTCCGCGCAGTTGGAGTGGCTGGCACAACGCCTGGACGACCTGGCAGGGCAGCGCCAGCAGTGCCAACGAGACTTCGACCGGCTGATCGCCCGCCAGCGCCAGACCCAGCAATTGCAGCAGGAACTGCGGGCCGCCGAGACGATCCTGCAACAGCGCCAGCAGGCGCTGACGGAACAACGGCAGCGCTACGAACATTTGCAGCAGCAGGTCGAGGAGGACAGCCAGCAATTGCGTCCATTGCTCTCCGACGAGCACTGGCAGCGCTGGCAGACAGATCCGCTGCGGACTTTCCAGGCCCTCGGCGAGTCCATCGAGCAACGCCGGCAGCAACAGGCGCGGCTTCAGCAGATCGAACAGCATCTGCAGGAGCTCAAGCAGCGCTGCGATGAAACGAGCTGGCAACTGAAGCAAAGCGACGAGCAACGCAACGAAGCCCGCCAGGCAGAGGAAAGGGCCCAGGCGGAACTCGCCGAGCTGAACGGACGCCTCGGCGCTCACCTGGGCCAACACGCCTGCGCCCAGGATTGGCAACTATCGCTGGAACACGCCGCGCAAGCGGCGCAGAGCGCCGTCGAGACGCTCCAGGCGCCCCTGGATTCGCTGCGCGAGGAACAACTGCGACTCGCCGAAGCCCTGGAACACCTGCAGCAGCAACGGCAGCGCCAACAGGATGAGTTCCAGCGCCTTCAGGCCGACTGGCAGGCCTGGCGCGAACGCCAGGACAACCTCGACGACAGCCGCCTCGACGCCCTGCTCGGCCTTTCCGAGGAACAGGCGACGCAATGGCGGGAGCAATTGCAGCGACTGCAAGAGGAGATCACCCGCCAGCAGACGCTGGAAGCAGAGCGCCAGGCGCAACTGCTCCAGCATCGCCGGCAGCGGCCGGAAACCGACCGCGAGGCGCTGGAAGACAACCTGCGGCAACAGCGCGAACGCCTGGCCGCCAGCGAACAGGCCTACCTGGATACCTACAGCCAGTTGCAGGCCGACAACCAGCGCCGCGAGCAGAGCCAGGCGCTGCTTGCCGAACTGGAGCGAGCCCGCGCCGAGTTCCGCAGATGGGGCCGCCTGAACGAACTGATCGGTTCGTCCAGCGGCGACAAGTTCCGCCGCATCGCCCAGGGCTACAACCTCGACCTGCTGGTGCAGCACAGCAACGTGCAGTTGCGCCAGTTGGCGCGGCGCTACCGCCTGCAGCGCGGCGGCAGCGAACTGGGCCTGCTGGTGGTGGACACCGAGATGGGCGACGAACTGCGCTCGGTGTATTCGCTCTCCGGCGGCGAGACCTTCCTGATTTCCCTGGCCCTGGCGCTCGGCCTGGCCTCGATGGCATCGAGCAAGCTGCGCATCGAGTCGCTGTTCATCGACGAAGGCTTCGGCAGCCTCGACCCGGAATCCCTGCAACTGGCGATGGATGCCCTGGACAACCTGCAGGCCCAGGGGCGCAAGGTGGCGGTGATTTCCCACGTCCAGGAAATGCACGAACGGATCCCGGTCCAGGTGCGGGTCCAGCGCGAGGGCAACGGCATGAGCAGCCTGAAGGTGGTCGGCTGAGCCGACCGCCCAGGCGGCACGTCAGAACGGCAGCTCGGTCTGTTCACCCGGAGCATGCGGCGGCTGCTCTTCCCTTTCCGGCCGCAGATGCAGCATCAGCCCGCTGAGCCGGCGCACCTTGCGCCGCACTGCTTCCTCGAACACCCCGGGCAGGCTTTCCACCAGGCTGAACCAGTCGCGGGCGCGGGTGATACCGGTGTACACCAGCTCCTTGGTCAGCACCGGGTTCAGCGCGTCCGGCAGGACCAGCGCGGTATGGGCGAACTCCGAACCCTGCGACTTGTGCACGGTCATGGCGAACACGGTGTCCACCTCGACCAGGCGGCTCGGCAGGACGAAGCGCACGCCGCCGCTACCGTCGTTGCGCGGGAAGGCCACGCGCAGCGCGAAGCGCAGGCTGCCGTCGTCGTTGCGCTCGGGCAGGCGCAGGGCGATGCCGATATCGCCGTTCATCAGCCCCAGGCTGTAGTCGTTGCGCGTCACCAGTACCGGCCGCCCCTCGTACCAGCCGTGATCGGCCTCGATCAGGCCAAGGCGCAGCAGTTCTGCCGCTACCCGCTGGTTCAGTCCTTCCACGCCCCATGGGCCGCGGCGCAGCGCGCAGAGCAGGCGGAAGGCGTCGAAAGCCGTCAGTACCGACTGCGCCCAGCGCTCCCAGGCGCCATCCTCCAGCGCCAGTCCGGCGGCCGGGCGGCCCTCGGCCAGGCGTTGCAGGTAGTGCCGGTAGCCGTACGGCGTGCCCGGCGCCTGCGGATGACCGTCGACGAACAGCCGGGCGAAGGCTGCATCGCGCTCCCCGCGCAGGCGCAGGTCGAAGAGGTCGGCGGGCGGACTGTCCAGCAGCGCGCGCGCGTCGCCGGCCTGTTGCCGGTTGACCAACCGCGCCAGGCGCCCGATCCCGCTGCTCGCGCCGAAGCGCCGGGAATGCCGCAGCATGACGGTCTGTTGCGCCAGCGGATGCGCCTGCGCCGAACCTTCGCGCAAGCCCTGCCAGGTTTCGCCGCTGACCCGCTGCAACCAGGCGCGGGTCTCGGCGCTGTACCAGCCCTCCTCGGCATCCCGGCAGAGATCGCCGAGCACCGCGCCGGCCTCTACCGAGGCCAACTGGTCCTTGTCGCCGAGCAGGATCAGGCGCGCCTGCGGCGGTAGCGCATCGAGCAGGCTGGCCATCATTTCCAGGTCGATCATCGAGGCCTCGTCCACCACCAGCACGTCCAGCGCCAAAGGGTTGTCCCGGTGGTGGCGGAAGTGCCGGGTATCCGGACGGCTGCCAAGCAGACGGTGCAGGGTAGTGACCTCGGCGGGGATCGCCTGCAACACGTCTTCCGCCAGCGGCAGGGCCCGGACCTGCTGGCCGATGGATTCGGAGAGACGCGCCGCGGCCTTGCCGGTGGGCGCCGCGAGGCGGATGCGCAGCGGCTGGCCGGCGGCTACCGCCGGTGCCTGGAGCAGACCGAGCAGGCGCACCACGGTGGTGGTCTTGCCGGTACCGGGACCGCCGGTGATCAGGCTGAAATAGCCGCGGGCCGCCAGGGCGCAGGCCAGCTTCTGCCAGTCGGTGACGCGCTGGCCGTCTTCCGTAGGCGCCTGCGCGAACAGCGCGGCCAGGCGCGGCGCCAGGTCTGCGGCCAGGGGCGCCTGCCGACCCAGGCGCTCGCGCAGGGCCAGGGCGATCTCCAACTCGTGCCGCCAATAACGACGCAGGTAGAGACGCTGGGCGCAAAGCACCAGCGGCGAGGTCGCCGTCTCGCTCGGCTCGGGATCGCCTGGGCGCTCGTCGACCACCTCCACCAGCGGTGACGCCGCCAGGGCCTCGCGCCAGGCGTCGAGGCGCACGCCGTGCAGCAGTTGCGACGGCAACAGCACATCGCGGCCTTCGTCGCCTTCCGGCGGCAGCGACAGTGCCGCGTCGGGCGCGCCGAGGGTCGCCTCCAGGTCCAGGCAGACGTGACCGTGGCCCAGTTGGTGGCTGGTCAGCGCCGCCGCCAGCAGCACCCGGGGATCGGCCTGCGGCTGCAACTCGACGAGGAAGGCGACGAACGCCCGGTCCAGCGCCCGTAGCCAGCCGCGCGCCACCCACAGGTCGAGCTGGCGCAGCAGGTCGTGGCGTGCCGCCAGCGGTTGCGCTACCTGGTCGTCGCGGCCATCGCGGACTTCGCCGGCCAGTTGCTTGAGGGTCGGATTCATCGCTCGGCTCCCGGCTGGCCGCTGAACAGCGCGTCCAGGCGTTCGATAAGTTCCCGCGGCGGGCGCTCGAAGTGCAGGCCCTGGGTCGCCGCGCGGGCGCCGCGGAGGAACAGGTACACGGCGCCGCCCATGTGGCGGTCGTAGTCGTAGTCGGGCAGGCGCGCCTTCAACTGCCGGTGCAGGGCCAGCAGGTACAACACGTACTGCAGGTCATAACGGTTATCCAGCACCGCGGCGGTCATCGCTTCCGGGCTGTAGGCGCCATCGTCGGCGCCCAGCCAGTTGGACTTGTAGTCGGCCACGTAGAAACGCCCCTGGTGCTCGAAGACCAGGTCGACGAAGCCCTTGAACATGCCGTTCAGCAGGGTCGGCGCCAGCGCCGGACGCGCCGCGCCGCCGAGGGTATGGCGCCGGACCAGGGCGTCGATCGCCTCGGCCTGGACCTGGTGGGTGGCGAACCAGAACTCCATTTCCACCTGGTAGGCGACCAGCCCGGCCAGGCTGGTTTCGCCACCGGGCCAGCGCAGCGGTTCGGCGAGATACTGCTCCAGCCACAGGTCGAGCGGTTCGGCCCAGTCCTTCCAGCCACGCAGATCGCAGCGTCGCGCGACCAGTTCGCGGCGCCGCTGGGCATCGGCGCGCGCCACATCGAAGCCTTCGCGGCCGGCCCATTCGAGCAGCCCGTGGAGGAAGGTGCCAGAAGCCGGTCCGCGCGGGAAGCGATGCAGGTCGTCGCGCATCTCGCTGGCGTGCGCGACCGGCGGCTGTTCGGCGGAACGGCCTTCTTCGTGGAAGGTGGCTTCCTCGGCGCTGATCGGCTCCTGCGATTCGTCGCTCTCCAGCACCTCGTCATCGTCCAGCCCGGCGGAGGCCTGCAATTGCAGGCCGGAATAGCTGGCGACCCACCACTTCTCGCGGCTGCTGCGGCGGGTTTCGCGGGCCTGCCCAAGGCCCTGGCCGCGCCCTGCGACATAGCGTTCGGCGTCCGCCTCGGGGGCCGGCTCGACGACAATCTCCCGGCACTCGCCGCGCAACGCGGCGAGGCATTGTCCGAGGCCATCGCTGCCGATGGTCGCGCCGCCGGCAAGCAGGTAGCCCAGGGCCCCCTTGTGCAACTCCGGCGACTTGCTGTTGCTCGCCACCAGCGGCGCGATGCCCAGCCACACCGAATGGCGGGCGCGGGTCAGGGCCACGTAGAGCAGGCGCATGTCTTCGCCGAGGCGCTCGTCGTTGGCCTGCTCGTAGGCCCGCGCAGCCTGCTCCTTGCGCCGCGCCAGCTCGATGACCCGCCCTGCAACGCCATCCTCGTGGAAACTTGCCGGCGCGCCGCTGTTGCCGTCCAGCTCCCTCCAGCTGCAGATGAAGGGCAGCAGCACCAAGGGGTATTCCAGCCCCTTGGACTTGTGGATGGTCACCACCTTGATCAGGTCGGCGTCGCTTTCCAGGCGGAGGATCTCTTCGCTCCCCGGACTCTGCACCTGCTCGGCCAGATGGCGAATCAGCGCGTGCTCGCCGTCCAGCTCCACCGCCGCGCGCTGCAGCCACTCGGCCAGGTGCAGCAGGTTGGTCAGGCTGCGCTCGCCATCGGCATGCCGCAGCAGGCGCGCCGGCAGTTCGAAGTCGGCAAGCAGGCGCCGCAGCATCGGCAATACGCCCTGGGCCTGCCAGGACCGGCGATAGTCGCGGAAGCGCAGGACCATCCGTTCCCAGAACAGTTCGTCCTGGTTCAATCGCTCCAGGGTCGCCCAGTCCAGGTGCAGGCTGCGGGTAGCCAGGGCGACCCGCAGCAGCGCATCGGCACCGGGATCGGCGCAGGCGCGCAGCCAGTGCAGCAGGTCGATGGCCTCCTGGCTGTCGAACACCGAGTCGCGGTCGGACAGGTAGACGCTGGCCAGACGCCGCGCCGCCAACGCGCTACGGATCGCCTCGGCCTCGGCGCGACCGCGGACGAGGATGGCGATATCCGCCGGGCGCAACGCCCGCCAGCCGCCCTGCTCGTCGGCGAAGCCGGCGCGGCCCAGGTCGGCCAGGCTCAGCCAGCGGCGGATGGCGCTGGCGCTGCGCTCGGCCATTTCCTGGCGATACGCCGCGGAGCCGAGCACGCCGGCTTCGACATCAAGGTTCCAGAACGTCATCGCTGGCGCCTCGGCACCGTCGATCAACAAACGTTCGGCGCGCCCCTGGGCGTCCACCGCATGGAACGGCACCGGGTTTTCCAGCCCCTCGCGGGCGAAACGGAAGGCGCCGCGCGGGTGCTCTTCGGCGAAGGCGAAGCAGCGGTTGGCGGCCGCCACCATGGCGGCGGTCGAGCGGAAGTTCTTGCCAAGGGTGTAATGCCGCCCGCGAGTGGCCTCGCGGGCGCGCAGGTAGGTATGGATGTCGGCACCGCGGAAGGCGTAGATCGCCTGCTTGGGGTCGCCGATCATGAACAGGCCGGTTTCCCGCGCCTGGGGCTCGTCGGGATCGGCGGCGATCCGGTAGATACGCTCGAAGATCCGGTACTGCATCGGGTCGGTATCCTGGAACTCGTCGATCAGCGCCACCGGGAACTGCTCGCGGATCAATTGCGCCAGGCGCTCGCCGCCAGGGCCCTGCAGGGCGCGGTCGAGGCGGCTGAGCAGGTCGTCGAAGCCGATCTCGGCACGCCGCTGCTTCTCGACCTCCAGTTCGCGCCCGACTTCACCCAGCGCGTGCAACAACAGGTGGGGAGCGAGATCGGGACGCTCTTCCTGATGCGCGGCCCAGGCGTCGATGGCCCGCAGCGCAGCATGCTCGGGCGCCACGCGCTTGGCGGTGAGCTTGATCCGGGTCTGGCCGAACTTGCCGAGGTTGGCCGGCTGCTCGCCGCCCTCGCTCCAGTCCGCCAACGCTTGCAGCCAGGCGTCGAAGGTCTCGTCGCTGTCCTTGCCGCGATAGCTGTTGCCGTTCAGGTAGGGACGCAGGTCGCGCAGCAGCGCTTCCAGTTCGACGCGCGCTGCGCGCCAGGCGGCGCGGGCCTGCGCGTCCAGTTGGTCGAGCTGGCGATACCAGTCGCCGCCCTGCTCCAGCAAGGCTGCCAGTGACTCGGGCGCACTCAGCGCCTGGTCGGCGTAGCGGAAGTCGGCGTCCTGCCGCGCCAGCAGCGGCTGCAAGGCCTTGCCCAGCGCCTCCGGCCCGCTGTAGCAACTGGCCACGGCTTGCGCCGCCGGAGCCGTCAGGCCGTAGAAGTTACGCCGCCAGTAGTCCCGCACCACTTCGGCGAGCAATTCGCTCTGGTCGGTTTCCAGGTTCTGGGTGAACAGGCTGCCGCTGTCGAAGGCGTGCTCGCGCAGCATCCGGTAGCACCAACTGTGGATGGTCGATACTGCGGCCTCGTCCATCCACTCCGCGGCCAGGCGCAGCAGGCGCGCGCAGCCCGGCCAGCGCTCGGCGGGATACTGCTGGCGCAACGCGACCAGCAGGCCGTCGTGGCGCTCCTGCGGCTCGGCGAAACAACGCGCCGCTTCGCCCAGGCGGCTGCGGATACGCTCGCGGAGTTCCTGGGTCGCCGCATCGGTGAAGGTCACCACGAGGATTTCCGGCGGGCTCAGCGGCCGGCCGAAAGCGTTCTCGCCGCCATGGTCGAGGACCAGGCGTACGTATAGCAGGGCGATGGTGAACGTCTTGCCGGTACCGGCGCTGGCCTCGATCAGGCGGCTGCCGTGCAACGGGAAGTCCAGCGGATCGAGGGCCACGGGCATCTGCTGCTGGCTCATGCCTGCTCCTCCGCGCCACGTCCCAGGGCAGCCAGCAGCGGCGCGTAGAGCTGCTCGGCCCAGTGCGCGAACTCACCGCTGGCGAGCAGCCGGTCGAAATCCGGATAGACCCGAGCCAGCGCCGGCGAGGCGTCCACCTCGCCCCCCATGCCGAAACCTCCCTCGTAGCGCTTGCGCGCCTCGCGCATGGCTTTCTCGGGCTCTGCGGCGCCACCACTGGCGAGCCAGGCGAAAGCGGTCCGGCAGGCCAGCGGCAACGGCTGGCGCATGCCCTGGCGCCAGGCGTCGATCAACTGGTCGAGGTACTCGCCGGCGCGCTCGCTCGGCAGCGGCGGAATCTCCAGGGTGCCGGTCTGGCTCACCAGCACGCTGCTCACCGGCTGGCCGAGACGTTGCAGGGCGAGGTGCTGCAACCAGTGGCGTACCAGGCTGTGCCACTTGAAGCTGCGCCCCTCATGGAGCTTGCCGCTGAGCAATTGCAGGCGCGCCAGGCGCCCGGAAGCGTCGCGACGCAAGCCGCCGAGCCAGTCCTCCAGCTCCAGCCCGGACGGATGGCGATGGCGCAACTCCTGCTGCTGCTCGACCGCCTCCGGCCAGCGCTCGATTTCCTGGCGGTAGCGCCAGAGCAGGTCGGGCAGCGGTTGCAGCAAATGGCGCGCGGAGAACTCGCCGAACGCCGCCAGCGGCAGGCGACCCTGTCGCCGCAGTCGCTCGACCTGGGCCTGCAACTGCGCCGGCAGGCCCTCGGCATCCCAGTCCCGCTCGACCCAGCGCTTCATGCGTTCGGTCAGCTCGAATTGCAGCTTCCAGTTGTCCAGCGCGTCCAGTTCGAAAGGCTCTTCGTCGTTGCCGGTCAATTGCTCGTCGTCGAAACGCACCTTGAGCCGCTGCTGGAAGAACGCATTCACCGGGTTGGCGAGGAACTCCGCCAGCGCTCGCAGCCCCAGTGCGCCCTCCAGTTCAAGCGGCGGCAGGGGCGCTTCGGCGTCGGGAACGGCGATGTCGTCCTCGCTATGGACCTCGCGCCACTCGCGGGCGTAGGTGAACAGGCCATCGACGCCCTGCTCCGGCGCATCGTGAAAATACCGACGGCTGAACGGCTGCAGCGGATGCTCCTGGGTCAGGGCACGCAGCAGCGCCTCGCCGTCGCCGTCCGGGTCCAGGCGCCAGCCGGCCGCCAGGTGATCGCGCAACTGGCCGATCAGCACCGAGGGCGGCCGCTCGCCATTGTCGCGGATACTCCGCCCCACCCAGCTCACGTAGAGCTGCTCGCGCGCCGAGAGCAGCGCCTCGAGCAGCAGGTAGCGGTCGTCCTCGCGCCGCGAGCGGTCGCCGGGGCGGTAGTCGTTGCGCATCAGGTCGAAATCCAGCGGCGACTGCTGGCGGGGGTAGTCGCCATCGTTCATGCCAAGCAGGCAGACCAGCCGGAACGGGATCGCGCGCATCGGCATCAACGTGCAGAAACTCACCGCGCCAGCCAGGAAGCGCTGGTTCAGGCCGCCCTGGTCCAGGCCGCCGAGCCAGGCCTCGCGTATCACGCTGATCGGCAGCGGCTCGGCGAAGGCCGCACAGGCGCAGTGTTCCTGCCAGCGCTCGAGCAGTTGCAGGAGCTGGGTGAGGAGCAGTTCGTCGCGCTCGTCGTGGGCCTCGAAGAACACCGTGAGCAGGGCTTGCAGGCGCTCGCCCCACTGCGCCGGGGTGGCCGGTTCGGCCAGCTCGGCGTAGGCCACCTCGAGGCGCTCCAGCAGCACAGCCAGCGGGCCTGCCAGGGCGGCGTCCAGGCCACCGACCTCATCGTAGGGCTGGATGCCTTGCAGGGCCGCGCCTTCGCCGACCGCGTAGCCGAGCAGCATGCGCCGCAGACCGAAGCGCCAACTGTTGCCCTCCAGTCCCGCTGGCAGGCCGAGACGCTCGCGCTGCGCGGCATCCAGCCCCCAGCGCACGCCGGCGCCTTCGATCCAGCGGTGCAGGGTCGCCAGGTCGGCCTCGTCGACGCCGAAACGCCGGCGCAATGCCGGGACGTCCAGCAGGTCGAGGATCTCGCTCACGGCGAAACGGCTGTCGGGCAGTTTCAGCAGGTGCTCCAGGGCGATCAGCAGCGGCTCGCGACCGCGCTGTCCCTGGTCGGCCAGGGTATAGGGAATGAAGCGCTGGTCGTCGCGCGGCACCTGGCCGAACACCGCCTCGATGTGCGGTGCGTAGGCGTTGATGTCGGGGACCATGACGATCACGTCGCGCGGCTTCAGGCTCGGATCGGCGTTGAAGCGGGCGAGCAACTGGTCGTGGAGGATCTCCACTTCGCGCTGCGCGCTGTGGGCCACATGGAAGCGGATCGAGGCGTCGCTCCGCGGCGCCACCGGCGGCCAGTGCTCGCGGGTTTCCGCCAACGGGCGCAGTTCGAGGATATCGTCCTGCAACTGGCCGAGCAGCCCGTGCGGGGCCTCCTCGCTGAACAGGTCGATGCGCCCGCCGTTGACCTCGCCGAACAGGTTCCGATAGCTGTCCGGGTCGTCGTAGCTGTCGAGCAGGTTGATGTAGTCGCGGCCCTGCTTGCCCCAGGCCGCCAGCAACGGCTGGGCATGCTGGTGCTGGCGGTCCTCGTCGAGGTCGGCGGGGACGCCGGCGCGGCGCTGCTGGCGGCGGTACTCGTGGCGCAACAGGTCCTTGTCGGCGACGATGTCGGCCCAGTGGTGGCGACAGGGGTTGTGCACGCAGAGCAGCACCTGGCTGAACCTGGCCAGGGCGGCCAGCGCCTCGAGGGTCTGCGCCGGCATCGAGGAAATTCCGAACACCACCACTCGTCGCGGCAACGCGCGCGGCGCCGCGCTGGCGGAGCGCAGCGCCTCGATGAAGCGCCGGTGCACGCCGGAGCGGCTGCGGGCCAGGCTATCGGCACCGACGTCGGCGAGCAGCGCGCGCCACAATTCGGCCTGCCAGCGCTCGTCGGCACCGAGCGGGCGCGCCTGCCCGTTCGCCGTGCGCAACTGGTCGCGGCCCTGGCTCCAGTCGTCGAGCCAGTCGCCGCGATAGACCTGGTACTGGTCGAACAGGTCGGCCAGGCGCTCGGCCAGTTGATGACGCTTGCGCAGGTCGGCATCGTCGGCGAGGAAACGTTGCAGGGTGCGGAACTCGGGACGCTCCAGCAATCCGGGAAGCAGACGCATCAGGCGCCAGGTCAGCGGCGCCTTGTCCAGTTCGGAAACCTCGGGAATGCTTTCGCGGCCCAGCACCGCGCGATAGGCCTGCCAGAGGAACTGCGCCGGCAACTGCACCTCCAGCGCCGCGGCGATGCCGCCACCGCCGCCGCCGTCCTCGCGGGGATCTTCGGCCAATGCCAGCTTCAACCATTGGGCGATGCCGTTGCTGTGCACCAGGACCCGCTCGCTTTCCAGCGGCGCCAGCGGATAGCGGCGCATCCAGGAAACGGCGAGGTCGCGCAGGTCGTCCAGGCGATTGCCGTGGACGATCATGAATCCGGGCGTGAGGGCGGTGGTTCCCAAGGGTTCTGGCATCGGTACGGCTATTCCTGGCGCAAGGCTCTGGCGAAAGAGGTCAGGATCGGGCGGCGACGAAGCGTCGTTCCAGTTCGAGGCTGTCGGCCATGCGGAAATCGCTCCAGCGCTCGCTCAGGCCGAGATGGCTGTCCGCCTGGCAATCCGGGGCACTGCCGCAACGGCGGGTGAAGGTGTTGACCACCTCGACCATCTCCTCGCGCTCGGCGCCGACCAGCAGCGCCGCGTGCGCCAGCACCACCGGCCGGCCGGCGCCGTTGCGCCGCCAGCGTTGCGCGGTCCCGGCGAGCTTGCGCCCATCCAGGGTGACATTGTAGCGGCCGTCGCAGAAGGAACCGGCCACGGCGCCCACGCCGGCGTCCAGGCCGCGCTCGCGGAGCCAGTCGCAGATCGGCTGGCACAGCCGCAGGTAGGCGGTTTCGATACGGGTCTGCTCGTTGTCGCCGGGCCCCAGCGCATAGGACAGGGCGATGTTCAGCACGCCCGGCGATTGCGGCACCGGCTCGCCGCCGGTATCGCGCAGCAGCACCGGCCAGCCGCGTTCGGCGACCGCTGCGCTGGCCGGCGCGAATCCTTCCAGGCGCTCCATCCGGCGCGGCATGACCAGCGCCCGATCGCAGGGCTGCCAGAGCAACAGGCCATGCTCGCGGGCACCGCCACACACCTCGTCGAGCAGGGCGCGCTCGGCGTCCAGCCCATCCTGCACGGAAAACACTTCGACCACGATTCTTCCTCTTCCAGGCTGGTACGGCTCGGCTCCCACGCGGGGAGCGCTGCCTATGATAGCCAGTGGCGGCGCCTCCGTGCGCCGTAATCGCGAGGAAGTTGCCGGGAAATCAGCAGGTTGCCGAGCGCAGACGGGCCGGGCGGCGCTGCCAGAACTCGGCCAGCAGGACCCCGGCCAGGGTCAGCGCGCCGCCGACCAGGTGATGGACGGTCAGGCGCTCGCCGAGCACCAGGGTGGCGATGCAGGCGGTGATGATCGGCAGCAGGTTGAAGAACAGCGCCATCCGGCTCGGCCCGAGACGGGCGACACCGTGCATCCAGGCCAGCGCGGCGACGATCGAGGCGAACAGCGCGGCGTACAGCACCAGCGGCAGGTTGGCGGCGTTCAGGCCGGTGCGCGGCGACAGCAGGTACAGCGGCAGCAGGGCGAGGATCGCCACCAGCACCTGCAGGTAGAGCAGTTGCATGGCCGGCAGCTTCAGGCTCCATTTCTTCAGCAGCACGCTGTACACCGCATAGGCCAGGGTGGCGACGATCATCATCACGTCACCGAGGTTCACTCCATGCTCCAGCAAAGCGCCGAGATGGCCCTGGGAGATCACCAGCACCACGCCGGCCAGCGACACCAGCGCGCCGAGCAGCGCCCCGGCGTTCAGCCGGTGGGCCAGGATGCTGCTGGCCAGGCCCAGCGACATCAGGGGCATCAGCGACAGGATGATGCCCATGTTGGTGGCGCTGGTCAGCGCCGCCGCGTAGTAGGCCAGGCTCTGGTAGACGGCCATGCCGAGCAGGCCGAGGACCACGAACTTGCCGAGGTTGGCGAGGATGTAGCGGCGGTTGCGCAGCACCGGGCCGAGCATGAAGGGCGTCAGCGCCAGGCCGACCAGCAGCCAGCGGAAGAAACCGATCTCGGCGGGCTGGATGATCCCCACGGCGAGCTTGTTGACGACGGTGTTGCCGGCCCAGATGAACACGGCCAGCAGGGGAAACAGGTATTGCATGGGAGGTTCCGCACTATGAAAAAGGAATACGCGGCCATTCTGAGCCAGTCCGAATACAGACGTATAATGAATTCCAGACAAACCACCCGTAGGTTCGGACATGTCGACCACCACCTTGCTGCGCCTTCCCGATCTCCAGGGGCAGTCTTTCGACCTCTATTTCCGCTATGACGAGTTCGGCGCCGACACCCATTCGCCGCCGCACACCCACGCCTGGGGCCAGCTCAACTATGCAGCCCATGGCGTGATGCAGCTGGAGATCGACGGCCAGCGCTTCCTCTCACCTCCGCAATACGCGGTATGGATACCACCGGAGCGGGTGCACAGCTGCTACAACAGCCAGGCCATCGTCTACCGCTCGCTGTACCTCTCCGCCGAACTGTCACGACGCCTGCCGGCGACACCTTGCACCCTGGCGATCAGCGCGATCCTCAAGGCGATCCTCTCGGACTTCGCCGAGCGCGGGGTCAACCTGCCGACCTCGGCGCAGGACCTGCGCCTGGCCCGGGTCGTCATGGACCAGCTGGAATGCGCCCAGCCCCACGACGACTACCTGCCCTACGGCCGTACCCCGGCGCTGCGCGAGGTGCTCGACGCACTGCAGGCCGAGCCGGGCGACAACCGCTCGCTGGCGCAATGGGCGCAGCAGGTGCACAGCACCGAGCGAACCCTGGCCCGGCACTGCCAGCGCGAACTGGGCATGACCTTCGGCGAATGGCGCCAACGCCTGCGCTTCCTCGCGGCCATCGAGGCGCTGGAAGCCGGCAGGGGGATCCAGCAGATCGCCTTCGACCTCGGCTACAGCAGCCCCTCGGCGTTCATCTCGATGTTCCGCCGGCTGGCCGGCACCACACCGGAACAATACCGCCTGGCCAGCCGCGCCCAGGACATGCCGATGCTGTAACCCGCCGTGCATGCGTTGCGGCTATGCTCGCAGCAGCCACCATCCGGAGTTCGCATGCCAACCGCCAGCCGCCATCCCGACACCGCCCTCGCGGTGTTCCTCGCCTTCCTCAAGCTGGGCTGCAGCGCCTTCGGCGGGCCCATCGCCCACCTCGGCTATTTCCGCGACGAGTTCGTCCGCCGCCGCGGCTGGCTGAGCGAAAGCAGCTACGCCGACCTGGTCGCCCTCTGCCAGTTCCTTCCCGGCCCCGCCAGCAGCCAGGTCGGCATGGCCCTCGGCCTGGCCCGCGCCGGCTATCCCGGCGCCCTCGCCGCCTGGCTCGGTTTCACCCTGCCCTCGGCGTTGCTGCTGGTGCTCTTCGCTCTCGGCCTGGGACGCTGGGGCACGCTGTTGCCCGAGGGCGTGCTGCATGGCCTGAAGATCGCCGCGGTGGCGGTGGTGGCCCAGGCGGTCTGGGGCATGGGCCGCAGCCTGTGTCCGGATCGCCCGCGCCTGGCGCTGATGGCGCTGTCCTGCGCGAGCGTGCTGGCCTGGCCCACGGCCTGGGCCCAGGTCGCGGTGATCGCCGGTGCCGGCCTGGCCGGCCTCGCCCTGTTGAAAACGGAAGCCGGGGAAGGCCACGAGCGGCTGCCGATCGCCATTGGCTACCGCGGCGCGCTGCTGCTCCTCGCCCTGTTCGCCGTGCTGCTGGTCTGCCTGCCGCTGGCCGCGCGCCTCTGGCCGGAACACTGGCTGCGCCTGTTCGATGCGTTCTACCGGGCCGGCTCGCTGGTGTTCGGCGGCGGCCATGTGGTGCTGCCGCTGCTGCAGGCGGAAGTGGTACCCAAGGGCTGGGTCGACGGCGATACCTTCCTCGCCGGCTACGCGGCCGCCCAGGCGGTGCCGGGCCCGCTCTTCACCTTCGCCGGGTTCCTCGGCGCAGCCTCGGGCCCGGCGCCGAACGGCTGGAGCGGCGCGCTGCTGTGCCTGCTGGCGATCTTCCTGCCATCGTTCCTGCTGGTCGCCGGTGCCTTGCCATTCTGGGAACGCCTGCGCCACGAACGCCGGGTACGGGCAACGCTGGCCGGGGTCAACGCGGCGGTGGTCGGCCTGCTGCTGGCGGCGCTGTACCAGCCGCTCTGGACCGAAGGCATCCTGCGCCCGGCCGACTTCGCCCTGCTGCTCTTCGCCCTGCTGGCCCTGCTCGCCTGGAAGACGCCGCCCTGGCAAGTGGTGCTCGCCTGCGCCGTGGCCGGCGGCCTGATCGCCACAGCCGGCTAGCCGTTCAAGGCCAGGCTCAGCCCCTGCGCCGCCGGCGCGGCCGCCTTGCCCGGCTCCGCGCCCTCCGGCCGGTAGCCGAGGCGCAGGCCGCCCCAGTGCTTGCCGTGGATGAAGATCGGCACCGAAAGATCGTGCATCAGCTCGCCGGTGTCACGGGTGTAGGTCTGTAGCAACAGCGGCTGCTGGTGGCTGCCGCAGCGAATCCCGGTGCGGTCGTTGAACAGGCGCTTGCTGCGGCTGCGCAACGCGTCCGTCTGCGGGTCGCCGCTGGGCGGATGGGCGAAGGCGCGATTGTGGGTGGGCACGTAGCCTTCGGGGGTACAGGCGATGGCGAATACCAGGTTGCGGTTGCGCTCCAGCAACTGCTCCTGGATGCCCGGCAGGACCTGGTCGGTGTAGCTGTCGAAGCGGGTCCGGTACTTGGTCGGCTGGGTATTGGGCAACGGCTGGTAGCTGCGGTCGAACAGGTCGTCGAGGTCGATGCGCCCGCTGCGCACGTCCTCCTCGAAGCGAGCGGCGATAGCCGCCGCGCCCTCCCGGGCGAGGTCGTAGACCGACTGGTGGTAGGCGTCCAGGCTGACCTCGGCGAGGCGCTCGCTGATCACCTCGGCCTGGTTCTCCAACTGGCTGGCAGCTTCGCCGAGGCGCAGGGTCTGTTCCTCGCTGGCGCTGAGGTCGCCGCGCACCTGCTCGACCGCGGCGAACAGGCTGGCGAGTTGGCTGCGGTTGATCTCGGCGCCCTGGGCGATCTCGGTAATCTGGCTTTCCACCCCGGCCGCCAGTTCGGCAATGCCTTCCAGTTGCCGACCGGTCAGCTCGACCTGGCCGACCCCTTCCCCCAACTCTTCGGAAAGCTGGCGGATCTGCTCGACCACCTCGCTGGTCTGGCGCTGGATCTCGGCGACCATCTGGCCGACTTCCTCGGTGGCCTCGGCGGTACGTCCGGCCAGGCCGCGCACCTCTTCGGCAACCACCGCGAAGCCGCGCCCATGCTCGCCGGCGCGGGCCGCCTCGATGGCCGCGTTGAGGGCCAGCAGGTTGGTCTGGCTGGCGATGCCCTGGATCACCAGGGTGACCCGCTGGATGTCCTCGCTGCGCTGGTTCAGCGCCTCGATCGCCTCGCGGCTGGCGCCCATCCGCTCGCTGAGCCGATGCATGCGCTCGATGGTCGAGGCCAGCAGCACCTGGCCTTCGTCGCTGCCGGCGCGCGCCCGGGTGGCGGCGTCCATGGCCTGGCGCGCCAGATTGGAGGTGGCGCGCTCGGTGTGGATCATCACTTCGGCGCTGCCGACGATCTGTTCGGCGGCGTCGAGCTGGGATTGCAGCTTCTCCGCCAGGCGCTTCACCGAGAACGCCACGCCGGCGGCCGACAAGGCGTTCTGGCTGGTGTTATGGGACAGGTCGCGAGCCAGCCGGGCGATGTCGGGCTCGCCGACGGTCGCCACCGCTGTGCGGTTGCCGGGAAGCAGCCAGGGCAACCAGAGCAGCGCCACGCCGAGCGGCAGGGCCAGGTACAGCGGCAGCCAGCCATGCCGGGCGCCGACCAGCAGGAGAACCAGGGCCAGGCTCTGCAACAGGCAGACGAAGAGGATGCGGGAACGAGCGGGCTGCATGAGTAAATCTCCGGCCTCCGGGGCGTTGCGTCATGACCCTGGGGTCGGACGGGCGACGGCGGGGCTTCTTTATTTGACTTGTAGTCCGGTTTGTAGCCCGCCCCCGGAAGCGCCGCCATCGTTCCTTAGTGGTATGGCCAATGGCTGGCATTCGACTAGCGCAGGCCGCGACGAAAGGCGGAGAACACCCCGGACGCGTCGGCCAGGCCTTGATCCATGGGGGCTTCGCCGCATTTCCAGGGGACGCTCGAAGAACTTCCGTCCTGCCGTCCGTCGGCCGACACCGTATGACAAGCCCGGAGCCCACGTTATAATTCCGCGCCCATTTACAGCCGGTAGCGGTCGACTAGACTCCCAACCGGCGCTGGCCGGACCCCGCTTCCGCCCAGCCTGGTCGCTATCGGGCCCGCTCTTTTTGGACTCAGGACCACCCGTGACGAAAGACGAATTGCGTGCCGCGCTGGCGCGCGAGGAACAGCGTTACAAGGACGTGTACGGCGGCGAAGTGACGCTTTATGCCGCCCAGCCGGAACCCGACCGCAAGCCCTGGCGCAAACGCCCAACCGTTCAGGAGCAGGCGTTCGACAGAGAACTGCAGAAGATCGAAGAAGAGCGTCTCAAGGCCGGGCAGGAAGCAGCGAACCCCATTCCATTTACCTCCAACCGACAGGAGAGCGACGGATAACGAAGCGTTTCAATCTGTTTCGTTTTTCCCGCAAAGCCCGATGCGACGGGGCGTTGCCCGCGACAATGGCAACCTTCCGGAGTTCCAGACGGATAAAAACGCATCTGGCATAATCGCCGCCCCGTCTCTGACCGGTTTCTCACATGTTCGATCTTTTCAGCGGGCTCGATGCCTGGGTGGGTATCAGCCTGGTGCTGGCCCTGGCCTTCGTCCTCACCTTCGAGTTCATCAACGGCTTCCACGACACTGCCAACGCGGTGGCCACCGTCATCTACACCAAAGCGATGTCCCCCTACCGGGCGGTGATGCTCTCCGGTGTGTTCAACTTCCTCGGCGTGCTGCTCGGCGGTGTCGGCGTAGCCTACGCCATCGTTCACCTGCTGCCGGTGGAGCTGCTGATCAACGTGAACACCGGCCATGGCCTGGCGATGGTCTTCTCCCTGCTCGCCGCCGCCATCGCCTGGAACCTCGGCACCTGGTACTTCGGCATCCCGGCCTCCAGCTCGCACACCCTGATCGGCTCGATCCTCGGCGTCGGCCTGGCCAATGCGCTGATCACCGACGTGCCGCTGGCCGAAGGGATCAACTGGCAGAAGGCGATCGACATCGGCCTGTCGCTGATCTTCTCGCCGCTGGCCGGCTTCATGGTCGCCGCGTTGGTCCTGCTCGGACTGAAATGGTGGCGTCCGCTGTCGAAGATGCACAAGACCCCGGAAACCCGTCGCGAACTCGACGAGAAGAAGCACCCGCCGTTCTGGAACCGCCTGGTGCTGGTGCTTTCCGCCATGGCGGTAAGCTTCGTCCATGGCTCCAACGACGGCCAGAAGGGTATCGGCCTGATCATGCTGGTACTGATCGGCATCGTCCCGGCCAAGTTCGTCCTCGACCTGAACAGCACCACCTACCAGATCGAGCGCACCCGCGACGCCGCCCTGCACCTCAGTCAGTTCTACCAGCGCCACACCGATACCCTCGGCGACATGCTGGCCCTGGGCAAGAGCAATGGCAGCGAGATGCCGCAGTTCTACCGCTGCGATCCGAAACAGACCGAGCCGACCATCAACGCGCTGCTCCGCGACCTGCGCGGCGTGCCCAGCTACAACGACCTGGACGCCGACGAGCGCGTGCAGGTGCGTCGCTACCTGCTGTGCCTGGACGACACCGCGAAGAAGGTCGGCAAGCTGTCCGACCTGCCGGCGCGGGAGAAGGCCGACCTCGAGAAGCTACGCAAGGACCTGACCGCGACCACCGAATACGCGCCGTTCTGGGTCATCATCGCGGTGGCCCTGGCTCTCGGCATCGGCACCATGGTCGGCTGGAAGCGCGTAGTGCTCACCGTCGGCGAGAAGATCGGCAAGCAGGGCATGACCTACGCCCAGGGCATGAGCGCGCAGATCACCGCCGCCGCCGCCATCGGCATGGCCAACATCTACAGCTTGCCGGTGTCCACCACCCATGTACTGTCCTCCGGCGTGGCCGGGACCATGGTGGCGAACAAAAGCGGCCTGCACGGCGGCACCGTGCGCAACATCCTGATGGCCTGGGTGCTCACCCTGCCGACTTCGATGGCGCTGTCCGCCGGCCTGTTCTGGCTGGCCTCGCAATTCATCTGAGCCGCCTCGCCGGTTGAAAAAAACGCCTGCTTGTCCGCAGGCGTTTTTTTTGCCGCGCTCCCACCGACGTCATCCGCCCGCCTCGGCGGGCAGCGCCGCCAGCGGCAAGCGAACCACGAACAACGCGCCCTCCCCCTGGTTGGCCGCCGTCAGGCTACCGCCCATGTTGCGCACCAGATCGTGGCTGACCGAGAGACCCAGGCCGGTACCCTTGCCCTCCACCTTGGTGGTGAAGAAGGGTTCGAATATCCGCTCCAGCAGGAGCGGTTCGATCCCGCCGCCGTTGTCGTGCACGTGCAATTCGACCCAGCCCGGTTCGCGGCAGGCCACCTGCTCCAGGCGAATGCGCCGGCTGGCCAGGCCAAGATTGCCGAGCAGGGCATCGCGGGCGTTGGCGAGCAGGTTGATGATCACCTGTTCCAGCTGGTCCGCCTGCCCTCGTACCACCATCCGCTGCGTCGGCGCCGGGCACTCCACCTCGATGGCGTGCTGACGCAGCCCCTCGCCGAGCAGGCCCAGGGCGCCTTCGAAGGCGGTATAGGGGTCGAACGGCAGCGCCTCCAGCGCCGACTTGCGGCTGAACACGCCGAGGTGGCTGACCAGGCGGTCGACGCGCAGGACCTGGGCATCCATGCGCTCCAGTTTCTCGCCCAGGTAGTCGCCGTCGAGGCCGACGCTGTTCATCCGCTGGCGCATGTTGAAGAGGGTCATGCGCAGCACGTGCAGCGGCTGCTTCACCTCGTGGGCGAGGCCGCTGACCATCTCCCCCAGGCTGGCCATCTTGGCGCCTTGCGCCAGTTGCTGCTGGGCCCGACGCACCGGCGTGTTGTCGCGTCCCACCGCCTGTACCTCGCACAATTCGCCCCGGGCGTCGAACAACGGTCGCTCGGCCCACACCAGCCAGAGAAAACGTTGCCCCGGCAGGTTGAAGCGCAGTTCCGGCACCTCGCTGGCGCCCTCCCGCGGCGAACCCAGCAGACGCGCGCGCAAGGCGCTGGCGTCTTCCGCCGCCAGCCACTCGTCGAGCCGGCGACCGACCAGGCGCTCCGGGCTGGTCGCGAGGCTATCGGCGAAGGTCCGGTTCACGTAGGTCAGCACCAGGTCGGCGGTATAGCGACAGATCAGCGCCGGCGAATCCTCCACCAGGACCCGGTAGCGTTCCTCGCTCTCGGCGATACGCTGTGCCGCCAGGTGCTGCTCGGTCACGTCCAGCCACAGGCCCACCGCTTCGCTGGGCAGGCCCTGGGCATCGCGCAGCAGCTTGGCTTCGTCGTAGAGCCAGTGCCAGTTGCCCTGGCCATCGGCGAGGCGATAGCGGGTCTTCACCCGGCCCTCGCGAAGCAACTCGCGGCCACGGGCGAAAAAGGCCTCCAGGTCGTCCGGATGCACCCGTTCGGCGAGCGCCTGCCAACTCTGTCCCTGCAAGTCGAGGCCGAGCAGGTTGCTCGCGCTTTCGCTGTAGAACTCCGGCACCAGGTGCCCCTGCTCGACCCGCTGGACGTAGATCACCACCGGCGCGCTGTCGATCAGGCTGCGCAGCCGCGCGTGGGCCGCCTGTGCCCGTTCCTCCTGGCGCCGGCCTTCGCTGATGTCGAGCAGCACGCCGGACAGCCCCAGCGCGCTGCCGCGCCCCAGCGGTCGACCCTCGATGCGCAGCCAGCGGCGCTCGCCGCGGCTATCCGGCTGACGCAGGCAAAGGTCCTGGGCCAGCGCCTGGCCGCTGCGCAGGCTGGCACGCAGGCGCAGGCCGAGTTCGTCGGCGTCCGCCGGTTGCAGCAGGCCCTGCAGGTGTTCCAGCGGCACCCGACGATACTCGCCGGTCAACCCCAGGCTGTCGTGCAAGGCCGGCGCCAGTTCGAAGAGTTCCTGCTCCGCCCAGTAACGCCACCAGCCGCCGCCGATCATCTCCTGCAACAGCCCCAGCTTGCGCGAACTGTCGTGCTGCTCGTGGAGTTCGCAGCGGTCCGCCACCTGGTTCGCCAGCAGTTCCGCGAGGTATTGCCAGTCCTGCGGCGCGGGCCCCTGGGCGAGCTGCTCCAGCGACATCGGCCGCACCAGCAATGCCCCCAGGCGGCCACCGCGCATCGCCGCCGGCACCAGGTAGAGCGCGTCCTCGCCGATCTGCCGGAGCAGCGTCGAGGCGCCTTCGCCACGGCGTAGCAAGCGCGCGCCCGCCCCTTCGCGCAGGTCGTCGTCGGCGAGTTGCAGGGTCGGTCGCAGCAAACTGTCGCTGCCAGGCCGCACATGACTGGCGAAGACCGTGCAGAAACCCTTGCCGTCGCCCAGCAGCAGGGCGATAGCCTGCATCTGGAACGCGCCGGAGAGCGATTCGAGAATCTCCTGGACCGCCTCCGCCAGGTGTCCGTGGGAGACATGGCGCAGACGCGAAAGGATCAGCTTGCCCAGGCTCAGGCTCTGCAACTGGTGCTGCTGGTTGTCGGACTGCCAGTTGAGGTCGGAGATGTCCATGCCCAGCAGCAGCGAGCGTCCCAGGCCGTCGAGCGGCTGCATCGGCTGGAAACGACAGGTCAATGGCGCGGCGGCATCGCTGCGCAGCGTCAGGTCGAGACGCTCGCCCCGGCGCAGGCCGGCCAGCGTCGGCGCACCGGGGGCGCGCCGCTCCAGATACTCGGCGAAAGGCCGCGGCTGTTCGCCAAGCCCATGGGCGCACTGCAGACGATACGCCTGCCGCCCGCCGACCCGGATCACGCGGTCCTGTTCGTCCATCTCGAAACACAGGTCCCAACTCCTCAGCGAAGCGCTCCAGAGGGCGGGGCCTTCCTGCGAAAAGGGTTCCGGCCTCTCGGCCTCGGCGGACGACGAGCGGGAAAATTCGAACATGCGACCACCTCACAGCAACAGGTTGGCACTCGCCTTCAGCGTCTGCGGCAGGTTGGGAATCGCGCCGATGCCGGGGAAGCTCAGCACGGGGATGATCGCCTTGCCCGGATCGCCGTACGGGTACTGCACGCAGACCTCGATCCGCGACGTGGCGCTGACGTAGTCGGCGTACTGGCCATTGCCGGCACAGGGCTGGAGGTTCGCCCGCCAGGCCGCCGGCATCCAGTCCAGGCGCGCGAGCAACTCGTCCCTGGCACGGGCTTCGGCGAGGCTCTCGTAGCCCGCATCGGAGGGATCGACAGCGATCGCCGCACGGGCCCCCACGGCAGCGGCATCGTTGAACGACTGCAACATGAGCAAAGGAATGCTGTAGCTGATCAGACCGTAGACCAGCGCGAAAAACAGCAGGAAGATCGCTGTGAATTCGATGGCGACGGCGCCGTGCTGGCGTCGCCGGGAAGCTTTTCCGAGCATGAGCTGACATCCCCGATCCGCATCCTTAATACTAGTCGTCATTCGCTCCGCCAACGTTACTGAAAAGGTATTAATCCAGATGTCGAAAAAAGGCTGAAGAACAGGATGGAGCAATTAGCACTGGCCTTGTGGGCAAGCGTTTGCGGATATCAGGACATCAAACGTTTGCGCGTCTCCAACTGGCTTATCCTGGGCGGATTTCTTATTTCCTTTGTTTATTTATATGTGAAAGAGTCAAGCCTGACCGGTGCTACGGTTAATATGGCAATGACCGCACTTTTTATAGGCGTCTGCCTCAGCCTTCCCGGCTACCTTCTCGGCAGGCTCGGCGCTGCCGACGTCAAGTACCTGGCCGCACTGGGGCTGGCCAGCGACCCACTTACGGTGCTCTATAGCCTGGCCTTCGGCTGCCTGCTGTGCATCGCGCTATTCATCCTCGTAAAGTTATTCAAACGTTCGGTAGAAAAGTCCGCAATGAATGAAGAAGTTCGCCTTCGAAGGGCACCGTCAAAAAACAAGTCATTCCCTTTTATATTCGCCATGAGCGCCGGCCTTTTGGCACACCTGATTATCAGTAAAATTATCTGAGTAAACTTGCGGAAGACCTCACTTAGCGACTATATGCTTATGGCTAATACCATTCGGTATGGCTGCATTCCAATGCACGTCCCCTGTTAAAAACAAAATAAGCAAATGGAGCGTATGACCATGGACAAACCGGCCTCGCGGCATTTCAGCGTCTTGATCATCGATGATGAACCCCAGGTGACCTCGGAACTCCGCGAACTGCTGGAAAACAGTGGCTACCGTTGCGTAACCAGCACCCACCGGGAGTCGGCGATCGCCAGCTTCCAGGCCGACCCGAACATCGGCCTGGTCATCTGCGACCTCTACCTGGGGCAGGACAACGGTATCCGCCTGATCGAGAGCCTCAAGGAAGTCGCCGGCAACGGCAGGTTCTTCGAATCGATCATCCTCACCGGTCACGATGGCCGCCAGGAAGTGATCGAGGCCATGCGGGTCGGCGCCGCCGACTACTACCAGAAACCGGTGGCGCCGCAGGAACTGCTGCATGGCCTCGAACGCCTGGAGAACCGCCTGCACGAGCGCGTCCGCAGCCAGTTGAGCCTGAGCCACGTCAACCAGCGCCTGGAATACCTCGCCGAATCGCTGAACTCGATCTACCGCGACATCCACAAGATCAAGTACGAGGTACACGGCAACAGCCAGCCGAGTGCCCTCAAGAGCGAAGACAGCCAGCCGTCCGCGCCGCCGGCGTCGGTCGCGGAAAGCCAGGTGTCCCCGAGCAATCCGCTGTTCGGCAAGCTGTCGCCCCGCCAGCAGGCGGTGGCGCGGCTGGTGAGCAAGGGCCTGACCAACTACCAGATCGCCTACGAACTGGGCATCACCGAGAACACGGTGAAGCTGTACGTCTCCCAGGTGCTGCGCCTGATGCATATGCACAACCGCACACAGCTGGCGCTGGCCCTGTCGCCTGCGGCGATGCAGCAGGGCAGCGGAGCGGTGGTGCACTGACAGGCGCGATGGCCCGGCGGACCTGCTAGATCAGCAGTTCCGCCCTGCCGACATCGACCTTCAGAATCTCCGCGTCGATGTATCCAAGTTGTACCCCCAGCAAGGGCAGGACCAGATTCAGGATCGGCGTCAGCAGCCCATCGACCAGAGGTGCCACCACGGAATTCACGATGAGGTCGGTGAGCGCCGTCGAGCCGCACAGCAAAGGCAAGCACAGTCCGAGCACCACGGGATTGACGTTGATGCTGGTTTTCAGGGTACTGGCGAGAAAGCCGCTTTCCGGCAACCTGCGGCTCTGGACGAGATCGGAACCGTCGGCTTTCACGTTGAATCGCGTATCGCCCGAGCTGCCGGCGATCGAGGTATCGAGCTTGAGATCCAATCGCACCAAGCCGCCAAGCACCAGAATCGAGCCGACCTGATCGATGTTGGCCGGACTGCCGATCTTTATCGTCGCTCCGCTGCTTCTCCAACCGAAGTCCAACGCGGTATCCGGGCGGGTACAGGCCATGCTTTTCAGCCAGACGGCTCCCGACGCGCCTTCGATGGCCAGTTGCAGTTTCGTGGTGGCGAGAATGGACAGGAACCCGGAATCGATGTCCGCCGTAAGTCGTACCTGGGACTGGCGCACCTCCGTGCGCCAGGCACCGCTCTCATCCTGCCCTGGCGGCCCGGAGACGATCCTCTTCGGCTCTACGACCGTGAGCCGTGCATTGGCCAATCCGGGGATGCCCAGGTTCACGGCGACCGCGGAATTCTTGTTGGCGACCTGGGCAACCGCCATGATGAGATCCAGCGCATTGATCGCCGTATCCAGCTGCGACATGCTGTTCACCTCGCCAGCGCTCAGCCCCAGCAAGTCTCCCAGTTTCAACGTGGCCGACTTTACCCCCACCAATTGCGTTCTCAGGGCCTCGACCGAGGCTACGCCGTTCTTCGCCAGGACGTTCACGCTGGCGGCGAGTACCTGCTGCAAGCCGACGTTGGTATTCAACAACTGTTCGATGGTCCCCAGGCTGGTATCGACCCCGATCAAGCCCATTCCATCCGCGCCGAGAATGTCCAGCACACTGAGCTTCGCCTCGGCGATACCGTTGTAGGCCGCCGCCGAGAGATCGATCTGGGTGCCCAGCAATCCGCTCAGGATGGGGTTGAGCAACGCCGATTGACCACTGTTCACGCTGGCCAGCCCCGTGCCTGCGGAAATCGTGGCGTTCGGCAGGCGTCGCGCCACGGCCTCTGCGCGGAGATCGACGTTGGCATTGCCGCCGCCGAACAGTCCCCCGAGGTTGGCGACCAGGCTGCCGGGAACGCTCTTGGTCACCTCGACATGCACCGCCTCGTTGGCGGCAGCCGCGTTCGACGCGCTGGCTATGAAACTGCGCAGGCCGCCGGCACTCAGCACGCCGCCGACCTCCGCCGACAGGCTGGAGCCGGCGGCGTCCGCATCGAACCCGTTGAGCATCGCGCTGGCCTTGGCGAAAGACGTCGCCTGGGCAGAACTCTGGTCGCCGCACAAGGCTCCCTGGGAGGCACTCTCCAGCGCCGCCACGTCCGCCACTCGCTGCAGGTTGCTCTGCTCCAGGTAGAGCCGCCCGGTATCCACCACCAGCAACAGGCAGATCAAGGCCAGCAGCAGAGTGGTCGCCGCCAGGATGCCGATCGCCCCGCGCTGTCTTGCAGGCCATCCGTTCATGCCCTGCCCCTCCGCCAGGAACCGTCAGTTCTTGCTCTCGCCGAAGCCACGATCTTCCAGCAGGTACTCGGGAATCTCGTGCTCATAGCTTTTCAGGTAGCGCTGGTAGGCCCGCTGGCGCTCGGCGGCGGTCGCGCTTTGCCGAACCGGGCTGGCGGCCCGGCCGCTCGCCTGGATGGCCAGCCAGGCGCGGGTGGCGGTCTGCGGTTCGGCCGTCGCTGGCGCGGCGGGACGGACCGCCGGCGTGTCCGCGGCCCAGGCCGGGCCGGACAGGAGCAGCAAGACGCCGAACAGGATTCGCTCGTGCATGGTTCACCTCTCCGGCGCCGGCTCAGGACGCCTCGTTGGCCATCGCGGTATGCATATTCGCCTCCGCCGGCAGTTCCGCCAGCGGGTCGTCGCTTGCCGGCGCCGCGCCGGGTGTCGGTACGGCACCCCAGCTGCGCGCCCGCGCCTCGGCCGCGCGGATGTCCCGGGCATCCAGCTGCAAACGCTCGATCAGGCGCTGCGCATCTTCCCGGTCGCCTTGCAGGTACAGCAGGCCGAGCAGGTTGGTCGCCGGTAGCTTGCCGCCCTGCTGCAACTCCAGCGCAGTGATGAATTCGAAGCGCGCGCCGACACGGTCGCCGCGCTTGAGCAGGGCGACCCCCAGGTCGTTGCGGAAGCGGCTCTCGGTCGGCCGCAGGCGCGCCGCCTCGCGCAGCTCGAGGACCGCCCGGGCGCTGTCGCCATTGCGCAGGGCGAGCAGGCCGAGGCCGTGGTGCGCCTCGGCTGCCTTGCAGGTTTCCAGTAGGGCCTGGTACTCGGCCCTGGCCCGCGGGTCGCCGATCCGGCGCAGGATCAGCGCCCTTTCCTCGCGCACGTCGAGCAACCCCGGCGGCATGCTTTCCAGGTTGGCCAGGGCCGCATGCAGGCGGCCCTCGCGGATCATGTCGCGGACCATGTTCATCTGCAGTTCCTGCTCCTGGCCGAGCTGCTGCGAACACTCCCGTGGGCCGTCCCGCCCCGGCAGCGCGGCGCAACCGCCGAGCAGGGCGGCGCACAGGCCGATACCGATCAGTGCTTTCATCCCAGTCCTCCCAAGGCCTTGGTGATGGCGATGACGCCCGGACCGGCGAGGACGATCAGCAGCGCCGGGAACAGCAGCACCATCATCACCAGGCTCATCTTCGCCGACAGCTTGCCGATGCGTTCCTGCAAGGCGGTCAGGCGCCGGTCTTCGAACAGTTGCTTGAGCGTCAGCAGGGTGCTGCGCGCACTGCCGCCCTGACGCAACATCTGCCGTAGCACGCCGCAGCAGTCGTTCAGCGGGTCCACCTGCAGGCGCCGGGCAAGCGCCTCCAGCTCTTCCGCCAGGTCGATGCCGTTGTCGGCACGGGTCAGCGCCAGGTCCAGCTCGCGGGCCAGTTGCGGGGTGATCCCGCGGCCTTCCAGGCAGACCACGCGCAGCGTCTGCTCCACGGTCAGGCCGGCGTCGAAGAGGATGCGGATCAGTTGCACGAACAGGATCATCTCGTCGGCGATCAGCGCCCGGCGCGCCTTGGCGAAGTGCTTGAGCACCTGCTTGGGCAGGAGGAAACCGATGCCGGCGGCGAACAGCAGCGGCACCGCGTAGGACGCCTCGCTCTCGGCGCGCAGCAGCTTGACCAGCAAGACCAGGAGAACGAACAGCAGCGGCGTGAGGAACACCGAGATCAGGTACAGGGTCCGGTAGCGACTCTCGTGCCAGCCGGCCTGTTGCAGCAACTGGCGGGCCTCGCTGTCCATCAGTTGCAGGCGCCGCACCCAGAAGCTGTCGTCCATCCGCTCGGTCATGCCGGCCAGCCACCTGGTCGAGCCGCCAGGGTTGGCCAGCGCTCCCAGGCGCCTCTCGATCAGGCGCTGCTCGCGGCTGCCGTTGCGCGCCTGGAGCAACAGCAACAAGGCACCGCCGACCGCCATCAGGAGCGCCGCGAAAATCAGCCACTGTGCCTGCATGGCCACCTCCTAGACGCTCTTGAGCATGCGCCACAGCGCATAGCAGCCGAGCAGTTGCAGCCCGAGCGAGGCCAGGAGCAGGAAACGCCCGGTGCCGTCGGCCCACATGTTCAGCAGATAGCCCGGGTTGCTCGCCAGGATGTAGCCGCCCAGGGCGCTCGGCACGCCGGCCAGGACATAGGCGCTGATCCGTGTCTCGCCGGTCATCGCGTGCAACTGCCGGCTGAGCTTCTCGCGCTCGTGGATGAGCTTGACGATGCTGTCCAGCAGGTCGCTGGTATTGCCGCCATAACGGTGGTTGACCGAGACGCCCAGGGCGAGGATGCGCAGCTCCTCAACCTCGTAGAGTTCGGCGACTTCCTGCAACGCCTCCGGCAGGTGGATGCCGAGAAGCACGTGGTTGCGCGCCAGGGTGAAGATGTCGCGCAGCGGCTCCTCGGCATTCTCCACTGCCTGCATCAGCGCGTCGCCCAGCGTGCGCCCGGCGTGCAGGCTGCGCACTACCTGGTCGAGGAAACGCGGCATCTGCCGGATCATTCGCTTCAGGCGGCGCTGGTAGAGCATGCCCAGGGCGACGCGGCAGGACAGCGCCGCCAGTAGCAGGCCGCCTAGCGCGCCGATGGTGCCGAACAGGCCCAATCCGCTCCAGACCAGCAGCAGCGCGAGCACTGCCGCCCCGAACAACCACGGGCGCGGGCGCTGGATACCGGCGCGACGCATCTGGCGAGCCAGCCAGTGACTGCTGCGCGGCCGCACCGCGACCGCCTCCTGGCGTCCCAGCAGCCGTTCAACCACCAGTTCGTTGCGCCCGGCGCGCCAGCCCATGAACGCCAGGGCCAGCGCGGCGAAAGCCAGCACGCCGCTGAACAGCACCAGCAGTTGCGCGCCGTTCACAGCAGCGCCTGGCGGAATTTCTGCCCGACCGGCGCGGCCTGGCGGACGAACTGCCCGCTACCGCGCCGGTCGAGACTGAACAGCGTATTGGTGACGTACACACCGTCGCGCACCTCCAGCACCTCCAGCACTTCGCTGATGCAACGCCGACCGCTGGCCAGGCGGGTGATCTGCACCACCACGTCCAGCGCGGCGCAGATCATCAGGCGCAAGGTCTGCTCCGGCAGCCTGTTGCCGGTCAGGCCGACCAGCATCTCCATGCGCAGCAGCGAATCCATCGCCGAGTTGGCGTGCACCGTGCTCATCGAGCCGTCGTGGCCGGTGTTCATCGCCTGCAGCACGTCGAGCACCTCGACGCCGCGGATCTCGCCGAGGATGATCCGGTCCGGGCGCATCCGCAGGGCGTTGCGGATCAGGTCGCGGGCGGTCACCTCGCCGTAGCCCTCGGCGTTCGGCGGACGGGTCTCCAGGCGCACCACGTGGTCGTGGCCGAGTTGCAGCTCGGCGGTGTCCTCGATGGTGACGATCCGCTCGCGTTCGTCGATGAAGCCGCTGATGACGTTGAGCAAGGTGGTCTTGCCGGTGCCGGTGCCGCCGCTGATGAGGATGTTGCAGCGGCGCGAGACCGCCTGGCGGAGGAACTCGAGCAAGGCTTCGTCGACGCTCTGGTAGGCCAGCAGGTCGGCACTGCGCAGCAGCTCCTGGCTGAACTTGCGGATCGAGATGCACGGCCCGTCCAGCGCCACCGGGGGAATGATCGCGTTGACCCGGCTGCCGTCCGGCAGGCGCGCGTCGACCATCGGGCTGGACTCGTCCAGGCGTCGGCCGAGGGGCGCGAGGATACGCTGGATCACCCGCAGCACATGGTGGTCGTCGATGAAGCGCAGGTCGCTCTGGTAGAGCCGCCCTTCCCGCTCGACGAACACCCGGCCCGGCCCGTTGACGAGGATTTCCGAGACGCCGGGATCGCGCAGGAGGATCTCCAGCGGGCCGAAGCCGGTGAGTTCGTCGACCACCTCTTCGGCCAGGCGGTCCAGTTCGTAGCGGGAGATCGCCAGTTGATGGCGCGAGCCGTATTCGCAGACCTTTTCCGAGACGTACTGGACCACGGCGGAGCGCGCGCCCTCCAGCAGGTTCATGCCGTCTTCGTCGATCTCGTCGATGATGTAGCGGTGCAGGCGCAGCTTCAGCGCCTGGATGTCCTGCTCCTGGCGGTAGTGGAAGGCACCGCCGTCAGGACGCGCGCCGAATCCCGTGCTCATAGCAGCGCCGCCTTGGCCCGGCCGAGCCAGGACAGCAGCGAACGGCGCTCGCCGCGTGTCACGCACAGGCTGTCCGCCAGTTGCCGCAGCTTGGCCGCCAATGGGTCGCGCGGCGCCACCTCGAACAGGCTCTTGCCGAGGTTCTTCGCGCGCAGGCGCGATTCCGGGGACAACGGCAGGACACCGAACAGATCGAGGTCGAACATCCGGCTCAGGGCCTGCTGGTCCGGCGCCACATTGGGCAGGTAGCGCTCGATCAGCAACTCGATGGAGGGCAACGGCAGGTTGCGCTCGCGCAGGCGGCGCAGGCGCTCCAGGCCCTTCTTGCAGGACGGTACGCTCTGGTCGACCATCCACAGCACGCGGTTGGCCTGCACCAGCAACTGGTTGCTCAGCTCGCCCTCGGGCAGCCCGGTGAGGTTGACCACCACATGGCTGAACGCCCCGCGCAGGTTGCCCAGCAACAGATAGAGTTCGGCGGTGGTGACTCGCTCCAGCACGCCGGGCTCGTCGGTCAGGCTGAGTATCCGCAGGCCGCTGTCGAGGCGGGTGAAGGCGCTGTCGATCAGGGTCTGGTCGAGGCGCCGCAGGTTGCGCAAGGCATCGCTGAAGGTGAAGGCCGAGTCCAGGCCGAGGATCGCCAGCGCCTCGCCGGTGGGCTGGCCGACGTCCAGCAGCAGGACCTGGTTCGGCGTCTGCTCCTGCAACGCCTTGGCCAGGTGCAAGGCGACGAAGGCGCCGTCGGCGTCCGGTCGGGCGCTGACCAGGGTCAGCAGCTCGCCCTGGCGCGCCGCGCTCACCGGCACGCTGGGCAGGCGTCCGCCGAGGCGCCGGATCAGCCCGGTCAGCTCGCTGGCGCGGGCGCCGTAGGTGATGAAGTCGCGCGCGCCGGCGCGCATCGCCGCCAGCACCAACTGGTTGTCCAGGCCGTCGCCGATGGCCACCACCGAGAGCATCGGCCGCGCCGATACCAATCCCTCGACCAGCGCACCCTGGGACACCAGGTTGCTTTTGCCGAGGCTGATGAACAGCACCCCGGCGGCGGTGACGTCGAGCAGCGCCAGCAGCTCCTCCAGGCTGGCGCTGCCTGCCGGAACCACCTGGCCGGCGGACGCCAGGCTGTTCTGCAACCAGTCGAGTTCGCCGGGATGCTGGGTCAGCGCCACGAAGTTCTGGTTCATGCGCGCCTCCTAATCCGACAGACCGGTGTCGTTCTGCTGGCCGTCGTACTCGCCGCGCTCGAGGAAGTACAGGCGCGAGAACCCCGGATCGTAGTGCCGCAGGCCCTCGCCGGGCAGGTCCGGCAACTGTGCGTCGGCGGCCAGCGGCTGGACCAGGTGCGGGGTGACGATCATCAGCAGCTCGCGGTCGTCCTTGTCCAGCTTGGTCGAGCGGAAGAACGCACCGAGGATCGGGATGTCGCCCAGCCAGGGAAACTTGTCGACGTTGCTCACCGAGTTGCTGCTGGTCAGCCCGCTGATCACGAAGCTCTCGCCGTCGGCCAGCATCACGCTGGTGTCGGTGCGCCGGACGCGCAGTGCCGGCACCGCCACCCCGCCGCTCTGGATGCCGGCGCTGTAGTCCAGTTCGCTGACCTCCGGCGCCACCTTGAGAGCAATGCGGCGGTTGTTCATCACCGTCGGGGTGAGGGTCAGGCGGATGCCGAACTCCTTGTATTCGATGGTGACGTTGTCGTTGGTGCCGTTCGGCACCGGGATCGGAAACTCGCCGCCGGCGAGGAACGACGCGCTCTGCCCGCTCATCGCCACCAGGCTCGGGCGCGCCAGGGTATAGGCGAAGCCGCTGCCCTCCAGGGCATTCATGAAGCTCAACCACTTGCCACCGCCGAAGATCAGGTTGAATCCCGAGCTGCCGGTGCCGAAGGTGCCGCCCAGGCCGCTGCCGTCGGCATTGACCTTGATATCGCCGAGGCTGCCCGGCGCACCGAGCACCCAGAGGTTGCCGCCGCGGCGGACGAACGAGGTGCTGGCCTGCTTCAGCTTGCTGCGGCTGACCTCGACGAAGCGGATATCGGTCTGCACCTGGTTCGGCAGCTCCTCTGCGGCGCCGACGGTGAACGCTGGAGCACCGCGGGTATCGACGCTACCGCGTCCCTCGACCTCCACCAGGCTGCGCAACGGCTCGGGACTGCAGCCGGTCCAGATCAGCAGGCTGGTGGAGCCCTGTTCCTTACCGGTGACCAGGAAGCCGCGACGATCCAGCAACTGTACGTCGGCGATCTTCGGATCGCCGATGGCCAGCCGTTCGATCGGCACCGCCAGGCGCAGGTCACGCTGTTGTCCCTGGACGACGTCGACCCGCGGCGCCTGCGCCAGCAACTCGATGCAGCCCTGCGGCAAAGCCAGTGCCGGCAGCGCCAACGCCACCCCCAGCAGCCCTCCCAGCCAGCGCGACACGCCTATCCCGGTGCTCCGATGCATATGCCGGCTCCCCTCAAGGCACTTCATGGGTCATGGCGCTGCCACGGTAGACCGTGACCCCGTTGGCCACCGGCACGCGCGGAGCCGCGCTGCGCACGCTCGGCGCCGTCGGTTTGCGGCGCTCCAGCAGTTGGTCGAGACTCAGCGCCGCGCTCGGCGCGCCCAGCGACGCTTGCAGCAGCGCGCCTTCCTGCTCCCTGCGGTAGAGTTCTTCGTCCTTGCTGCGGATGGCCAGGCGCAGCGAACCGGCCTGGCTCGCCAGCATCAGCCGCGCCACGCCGTCCTCCGGTACCGCCAGCACCGCGGTACGCGGCGGACGCGGGTCCTTTTCCTGGTTCGAGCGGTCCTGTCCATCGCTGCCCACGGCGATCCGCTCGCCGTAGGTCAGTACCCGGACGCCGGGCAACACCAGTTGCGCCAGCGGGGTCGATTCGCCGTCCCGCTCGTCACGCACGAAGAGCATCACGTCGACATAGTCGCCGGGCAGGACGAAGCCGCCGCCGCCGACCACTTCGTCCACAGCGATCGCCATCGCCCGCTCGTCCGGACGGATGGTCCGGGCCAGCGGACCGCCGGGTTCGAGGGTCGCGGCGGAAAGAATGCTGCCGGCCGGCACCGCGACCCAGACCCGCTTGCCGAGCAACGCCTCGGGCCTGTCGTAGCTACCGACCGGTGCGGTCCGCAACAGCTCGACGCTCAGGTCGTCCTTGCCGATCACCGCCAGCGCCGGGAGATCGCGACTGGCCACCAGCACCGGCTTGCGTTCGAGCTTTTCCAGCGAAGCGTCCACCGTCGCCGAAGCCGGCGCCACGGATGGAGCGTGCGCGTTCGATGGCGCGCGGCCGATGGATACGCCGAGGTATCCGAGCAACACCGCACCGAGCAGCAGCAGGCCGGCCAGGGCCATCAGCACCTTGCTATTCATGGGCAGACCCCTGCTATGCGTCCGGACAGGTCGATGAACGGAAAATCACCGGCGATCGCCGATGAACGAAAAAGAAAAAGTGGCGTCTTGCTGTCCGTGTCATGGCCATACTCCGGGACTGGCTTTCCATGGCAGGTACATTGGGTTATCGACTGGAGACAGTCGTTATTCAAGAACCAAAGTTCATAACTTCGACCATGCGGCGATAGGCCTGAATCTAGACTTGGGATAATCAATGTCAATTTGTCATTAGATGTAGTCCAAGCCTTGTAACTCGCCATATAACCTTGCGACTAATCCACTCCTACTAATGCCATTTAGTTGTTGCAAAACGCCATCATCGGCCTAGCCTCAGCGTGGAGGCAGGGCTCTGTCTCGGTGATTGCCGCGTTCGAGGAGCAAACAAGAATGAAGAACCTGACTCTGCTCGTGTATTGCAAACTTCGCGCATTCCTGGCGGACGAAGAAGGGGCAAATGCCATCGAATACGCGGTTATCGCAGGTTTGATCGCGGTGGCTCTGATTGCCGTATTGAGTCCCACGGACAGTGGTATCGTCGGCGGGCTGAAAGCCTTCTTCGACGGAGTCGGCGAAAAAGTCGGCGGGCTGGCTCCGACAGCGAACTGACGCGAGCGCTTTCCCGGTCGCTTCCCATAGTGGCGCCATTTTCATGGCGCCACTATTTTGCCTTTGTAATGGCACTGTGCTACAAAGCCTGCCGTTCAGGCGCTGGATCATGGCTTTCCCCCGCAAGCTCCCTACCTGGTGGCCTGGGCTCCCCGCCCTTCTTGAGGCTTTTGCCAGGACGCATCGCTCATGCTTCGCTCGCTGTCGTTTGCCAAGAAAATCCTTCTCGCCGCCGCGCTGGTGGTGGTTTTCGCCTTCAGCTGCTTCATCCTCTACAACGATTACCGACAGCGCGAGGCCGTGCGCACGGACACGGAAAACTACCTCGGGGAAATCGGCACCCTGACCGCCAGCAACATCCAGAGCTGGCTGGAAGGCCGCATGCACCTGGTGGAAGGCCTGGCCTCGCAACTGGCGCTGCTCGACCAGCCCGACGAGGCGAATATCGCAAGGCAACTGGAACAGCCCGTCTTCAGCCGCAATTTCGCGTCGGTCTATCTTGGCGAGGCGGCCAGCGGCACCTTCACCATGCGCCCCTACGACGCCATGCCGGAAGGTTACGACCCACGTACCCGCGCCTGGTACAAGGACGCGCTGGCGGCCGACCGGCTGATCGTCACCGAACCTTTCGTCGATGCCGGCACCGGCGAGCAGATCCTCGCCATGTCGCTGCCGGTGCGGCACGCCGGTCAACTGCTGGGCGTCGCCGCCGGCGACATGAAGCTGGAGACCCTGACCGCGATCCTCAATTCCCTGAAGTTCGACGGTGCCGGCTACGCCTTCCTGGTCAGCGACGCCGGCAAGATCCTCCTCCACCCCGACTCCGGGCTGGTCCTGAAGACCCTCGCCGAAGCCTATCCCAAAGGCGCACCGAACATCGTCCCCGGGGTCCACGAGGTGGAACTCGACGGTCGCAGCCAGTTCGTTTCCTTCACCCCGGTGAAGGGACTGCCCGGCGTGACCTGGTACGTCGCCCTGGTCCTCGACCGCGACACCGCCTATTCGATGCTCAGCGAATTCCGCACTTCGGCGATCGTCGCCACGCTAATCGCGGTGGTCGGCATCATGCTTCTCCTCGGCATGCTGATCCGCGTACTGATGCAACCGCTCACCGACATGGGCCGCGCCATGCAGGACATCGCCCAGGGCGAAGGCGACCTGACCAAGCGCCTGAAGGTCACCAGCAACGATGAATTCGGTACGTTGGCCAATGCCTTCAACCGCTTCGTCGAGCGTATCCACGAATCGATCCGCGAGGTCGCCGGCACCGCTCGCCAACTGCACGATGTGGCGCAACTGGTGGTGAACGCCTCGAACTCCTCGATGGCCAACTCCGACGAGCAGTCCAACCGCACCAACAGCGTCGCAGCAGCGATCAACGAACTCGGCGCCGCCGCCCAGGAAATCGCCCGCAACGCCGCCGATGCCTCGCACCACGCCTCCGACGCCAACCACCAGGCCGAGGACGGCAAGCAGGTGGTCGAGCAGACCATCCGCGCGATGAACGAGCTTTCCGAGAAGATCAGCGCCTCCTGTGCCAACATCGAGGCCCTCAACAGCCGCACGGTGAACATCGGCCAGATCCTCGAAGTGATCAAGGGCATCTCCGAGCAGACCAACCTGCTCGCCCTCAACGCCGCCATCGAAGCCGCGCGCGCCGGCGAGGCCGGACGCGGCTTCGCGGTGGTCGCCGACGAGGTGCGCAACCTGGCCCACCGTGCCCAGGAGTCGGCCCAGCAGATCCAGAAGATGATCGAAGAGCTGCAAGTCGGCGCCCGCGAGGCGGTGGCCACCATGACCGAAAGCCAGCGTTACAGCCTGGAGAGCGTGGAGATCGCCAACCGTGCCGGCGAACGCCTGGGTAGCGTGACCAGCCGGATCGGCGAGATCGACAGCATGAACCAGTCGGTGGCCACTGCCACCGAGGAACAGACCGCGGTGGTCGACTCGCTGAACATGGACATCACCGAGATCAACACCCTCAACCAGGAAGGCGTGGAGAACCTCCAGGCCACCCTGCGCGCCTGCGGCGAGCTGGAAACCCAGGCCGGGCGCCTGCGGCACCTGGTGGACAGCTTCAAGATCTGAGCCCGTCCGTCCCACAGGCCGGCTAACCGCGAAGCGGTTAGCCGGCGATCATCCAGCCCCCATGAAAAAGGCGCCCGCGGGCGCCTTTTTCATGGCCTGGCGCTCAGCGCCGCTTCTTCCCGCCCATCAACGAGCCGAGCAGGCCACGCACCAGCTCCCGGCTCAACTGGTTGGCCGCCTGGCGCATGGCGCTCTTCACCGTCGAATTGGACAGCAGGCTGCCGAGAATCTGCCCGGCCATGCCGCCGACGCCGGACGAGCTTTCCTGCTGAGCAGTCGCCTGGCCCTGGACCTCGGGCTTGGCGCCCGCCTTGTTCGCCAGCACCTCGTAGGCCGACTCGCGATCGATCGGCTGGTCGTAGCGACCCTTCAACGGCGACCGCTGGACCAGTTCAGCGCGCTCGCTGTCGCTCAGCGGGCCGATCCGCGAATAGGGCGGCGCCACCGCGACGCGCTGGACCATGGCCGGCGTGCCCTTTTCCTCCAGGGTGCCGACCAACGCCTCGCCGATACCCAGTTCGGTCAGCACCCCCAGGGTGTCGAACGCCGGGTTCGGGCGGAAACCGTCGGCCACCGCGCGCAGCGATTTCTGCTCCTTGGCGGTGAAGGCGCGCAGGCCATGCTGGATACGCAGGCCGAGCTGGGCCAGGACATCGTCCGGCAGGTCGCCCGGCGACTGGGTGACGAAGTACACCCCGACGCCTTTCGAGCGGATCAGCCGGACCACCTGTTCCAGGCGGTCGCGCAAGGCTTTCGGCGTGCCGTTGAACAGCAGGTGGGCCTCGTCGAAGAACAGTGCCAGCACCGGCTTGTCGGCATCGCCGCGCTCCGGCAGTTGCTCGAACAGCTCGGCCAACAGCCAGAGCAGGAAAGTCGCGTAGACCTTCGGCGCCTCGTGCACCAGGCGGCTGGCGTCGAGCAGGTGGATGCGCCCGCGCCCGTCCGGCTCGGGGCGGAGGATGTCTTCCAGTTGCAGGGCAGGCTCGCCGAAGAAGGCCTCGGCGCCCTGCTGCTCCAGAGTGGCCAGGCGGCGCAGCAGCGCCTGCCCGGAAGCGCCAGTGAACAGCGCCCGGTCCTCGCCAAGGATTTCCGGATTGTCCTTCAGATGGTTGAGCAGCGCCTTCAGGTCCTTCAGGTCGAGCAGCAGCAGGCCTTCCCGGTCGGCCACCTGGAAGGCGGCGAACAGCGCGGCCTGCTGGCTATCGGTCAACTCCAGGAGGTTGGCCAGCAGCAGCGGGCCCATCTCGCTGATGGTGGTGCGCAACGGGTGGCCGGTCTTCCCGGCGATGTCCCAGAGCGTGGTCGGGTAGGCCTTCGGCTGGTAGTTCAGCCACGGCATGCTGGCGATACGTTCGGCGACCTTGCCCTGCGGGTTGCCCGGCGCGGCGATGCCGCACAGGTCGCCCTTGATGTCGGCGGCGAACACCGCGACACCGGCATCGCTGAAGGATTCGGCGAGGTGCTGCAAGGTCACCGTCTTGCCGGTACCGGTGGCGCCGGCGATCAATCCATGACGGTTGGCCAGGCGCCAGGCCTGTCCTACCGGCTGGCCATCGGGGCCAGCGCCGATCAACAACTCATTCGCTTGCGACATCCATTCATCCTCGGGACTAAAGCTCCGGCACGCTGTGCCGACAGTAAGGGAAAGCCCTTGTGCAACGGGGCTTCCAGCGGAACCCGCGTACCAATATGCGCGGGTTCCCGCGAAGGGCGTCGGGCCAGCGCATCGACCCGATCTGGCCGTCCAGCTTCAGCGAAGACCTTCGGGCCTTGCTGAGACAGGAAAAATCGCCATCGTATCCGTATCACGCATTCTTCGGAGCCACCCAGGGAACCGTGGCTTCGTGGCACAAGGCCGTGCCTGGGTCGACGGACTACCCACCCGCGCGACCCGCCCGACGCTGCAAGGCGTACGGAAAGCCCCTGCGCCCGCGGAACGGTCGCAGGGGTCTGGTCAAAGACTGGCGCTACATACTCCTGGACGCAATACAACATGATCAAAAGTCTGAAGTTCAGCCACAAGATCCTCCTCGCGGCCTCCCTCGTGGTGTTCGCCGCCTTCGCACTGTTCACCCTCTACAACGATTACCTGCAGCGCAACGCGATCCGCGAGGACCTCGAAAGCTACCTGCGGGAAATGGGTGACGTGACTTCCAGCAACATTCAGAACTGGCTCGGCGGCCGTCTGCTGCTGGTCGAGCAGACCGCCCAGACCCTGGCCCGCGACCACAGCCCGGAAACCGTCAGCGCCCTGCTCGAACAGCCGGCCCTGACCTTGACCTTCAGCTTCACCTACCTCGGCCAGCAGGACGGCGTCTTCACCATGCGTCCGGACAGCCCGATGCCGGCCGGCTACGATCCGCGCAGCCGGCCCTGGTACAAGGACGCCGTGGCGGCCGGCGGCCTGACCCTGACCGAACCCTACGTCGACGCCGCCACCCAGGAATTGATCATCACCGCGGCGACACCGGTGAAGGCCGCTGGCAACACCCTCGGCGTGGTAGGCGGCGACCTCAGCCTGAAGACCCTGGTGCAGATCATCAATTCGCTGGACTTCAGCGGCATGGGCTACGCCTTCCTGGTCAGCGGCGACGGCAAGATCCTGGTGCACCCGGACAAAGAGCAGGTGATGAAGACCCTGAGCGAGGTCTACCCGCAGAACACGCCGAAGATCGCCACCGGTTTCAGCGAGGCCGAATTGCACGGGCATACCCGCATCCTCGCCTTTACCCCTATCAAGGGCCTGCCTTCGGTGACCTGGTACCTGGCGCTGTCCATCGACAAGGACAAGGCCTACGCCATGCTCAGCAAGTTCCGCGTCTCGGCCATCGCCGCCGCGCTGATCTCCATCGTCGCCATCCTGGTCCTGCTCGGCCTGCTGATCCGCCTGCTGATGCAGCCGCTGCGCCTGATGGGCCGTGCCATGCAGGACATCGCCCAGGGCGAGGGCGACCTGACCAAGCGCCTCGCCGTGACCAGCCGCGATGAATTCGGAGTGCTCGGCGATGCCTTCAACCAGTTCGTCGAGCGTATCCATCGCTCGATCCGGGAAGTCGCCGGGACCGCGCACAAACTGCACGACGTCTCGCAACTGGTGGTGAACGCCTCGAACTCTTCGATGGCCAACTCCGACGAGCAGTCCAACCGCACCAACAGCGTCGCCGCGGCGATCAACGAACTCGGCGCCGCCGCCCAGGAAATCGCCCGCAACGCCGCCGATGCCTCGCACCATGCGTCCGACGCCAACCACCAGGCCGAGGACGGCAAACAGGTGGTCGAGCAGACCATCCGCGCGATGAACGAGCTTTCCGAGAAGATCAGCGCCTCCTGCGCCAACATCGAGGCCCTCAACAGCCGCACGGTGAACATCGGCCAGATCCTCGAAGTGATCAAGGGCATCTCCGAGCAGACCAACCTGCTCGCCCTCAACGCCGCCATCGAAGCCGCGCGCGCCGGCGAGGCCGGACGCGGCTTCGCAGTGGTCGCCGACGAGGTGCGCAACCTGGCCCATCGCGCCCAGGAGTCGGCCCAGCAGATCCAGAAGATGATCGAAGAGCTGCAAGTCGGCGCCCGCGAGGCGGTGGCCACCATGACCGAGAGCCAGCGCTACAGCCTGGAGAGCGTGGAGATCGCCAACCGTGCCGGCGAAAGCCTGAGCAGCGTGACCCGGCGGATCGGCGAGATCGACGGGATGAACCAGTCGGTGGCCACCGCCACCGAGGAGCAGACCGCGGTGGTCGACTCGCTGAACATGGACATCACCGAGATCAACACCCTCAACCAGGAAGGCGTGGAGAACCTCCACGCCACCCTGCGCGCCTGTGGCGAGCTGGAAACCCAGGCCGGGCGCCTGCGCCAACTGGTGGACAGCTTCAAGATCTGAGACCGGCCGGTCTCGTCGCCGAACCGGCGGACAACCGCGATGCGGTTATCCGCCCTGCCGACGAAAAGCGCCCACGGGCGCTTTTTTTCATTCTCCAGGTCGCATTCGGTGAAACCATTCATCCGTTGCGCTAAAGCTTCCGGACTTGCCGCCGACAGACACGGCAAGCCTTGCAGTTGCGATCCAACTGGGGCTGTTCACGACAGCGCGCCCGCGCCTCCCGGATGCAAGAAACCATGATCAAAAGTCTCAAGTTCAGCCACAAGATCCTGCTCGCCGCCGCGCTGGTGGTGATCGCGACCTTCTCCCTCTTCACCCTCTACAACGACTCCCTGCAGCGTGCCTCGATCCGCGAGGACCTGGAGGACTACCTGCACGAAATGGGCGAGATCACCGCCAGCAACGTGCAGAACTGGCTGAGCGGGCGCATCCTGCTGATCGAGAACCTGGCCCAGACCCTGGCCCGCGACCACAGCCCGGAGACCACCCAGGCCCTGCTGGAGCAGCCGCTGCTGGGCTCGACCTTCCTCTTCACCTACCTGGGGCAGACCGACGGCACCTACACCGCGCGCCCCACCAGCGACCTGCCGGCCGACTACGACCCGCGCCGCCGCCCCTGGTACAACGCCGCCACCAGCGCCGGCCAGACCACCCTCACCGAACCCTACATGGAGCCGGCCATCCACGAGCTGGTACTGACCATCGCCAGCCCGGCGCGCCAGGGCGGCCAGCCATTCGGCGTGGTCGGCGGCGACCTCAGCCTGCAGACGGTGGTGAAGATCATCAACTCGCTGGACTTCGGCGGCATGGGCTACGCCTTCCTGGTCAGCGGCGACGGCAAGATCCTCGTCCATCCGGACAAGGACCAGGTCATGAAGAGCCTCAGCGACGTCTACCCACGCAACACGCCGAAGATCGGCAGCGGCTTCAGCGAGGCCGAGCTGCACGGCAACACCCGGATCCTCAGTTTCTCTCCGGTCAAGGGCCTGTCCGGCCTGGACTGGTACATCGGCATCTCGGTGGACAAGGACAAGGCCTATGCCATGCTCACCAAGCTGCGTACCTCGGCGATCGTCGCCGCGCTGATCGCGGTGGTCGCCATCGTCCTCCTCCTCGGCATGCTGATCCGCGTACTGATGCAGCCGCTCACCGACATGGGCCGCGCCATGCAGGACATCGCCCAGGGCGAAGGCGACCTGACCAAGCGCCTGAAGGTCACCAGCAACGATGAGTTCGGGGCCCTGGCCATTTCCTTCAACCGCTTCGTCGAGCGTATCCACGAATCGATCCGCGAGGTCGCCGGCACCGCTCGCCAACTGCACGATGTGGCGCAACTGGTGGTGAACGCCTCGAACTCCTCGATGGCCAACTCCGACGAGCAGTCCAACCGCACCAACAGCGTCGCCGCGGCGATCAACGAACTCGGCGCCGCCGCCCAGGAAATCGCCCGCAACGCCGCCGATGCCTCGCACCACGCCTCCGACGCCAACCACCAGGCCGAAGACGGCAAGCAGGTGGTCGAGCAGACCATCCGCGCGATGAACGAGCTTTCCGAGAAGATCAGCGCCTCCTGCGCCAACATCGAGGCCCTCAACAGCCGCACGGTGAACATCGGCCAGATCCTCGAAGTGATCAAGGGCATCTCCGAGCAGACCAACCTGCTCGCCCTCAACGCCGCCATCGAAGCCGCGCGCGCCGGCGAAGCCGGACGCGGCTTCGCAGTGGTCGCCGACGAGGTGCGCAACCTGGCCCACCGCGCCCAGGAGTCGGCCCAGCAGATCCAGAAGATGATCGAGGAACTGCAGATCGGCGCCCAGGAAGCGGTCAGTACCATGACCGAGAGTCAGCGCTACAGCCTTGAAAGCGTGGAGATCGCCAACCGTGCCGGCGAACGCCTGAGCAGCGTCACCGGACGGATCGCCGAGATCGACGGGATGAACCAGTCGGTGGCCACCGCCACCGAGGAGCAGACCGCGGTGGTCGATTCGCTGAACATGGACATCACCGAGATCAACACCCTCAACCAGGAAGGCGTGGAGAACCTCCAGGCCACCCTGCGCGCCTGCGGCGAGCTGGAAACCCAGGCCGGGCGCCTGCGCCAGCTGGTGGACAGCTTCAAGATCTGAGCACTGCCCGAGCCGTAGCCGAACCGGCGGATAATCGCGCCGCGGCTATCCGCCCTGCCCCCGGCCATTCGTAGGGTGAACAACGCCAACGGCGTTGTTCACCCTTATCCTGCCAGGATGCCTCCCGAGGCATGCCTTCCTCTCCGCCCGCTCCCTCTGCGACCTATTCCCGCGCTGGCTGCCGCAAGCGCGCCGGCTCGCGCTTTCTTTCCTAGACTTGAAGCTACCCACGGCTCCCGCACACCGTTCGAACGACTGCCGGTGCCGGTGGTCCACTGAGTGGCAGAAGGAACAAGCTCAACGGAGGAAGGCCCATCGTGCACATCGCCGATATGACCATGTTCTACGCGCCTGCCAGCGGGGGGGTACGCACCTATCTCGAAGCCAAGCATCGCCATCTCTGGCACTATCCCGGCATTCGCCACAGCGTGCTGGTTCCCGGCGCCAGCTACCGCCAGGCGAACGGCATCCACGAGGTGCCGGCGCCGCCGCTGCCATTCGGCAATGGCTACCGCTTCCCTCTCCGTCGCGGCCCCTGGCGCAAGGTGCTGCGCAATCTGCAACCGGACCTGATCGAGGTCGGCGACCCCTACCTCACCGCCTGGGCGGCGCTCGACGCGCGACGTCGGCTGGACGTGCCGGTGATCGGCTTCTACCACTCCGACCTGCCGCTGCTGGTGAGCAATCGCATGGGCGCCTGGCTCGGCACCAACGCGGACAACTACGTCAGCAAGCTGTACGGCCACTTCGACCGGGTCCTGGCCCCCAGCCGGGTAATGGCGGAAAAGCTGATGCGCCTGGGCGTCGCCGACGTGCATGTACAACCGCTGGGCGTCGACCTGGTCACCTTCCATCCGAGCAACCGCGATCCGGGGCTGCGCCAGGAACTCGGCCTGGACGAGGAAACCCGCCTGCTGGTGTTCGCCGGGCGCGGTTCGCGGGAAAAGAACCTGCCGGTACTGCTCGACGCCATCCAGCGCCTCGGCGACGGCTATCACCTGTTGCTGGTGGGTTCCAACATGCCGACCCGGGTACCGCGCAACACCAGCGTGGTCGACCATTTCTGCGACAGCCGCGAAGTCGCCCGCCTGCTGGCGAGCAGCGACGCGCTGCTGCACGCCGGTGACCAGGAGACCTTCGGCCTGGTCGCACTCGAAGCGATGGCCAGCGGCATTCCGGTGGTGGCGGTGCGCGCCGGGGCACTGGCGGAAATAGTCCCGGAGCGTTGCGGCGTGCTCTGCGCGCCGAACAACGGCGACGCCATGGCCTGCGCGGTGCGCGAACTGTTCAGCCACGACGTCGAGCTGCGCGGCCAGCGCGCCCGCCGTCACGTCGAGCGCCAGCATGCCTGGGACGCGGTGGTCGCCGGCCTGCTCCTGCACTACCACGCGGTACTCGGCGACAGCGAGGCGAGGTTCCCGCGCTATGGCTGAACGCAGCCTGCTGCTGGTGTTGCACGACGTGGCCCCGGAAACCTGGCCGGACTACCGGCCCTTCGTCGAGGCCGTGGACGCGCTCGGCCAGGTCCCCATGACCTGGCTGGTAGTGCCCGATTTCCACCATCGCAACCCGTTGGAAGCCGACGAAAAGTTCTGCGAACTGCTCTCGCGGCGGGTGGCCCGGGGTGACGAACTGGCTCTCCACGGCTTCTATCACTACGATGACGCCCCACCACCGCGTACTCCAGGGCAATACTTCATGCGTCGCATCTACACCTGGGAGGGAGAGTTCTATGCCCTCGACCACGCCGAGGCCAAGGCCCGCCTGGCCGCCGGCATCGAGCTGTTCCGCCGCCGCGGATGGCCGCTGCACGGTTTCGTCGCGCCGGCCTGGCTGATGAGCGCCGGCACCCGCCAGGCGCTCGTCGAGAGCGGGCTGCGCTACACCAGCGACCCGTCCAACCTGTATCTGCTTCCCCACCTGCAACCGATCGAGGCCCCCGGCCTGGTCTGGAGCGCGCGCAGTGCCTGGCGTCGCGGCCTCTCCTGGGCGCTCAGCGAGCAGCGCCGCCGGGCCTGGCGCGCAGCGCCGGTGATCCGTCTCGGACTCCATCCGGTCGACATGCGCCATCGCTTTTCCCGCGAATACTGGCTGCGTACCCTGCGCACCCTGCTGTCCGAGGGGCGCCAGCCGTTGACCAAGATCGACTGGCTGGAGCGCCACCTCGCCCTGGACCGCGCGGCATGAGTCGAGGCTGGTTACTGCTGTTCGGTTTGATCGGTGCCTCGCTGATTCCGCTGGTGCTCGGCGGCAGCGACATGTTCCCGCGCTTGCGCGCCTTCCCGCTGGACAGTCTGCTGCTGATGTTCGGCATGATCGTGGTCTGCTGGTTCATCAACGGCCTGCGCCTGCGCCTGCTGCTCGCCGGGCGCGCCGGCAAGCTCGGGCAATTGCAGAGCGTCGGCATCATCATGGCCAGCGAATTCGCTTTCTGCGCCACTCCGGGCGGCAGCGGCGGGCCGTTGACCCTGATGGCGCTGCTGGCCCGGCGCGGCCTGCGCCCGGCACAGACCAGCGCGGTGTTCGCGGTCGACCAGTTGGCCGACCTGACGTTCTTCCTCTGCGCCCTCGGCGCGATCCTGATCTATGCCCTCAGCCATTCGCTGAGCCCGAACATGGAATCGAGCCTGATCTTCAGCGCGGTATTCCTGGTCGGCCTGTTCGTCGGCGCGGTAATGCTGATCCGCTACCTGCACCAGGTGATCCGCTTCAACGGGCGGGTTCTGGCGCGGCTCGGCGTGTCATCGCGCAAGCGCCTGCACTGGGGCCGCAAGATCCTGCATTTCCGCATTGCCCTGCACGACAGCCTGCGCCTGCCGAAACGACGCCTGCTGGCGGTCTTCCTTCTCAGCAGTACGCACTGGCTACTGCGCTTCAGCGTGCTCGATCTGACCCTGCGCGGCCTGGGAGTGGATATCCAGTGGGCCTGGACCTTCCTGATCCAGATGGTCTCGCTCAGCGCCGGACAGCTCTCGCTGATCCCCGGCGGCGCCGGCGGCACCGAGCTGACCTCGGCGGCCCTGCTGGCCCCCATGATCGGCAAGTCGACGGCGGCGGCGGCCATCGTCATCTGGCGAGCGGTGACCTTCTATTTCTACCTCGTCGCCGGCGGCCCGGTGTTCGCCGTGCTCGCCGGACGTCCGCTGCTGAAGAAGCTGATCAGCAGTCGCGAGGCTTCTTCCTGAGCGTATCCTCGGCGTCAGCCTCGCCCGTCTCGCTGGCGCTCTCCTGGATACGCCGCCAGAGTTCGGCCGCGCCGGGAAACTCGGTTCCGTCCTCGTCGCCGAGGGCGTCGATGTCGTAACGGCTTGTGCAACCCTCGCCGAGGGTCGGTGGCGGGCTGGCGGTGCCCGCCGACCTGGGATCGCTCATGTTCGTTCCTCCGGGTGCCGGCCCTGGCCGGCATTCCAGGGAAGCCGACTCAGTCGAACACCACCGTCTTGTTGCCGTGTACCAGTACGCGGTCTTCCAGGTGATAGCGCAGTCCGCGCGCGAGCACCAGTTTTTCCACATCCTTGCCCAGCCGCACCATGTCTTCGACGTTGTCGCGGTGAGTGACCCGCACCACGTCCTGCTCGATGATCGGACCGGCATCCAGTTCCTCGGTCACGTAATGGCTGGTCGCGCCGATCAGCTTGACCCCGCGCTTCGACGCCTGGTGATACGGCTTGGCGCCGATGAAGGACGGCAGGAAGCTGTGGTGGATGTTGATCACCTGGTGGGCGTACTTGCGGCACAGGTCCGGCGGCAGGATCTGCATGTAGCGAGCCAGGACGATGCAGTCGGCGCCATGTTCGTCGATCAGCCGGGAAACTTCATCGAAGGCCGGCTGCTTGTCCTGCGGATCGACGGGAACGTGGAAATACGGGATGCCGTGCCACTCGACCATGCTGCGCAGGTCGTCGTGGTTGGCGATCACGCAGGGAATCTCGCAGTCCAGTTCGCCGCTGTGCCAGCGGTGCAGCAGATCGGCCAGGCAATGGGACTCCTTGCTGGCCATCAGCACCACGCGCTTCTTCACCTCGGAATCGGTGATCCGCCATTCCATGGAGAATTCGCGGGCGATCGGGGCGAAAGCCTGGCGGAAGCCATCCAGGTCGAACGGCAGAGAGTCGGCACGGATCTCGTGGCGCATGAAGAACCAGCCGTTATCGTTGTCGGAATGATGGCTGGCTTCGGTGATCCAGCCATTGTAGGTGGCCAGGAAGTTACTCACCTTGGCAACGATCCCGACCCCGTCGGGACAGGCGATCACCAGCCGAAAAGTGCGCATGGGTATACTCCAGAAACATCGCGAAAGGCCGCCATTCTAGCGGCATGGCGGGAAAAGTTCAGCCTCGGCGAAGGCCTTTCGACAGGCTGTTGCGCGAGAGAATAAACCCGCACAACAGGGCAATCCCGATGCGGAATTAATTACTTTGAATTTCATCGAGAAAAGTTTTCATCCCGGTTTACTTACAGTTTCGCCCTGACTATTATTGAATCTACTTACATGCCCGCCACCGCCACTCAGCACAGACAAGGTACCTGACATGTCCCTGATCAACGAATATCGCGCCACGGAAGAAGCCATCAAGGAACTTCAGGAGCGCCTGAAGTCCCTGGAACAAGACGACAAACTGAAAAAAGAACTGGAATTCGAAGAGAAGCTGCGCACGCTGATGGGCACTTACCAGAAGTCCCTGCGTGACGTGATTTCCCTGCTCGATCCGGACGCCAAGATCGGCAAGAGCACCCGCACCGCCAAGGCGCCTGCCGGCAAGCGCGCGCGCAAGGTCAAGCAGTACAAGAACCCGCACACCGGCGAAGTCATCGAGACCAAGGGCGGCAACCACAAGACTTTGAAAGAGTGGAAAGCCAAGTGGGGCCCCGAGGCCGTCGAGAGCTGGGCCACCCTGCTCGGCTAAACCAGTCAGTTCCACGAAGAACGCCAGCCCAGTGCTGGCGTTTTTCATTTCCGCCGGATCGTACCGACTCCTCTGCCTGCGTCCTCAAGTCTCCAGCGAATAGCGTTGACGCAGTTCCGCGGCGTAATCGCGCCAGGCCGCAAGTACCGCCGGCAATGTGCCGCCCTGCTCTTGCCGACAAGCCTCCAGCGCCGCCTCGAAGGCCGGCAAAGTATTCGGTGCGCCGTATTCTTCATGGGACAAACGATTGCGGCAGAAGCTTTCCCATTGTTGGCGCTCGGCCACATTTAAAGTTTCCGGGAAATTTCGCGCACGATAGCGAAAGAACAACTCCTGCAAACGGGCATCGTCGAAGGGCCATTGTTCTTTGGCCAATTGCTCCGGTTCGGCAAGGCGCAGCTGTTCACAAAGGCGTCGATCCCGATCGCCAATAAATCCGTCATACAACTGTTGCTCGGGGTCGTCGCTGGCGGAGAAACTTTCTTCGCCATATAGCGCTGTCAGTTTGTCCGCCCAGACGGTTTGATGCTGGCGCAACAGCTCGGCTTTTCGCTGGCACTCCTCGAGTTCGATGCCGGTTCGCTGGCGATCCTCGGCGCGCAATACCGACAGCGGCGCCACCACCGGGCAACGGTTGACCTGGATCTGCTTCAACGGCACCGGCAACTCGCCCTCGGCCAGTTCGTCGCGACGGGTATACAGGCGCCTGCGCAAGTCTTCGGCCGACAACTCCAGCAGCGGCGCGGGATCGGCGCAGAGGTCGCAGACGATCAGAGCATTGCGGTTGCGCGGGTGCCAGGCCAGCGGCAGGACCACCGAGAGGAAATGGCGCTCCGCGGAAAAGCGTCCGGAGACATGCACCAGCGGCTGCAGCAGGCGCACCTGGTCGAGCACCTTGTGCTTGCTGCGCAACTGGTAGAGGTAATCGTACAGGCGCGGCTGGCGCTGACGGATCAGGCGGGCCAGGGCAATGGTGGCGCGGACATCGGAAAGCGCGTCGTGGGCCTGCCCATGCTCCAGGCCGTTCGCCGCGGTGAGCATTTCCAGCTTCAGCGACAGCCGGCCGTCCAGCTGCGGCCACTGGATGCCCTCCGGGCGCAGGGCATAGGCGGTACGGACCATGTCGATCAGGTCCCAGCGGCTATTGCCGCCTTGCCACTCGCGGGCGTAGGGATCGAAGAAGTTGCGGTACAGGCTGTAGCGCGTCACTTCGTCGTCGAAGCGCAGGGAGTTGTAGCCAGCCACGCAGGTCGCCGGCTGCGCCAGTTGGGCGTGTACCCGGGTCATGAAGTCGGCCTCGGACAGCCCCCGCTCGGCCAGCCGCTGGGGAGTGATGCCGGTGATCAGGCAAGCCATAGGGTGGGGCAGGATATCGTCGCTGGGACGGCAATACAGGTTCATCGGCTCGCCGATCTCGTTCAGCGCCTCGTCCGTGCGGATCCCGGCGATCTGCAACGGCCGGTCGCGGCGAGGGTCGATGCCGGTGGTTTCGTAGTCGTACCAAAAAATACTCGCGTTCACGGTCATTCCCTTTCTGGCGGCACCGGGCAGTCTACCAGTGACTGCCGCGAAGCTCGCGACCCACTTCGGGGATTTCCAGGTTTTCCAACGAACTCACGGAAAGCGCCGTAGGCACGGCCCGCCAGGGCGCGTCAGTGCGCATATCTGCCATCCGAACCTTGCGTTGTCCCCTCCGCCCTCGCTAGCATTCCGCTCGCACGGATGCCCGTTTCACTGACAAGGACAGCACCATGAACGACACCAGCAATCCCTACGCCACCCCCGCCAGCGCCCTGCAACCGACCCAGGCGGTGCCGCCGGTCATCGGCGACTACGACTTCCGCATCGGCGACGTGATCAGCGAAGCCTGGGCCAAGATCAAGGGCGTCAAAGGCATCCTGATCGGCGCCTTCGTGGTCTACAGCGTGGTGATCCAGACCATCACCTTCATCCTCACCCTGCTCTTCGGCGGTATCGGCCTGATGAGCGAGGCCGATCCCATCGCCTTCGCGGTCGGCCAGATGATCGCCAGCCTGGTCGCCACGGCGGTGGGCTACCCGTTCTTCACCGGCCTGACCATGATCGGCATCCGCCGCGCCGCCGACCAGCCGGCGACCTTCAACGAAATGTTCAACTACTTCGGCATGCTGGTGCCGCTGCTGCTCACCGGCCTGCTGATGATGCTGATGGTCTACGTCGGCTTCTTCCTGCTGATCATCCCCGGTCTCTACCTGAGCGTCGCCTACATGCTCGCCCTGCCGCTGGTGGCCGAGCGCGGCCTGACGCCCTGGCAGGCCCTGGAAACCTCGCGCAAGGCCATCAGCCGCCACTGGTTCAAGGTGTTCGGCCTGCTGCTGGTGCTGAGCCTGCTGATGCTGGTGAGCATGATCCCGCTGTTCATCGGCCTGATCTGGACCGGCCCGCTGTTCGTCGTCTCCATGGGTATTCTCTACCGCACCATCTTCGGCGTTCGCCCGCTGGGCAACTGAGGTGCAGACCGGGCCGTCGCGGCGGCCCGGTTGCCTGATGACGCCACGCTGGCTAGCATCTGACTTTCCCCGACACGGCCCCCCGATGCCACCGAACGCAGCCGCTCGCCTCGTCGCGCCCGCCTCCCGGCCAGGCGCCGAGGTCCTCGACACCCACTACCACGTGGAAACGCCGGAAGGCATCGACCTGCTCCTGCGTCCCGCCGGCGTCGTCCCCCGGGCCCTGGCCTATACCATCGACCTCTGCATCCGCGGCCTGATCATGCTGGTGCTGATGCTCGGCCTGGCGTTCCTCGGCAAGCTCGGCGCCGGCCTCGGCCTGCTGCTGACCTTCATCATGACCTGGTGGTACATGGTCCTCTTCGAGGTGCTCAACCAGGGCCGCTCGCCCGGCAAGCAGATGATGGGACTGCGCGTCGTCCACGACGACGGCACTCCGGTGGGCTGGGCCGCGTCGCTGCTGCGCAACCTGCTGCGCTTCGCCGACATCCTGCCCTTCGGCTACGCCCTCGGTCTGCTCTGTTGCCTGAACCATCCGGCCTTCAAGCGCCTGGGCGACATCGCCGCCGGCACCCTGGTGGTCTACCGCGAACCCGAACTGAGCCGGCCCAGCCTGCCTGACGTCGAGCCGCAACTGCCGCCCTTCCCCATGAGCCTGGAAGAACAGCGCGCCTTCCTCGGTTTCGCCGAACGCGGCGCGGCGCTTTCCTCGGCACGCCGCGAGGAACTGGCGGGCATTCTCGCCGAACCGCTGGGCGTCGAGCCGGTACGCGCCCAGGCCGAGATCAACGGCATCGCCCGCGGCTTTCTCGGCCTGCGTCAGGAGAGCGCATGAAACAGAGCCTCTTCGAACAGCGCCACCAGGCCGCCTGGCAACGCTTCGACAAACGCCTCGCCTTCCTCGAGAAAGGCAAGAAGCTGGAAGGCTCCAGCGACGACTTCGCCGCCGATTACCGGCGCCTCTGCCAGCAACTGGCGCTGGCCCAGGAGCGCGGCTACAGCAGTCACCTGATCGACCAGTTGCAGCAACTGGCGATGCGCGGCCACCAGCAGTTCTACCGGCACCGCAGCCACCTCGGCAGCCGCATCCTCGGCTTCCTGCTCGCCGGCCTGCCGCGCCTGGTCCGCGAGGAATGGCGCAGCATCGCCGTGGCCAGCCTGCTGTTCTACGGCAGCGCCCTGCTCATGGGGCTGCTGGTCTATCACTTTCCCGACCTGATCTACAGCGTGGTCAGCCCGGACAAGGTCAGCGAGATGGAGTCTATGTACGCCCCGGAAACCACCCGCCTGGGTCCGTTGGGGGCACGCGACACCAGCGACGACTGGGAAATGTTCGGCTTCTACATCATGAACAACATCGGCATCGCCTTTCAGACCTTCGCCAGCGGCGTGCTGCTGGGACTCGGCAGCCTGTTCTTCCTGCTGTTCAATGGCCTGATGATCGGTTCGGTGGCCGGCCACCTGACGCAGATCGGCTACGTGCAGACCTTCTGGCCGTTCGTCATCGGCCACGGCGCGTTCGAACTGACCGCCATCACCTTCGCCGGCGCCGCCGGCCTCAAGCTCGGCTGGGCGCTGCTCGCGCCAGGTCGCCTGACCCGCGGCGAAGCCCTGCGGCTGGCCGCCCGGCGCAGCGTGCAACTGATCGCCGGGGTGATCGTGCTGTTGCTGCTGGCGGCCTTCACCGAGGCCTATTGGTCTTCCATCAGTCATTTCGAGCCGCGGGTGAAGTACGCGGTCGGCGCGGTCCTCTGGCTGCTGGTCGGCAGCTACTTCCTGTTCGCCGGACGGAGCCGCCATGCGCCTGACTGACGCCAGCGTGGCGATCCGCCCGCGCAGCGCCTGGGAAGCGCTCGACCTCGGCATCCTCCTGGCGCATCGCCATGCGCGCCTGCTGATGGGCAGTTGGGCGTTGCTGACCCTGCCGCTGTTCGCCGTGCTCAGCCTCCTGCTGTGGCAGCATCCGACCCTGGCGATCCTGATCTTCTGGTGGCTCAAGCCGGCCTTCGAACGGCTGCCGCTGTACATTCTCTCGCACGCCCTGTTCGGCGATACGCCAACCCTGAGGCAGGCCCTGCGCGCCTATCCCGCCCTGCTGAGGAAGCAGTTGCCGGCCAGCCTGCTGTGGCGCCGCTTCAGTCCGACGCGCAGCTTCGACCTGCCGGTCCTGCAACTGGAAGGGCTCGCCGGGGAGCCCCGCAGCCAGCGCCTGATCGTATTGTCCCAGCGCAACGCCGGCGGCGCGACCTGGCTGACCGTGGTCGGCGTGCACCTGGAAATGGCGCTCTGGGCCGGCTTCGCCATGCTTCTCTACCTGCTGATCCCGGCGCAGAACGAGATCGACTGGAACTGGCAGAGCCTGCTCGACCCGGAAGCCGGCGAGTGGCTCTGGCTGGAGCACCTGTCGAACCTGCTCTACGTCCTGGTGCTGGTAGTCTGGGAGCCGATCTACGTGGCCTGCGGCTTCACCCTCTACCTGAACCGGCGCACCGAACTGGAGGCCTGGGACATCGAGCTGGTGTTCCGCCGCCTGCGCCAGCGTCTGGTCGGCAGCGCCTATGTCCTGCTGCTCGGCCTGACCGCTTCGCTGGCCTGGCTGCCCGCCCCTTCCGCCTACGCCGAGCCGGCGGCCGCCACCAGCGCCGGCGAAGCCGAGCTGCCGCCCGAGCAGGCCCGCCTGCTGCGGCAGAAACTCAACAGCGAACAGGCCGGCAAGCAGATCCGGGCGATCGTCGACGGCGCGCCGTTCAAGAACAGCGAGACCGTTACGGGCTGGCGCTTCGGCGACAAGACCGAGAAAAAGGACAGCCGCAAGGAGGACGAAGAGCGGCTCAAGGCATTCTTCGAGGCCCTGGCCAACTGGGTGCCGTTCCGTCACGCGGCGCAGGTCATCGAAGTGCTGCTCTGGGCGCTGCTGTTCAGCGCGGTGTTCCTGCTGGTCTGGCGCTACCGTGAATGGCTGCGCCTGTTCGTCGGCAACCTGGGCTTGCCGCAACGGGCCCGCCGCGAAGCGCCGACGGTGATGTTCGGCCTCGATCTCAGTCCGGAAAGCCTGCCCGACGACATCGCCGGCAACGCCGAACGGCTCTGGAACGAGAAACCACGGGAAGCCCTCGGCCTGCTCTACCGCGGGCTGCTCAGCCGACTGCTGCATGACTACCGCCTGCCGTTGAAGGGCTCCCATACCGAGGGCGAGGTCCTGCGTCTGGTCGAAGGACTGGAGCAACAACGGCCGCTGCTGCACTACAGCCAACTGCTGACCGCCCAATGGCAGGCGCTCGCCTACGGCCACCGGCTGCCGGCCGACGACGCTCGCCAGCGCCTCTGCGACGGCTGGCGCAGCCTTTTCGCCGCGGGAGCCAAGCCATGATGAGCCGGCGCGCGCGCTTCCTGCTGCTTGCCGTGCTCCTGCTGCTGGCCGGGCTGCTGGCGATCTTCCTGGCCAGCCGCCTGCAACCCTATACGGAGACGATCGACCTCGGCCCATCGCCGGAGGCCCGGCGCAATCCCTACCTGGCCGCCGAACTGTTCCTGCGCAAGCAGGGGGTCACGGTGAGCCGCGCCGACGGCCTTGAGGTCCTCAAGGAACTGCCGCCCTCCGGGCATACCCTGCTCCTGCTCGGCAGCCGCTCCGGCATGACTCCCGGCCAGGCTCGCCGCCTGCTGCAATGGAGCGAGCAGGGCGGGCATCTGGTGCTGATCGCCGAACGCCTGTGGGACGAGGACGAGAAGAAGAGCGGCGACCTGCTGCTCGACAGCCTGGATATCCGCCAGTACCTGACCGAGGACTTCGACGACAGCCAGGACCGGGCCAGCGAGGAAACCGCCGACGCCGACGCCGACGAAGGTAGCGTCGACGACCATGCGACCGAAGCGCCGCCGGAGGAAGCCGCCGGCGAGGAAGAAGAGCCCGCCGACAGCGTGCCGGACTATTCCGCACTGACCCGCCTGTACCTGGAAAACGAGCGCTCGCCGGCCTACATCGGCTTCGATCCCGACTACCACCTCTACGATCCGCAGAACCACGCCTACGCCTGGGCCAACAGCGGCGACGCCACCCACCTGTTGCAGATGCAGCACGGCAAGGGCCTGGTCACGGTGCTCACCGACGCCTGGATCTGGCAGAACCGCAACATCGAGCAGTACGACAACGCCTGGCTGCTCTGGTACCTGACCCAGGACAACCAGGTGACCCTGCTCTACCGCGCCGAACGCGACAGCCTCGCCACCCTGCTCGCCCGCCACTTCCCCGAGGCCCTGGCGGCAGCGCTGCTGTTGTTGCTCGCCGGCCTGTGGCGCGCAGGGCTGCGCCAGGGTCCCTTGCAGCCGGTGGCCAGCCGTTCGCGCCGGCAACTGGAGGAACACCTGCGCGCCGGCGCCGACTTCCTCCTCCGCCAGCGCGGCCACGTTGCCTTGCTGCACGGTCTGCAACGCGACATCCTGCGCAGGGCGCGGCGTCGCCACCCCGGTTTCGAACAGCTCGGCGTCGCCGAGCAATGGCAGATCCTCGGGCGCATGACCCGCCTGCCACCCAGCGCCATCAGCCAGGCCATGCGCCCATATCCGGCGCAGCGCCTTTCCGCTGCCGACTTCACCCGCCAGGTCGCCCACCTGCAAAGCCTCAGGAATGCCCTATGAGCGAACAGACGCCCGAACAACCGAGCACCGCGCCCAACCCGGCGCTCCAGCGCCAGCGCGCCAGCCAGCTGGCCCAGGCCCTGCGCAGCGAACTGCAGAAAGCCCTGATTGGCCAGGGCGCGGTGATCGACGATGTGCTCACCGCGTTGCTCGCCGGCGGCCACGTGTTGGTGGAAGGCGTGCCGGGGCTCGGCAAGACCCTGCTGGTACGCGCCCTGGCGCGCTGCTTCGACGGCGGCTTCGCGCGCATCCAGTTCACCCCCGACCTGATGCCCAGCGACGTCACCGGCCACGCCGTATACGACCTCGCCAGCGAGCAGTTCAAGCTGCGCAAGGGGCCGGTGTTCACCCACCTGCTGCTGGCGGACGAGATCAACCGCGCGCCGGCCAAGACCCAGGCCGCCCTGCTGGAAGTGATGCAGGAGCGCCAGGTCACCCTGGAAGGACGCGCCCTGCCGGTGCCGCAGCCGTTCATGGTGCTGGCGACGCAGAACCCGATCGAGCAGGAAGGCACCTATCCGCTGCCGGAAGCCGAACTCGACCGCTTCATGCTCAAGCTGCGCATCGATTACCCGGCCGAAGCCGAGGAACAGACCCTGGTGCGCCAGGTGACCCGCTCCGCGCGCAGCGACATGCTCGACGTGGCCAACCTGCGGCCGCTGCTGAAGGACAAAGACGTTCTCGCCCTGCAGCGGATCGCCAGCGACCTGCCGATCGACGACCAGGTCCTCGACTATGCCGTGCGCCTGGCCCGCACCACCCGCAACTGGCCGGGCCTGGCCCTCGGCGCCGGACCTCGCGCGTCGATCGCCCTGGTCCGTTGCGGCCGGGCGCGGGCGCTGTTGCGCGGCGGCGAGTTCGTGGTGCCGGACGACATCAAGGGCTGTGCCCTGGCGGTCCTGCGCCATCGGGTCCGGCTGTCTCCGGAGCTGGACATCGAGGGGCTGTCGGTGGACCAGGTCCTGCAACAGTTGCTCGACCAGGTACCGGCCCCCCGCGTATGAAGCCATCGCGCGCCCTGCTGGCGCTGTTCGCCGCGCTCCTGCTGCTGGCCATCGGCCTGGGCAGCCTGTCGGCGCTCGGCCAGCGGTTGCCTGCGCAACTGCATACATTCTGGTGGGCGGCGCTCGCCGCGCTGCTCCTGCTCGGCCTGCTGGACGCCCTGTGGGCACGCCGCCAGCCGGTGCCGAAGCTGAGCCGCCAGCTCAGCGGCAACCTGCCGCTGGGGCGCTGGAGCGAAGTGCGCCTGCATCTGCAGCACACCTATCGGCGTCCGGTTCGCCTGACCCTGTTCGATCACCTGCCGGCCGGTATGGATTTCGAGTACCTGCCGCAGGAGGTCGAACTGCGCCCGGGCGAAAGCACCGAGGTCGGCTACCGGGTGCGGCCGCTCAACCGCGGTCACTTCGTGTTTCCCCGCTGCGAGCTGGAACTGCCCAGCCCGCTGCGCCTGTGGCGGCAGCGCCGCTACCTGGAAGCACGTGGCGAGACCCGCGTCTACCCGGACTTCGCCCGCCTCTACGGCGCCGAACTGATGGCGGTCGACCACTGGCTCAACCAGATCGGCGTACGCGGCGGCCAGCGCCGCGGCCTCGGCCTGGAGTTCCACCAGTTGCGCGAATTCCGCGACGGCGACACCCTGCGCCAGATCGACTGGAAGGCCACCGCTCGCAAACGCACGCCGATCGCCCGCGAATACCAGGACGAACGCGACCAGCAGATCCTCTTCCTGCTCGACTGCGGCCGCCGCATGCGTAGCCAGGACGGCGACCTGTCGCACTTCGACCATGCCCTCAACGCCAGCCTGCTGCTGGCCTACGTGGCCCTGCGCCAGGGCGACGCGGTGGGCGCCATGACCTTCGCCGGCGACGACCGCCGGCATCTCCCGCCGGGCAAGGGCAGCGCCCAGCTCGGCGCGCTGCTCAACACCGTCTACGACCTGCAGACCAGCCAGCGTCCCGCCGATTTCCCGGAAGCCGTGCAGGCGGTGCTGTCCCGCCAGCGGCGGCGGGCCCTGGTGATCCTGGTAACCAACCTGCGCGACGAGAACGACGAAGAACTGCTCGGCGCGGTGAAACGCCTGGGCCGCCAGCACCGGGTGCTGGTCGCCAGCCTGCGCGAGGAAGTGCTCGACACCCTGCGCCACGAGCCGGTCGCCCGCTACGAGCAGGCGCTCGCCTACACCGGCACCATCGACTACCTGAATGCGCGCAACGGCCTCCACGAGAAGCTCGCGGCCCACGGCGTGCCAGTGCTCGATGCGCGTCCCAGCGAACTCGGGCCGGAGCTGATCAGCCGCTACCTGGGCTGGAAGCGCGCCGGCGTGCTTTGACGGATCAGACCGACTGCGGCTGGCGGGGGAAGCTGAAGTAGCGGCGCAGCGCCTCCACCAGTTCGAGGAATTCGGCGGGCGGCGCCAGCAGATGGAAGCCGGAATCGAAATGACCGGGCGTGACGTCCTCGCAGGTCCACCGGCAGTCGGCGGAAAAATCGATGCATTGCGGGCGACCGCCCAGTCCCGGAACCTTCAGGCGCAGTTCGAAACGCGCGCCGACCAGCATCGGCAATTGGCTGATCAGCAGCAGGCCGTCCTCGGAGACGTTGCCGATGTAGCCCATCGGCTTATCGGTGATGCGATTGAACACCTTCAGGTAGCTGGGCAACTGATGGCGCTGGATATGTCGTTGAAGACCCATAATGGCATTTCGCTATAATTTGCAGTCCAGTATGACGATGCCGGCGCTCGGGGAACAAGCTCAGCGGCAGCGTTCGGACTCCCGCGAGGCCAGTTCGCGACGAATGGCGTCCAGCTCGGCATCGCTCAGATAAACCGGCCCGCCGCCGGCGTCCTGCCGATAGAAGCGGCCGCCGCGTTCGAGCTGGGACAACTGTTGCCGCAAGCGCCCGCATTCCTCGGCCAGCGCCGCCTGGCGCTGGCCGGCACGTTCGGCGGCGGCGGTGCGTTCCTCGCGACGAGCATCGAAATACTCCTGGGTGCGCTGCTCGCGCTGGCGGGTCGCGGCGTCACGTTCCACCACCTGCGGCCTGACTTCGACGCGTTGCGCGCCGGCCGGTGGCGTGGCGGAGAAGTGTACCTTGCCCTGGGCATCGGTCCAGCGATAGATGTCCGCCTGCGCCAGCACGGGCATCAGGGCGACACAGAACCACAGGGCACGCATGCGAACCTCCTCCGTGAAATCCAGGGCGAAGCTTACCGGATAGACCGGTGTCCCATGCGACCGACGGTCAGCCTGAACGCCCGTCCAATCCCTCCCGGCCGCCTACAGGCGGGTCGGCACGGCGCTGGCCGAGGCCGGCGTCTCGCTCAGCCGGCCCAGCTGGCGCAACGTCTCCAGCCGCGCCTTGGCACGGTAGGCATATTCGCTGGTGGGGTAACGGGCGATGATGAAGTGGTAGGTCTGCGCCGCGTCGACGAACAGGCTCTGGCGTTCCAGGCACTGGCCGCGCAGCAGCGAGATTTCCGGCTGCAGGTAGGGCCGCGCGCGAATCCGCCGTTCGGCCCGCGACAGGTCGAGCATCACCTGTGCGCAATCGCCTTTGTCGTAGGCGCGGTAGGCCCCGTTCAGGTCGCTGTTCAGCGACCAGCTGTTACAACCGGTGGCACTCAGCGCCAGGCAGGCAACGATCAAGCTTCGCATAGGCATATCCTCCGTTGGGAACTGTATCGGCGCGTATTGGCGTGACTGAAGGGCCTGACTAGACTGGGATGCCCCTCGCCCTGGCGCCAAGGAGATGCCATGCGCTTCGCCCGCCGTCTCGTCCTGCTCCCGTTGCTGTCGCTGCTGGCCGCCTGCTCGCCGACCACGCCGCTGTTCGTCGCCCAGGTGACCACTGGCGAAGTCGCCGAATACAAGCAGATGAAGAGCAACCGCATGACCGCCGCCATCGAGGAGGAAGGCGACCTGCTGACCTACAGCGCCATGGCGATCCGCGACAACAGGAGCGCCGAGGCGGAAAAGCTCTACCTCACCGGCTACGACAATCGCCGCTACAGCGCCGAGGTGCGCGGTATCTCGCTGTACCAGATCGGCCTGATCTACATGAGCCGCTACAACGACCAGCGCGACGACGCCAAGGCCACCGACTACTTCCAGCGCGTGGTCCGCGAGTTCCCCGGCACCCACGCCGCCGAGCATGCCCAGGCGCGCCTGCTGGCAATGCGCCAGCGGGCCAGGGAGCCGGTGCAGAAGAGCGCTCGCGAATTGCTCGCCACCTGGAAGCCACAGCAGAACCTCGATCTCTACAAGACCAGCCTCGACCCGGACATGACCCTGCTGTCGCGCCGCGCGGTGCTCAAGGATCGGGTCGACGAAGCCGCCGAGCTCTACCTGCTGGCGGTCAACGATCCGGCGATTCCTGCCGGTATAAAGGAAAAAGCCCTCTACCAGCTCGGCCTGATGTACCTGGCGCCGGACAACCCGCACCCGAACCGCGACAAGGCCATCGAATACCTGCGTCGCCAGTTGCTCGACTATCCTGAAGGCGAATTGTCGAACAAGGCCGGCCGGCACCTCGACCAGGCGCTCAACGTGCAACCTCGCTGATCCCCGCCGGACTGACCCAGATCAAGCGCCCGTCGCGGCGCCTGGTCTGCAATGGCATTCCCGCCCAATGCCAGGAGCGTTGCCATGAACCTGCATAACCTGCTGGTGGTCGTCGACCCGAGCAGCGACGAACAGCCGGCCCTTACCCGTGCCCAGTGGATCGCCGAACGCAGCGGTGCCAGCGTCGAGTTGCTGCTGTGCGACTTCAACCCGGCGCTGGACGGCGGGCTGTTCTTCGACAGTCACTCGCTGCAGCGTGCCCGCGACCTTTACCTGGACGAACGGGTCACCTGGCTGGAGCAGCTTTCCATGCCGCTGCAGCAGGCCGGCATCCGCACTCAGGTCGAGGCCCAGTGGGGCAAGCCGCTGGACCGGATGGTCCTGCAACGGGTCGGCGAAACCCGGCCCGACCTGGTCCTCAAGAGCACCCGCAAGCACAACCTGCTGCGCCGCCTGCTACTGGGCAACAGCGACTGGCAATTGATCCGCCACTGCCCGCAGCCGCTCTGGCTGGTCCATCACGACGCCTGGCGCGGCCAGCGCCTGTGCGCGGCGCTCGACCCGCTGCATGCCAGCGACAAGCCGGCCGCCCTCGATCACCGGCTGATCGCCGCCGCCCGCCAGCTCGAAGCCAGCCTGGGGCTGCGCGCCGACTACCTGCATACCCACGCGGCGATGCCGCGCAGCCTGCTGTTCGACGCGGAAATGCTCGCCGGCTACGAGCGTTTCGTGCTGCAACATGAGGAACGTCACCGCCAGGCCTTCGACGACCTGCTGGCAGCCTACCCGGAGATCGCCGCGGAGCGCCGCCACCTGCTGGCCGGCTATGCCGAGCAGGCGATCCCCGACTTCGTCCGGGCCAACGACATCGACCTGCTGCTGATGGGCGCGGTCGCCCGGGGGCACCTGGACAACGCACTGATCGGGCAGACCGCCGAACGCGTCCTGGAGGAGGTGGAATGCGACCTGCTGGTGCTCAAACCGACAAATGACATCTGATGCAGATAGTATGACTCCGCAGTCGCCGCCGAGCCTCGCCGGTGGTAGCCTGCACGCCAGCGTTATCCAAGGAGTCCTTTGCATGTCCGTTCGCCGCACCAAAATCGTCGCCACCCTCGGCCCAGCCAGCAATTCCCCGGAAGTGCTGGAGCAACTGATCCTGGCCGGGATCGACGTCGCCCGCCTCAACTTCTCCCACGGCACCCCCGATGAACACCGCGCCCGCGCCAGGCTGGTGCGCGAACTGGCGGCCAAGCACGGCCGCTTCGTCGCCCTGCTCGGCGACCTGCAAGGACCGAAGATCCGCATCGCCAAGTTCGCCAACAAGCGCATCGAATTGCAGGTCGGCGACAAGTTCCGCTTCTCCACCAGCCACGCCCGCGACGCCGGTACCCAGGAAGTGGTCGGCATCGACTACCCGGACCTGGTGAAGGACTGCGGGGTCGGCGATGAACTGCTGCTGGACGACGGCCGGGTGGTGATGGTGGTCGAGGAAGTCGCCGCCGACGAACTGCGCTGCCGGGTGCTGATCGGCGGCCCGCTGTCCGACCACAAGGGCATCAACCGCCGCGGCGGCGGTCTCACCGCGCCGGCGCTGACCGACAAGGACAAGGCCGACATCAAGCTGGCCGCGGACATGGACCTGGACTACGTGGCCGTTTCCTTCCCGCGCGACGCCAAGGACATGGAATACGCCCGCCGCCTGCTCACCGAGGCCGGAGGCAAGGCCTGGCTGGTAGCCAAGATCGAGCGCGCCGAGGCGGTCGCCGACGACGACGCACTCGACGGCCTGATTCGTGCCAGCGACGCGGTAATGGTGGCCCGTGGCGACCTCGGCGTGGAAATCGGCGATGCCGAGCTGGTCGGCATCCAGAAGAAGATCATCCTGCACGCCCGCCGCAACAATAAAGTGGTGATCACCGCGACCCAGATGATGGAGTCGATGATCCACAGCCCGATGCCGACCCGCGCGGAAGTCTCCGACGTGGCCAACGCCGTGCTCGACTACACCGACGCGGTGATGCTCTCGGCGGAAAGCGCCGCCGGCGAGTACCCGGTGGAAGCGGTGAAAGCCATGGCCCGCGTCTGCCAGGGCGCCGAGAAGCACCCGACCAGCCAGAAATCCAGCCACCGCCTCGGCCAGACCTTCGACCGCTGCGACGAGAGCATCGCCCTGGCGTCGATGTACACGGCCAACCACTTCCCGGGGATCAAGGCGATCATCTGCCTGACCGAAAGCGGCTTCACCCCGCTGATCATGTCGCGCATCCGCTCGTCGGTACCGATCTACGCCTACTCCCCGCACCGCGAGACCCAGGCTCGCGTGGCGATGTTCCGCGGCGTGGAAACCATCCCCTTCGACCCGGCGGCGCTGCCGGCGGAGAAGGTCAGCCAGGCCGCGGTCGACGAGTTGCTCAAGCGCGGCGTGGTGACCAAGGGCGACTGGGTGATCCTGACCAAGGGCGACAGCTACACCGCCCAGGGCGGCACCAACACCATGAAGGTGCTGCACGTCGGCGACCTGCTGGTATAAGCGCACGTCGCGGCGGATAACGCCTGGGGCGTTATCCGCCCTACGGACCGGCGCTCCGCTAGCCCAACGTGGTGTAGGGCGAATAACCGCTACGCGGTTATCCGCCATTTCAGACGCCTCACGGCGAATAACGCCTATGGCGTTATCCGCCCTACGGACCGGCGCCCCGCTGGCCCAACGTGGTGTAGGGCGAATAACCGCTACGCGGTTATCCGCCGTTTCAGCCGCATCGCGGCGAATAACGCCTAGGGCGTTATCCGCCCTACGGACCGGCGCTCCGCTGGCCCAACCTGGTGTAGGGCGAATAACCGCTACGCGGTTATCCGCCGTTTCAGCCGCATCGCGGCGAATAACGCCTGGGGCGTTATCCGCCCTACGGACCGGCGCTCCGCTAACTCAACGTGGTGTAGGGCGAATAACCGCTACGCGGTTATCCGCCATTTCAGACGCCTCACGGCGAATAACGCCTGGGGCGTTATCCGCCCTACAGACCGGCGCTCCGCTGGCCCAACCTGGTGTAGGGCGAATAACCGCTACGCGGTTATCCGCCGTTTCAGCCGCATCGCGGCGAATAACGCCTGGGGCGTTATTCGCCCTACGGATCGTCGCTCCGCTGGCCCAACAGCGGTGTGCTCAGGCGAACCTGGAGAAATCCGGCTGGCGCCGGTGCATGAAGGCGCTGAGCGCCTCGATCGCCTCGGGCGAGCGCAGTCGGGTACTGAAGATATCGCCTTCCTCGGCGATCACCCGGCGAAGCTCCTCGATAAACGGCGCTTTCATCAGGCGCTTGCTCTCCACTACCGCCGAGGGCGCCAGGTGCAGGAAGCGCCGGGCCGCATCGCGGGCGTGCTCCAGCACCGTGGCGCCATCCTCCAGCGCCGCATTGGCCAGGCCCCAGGCCGCCGCCTGCTCGCCGCTGAAGTCCTGGCCGAGCATCAGCAATTCCGCAGCCCTGGCATGACCGAGCATGCGCGGCAGGATCAGGCTCGAGCCGAACTCCGGTGTCAGGCCGAGGTTGACGAACGGCATCTTCAATCGCGCGTTGCGACCGACGAAGACCAGGTCGCAATGCAGCAGCAGGGTGGTGCCGATACCCACCGCCGGTCCGTTCACCGCGGCGATCACCGGCTTGGGGAATTCCAGCAGGGCGCTCATGAAGCGGCCGACCGGGCTGTCGCGCAGGGATGGCGGTTGCTCGAGGAAGTCGAGGATGTCGTTGCCGCTGGTGAAGCAGGCATCGCCGCCAGTGATCAGCACTACCCGCACAGCCGTATCGGCCTGCGCCTCCAGCAGCGCCTCGGCCATCCGACTGTACATCGCGCGGGTCAGCGCGTTCTTCTTGTCCTGGCGGTCCAGGCGCAGGGTCAGCAGCCCCGCTTCGCGTTCGACCCGAATCAGCTCGCTCATCGTCACTCCAGGGATGCGGCGCAGGGCCGCGGCAATGGCTGCAAGGCACCGCCACCGCGCCGCGTCAGGCGTGGGGCAGGAACAGGTCCGCCAGGGTCTGGCTACGCGGTACGCCGGCCAGGTAGAGATGCCGGGCGAAGCGTTCGACACTGGCGGGTTGGCCGCAGAGTAAGGCCATGCTGCGCCGCGGAACAAGGCGGAGATCGGCCAAGGCAGAGGGCAACTGCGCCGCCGACACCAGGTTGACGCGCACTTGCGGATGACGCCCGGCCAACTCCGCCAACTCGCTCGCCAGGTAGTGGTCGCGCGCCAGGTGCAGCAACTGGATCGGCGCCTGGTGTTCCGCGCGCAAGGCCTCGCGAAGTATCCCCCAGAGCGGCGCCAGCCCGGTGCCGGCGGCCATCAGCAACAGCGGTCGCTCCTGCCAGTCCGGCTCGTAGCGCAACGCCCCGCCGCGCAACTCGCCCAGACGCAGGAGCGCGCCAGGCGCCAGGCGCCGGGCGCGGTCGCAGAACGCGCCGGGAGCGCTACAGTCGATGTGGAACTCCAGCCATGGGTCCTCGTGAGGCAGGCTGGCCAGCGAATAGGGACGCGCCACGCCATCGTCGCTCCACAGCAGCAGGTGCTGCCCGGCGCGATAGCGCAAGGGCCGCTCCGGCTCCAGGCGCAGGCGCAGCACATCGCCCAGCCAGTGGCAGGCGACGACCCTGGCCGGCAGCCCGTCGCGCTCAGGATCGAAAGGCTGCAACACGAGGTCGCCGAGCACCCGGCACTGACAGGCCAGCCGCCAGCCCGCTTCGCGCCGTGCCGGATCGAGCGCCTCCGGGAGGGTGTCGTCCACCTCGCCCTGCAGGCAATGCACCAGGCAGGCGTGGCAACTGCCGGCGCGGCAGCTATGGGGCACGGCGATGCCGCCGGCGAGCAGCGCATCCAGCAGGTTGCTGCCGGCGGCGACGGCAAGGCGTCGCTCGCCGACCCGTATGTCAGGCACTGGTGACCTCCCAGGTGGCGTCGCAGCGGTTTCGTCCGCCGCGCTTGGCACGGTAGAGCGCCTGGTCGGCCCGCTGCAAGGCCTCGTCGAGATCGTCGTCGGCATACAGCAGGGTCATGCCCACCGAAAGGCTCAGGGTATCCACCGTGACCCCGACCGGTTCCGCCTGTTGGAACGCCAGGCGCAGGCGCTCGCAACAGCTTTCCAGCTGTTCCGCGTCGGCGTGGGGCAGCAGCAGGACGAACTCCTCGCCGCCGTAACGGGCCAGGACGTCGCCATCGCGCAGACAGGAACGCGCCACCGCGGCGAAGGTCTGCAGGACCCGATCGCCGGCGGCGTGGCCGTGGCGGTCGTTGATCCGCTTGAAGTGATCGAGGTCGATCAGCGCCAGGCCGTGCTGCCGGTTCGGCAGCAGGTCTTCCAGCGCCCGGCTGGCCATGCGCATGAAATGCCGGCGGTTGAACAGACCGGTGAGTTCGTCGGTGGCCACCAGGTCTTCCAGTTGGCGCATCATGCCGCGCAGCGTGTCCTGGTGCGCCTGCAAGGCATAGCGGCGCTGGCGCATGCGTTGCCGCATCGCCTGTATGTAGCTGGCGAACAGGCTCAGCCAGACCATTACGATGAACATCACGAGCACCTGCAATGCAGCCCGGCCCGGTAGCTCGAGACGCTGCTGCAAGGCCTCTACCAGGTAGATGCCGGAAAAAGCGATGAACGCCAGCGCCGCACAGCGGGCGAAGACCCGCGGCGGCAGTTGGAACACGCCGAACAGCAGGGCCAGCACGTAGAACACCATGAAGGTGCCGCGCAGGCTGTCGACGTGGTAGAGGAAATAGGTCAGCCAGGCGATCGCCACCAGCACCTGCGGCTCGGTCAGGCTGGGATCGGCGTAACGCAGGTTGCGACCGCTGGCGAACAGCCAGAGGAAGGCCAGTTGGCAAGCCACCACCAGGGTGGTGCTGGCCGCCGCGGTGGTCGGCGCTGCGCGGTAGAAGCCGCTGAGTAGCGCCAGCCAGAGCAGGACCAGACCGAGCAGGTAGGTGCCTGCGGCCATGCCGAACCGGCGGAGCAAGAGCTTTTGCAGCGCACGCTGTTTCAGAGGAGGCTTGTCTGTGCGCATGGGCTCCGTCCCGTAATGGCACCTGGCCGCAATGTACCCTGCCCCCTGCGGGTTGCCTAGTCGAACGAACTGCCAGCTAGCGGACCGCGGATTTATCGGCCGACCAGCCGGCTGGCCGACCAAGGTCTGATCGTCGGCGCGTGCGCCCGTCTCGCCGGAACGGCTATACTGTCGCGCCTTTTTTGCGCCGGTGCCTGACCGGCGCGCTCCTCGGCTGCGGCCGGCTCCGTGACCCTGCCCCGCATCCGAATTACCCGCCTGAAGAGGACCGTGCTCCATGGCCGTGATCAAGCAAGACGACCTGATCCAGAGCGTCGCCGATGCCCTGCAGTTCATCTCCTACTACCACCCGGTCGATTTCATCCAGGCCATGCATGAGGCCTACCTGCGCGAAGAATCGCCGGCTGCCCGCGACTCCATGGCGCAGATCCTGATCAACTCGCGCATGTGCGCCACCGGCCACCGCCCGATCTGCCAGGACACCGGGATCGTCACCGTGTTCGTCCGGGTCGGCATGGACGTGCGCTGGGACGGCGCTACCATGAGCGTCGACGATATGATCAACGAAGGCGTGCGCCGCGCCTACAACCTGCCGGAGAACGTCCTGCGCGCCTCGATCCTGGCCGACCCGGCCGGCGCGCGGAAGAACACCAAGGACAACACGCCGGCGGTGATCCACTACTCCATCGTTCCCGGCGACAAGGTCGAGGTCGATGTCGCGGCCAAGGGCGGCGGCTCGGAGAACAAGTCGAAGATGGCCATGCTCAACCCGTCCGACTCGATCGTCGACTGGGTGCTGAAGACCGTACCGACCATGGGCGCCGGCTGGTGCCCGCCGGGCATGCTCGGCATCGGCATCGGCGGTACCGCGGAGAAAGCAGCGGTGATGGCGAAGGAGGTCCTCATGGACCCGATCGACATCCACGAACTGAAGGCCCGCGGCCCGCAGAACCGCATCGAGGAACTGCGCCTGGAGCTGTTCGAGAAGGTCAACCAGCTGGGCATCGGTGCCCAGGGCCTGGGCGGCCTGACCACCGTGCTCGACGTCAAGATCATGGACTACCCGACCCACGCCGCCTCGCTGCCGGTGTGCATGATCCCCAACTGCGCCGCGACCCGCCACGCCCACTTCGTGCTCGACGGCTCCGGCCCCGCCGAACTGGAAGCGCCGTCGCTCGACGCCTACCCGGAGATCGTCTGGGAAGCCGGCCCGTCCGCGCGCCGCGTCGACCTGGACAAGATCACCCCGGAAGAGGTGCAAAGCTGGAAACCGGGCGAGACCCTGCTGCTCAACGGCAAGATGCTCACCGGCCGCGACGCCGCGCACAAGCGCATGGTCGACATGCTGAACAAGGGCGAAACGCTGCCGGTGGACCTGAAAGGCCGCTTCATCTATTACGTCGGCCCGGTCGATCCGGTCGGCGACGAGGTGGTCGGCCCGGCCGGTCCCACCACCGCCACCCGGATGGACAAGTTCACCCGCCAGATCCTCGAACAGACCGGCCTGCTGGGCATGATCGGCAAGTCCGAGCGCGGTCCCATCGCCATCGAGGCGATCAAGGACAACAAGGCGGTATACCTGATGGCCGTCGGCGGCGCCGCCTACCTGGTCGCCCAGGCGATCAAGAAGTCCAAGGTGCTGGCCTTCGCCGAACTGGGCATGGAAGCGATCTACGAGTTCGAGGTAAAGGACATGCCGGTCACCGTCGCGGTTGACACCAACGGCGAGTCGGTGCACATCACCGGCCCGGCGGTCTGGCAGAAGAAGATCGCCGAAAGCCTGGCGGTCGAGGTCAAGTAAGCCTGCTCCGTCCCTGAAAAAGCCCGGCCCCGCGCCGGGCTTTTTCGTACGGCCACTGGCCGGAGCCTGGGCTGGCAGCGCCGCAGGCGCCTTGGTTCAGCCGAACCAGAAATACAGCAAGGTCAGGTTCGCCGCCGAGATCAGGCCGAACAACGACCAGGCCAGCGCGCTGACCCAGCGCGGGTTGACGAACTCCCCCATGAGGCCCCGGTCGCTGCTGAAGCGAATCAGCGGCCACAGGGCGAACGGCAATTGCAGGCTGAGCACCACCTGGCTGAGCACCAGCAGCTTGCCTACCGCGGCTTCGCCCAGCCAGAGCACGCCGATCAAGGCCGGCACCAGGGCCAGGCCGCGGGTGATCAGGCGCCGCTGCCAGCAGGGAATCTTCGCCCGGAGGAAACCCTCCATCACCACCTGCCCGGCAATGGTGCCGGTGAAGGTCGAGCTTTGCCCCGCCGCCAGCAGGGCGAAGCCGAACAGGAAGCTGGCCAGGGCGCCGCCCACCAGCGGGTCGAGCAGGTGGTAGGCGTCCTGGATCTCCACCACCTCGGTGTGGCCGCTGCCGTGGAAAGCCGCGGCGGCGAGGATCAGGATCGCCGCATTGACCAGCAGCGCCAGGGACAGCGAGCCGATGGTGTCGAGCCGGGAAAAGCGGATCGCCGAGCGTTTGCTCGCCGCGTCGTCGCCGCTGACCCGGGTCTGCACCACGGACGAATGCAGGTAGAGGTTGTGCGGCATCACCGTCGCGCCGAGGATGCCGATCGCCAGGTACAGCGGCTCCTGGCTGCTCAGGGTGTCCCAGGATGGCCGCAGGCCGGCGGCGACATCCGGCCAGTAGGGGCCAATCAGCACCAGTTCGACGAAGAAACACGCGCCGATGGTCGCGATCAGCCCCAGCACTATGGCCTCCAGGCGGCGGAAGTTGGCGCCCTGCAGGGCCAGCACGATCAGGGTATCGAAGGCGGTGAGGACCACCCCGGTGGTAATCGAGACTCCCAGCAGCAGGTGGAAGGCCAGCGCCGCGCCGAGCACCTCGGCAAGGTCGGTGGCGACGATCGACAGCTCCGCCAGCAGCCATTGGCCACGCGCTACGCCAGGGCGGTAGCGCTCCCGGGAGAGCTGCGCGAGGTCGCGGCCGGTGGCGATCCCCAGGCGCGAACAGAGGCTTTGCAGGAGCATCCCGGAAAAGCTCGCCAGCACCACCACGAACAGCAGCGCGTAGCCGAAGCGCGAGCCCGCCTCGATGGCGGTGGCCCAGTTGCCGGGGTCCATGTAGCCGACCGAGACCAGCAGGCCGGGGCCGACGAACAGCGCCAGCTTGCGCAGCGGCGAGGCGTCGGCCGGCACCGCCACGCTGTGGCTGACCGCCGAGGGACAGAACGGCGCGGTGGCCGTGGTGGGCAGGGAGTATTTCACGAGGCGACGCCGGATCGGGGAGGAAGTGCGACCAGCCTAAACGTTTCACCCCGGTCGCGTCTTCCCTCCCCTCAGGCCTGGGCGCGCTGGCCGACCAGGCTCAGCTCGGCGACCTTCTCGCGCCGCTGCGCCAGGTAGCGGGTGCAACTGACACGCAGGAAGGAGGCGAAGTTGAGCACCTCGCCGCGATAGTCCATCACTTCCTCGTAGAGCTTGGTGATCAACTGGTTGGTGCTCAGGCCCTCGCCTTCGGCGATTTCCCGGAGGATGTCCCAGAACTGGTTCTCCAGGCGCAGGGTGGTCACCACCCCGCGGATGCGCAAGGAACGCGAGCGCGATTCATAGAGGATCGGGTCGGCTTTCACATAGAGTTCGCACATGCGCGGGGGTCTCCTGGGCCTCAGTGGCTGATACGGGTGCCGAGCACCTCAAGGAAGCGCGCCAGCCACGCCGGATGCGCCGGCCAGGCCGGCGCAGTGACCAGGTGGCCGTCGACGTGGGCCTGGTCCGACGGAATGTCGACGTACTCGCCGCCGGCCAGCCGCACCTCCGGGGCGCAGGCCGGATAGGCGCTGCACGCCCGCCCTTGCAGGACGCCGGCGGCGGCCAGCAGCTGGGCGCCATGGCAGACCGCGGCGATCGGCTTGCGCGCGGCGTCGAAGGCACGCACCAGAGCCAGCACCTGCTCGTTCAGGCGCAGGTATTCGGGCGCGCGGCCGCCGGGGATCAGCAGGGCATCGTAATCCTCGGCGCGGGCCTGGGCAAAGTCGGCATTGAGGGTGAAGTTGTGGCCCGGCTTCTCACTGTAGGTCTGGTCGCCTTCGAAATCGTGGATGGCGGTGCGCACGCTTTGCCCGGCCCGCTTGTCCGGACACACCGCATGCACCTGGTGGCCCACCATCTGCAGGGCCTGGAACGGGACCATGGTTTCGTAGTCTTCGGCATAGTCGCCGACCAGCATCAGGATCTTCTTCGCAGCCATCACGCGCACTCCTTCGGGCAGGGCCCGGTCATACCGGGGATGCACCTAAGGTAGCCAATCCGCAGGGGGACGCGGGTAATAGACGGTTACTACACGCGTGCCGGGTTCAGATGCCGATCTTGTCCAGGGCCCGCCCGACGCCTTCCCAGAACGAGCGCTGCACGCGTTTCCGGTAGCCGCTGGCGGCGAACTGCATGGGTTCCTGGACCTGGTGGGTAGCGCCGATTTCCGCAGCGCCGAGATCGGCCGCCACCAATTGCAGCGGGCCATCGCCCTCACCCGCCGGGTGCTCGCTCTTCGGTGGCGGGTTGAGTTCGTCGTAGCGCAGGTAGTAGACCGAGCCGGCCCTGGCCTCGAGCATGAAGCTGGCGATGCGGGTGAAATCCATCGGACCGTCGGCGAACAGGGTCCAGAAGCTGCCCGCCAGCGGCCGGCGCATTTCCAGCTTGTAGCTGCCGGTCTCGAACTCGAACGCCAGGTAGCCGTTGCTCGGCAGGCTGCCGATCAGTTCGTTGTTGAGGAAGATCCCCGGCGCCTCGAGTTCCTCGTCCGCCCACTGGCTCCGCGGACGGTAGAGGTAGACGGTGGCGTGGCTGGCATCGGCGCTCGGATGGGCGACGAAGGCCGGTCCGTCCACCGCACCGAAGAACGCGCCGGGCGTGCTGCAGCCGACCAGGCTCGCGACGATCGACAGGGCCAGCGACAGGCTGCGCAGCATGCTCCATCCCTCTTCTTATGGTTATCCGCGCAGCATAACCAGCCGGGTCGGGCCTGCCACCCGTCGAAAGTCCGGTTCGCCGGGAGAACGGCCTCAGGCCGGGCGCGGCACCTTGGCCAGCGCCGGCGCCGGCATCAGCCGGCGCACCAGCCACTTGCGCACCGGCACCACGCCGCGCTCCTGGAACAGCACGCAGAACGCCACCAGCAGGACCAGGAACAGCGGGTAGTAGAGCAGCGACGATGGCAGCGCGGCCGCCGCCTCGGTGCAGGCGCGCCAGTCGTCGAGACAACGCCCCGGCACGGCGATAAGGCGCTCGCTACGGGAGAACAGGGTGAACATCGGCACATGCAGGGCGAACAGCGACAGCGAGGCGGCCCCCAGGCGCGGCGACCAGTGGCGGACGAAAGCGCTCTTCGGGTCGGCGGGCAGCGCGCAAAGGCACACCAGCAGCAACTGGGCCGGCAGCAGCAGGCCGTTGTGCAGCAGGAAGTACCAATGCTTGGCGCCCTGGGTGAACAGGTAGTCGGCCACCAGGAAGGCCGCCACCACCAGCGCCACCAGCGCGGCCAGCAGGCCGCGTCCCGGCACCATGCCGCGGTCGCGGTAGCCGCGGAACAACCCGTAGGCCAGGATGCCGCCAAGGAATTCCGGCAGGCGCAGCAACGGATTGCGATGCAGCAGGCCGGTCCAGGGGATCCCGTAGCTCTCGCTGGCCACCACCAGCACCGGCGGGATCAGGTAGACCAGCCAGACCAGCGCCAGCACCTTCCACTTGTACCGGCTGCGCATCAGCCGCGGGGCGACGAAGGGAAACGCCAGGTAGAAGAACATCAGCGTCGACAGCGACCACAACGGCGCGTTGAAGGTCAGGTAATAGGGATTCCAGGCCTGCAGCAGGAGGATCTGCAGGATGCTGTTGACGAACAGTTCGGTGTTGCTCATCCAGTGCAGGAAGAGTTCCGGGTGGGTGCGGCCGAGCACTTCGTTGGTGTCGTAGATGACGAAGCGCGGGGTGGCCTTGTCCAGCTCGGGACCGATTCCCAGGTGGCTGAGGGCCAGCAACACCAGGATCGACAGCAGCAGGGAGAACAGGTGCAGCGGATAGAGATTGGACAGTCGCTTGGTCCAGAAGCTGCGGGCGCTTTCGCGCAACCGGCCGCTGCGCGCGTAGACATGGGCCAGGAGGAAGCCGGAGAGCACGAAGAAGGTGCTGGTGGCGAAGAACCCCAGGCTGGTGAGTTCATCGAGACCGGGAAACTTCTGCTCTTTCGGATAGGTATGCAGGGTGTGGTACACCACCACGTACAGGCCGAGCAGGAAGCGCAACCATTCCAGTCCGATGAAACGTTCCTTGGAGTCGGGCGTTGCCACGCATCTCTCCTTTGTCATTGTAATGGGCGGTCCGGGGTAGACCCGCAAGCTCCCCGGCAAGTTTCACCGGGCCGGCCAGCGGCTACGAACGGCCGCTCCCTAGCGCCGGCGGTCGAGGAAATTCACCACTACCCGGTCAAGCCAACCCCACAGGCGCTGGTGCAGGCGCATCCACAGGGGTCGCGCGCGCCACATCGCCAGGGTCACCTCGCGGCTGTCGGCGAAGTCCGCCAGCAGGCTCGCCGCCGCCTCATTGGTGAAGTCCGGGTCGAGGGCCTCGAGATTGGCGTCGAGGTTGAAGCGTAGATTCCAATGATCGAAGTTGCAGGAGCCGACGCTCACCCAATCGTCGACCATGACCATCTTCAGGTGCAGGAAGCGCGGCTGGTATTCGTGGATGCGCACGCCGGCGCGCAGCAGGCGCGGGTAGTAGCGCTGCCCGGCATAGCGCACCGGGGCGTGGTCGGTGAGCCGCCCGGCCAGCAGCAGGCGCACCTCCACGCCGCGCTGGGCGGCCTTGCGCAGGGCCCGGCGAACCTTCCAGGTCGGCAGGAAGTACGGCGTCGCCAGCCAGATCCGTCGGCGCGAGCCGTTCAGCGCGCGGACCAGCGATTGCAGGATGTCGCGGTGCTGGCGGGCGTCGGCGTAGGCCACCCGGCCCAACCCACGGGCCGCCCCCGGCTGCGGCGGAAGGCGGGTAAGGGTCATGCCCTCGCGGGGCTTCCAGGCTTTCTCTTCGAGACAGGCCAGCCATTGCCGCTCGAACAGCGCCGCCCAGTCCGCCACCACCGGGCCGTCCATCTCGACCATCACCTCGCGCCAGGCGCTGACGTCGCTGACCGGTTCCCAGAATTCGTCGGTGATCCCGGCGCCGCCGACATAACCGAGGCGCCCGTCCACCAGCAGCAGCTTGCGATGGTCGCGGTAGAGATTGCCGCCAGTCAGCTTCCAGCGCAGCGGGTTGTACAGCCGCAGTTCGCCGCCGGCCTCGCGCAGGCGCTGGATCCAGGCGCTGCCCAGGCCGAGGCAGCCGAAGCCGTCGAACAGGCAGCGCACGGCGACGCCCCGGCGGCGGGCATCCAGCAGGGCGACGAGAAACAGTTCGGCGCAATGCCCGTCTTCCACCAGGTACAGCTCCAGCTCGATGCTCCGCTGCGCCGCCTCGATGGCCAGCAGCATGCGCGGGAAGAACCGCACGCCGTCATTGAGCAGGGCGAAGCGGTTGTCGCTGCGCCAGGGAAAGACCGGGCCGCTCACCGCGAAGTGAAGATCAGCACGGCGCCGACCGGCACCGAGAGCCCGATGCTGCCGGCGCCGGCCAGCTTGCGCAGGGTCTCGATGCCGGGGGCGAGGTCGAAGTCGGCGGCGTCCAGCACCAGCGGCGACAGGGTCACCACCTGGAAGCGATGCTCGTCCAGGCGGGTCACCAACAGGTCGCTGGCGTAGCTCTTGCGCTTGCCGTGCAGGCTGACGGTCACCGGCTGGCGCATTTCCAGTTGCACGCCGTCGGCCAGCTCGACGATCGGCGCCAGGTCGAGCTGGGCGGTGATCTCCGCCTCGGCGAAGCGCTTGGTCTCGAACAGATGCTCGCGGATGCGTTCGTCGCGCAGCGGGATGTCGGTGCTCACCGAGTCCAGCTCGACGCGCAGGCGCGCCTGCCCCTTGTCGTCGACCTTGCCGTGCATGACCAGGAAGCGGCCGACTTCCGAAAGGGTAGCGTTCTTGGTGGAGATGAAACTGAGTCGCGACGACTCGTAGTCCAGGTACCAGGCGGCCTGGACCGGCAAGGCCAGGAGGGCCAGGCCGAGGCAGATCAACTTGTGCATGCGGGCTCCCTTTGCGTCCGGCGCCACCTTAAACCGGCCGCCTGGGAGCAGGCAAACTCCCGCGTCAGTCGAGCGCGTGCTGCAACTGACTGACGGTATCGGCCAGGGTTCCCAGGTGCCGGCGGCGCACCCGTTCGACGCAATCCTGGTCGCGCGGCCAGTGCAGCGCCACGCTGCCGAGCAGGCGACCCTGGGCGCGTACCGGCAAGGCCACCGCGCGGATCAGGAACGGCAGGCGCACCGGATACTCCCAGTGTCCCTCGGTACGCTCGCCGTAGCCCTGGCCGTGGGCCTGCTCGCGGGTGCGCAACCAGAGGTCCTCGTCTACCTGGTGCTGGCGCGCCAGGCGGCGCACCTCGCTGTCTGCCAGTTCGCCCAGGCAGGCCTTGCCCATGGCCGAATGGAACAGGCTGGCGTGCTGGCCGACCACCAGCCGGTTGGCCGGGTAGCGCTTGCGCAGGACGCCGGGCACCGAGCTTTCCGCCACCAGCAGGCGGTCGCCGTCGAGAATCGACAAATCGGCGACCAGCCCGGTTCGCTCGCTCAACTCCACCAGCAGCGGCGCGGAACGCTCCACCACCTGGCAACGGAAGCGCTCGGCGGCGTCACCGTAGAGGCGGGTGGAACGCAGCCGGTAGCGCCGGTCGGTCAAGCCGCGGTACAGCCAGCCCTGCTCCAGCAGGGTATGCAGCAGCCGCGACACCGTGGCCTTGGGCAGTTCGGTCAGGTAATGCAGTTCCTCGAGCCCCAGCGCCTGGTGCTGGCCCAGCAGATCGAGGATCGCCAGCGCCCGCTCCACCGAACGCACGGTTCCCGCCTCTTCTCTTTCCGGCATGACGACACCTCCACCGTCGACAGACCGTTATGGCAAAGCAAGATGCAGGCCCAGGTCATGTAGGAAGAATCTGCGAATACGCCAGCATTGCTCCGCGGCCTAGTCGATTCCCCCTGGAGCCTCGAGCATCGCCGGCGGACGGCGGCTGACCCAACGGGTCAGGCCCTCGTGGGCATGGGCCAGTTGCAGCACCGCCAGGTCGGCCTGCGCCGGGCCGATGATCTGCAATCCCATCGGCAGGCCCGCCGCGCCGAAGCCGATCGGTACGCTGATCGCCGGCAAACCGGCCAGGGTCGGGCCGATCACCACCTCCATCCAGCGGTGATAGGTGTCCATCGGCCGCCCGGCGACCTGCCGCGGCCACGCCGTTTCTGCATCGAAAGGAAACACCTGGGCGCTGGGCAGCAAGAGGAAATCGTAACGTTCGAACAGACGCGCCAGCGCCCGATACCAGTCGCTGCGATCCAGCGAGGCGCGATAGACCTCGGCGGCGCCGAGGCCGAGCCCGGACTCCACTTCCCACTGCGCCTCCGGCTTGAGCCGGAGGCGCCGTGCGGGATCGGCGTAAAGCTCGCCAAGCGAGCCCTGCACCAGCCACTGGCGATGGACCAGCCAGGTGCGCCACAGGCGCTCCAGGGGATAGTCCGGCAGGCACGCCTCGACGTCGCAGCCCAGCTCGGCGAAATCGCCCAGCGCGGCTTCGCAAAGCTCCAGCACGCCCTCCTCCATCGGCAGGTAGCCGGCGTAGTCGCCGAGCCAGCCGAGCCGGGCTCTGCGGAAATCGCGCCCGAGGTCGTCGGCGAACCTGCGCGGATCGTCGCGCAACGACAGCGGACAGCGCGGATCGTAGCCGGCCTGGGTGGCCAGCAGCCGGGCCAGGTCCGCCACGCTGCGCCCCATCGGGCCTTCGGTGGCCAGTTGCTGGACGAACAGTTCCGCTTGCGGGCCGTGCGGCACCCGTCCCTGGGACGGGCGGAAGCCGTAGACGTTGTTGTAGGCGGCGGGGTTGCGCAGCGAACCCATCATGTCGCTGCCGTCGGCCACCGGCAGCATGCGCAGCGCCAGCGCCACCGCCGCCCCACCGCTGCTGCCGCCGGCGATCCGCGCCGGATCGTAGGCATTGCGGGTGGTGCCGAACAGCGGGTTGTAGGTCTGCGAGCCGAGCCCGAACTCCGGTACGTTGGTCTTGCCGATGACGATCGCACCGCTGCTCTTCACCCGCTCGACGACGATGGCGTCGTGCTCCGGCACCTGCCCGGCGAACAGCGGCGAACCCAGGGTGGTAGGAATGCCGGAGGTGGCGGCGAGGTCCTTGATCGCCTGCGGCATGCCGTGCATCCAGCCCAGCCATTCGCCGCGCGCCAGTTGCCGGTCGCGCTCGTCGGCCTGGGCGAGCAGGCGGCTTTCCGCCTGCAGCGAGACGATGGCGTTGACCCGCGGGTTGAACCGTTCGATCTGCGCCAGGTAGGCCTGCATGACCTCGCGGCAGGACAGTTCGCGTCGGCGGATCGCCGCGGACAGCGGCAGCGCGTCAAGCGCGACGATTTCCTCGTGGCCGTCGCTTCGATGGCGGGTGGCGCTCATTCACAGACTCCTTGCCGGCTTGCCCAGGGCCGGTTCACGGGGGCGCGGGGCGGGCGTCGCGCCCTCCCGCAGATAGAGGGTGGCGAGCAGCCCGAGGAAGGCCGCGCCGAGCACGTAGAACGCCGGCGCCACTGGCGAGCCGCCGACCTCGGTGAGCCAGGTGACGATGAACGGAGCGAAACCGCCGAACAGCATCACCGCCAGGTTATACGCCACCGCCAGGCCGGTGGAACGCACCCGCACCGGAAACTGCTCGGCCACCGCGGTCGGCGCCGGGCCGAAGAAGCCGCCGATCGCCGTGCACAGCAACAGTTGCATCAGCAGCAGGCGCCCCAGGCTCGGCGCCGCGGCGACCCAGGCGAACAGCGGATAGACCATGAGCATGAAGGCCAGGGTCGCGACCAGCAGCACCGGGCGCCGCCCGACCCGGTCGGAGAGTCCCCCAGCCAACGGGATCACCAGGGTCATCAGCGCCACCGCAGCCATCTGCACCATGAACACCTCGTCCAGCGGCAGGCCCAACTGCTTGTGGGCGAAGGTCGGCATATTCACCAGCACCACGTAGAAGGACACCGTGCCGATCACCGTCAGGCCCATGCTCACCAGCACGCTGCGCCGGTATTCGCGCAGCACGCCGAGCAGCCCCTGGCGCTCGCCGGGCTCCCGGATGGCTTCGAGGAAGGCCTCGGTCTCGCCCATGTAGCGGCGGATCCACAATCCCACCGGACCGATCAGCAGACCGAACAGGAACGGCACCCGCCAGCCCCAGCTCTCCAGGGCCTCGGCGTCCAGGCAATGGGTGACCAGCGCGCCCATCCCCGCACCGGCGAACACCGCCAGGCACTGGCCGAACAATTGCCAGGAACCGTAGAGACCGCGCCGGTGCGGCGGCGCGCTTTCCACCAGGAAAGCCGTGGCGCTGGCGTACTCGCCGCCGGTGGCGAAACCCTGCAGCATTCGCGCGATCACGATCAGCAACGGTGCGCCGACGCCGATCGCCGCGTAGGTCGGGGCGAAGGCGATCATCGCGATGGACAGCGTCATCAGCAGGATGATCAGTTGCATCGCCGCCTTGCGTCCCCTGCGGTCGGCATACAGGCCGAGCAGGACCCCACCGACCGGACGCATGAAGAAACCGACACCGAAGGTGGCCAGGGCCATCAACAGCGAGGTGTACTCGTCGCCGGAAGGGAAGAACAGCCTGGCGATCAGGCTGGAAAGGAAGCCGTAGACGATGAAGTCGTACCACTCCAGGGCGTTGCCGATCACGGCAGCCGCCACCTGGCGGGTACGCGAGGTACCGCTCGGGCAAGCGTGCATGGGAATCTCCTGGTAACCGGGGGAATGCCGGCGCGGCTCAGGCCGCGCCGTTATTGGCGGCAGTCAGTCGAAGGCCGGACGCCGCGGGGGCGGCCAGCCAGGTCTCGGCGAGCGCGCCCCAATAGGCCGCGCCCCGGACCAGGATGTCGTCGTTGAAGTCATAGGCCGGGTTGTGCACCATCGGCCGTCCTCTGCCGTTGCCGATGAACAGGTAGCTGCCGGGGCAGCGCTGTAGCATCCAGGCGAAGTCCTCGCTGCCCATCAGCTTCGGCGTGTCGCCGTCGACCTGCTCCGCGCCGGCCAGCTCGACCCCGACCTGGCGGGCGAACTCGGTTTCCTCGACGCTGTTGACCAGCACTGGATAGGCCGGGTAGTGCTCGATGCTGGCCTGGCACCCATAGCTGGCGGCCTGCAACTCGATGATCTGGCGAACCCGCTGCAGCACCTGCTCGCGCACCTGGCCGTCGAGCGCCCGCAGGCTCAGGCGCAGCACGGCGCGCTGGGGTATGACGTTGGCCGCCTCGCCGGCCTGCAATGCGCCGACCGTGACCACCGCGGCCCTCTGCGGATCGACGTTGCGCGCCACCACGCTCTGCAGGGCCATCACCGCGCTCGACGCGGCGAGCAACGGATCGACGCTCAGGTGCGGCATCGAACCGTGTCCACCGACGCCCTCCAGGGTGACGCTCAGCAGGTCCTGGGAAGCCATCATCGGTCCCGCGCGGAAGCCCAGGTGCCCGGCCTCCAGTCCCGGCATGTTGTGCATGCCGAACAGCGCATCGCAGGGAAAGCGCTCCAGCAGCCCGTCGGCGAGCATCGCCTCGGCGCCGCCCTGGCCTTCCTCGGCGGGCTGGAAGATCAGTACCAGGGTGCCGTCGAAACGCCGCGTCGCCGCCAGGTAGCGTGCCGCGCCGAGCAGCATCGCGGTGTGTCCGTCGTGGCCGCAGGCGTGCATGCGCCCGCCGTGGCAGCTGCTGTAGCCGAGCCCCGTGGCCTCGACGATCGGCAGCGCATCCATGTCCGCCCGCAGGCCGAGCCGCCGCGTACCGTCGCCCTGGCGGAGGACGCCGACCACGCCGGTGCGGCCGATCCCTTCGTGCACTTCGTAGCCCCAGCCGCGCAGGCATTCGGCGACCAGCGCGGCGGTGCGTCGCTCCTCGAAGCCCAGTTCGGGATGGGCGTGGATGTCCTGGCGCAGGCTACGCAGGTCGTCGGCGACCTCCTCGAGCCAGGCCACGATGTGTCGATGTCGAGCCATGCCGTCTCTCCTCTGGCCGGATTGCGCTCCGGTCTTGTTGGCGGGAGGCCCGGACGCAAGGCCGGCCGGGCGTGGTCACAGCTAAGCGCGGCACGCGGCGAAGGACAACGGAAGGCGGTTCCACTGGGTGGAACCCAAGGCCCGCGCCGCCCTCCGCCGGTACGTCAGAACTGTTCCGGCGGCACTTCGCGGAAGTTCAGCACGGCGAACACCGGTACCTCGGGAGTGATCGAGGGAATATTGGCCATCTCCTTCAAGGGCTTGAGCTTCTCTTCCAGGTCGAAGTCGAGCAGCTTCAGCAGCACCGGCTCCAGGGTCGCCACCTGGACCAGCCCTTCGCCCTGGCGGGTGACCAGCACGTCGGCCTTCAGGCGGCGCTGCTGGCCGTGCAGGTCGAGGGTGAAGTCGAGCTTCTCGACCCGCGACTGGCCGACCCGCAGGTCGTCGAAGCCGGCCATGTCCAGGCGGCTCTCCACGGTGGCCTCGGGGAAGCGCGAGGTTTCGAAGAAGTTGTCCTTCATTCGCTCGTCGCGCAGGGCCAGGCCGCTGTCCAGGGTGCCCAGCGGCACCACGATGCGCGCGACGCCCTGCTTGTCGATCTGGCCGCTGAGACGGTCGAAGCGCTGCACCTCGGCCATCTTCGCGCGTTTCACGGAAACGAAGCTGATCCGCGAGTAATCCGGCTCCAGTTGCCATTCCGCCGCCGACAGCAGCGGGCTGAGGAGCAACAACAGGACACACAATACAACAGGCATTCCACCTCCGGCTTCGGGCCGGCGCCGTCCCTCGCCCCGCGCCCCGACATGCGCCGCCGGTCAGTCCGGCAGCCTGTCCGCCTCGGGCATGAGCCGGCATCCCTCGCGCGGGCCCAGCCAGGCGGCCGTCTGCGTACTGCCGAGGCCGCGGGCGGTCACCCGGCGGCGGGCTTCGTCGTCGAAGAAGCCGCTGATCGGCACGTACTGTTGGGTATAGGCCCGGCAATAGTCCGCGGAGTTCCCCATCACGTAGCGGCAGGAGCAGTACTCCTTGGCCGTATAGGCGCCGATGATGGCGGGAAAGGCCGCCAGGTGGATGCGGTTCTGCCAGGCCCACGCGAGGGCGGCGAGCAGCCCCAGGACGAACAGGAAGAGCAAGGGATGGCGACGGATCATGGCCGCGCCTCCCCGGCGAACGCCGCCTGTGCCAGGCGCAGGAATTCGTTGTGGCGGAAACGCCCGTCGCGGTCGTCGGCGTAGCGCACGATCACCAGCTTCTCCTCGGGCAGCACGTAGAGCGCCTGGCCCCAGTGGCCGAGCGCGGCGAAGGCGGTCTCGGCGACGTCCGGCCAGGGCGCCGGCGCGCCTTTCACCGCACGGTTCAACCACCACTGGCCGCCCGGCACCGCCTCGCCCTCCTCTTCCGCGCTCGGCCGGTAGCGGGCGAAGGGTGTCAGGTTGAACTCGACCCATGCCAGCGGCAGCAGTTGCCGCTCGCGCCAGCGCCCGTGGCGCTGCATCAGCAGGCCGACGCGCGCCAGGTCGCGGGCGCTCATGTAGACGTACGACGAGCCGACGAACGTGCCGGCGGCGTCTCGCTCCCATACCGCCGAACGGATGCCCAGCGGCTCGAACAGCGCGCGCCAGGGGTACTCGGCATAGTCCGCGCCGAGCATGCCGTGGAGGGCCGCCGCCAGCACGTTGCTGTCGCCGCTGGAGTAGCGGAAACGCCGGCCCGGCGGCCGGGCCTGCGGGGTTTCGGCGACGAAGCCGGCCATGTCGTCACGCCCACGGGTGTAGAGCATCGCCACCACGGAGGATTTCAATGGCGCGAACTCGTAGTCCTCCTGCCAGTCCAGCCCGGAAGACCAGTTCAGCAGGTGGCGCAACGTCACCTCGGGATGACGGGCGAACGGCGGGTAGTAGCGCGCCACCGGGTCGTCGAGCTGGAAGCGCCCTTCGCCCTCGGCGACGCCAAGCAGCGTGGCGAGCAGGCTCTTGCTCACCGACCAGGTAAGGTGCGGGGTCTCTGCACGGCTCGGGCCGGCGTAGCGCTCATAGACCAGACGACCGTCGCGGATCACCACTACCGCGTCGGTGCGGATGCCTTTACGACGAACATCGTCGCGACGACCGAAGGCATAGCGCTCGAATGCCTCCAGCGCCGGCCCCGCGGGCTGTTGGGCACGGGGCCAGTCGGTGTCGGGCCAGTCTTCGGCCAGGGCAGGGAGGGCGAATACCAGGGCCAGCGCGGCGAGGGCGCGGCGGGACAACGGCAAAGCGGGCATCGGCGGGCCCTCTCGACGGTCGAGGGGCAACCCTAGCATGGCCTCGATGACGCCAGGAAGCGCGGACTCAGCCTGGCATGCGGTAGTCGTCCGGGCCGAGCAGGTCGATGCCGCACTCGAGGTTCTCGATCCAGTAGAGGAAGGCGCTGATCATTTCCTTGCCGACGAAGGGCCGCCCGTGTTGCGGCACGATCATCTCCACATCCATGTCCCGGACCATCCGCGCCCACAGGCGGCAGATCTTGTTCGCCGCCATGTAGCGGCGATGGAATCCGTCCATGTACTGGATATGCGCGGCGAAATCGCTGACCGGCGCCGCGTCGTCCACCAGCGAGGCGCCCATATCGCCCGAGAAAAGGATCTTGCTCACCGGGTCGTAGAGCTGGAAGTTGCCCACCGAATGCAGGAAATGCGCGGGGATCGCCTTCAACGAGCAGTCGCCGAGAGCGATCGCCTGGCCGCGGTCGGGCAACGGCATGACCCGGTCGTAGGTGTTGATGCCATGGCTGACCGCCAGGTAGTTGGCCGTCAGGTGCGGCAGGAAGCGCGCCCACAGCTTGGAGCAGATCACCCGGGCGCGGGTGTGCAGCAGCCACTTGTCGAGGGCGGCGATGATGTCCGGGTCCTGGTGCGAAGCGAAGATGTAGTCCAGCTCCTGCAGCGGAAAGCGTTTCGACAATTCCAGCGAGAGCGGCGTGTAGGTCAGGTCGCCGCCGGGATCGAGCAGCAGGTACTGGCCGTTGTCGACGATCAGGAACTGGTTGGACTGGACCCCTTCGCCGCTGACGAGGTCATCGAAACACAGGCACTGGTGGCTGCCGTTGTCGAACAGCACGATCGGTTCGCGTCGCATGGTCGGTGAAATCTACTCTGTGCAGGCGCCGAGGAGCATTCCTCGCCGGATGCTGCGCAGGGTAAGCGCCTGCGGCGCGGCGCCTCACTGACCTGGGTCAAGCCCGAGGCGGGTCAAGGCCTTCTCCAGGCGAACTTTGCGGGCCCCGTTGGCAATCGCCAGCAAGCCGCGATCGCGTTGCCACAATGCCTCCCAGGTCGAGGCGTTGGCGGCGAAGGCGGCATCCAGTTGCCCCTCCAGCGCCGAGAACTGTTCGAACAGCCCAGCCAGTACCGCCTGGGTGCCGACGCAGGCGACCGGATGCCGCGCGACCTCGGCGCAGCCGCCGAGGATGCCGGCCAGGCGCAGCAGCAGCGGCGAGGGCCAGCCGCATTCATGGCCGACCCCATAGAGCCAGCCGACCAGCGCCGCCAGCACATGGACATCCTCCAGCAGGCGGAACGGCCTGACGTAGTCGTCCCAACCATCGCCGGGCAGGCGCTCGCAATGGGCACCGTCGAGCAACAGGCGGGAATGCGGCACATCCGGCATCAGCGGCAGCGCCGGCAACGCCTCCAGGCGCGCCCCCGGGGCGCCGGCCAGGACCACCGTCATCGACAGTCGCGGCGGCTGCCCCGGCGCCTCGTCGCGGGCGGCCACCAGCCACCAGGAGGCGCTGTCGCCAGCGGTGACGAAATCCTTTTGTCCATGCAGGACCAGCCCCTCCAGGCGGGTCTGCAGGTCCGCCGGGCGCACGCTGCGCTTCTCGGTCACGCACAGCGCGCCGAGACCTTCCGGCGCCGCCGGCCAGAGCGCGCGCAGGGCCGCCTGGTAGCCGGCGAGGAAGGCCAGGCCCGGACTCGCGGCCAATCGTCCGCCGAGCACCGCCCGCTCCAGGGTGCCAAGACCGTCGGCGCGCGCCAGGGCGGCGGCGTGCCAGTCTTCCAGGGAGCCTTCGGTGGGCAGGCGGTCGAGCGGGCCGAGCAAGCGTTGCCAGGACATGGCGGACTCCAGTGTGGAATGTGTCGGAACCGGCATCCTGCCGAGGGTGCCAGCGTTGAACAACGGCGCGTTACATCCGGCGACAATGTCATACAAGCATCACGCCCCTGTCACAGGGGTGACACCGCGCCTTCCTAGCCTGAGCTTGCACAACAAAGCCGAGCGGCCGCAACCCGCGGCGCCGGCCCAAGGAGGCCCAGGCATGACCCAGACCGCCATTACCCGCGAACCCGTCGCCGGACGCCGCCTGAAGGCCGAGCGCCTGAACGGCGCCCGCGCCCTGCGCGAGGCCCAGGCCCTGCGCTACCGCGTATTCAGCGCCGAGTTCGACGCCAAGCTCGAAGGCGCCGAAGACGGCCTCGACCGCGACGACTACGACCGTCACTGCGCGCACATCGGCGTCCGCGACCTCGACAGCGGCGCCCTGGTGGCCACCACCCGGCTGCTCGACCATCGCGCCGCCGAACGCCTCGGGCGCTTCTACAGCGAAGAGGAGTTCCACCTCTCCGGCCTCGACGCCCTGCACGGCCCGGTCCTGGAGATCGGCCGCACCTGCGTCGCTCCCGAATACCGCAACGGCGCCACCATCGCGGTACTCTGGGGCGAACTCGCCGAGGTCCTCAACGAGGGCGGCTACCGCTACCTGATGGGCTGCGCCAGCATTCCCATGCGCGACGGCGGTATGCAGGCCAAGGCGGTGATGCAGCGGCTGCGCGAACGCTACCTGTGCACCGACTACCTGCAGGCCGAGCCGAAGAACCCGCTGCCGCCGCTGGACGTCCCGGAAAACCTCACCGCCGAGCTGCCGCCGCTGCTCAAGGCCTACATGCGCCTGGGCGCCAAGATCTGCGGCGAGCCCTGCTGGGACCCGGATTTCCAGGTCGCCGACGTGTTCATCCTGCTCAAGCGAGACGAACTCTGCCCGCGCTACGCCCGCCACTTCAAGGCAGCGGTCTGATGGCGCGGCTGCGCCTGCTGCTGCGCAGCGCCCGCCTGCTCGGGCTGGTCGCGCTCGGACTGGGCCTGGCCGCTTGGGTCAGCCTGCGCGAGCGGCTGCCCGGCGCCGACGTCACGCCGTTGCGCCAGCGCCTGACCCGCTGGTGGCTGGCGCGCCTCTGCGCGGCCCTGCCCTTCGAGGTCAGGGTCAGCGGCGAAGCGCCCCGGCAACCCATGCTGTGGGTAGCCAACCATGTGTCCTGGACCGATATCCCGCTGCTCGGCGCCCTGGCGCCGCTGACCTTCCTGTCCAAGGCCGAGGTGCGTGCCTGGCCGCTGGCCGGCTGGCTGGCGGAAAAGGCCGGCACCCTGTTCATCCGCCGCGGCTCGGGCGACAGCCGGCTGATCAACCAGCGCTTGGCCGAACAGCTGCACCGCGGACGCAACCTGCTGATCTTCCCGGAAGGCACCACCACCAACGGCGAAAGCCTGCGCACCTTCCACGGTCGCCTGATGGCCAGCGCCCTGGAAGCCGGCGTGGCGGTGCAGCCGGTGGCGATCAGCTACCGCCGCGACGGCGTGCCCGATGCGCAGGCGCCGTTCATCGGCGACGACGACTTGCTCAGCCACCTCGGCCGCCTGCTGCGCGGCGAGCGCGGCAGCGTGCATATCCAACTGCTGGAACCGATCCCCAGCCAGGGCCTGGACCGCGCCGAACTGGCCCGCCAGGCCCAGCAGGCGGTGCGCCTGGCGCTGTTCGGCACTGCCGCCACTACGCAAACCCGGCGCGCCGCCTAGTCGCGCTTGGGCGGCACCGCCAGCACGTCGCACGGCAGGTCGCCGAGGGCCGCCTCGGCCACGCTGCCGATCAGCGCGCGGCGGAAGCCGGTCAGGCCCTGGGTGCCGAGCACCGTCAACTGCGGCGCCTGGCGGCGTACCTCGGTCATGATCACGTTGATCGGCAAGCCTTCGCCGACGCGCAACTGGATGTCCTCGCGGCCCAGCCCCAGGCCGGCGACGTAGTCGCGCAGCTCGACGTTGGCCTTGAGTTCCTCCTGGTCGACGTAATGCTCGACGCGGTCTTCCTTGATCCCCGAATAACGCATCATGCCTTTGGCGAACGGCTCGAAGGCATGCAGCGCGGTGAGGCTGGCGGCGTCGAGGAAGCCGAGCTGGCCGGCCATCTGCACCGCGCGCGTCGAGGTCGGCGAGAAGTCCAGCGCCAGCAGCACCCGGCGGTACTCCTCTTCCGGCGCACCGGCCGCGCGCAGCACCGGGATCTTCGCATTGCGTACCACCCGCTCCAGGGTGGTGCCGATGAACAGGTCGCGCAGCGGCGTGTGCCGGTGCGCGCCCATCACCAGCAGGTCGGCGCCGATCTCCTCGGCCACCGCGTTGATCACCACCACCGGATCGCCGACCCGCACGATCGCCTTGGACTCGACGCCGAGGCGCTCCTTCAGGGCCTGTCCGTTCACTTCCAGCAGGTTGGCGATGGCCAGCCGTTGCGGCGCGATCAGCACCGGCGGCTGGTCGTCGTCGAGCACGTTCAGCACGGTCAGTTCGGCATTCCTCGCCTTGGCCAGCGCCGCGGCGCGCATGACCGCCAGCTCGGAACGCGAGGACAGGTCGGTCGCCACCAGGATTCGTTTCATCTTCCACCTCCATTGGCAGAGCGTTGAACGTCGGCCCCATTGAACGATCGACGCGACCGCTGCCGGTTGATGTGCATCAAGCGGATGCTTCGGACTGAAACAATTGATAGGTGATTCCGCCGGCCGGGCCAATGGCCGCTGCGCCAGGCTCAGCGCTGGCTCAGGGCGAAAGCCTGGAGTTGCGGGTAGAAGGCGCGGAAATCCGCGCTCAGGTCATCGTAGCGCTGGGCCAGTTCTTCCCAGGAACCGTCCAGCAGGTGCGGTCGCGACAGCCTCCGCGACATGCCGCCCAGCACTTCGCGCAAGACCGCGAACTCGCGGTAGCTGCCCAGCCAGTCCTGGGCCGCCATCCGCGGCGCGATGCGCGCCAGGCGCTCCGGCAGCGGCGAGGCGGTGCGCAGAGTGCCGTAGACCCGCTCGACGAACTGCGGCAGCGGTTCGTCGGCGTAGTCGTTCCAGTCGCGCGCCAGGCAGTGGTCGAAGAACACGTCCAGCAGGACGCCGGCGAAACGCCGGCGCTCCAGCGGGAAGCGCCGCTTGGCCGCACGCACCAGTGGATGGCTGTCGGTGAAGGCGTCGATGCGCCGGTGCAACTGGATGGCCCGCTCGATCTCGCCCGGCCATTGTCCCTGCAGGCGGCCCTTGACGAAGTCGCCGTACAGGCTGCCGAGCAGTTGGGCCGGTTGCGGGCCGCCGAGGTGGAGATGCGCGAGGTAGTTCATGCGGGCTAGCTTACCCCAGGGACGGAACCGTCGTTTCGATCATCGTCATCAGCCCTGTCGATAGCGACTATCGTCGCAATCGATCCCCATATCGTCCCACACCGATATATAGTTCGTCCCAACCCGATATGGACGGCCAACGGACCACCGCCATGCCACTGGACATCGACGAAATCATCAAGGCTCTCTCCCACCCGGTGCGACGCGACATGCTGCGCTGGCTGAAGGAACCGGAGAAGTACTTCGTCGAGCAGGACCACCCGTTCGAGATCGGCGTCTGCGCCGGCAAGTTCGACCAGCGTACCGGTCTCTCCCAGTCCACCGTGTCGGTACACCTCGCCACCCTGCAACGCGCCGGTCTGGTGACCAGCCGCCGGGTCGGCCAGTGGAATTTCTTCAAGCGCAACGAGGAGACCATCCAGGCCTTCCTCGACCAACTCGGCGACGAGCTGTAAGCAGCACTCGCTTCCACCCCACCACCTCGCAGTCCAGGAGCTCGACCGATGCCGGCGTCTCTTCTCGTCCTCGCTTTATCCGCCTTTGCCATCGGTACCACCGAATTCGTCATCATGGGCCTGCTGCCGCAGGTCGCCGGCGACCTGCGGGTATCCATTCCCAGCGCCGGCTGGCTGATCAGCGGCTACGCCTTCGCCGTGGCCTTCGGCGCCCCGTTGATGGCCATGGCCACCGCCCGCCTGGAACGCAAGAAAGCCCTGCTCGCGCTGATGGGCATCTTCATCGTCGGCAACCTGCTCTGCGCGGTGGCCGCCAACTACGGCCTGCTGATGCTGGCGCGGATCGTCACCGCGCTCTGCCATGGCGCCTTCTTCGGCATCGGCTCGGTGGTCGCCGCCAGCCTGGTGGCGCCGAACCGCCGCGCTTCCGCCGTGGCCCTGATGTTCACCGGCCTGACCCTGGCCAACGTGCTCGGCGTGCCGCTGGGTACCGCGCTCGGCCAGGAAGCCGGCTGGCGCGCGACCTTCTGGGTGGTGACCCTGATCGGCGTGGTCGCCTTCGTCGGCCTGGCCAGGGTGCTGCCAAACGACCGCGAGGAAGAGAAGGTCGACCTGCGCCAGGAAATGTCCGCGCTGAAGAACCCGTCGCTGTGGCTGGCCCTGGGCACCACCGTGCTGTTCGCCGCCTCGATGTTCGCCCTGTTCACCTACGTCGCGCCGCTGCTCGGCGAAGTCACCGGGGTCAGCCCGCGCGGCGTGACCTGGACCCTGCTGCTGATCGGCGTCGGCCTGACCGTCGGCAACGTGATCGGCGGCCGCCTCGCCGACTGGCGCCTGGGCACCACCATGGCCGCGGTGTTCGCCGCCATGGCGCTGGTCTCGGCGCTGTTCAGCTGGACCAGCCAGGCCCTGCTGCCGGCGGAAATCACCCTGTTCTTCTGGGCCGCCGCCGCCTTCGCCGCGGTGCCCGCACTGCAGGTCAACGTGGTCCGCGTCGGGCATGCCGCGCCGAACCTGGTGGCGACCCTGAACATCGGCGCCTTCAACGTCGGCAACGCGCTCGGCGCCTGGGTCGGCGGCAGCGTCATCGACCACGGCCTGGGCCTGACCCGCGTGCCGCTGGCCGCCGCCGCGCTGGCCGCGCTGGCGCTGCTGGCCACCCTGATCGCCTTTTCCGGAAACGGCCGCGCCCAGGCGCAGCCGGTCCTCGATTGATCCCCTGTCCGTCTATTCCCTAGTGGAGGATGTTCCATGGCTACTCTGTTCGATCCCATCGTGCTCGGCGACCTCGAGCTGCCCAACCGCATCGTCATGGCGCCGCTGACCCGCTGCCGCGCCGATGAAGGCCGCGTGCCCAACGCCCTGATGGCCGAGTACTACGCCCAGCGCGCCGATGCCGGCCTGATCCTCAGCGAGGCCACCGCGGTCACGCCGATGGGCGTGGGCTACCCCGACACCCCCGGCATCTGGTCCGATGACCAGGTCCGTGGCTGGAGCAACGTGACCAAGGCGGTGCACGCCGCCGGCGGGCGCATCTTCCTGCAACTCTGGCACGTCGGGCGGATTTCCGATCCGCTCTACCTGAATGGCGAGCTGCCGGTGGCGCCGAGCGCCATCGCCGCCGAGGGGCACGTCAGCCTGGTGCGCCCGAAGCGTCCCTACGTCACCCCGCGCGCGCTGGACACCGAGGAGATCGCCGACATCGTCGAGGCCTACCGCCAGGGCGCCGAGCGGGCCAAGGCCGCCGGCTTCGACGGCGTGGAGATCCACGGCGCCAACGGCTACCTGCTCGACCAGTTCCTCCAGGACAGCACCAACAAGCGCACCGACCGCTACGGCGGCTCCATCGAGAACCGCGCGCGCCTGCTGCTGGAGGTCACCGACGCGGCGATCTCCGTATGGGGCGCCCAGCGCGTCGGCGTACACCTGGCGCCGCGTGCCGACTCCCACGACATGGGCGATTCCAACCGCCTGGAAACCTTCAGCCATGTCGCCCGTGAGCTGGGCAAGCGCGGCATCGCCTTCATCTGCGCCCGCGAAGCGCAGGCCGACGACAGCATCGGCGTAGCCCTGAAGAAAGCCTTCGGCGGACCCTACATCGCCAACGAGCAGTTCACCCTCGACAGCGCCAACGCCATCCTGGCCAAGGGCGACGCCGATGCGGTGGCCTTCGGCGTCCCCTTCATCGCCAACCCGGACCTGGTCGAACGCCTGCGCCAGGGCGCCGAACTGAACCCGCCGCGCCCGGAAACCTTCTATACCGGCGGTACCGAAGGCTACCTGGACTATCCGACCCTGGCCTGATCGCGCCAGCCAGGAAGAGCCCGCCACGCTTGTCGTGGCGGGCTCTGTGCTTTGCCCGTCTAGCGCAGGCGGAAATACGGCTCCGGCTCCGCGCACGGATCGCGCTGGGCGCAGCCCTTGCAACCGCCGCCGCAACCGCCCGAGCTTTGCGCAGCCACCCGCTCGACCTTGCCGAGCGCGATCAGCCGCTCCAGGATCGCCTCCACCAGCGCCGGCGGCGCGTCCACCTGGCGGCTGAGCTGTTTCAGCCCACGCGCCTGGCCGTCTTCCAGGGCGGCGCGGAGCTGCATGAGTGTCGCCATCAGTGACATCCTCCCTGCCCGCTCGGGGCATCGGCCATTCGGCCTGGCAGTTGCAGTACCTGCTCACGGCCGAACAGACGCAGGCAGGTCATCAGGATCAGGTTGAAGAGCAGCACCACGGCGATGGTCAGGACGCTACGCTCGGGGTGCGCGGCGAAGGTGGCGACCTGGTAGCAGAGGGTCGCCAGCGAGTAGGCGACGTTCAGCCCCCAGAGCACCGAGAAAGCCATCCAGCCCTTGCTGCTTTCCCGGGCGATCGCGCCCATGGCGGTCACGCAGGGCACGTAGAGCAGGACGAAGACCAGATAGCTGTAGGCCGCGATGGGGCTGCCGAACTTGCTCGCCATGGTGCCCATCGAGCCGGTCTCCATGTCGCCGTCGGCCATGCTCGCCTCCACCGGGTTGGCCAGCACGCTGAGGCTGAAGGTATCGACCAGGCCGTCCCAGGTCTCGACCAGGGCCTCGCGCAGTTGCCCGGGCAGGTCGTAGCCTTCGTAGTCGAAGGCCTCGCCCTGGATCTGCTCGGCGGTGTAGAGGGTGTTCAGGGTGCCGACCACCACTTCCTTGGCCATCGCCCCGGTGACCAGGCCGACGGTGGCCTGCCAGTTGTCCGGCTGCACCCCGAGCGGCGCCAGCAGCGGAGTGAGACGCTGGCTGACGCTGGCCAGCGCGGAATGGCCGATGTCGCCCTGCACCGGCTTGCCGTCGAGGGTGATGCTGTTCAGGCCGCCGATCACCAGGCTGACCAGGATGATCACCTTGCCGGCCCGCACCACGAAGCCGCGCAGGCGCGACCAGGTCTGCAGCAGCAGGCTCTTAAGGTGTGGCACATGGTACAGCGGCAGTTCCATGACGAACGGCGAGGCCTCGCCGCGCATCAAGGTGTGCTTGAGCAACAGCCCGGTGAGGATCGCCACGACGATGCCGAGCAGGTACAGGGAGAAGATCACCAGCGCGCCGCCCTGGCCGAAGAAGGCCCCGGCGAATACGGCGAAGATCGCCAGGCGCGCGCCGCAGGACATGAACGGCGCCATCATGATGGTAATCAGCCGCTCGCGCTGCGCGTCCAGGGTCCGCGCGCCCATGATCGACGGTACGTTGCAGCCGAAACCGACGATCAGCGGCACGAACGACTTGCCCGGCAGGCCCAGCGCCTGCATCAGGCGGTCCATGACGAAGGCCGCGCGGGCCATGTAGCCGGAATCCTCGAGCAGCGAGAGGAACAGGTACATCAAGCCGATCTGCGGCACCAGCGGCAACACCGTGTTGACCCCGCCACCGATGCCCTGGGCGAGGAACACCGTGAGCCAATCGGGCAGGCCGAAGCGGATACCCAGCCACTGGATGCCGTCGATGAAGATCGCCGACGAGCCCTTGTCGAAGATCGGCTGTAGCGCCCCGCCGATGTTGATGGCGAAGAAGAACATCAGGTACATCACCAGCAGGAAGATCGGCAGACCCAGCCAGCGATTCAGGACGACCCGGTCGAGCCATTGGGTCAGCCGGTGCGGCTGAGCCTGCTGGTGGTCGCAGACCGCCGCACAGATCTCGCCGATCAGTCGGTAGCGCGCATCGACGATCGCCAGCTCGGGCTCCTCGCCGCAGCCCTGGCGCGCCTGTTCCAGGGTGGCGGGCGGCAAGCCCAGCGCCGGGCCGTTGAAGATGTCGCCTTCCAGCGCCTGTAACGCCAGCCAGCGCGGCTCGATGGCCGAGGCCGCCGGAGCGCGCGTTTCCAGGAGGTAGCCGACCTGCGCCTGGATGGCCGGCGGGTAGTCCACCGCCAGCGCCGCCTGCGGGAGCTGTAGGGAGTCGATGGCCGCCTTCAGTTCGTCGATGCCATCGGCGCGGGTGGATACCAGCGGCACCACCGGGCAACCGAGACGCCGCGCCAGACCGTCGATATCGATGCGGATGCGCTGGCTACGGGCGATGTCGAGCATGTTCAGCGCGACGATGCAGGGGATGCCCATCTCCCGCAGCTGCACCGTGAGGTACAGGTTGCGCTCCAGGTTCGCCGCATCCACCACGTTGACCAGCACGTCGACTTCGCCGCTGGCGATGTAGCGGCAGGCGATCTGCTCGTCCAGCGAGGCCTGGGCGGAAACGCTGGTCAACGAATAGGTGCCGGGCAGGTCGACCAGGCGCACCGCGTGACGGACGGTATGGAACGCACCCTCCTTGCGCTCCACGGTGACGCCGGCCCAGTTGCCGACCCGCTGGCGCGAGCCGGTGAGCTGGTTGAACAGGGTGGTCTTGCCGGAGTTGGGATTGCCGATCAGGCCGAGGGTCAATGCGGTCATGGGGATTCCGGGCGGGGTCAGTCGAGCGGGACGAGGGTCAGCAGGGCGAGGTCCTTGCGCCGCAGCGCCAGGCTGGTCTGGCGGGTCTCGACCTGGATCGGGTCGCCCAGCGGGGCGATGCGCACCACGCGCAGCGCCGCGCCGGGCAGAAGCCCCATGGAGAACAGGCGTTGGCGATAGCCGTTGCTGATGGCGGGGGAATAACCGGTGATGCGGTAGGAACGGGACGGTTGCAGTGCGCTCATGGCGGATTCCAGGCAGAGGAAGGGACCAATGGCCTCCCTGGCCGGTGACCGAGAATCTAAACGACTCTCACTTAAGGCTCGCTTAAGGACGCAGTATCGGAGTGGAGGAGCAGCGGATTCGCTGATCCAGAGCAATGGAAGCGGGGATTTTCGCCGGGCGCGGCGAACTGTCGCCGCCAGCGCCCGGTGCGACGGGCGGCTGGCGGCGCAAGGGGTCAGCGGGTATTGAGCTGCTGCTGCAGGTTCTGCACCTGGGCCTGGAGGGTGTTGATGTTGCGCATCACCTGGGTGCGGAAGGCGTCGAACTCGGCGGTATTGCCGCCCTGGGCCGGGCGGTTGTCGAGCTGGCTGCGCAATACCAGCAGGTCATCCTGGATACCCTTGATCGTCTGGCTCGGGTTGCCCTGCTTCTTCAGCGCCGCGACATCGCCGCCGAGGGCCTTGAGTTGCTCGTTGGTCTTGCCCAGTTCGACCTGCAGGGCTTTCAGCTTCTCCTGTTCGGCGGCCAGTGTCTGCAGCTTGCCGTCCAGTTGCGCGACCAGTTGCGCCGCGCTTTCCTGCTGGGCCTTGAGATCGCTGGCCAGTTGGTCGAGGCGTTTGCCCTGGCCGCCGAACTGGTTGCTCACATCGGCCTGCTGGCGTTCCTGGCTGCCGAGTTTCTCCTGCAGTTGCTTGACCTGCAGGCGCAGCGCCTCGCGTTCGCTGGTGACGCTGGACTCGCTGGCGACCACCTTGCCGCGAATGTCGTCGAGGCGCCCGGCGGCTTCTTCGCTGATCCTTACGAAGCTTTCCTGGGTCGCCACCAACTGCTGTTCCATCAGGCTGATTTGCTGGTGGCTCCACCAACCCACCCCGGCGAGGGCGATCAGCATCGCCCCGAGCAGGGCCCAGAGCGGGCCGGTAGAGGCCGGACGGCGCTCCTTGGTGTCGACGACCCGGCGCTGCTCCGGTTCGTAGACGTGCCGCGGGTGGTGGCCGAATTCATCACGGTCGGCAGCATCGGTGGTCAGGCTGGGCACATCGTCGAGTTCGTCGAAAGCATCGTTACGCATGGTGAAAACCTGTGAAGGGGAACGGCATCCTGCCGGAGGCCTGGAGAAAGGGCCGAATGGCGCATTATATCGGTTCGGCCCCGCCCCTTCAGCGTCTGCTCGAAGCAAATTGCCGGACCGGGGCGCTCCACCGCGAAGCCGTGCGCCCCAAGACGGAGCGAACGTTGTCCGGCACAGACCGCCGCAGGCCGCCAGCGGTTCCCCGCCCCGCACGCCGGCGCTGGTCCGCGGCCCGCATGGCACGTCGCTTGCCTGGGCATTGCCGGGCAGATTCGAGAGCCGGAGGATGCATGGAGTTGAACAAATCCTTGCTGGATTGCATGCGCGCCGTGCGCCGACGCCTACGCGAGGAACAGGCGCTGGATATCCACTTCCAGCAACGCGATGCGATCGCCGCGATGCAGGCGGCCTGCGCCCGCTCCGGCGATGCGACGACGCGGGAGCTGGGACAGCGCCTCGGCAGGCTCAGCGGGGTCGCGCTGCCGCCGGCGGAACCTTCCCTGTTGCCCGCGCAGGCGCCGAGCCGACAATACGCCGGCCCGTTGCGCGGCTGATCAGAGTCCCTGGGCGCGCCACCAGGCGCAGAACTCGTCGAGCGCGGTCCACAGGCTGACCCGCGGGTCGTAGTCGAGGTATTCGCGGGCGCGGTTGATGTCCAGGGTGAAGTTCTTCGCCATCACCGCCATGCCCAGGCGGAACAGCACCGGCTCCGGGCGCCCCGGCAGGATCCGGCAGACGCCTTCGTTGAGCGCCGCCAGGCCATAGCCGACGGCATACGGCAGGTGACCGCCGACCGGCGGCAGGTCGAGCTGGCGCATCACGTAGTTGACCGCATCCCAGAACGGTACCGGCTGCCCGTTGCTGATGTTGTAGACCTTGCCCAGCGCCGGCTCGCCGGCCAGCAGGCAACTGAACAGCGCGTCGTTGAGATTGTGCACGCTGGTGAAGTCGACCCGGTTCAGGCCGTTGCCGAGGATCCGCAGGCGTCCCTTGCGGTGGGCCTGGATCATTCGCGGGAAGATGCTGGTGTCGCCGGCGCCGACCACGAAGCGCGGACGCAGCGCCAACACTTCCAGGCCCAGGTCGCGGGCGCTGAGCACCAGTTGCTCGGCCTGGTACTTGGTCGCCCCGTAATGGTCGGAAAAACGCCGGGGTACGTACTCTTCGTTCAGGTCCAGGTGGTCGCGCCCGTCGAAATAGATCGACGGCGACGACAGATGCACCAGGCGCCGCACCTTTTGCCGCATGCAGGCCTCGACGACGCTCTCGGCAAGCCCGACGTTGGCCGCCAGGAAGCGTTCGCGCGGTCCCCAGACTCCGACCGCGCCGGCACAATGCACCACCGCCTCGACATCCTCGCAGAGGCGCAGGACCAGCGCCGGGTCGGCGAGGTCGCCGGGAACGAACTCGGCGCCCCGCGCCACCAGATGTTCCACCGCGTCCGCACGACGACCGCTGACCCGTACCGACAGGCCCTGCTCCAGGGCGAAGCGAGCGAAACGCCCGCCGATGAAGCCCGTCGCCCCCGTTACCAGAATCCGCATTGCGTTTCTCCCGTTGTTCTTCTTGTGCCGCGACTCTAGCAACCCGGAGCCGCGCCACCACTGGCACAGCATGCCAGAACAACGACCTTGCGGGCCGCCGGCACGACTTGCGTTGGGCGACAGAAGCGGCGCTGCGCGCTACAAGGTCTAACCTGAAAGCCACCTGCACGCTGGGAGACGCACCATGGCCAGTCACTGGATGATCTACGGCGCCAACGGCTACACCGGCCGGCTGGTCGCTGAACAGGCGCAGCGCGAGGGCCTGACGCCGCTCCTCGGCGGACGCAACCCGGCCGCCCTGCACGCGCTCGGCAGCCAGCTCGGGCTGGAGTGCCGGGTCTTCGACCTGGGGGATCCGCAGGCCTGCCGCGAAGCCCTGGACCAGGTGAAGGTGGTGGCCCATTGCGCCGGTCCGTTCTCTGCCACCAGCACGCCGATGATCGCCGCCTGCCGCGCCGCCGGCACCCACTACGTGGATATCACTGGAGAGATCGCGGTGTTCGAGCAGGCCCACGCCGGCGACGCCGAGGCCCGCGAGGCCGGCATCGTGGTCTGCCCGGGCGTCGGCTTCGATGTGATCCCCACCGATTGCCTGGCCGCCTGCCTGAAGGAGGCGCTGCCGGACGCGCAACGGCTGGCGCTGGGCTTCGACACCGGCAGCGGGCTTTCGACGGGAACCGCGAAGACCAGCGTCGAAGGCCTCAAGTTCGGCGGCAAGATCCGCGAGAATGGCCGCCTGCGCGACGTGCCGTTGGGCTACAAGCGCCGCGACATCGATTTCGGCCGCGGCCTGCGGCACGCCGTGACGATTCCCTGGGGCGACGTGGCCACCGCCTACTACAGCACCGGCATCCCGGACATCGAGGTCTACCTGCCGGCGCCGCCGCTGCTGGCCCTGGGCATGCGCCTGATCGATCCGCTGCGTCCGCTGCTCGGTCGGCAACGGGTCCAGGACTGGCTCAAGGGGCAGGTCGACAAACGCATCGCCGGCCCCGACCAGGCGGCCCGCGAGCGCCTGCGCACCTGGGTCTGGGGCGAGGCGCGCAACGCCCGCGGCGAACGCCGCACGGCGCGCCTGGAGACGGCCAACGTGTACGACCTGACCCTGCACGGCGTGCTCCTGGCAGTGCGCCACCTGCTGGACTACCAGGGTCCCGGCGGCTACTTCACGCCATCGCGGTTGCTCGGCGCGCGCTGCGTCGAATCGTTGCCCGGCTCCGGACGAATCACCGTCATCGGCTGATCAGCCTGACACCCGCACCAAGCCGTCGCCGGCGCGGGCGAGCAGGTGCTCGGTGAGCGACGCGAGCAGTTCGCCGCCGTTGCGCCAGTAGTGCCAGTACAACGGTACGTCGATGACCTGGCCGGGCAGCAGCTCGACCAGTTCGCCGCGCGCCAGCTCGCCTTGCACCTGGCGCTCCGGCACCAGGCCCCAGCCGAGACCGCCGGCGGTGAGGCGGACGAAACCTTCCGAGGACGGGCAGAGGTGGTGGATGAAACCGCCCTCGACGCCGAGGTCCTTGAGAAAGCGGTGTTGCAGCAGGTCGTCCGGGCCGAACACGATCGCCGGCACGCCGGCCAGGGCGGCCGCCTCGACCCCGCGGGGAAAGTGCCGGGCAATGAAATCCGGGCTGGCCAGGCCGCGATAACGCATGGCTCCGAGCAGCAGCGAACGCGCGCCGGCCACCGGCCGCGCGCTACCGCAGACGCAGCCCGCCACTTCGCCCGCGCGCATGCGCTTGAGCCCGACCTCCTGGTCCTCCACCACAAGGTCCAGCAGCACCCGCCGCTCGGCGCAGAAATCGCCCACCGCGGCGGCCCACCAGGTCGCCAGGCTATCGGCGTTGAGAGCGATGCGCAGGCGTTCCGGGGCACCGCCTTCATCCAGGTTCGGCACCCAGCGCTGCAGGTCGCCCTCCAGCAGCCGCACCTGCTGCACATGGTTGAGCAGGCGGCGCCCGAGATCGGTGGGATGCGGCGGCGTCTCGCGCACCAGGACCGGCTGGCCGACCCGCGCCTCGAGCAGCTTGATCCGCTGCGATACCGCCGATTGCGACAGCCCCAGCGCCTGTGCGGCGCGCTCGAAACCGCCCTGCTCCACCACCGCGGCCAGCGCGGCGAGCAACTTGTAGTCGAACAAAATCAGTTTTCCTAATGAGAGATCAGCAGGATTCGTTTTCCTTATAAACCGCCCGCGGCCACACTCGCCAGCACTTTTCCGATCCACCCGACGCGGACCGACCATGGCTGGCGAAACCTCGCTGCGCACCCTGCTGCGCACGCTCACTCCCGAACTCAATCCCGGCGACTATGTGTTCTGTACCTGCGCCGATGGCGCGCTGCCGAACGGCGCCGAGCCGCTCGCCAGCTTCCGCGAGCGCGAGGGCCTGACCCTGGTGCTCGAACGCCGGCAGGCCGAACGCCTGGGCCTGCCCTACGAATACGTGGCGGCCTGGATCACCCTGACGGTGCACTCCTCGCTGGCGGCGGTGGGCCTGACCGCCGCCTTCGCCACGGCGCTGGCCGAAGCCGGGATCAGTTGCAACGTGATGGCCGGCTATTTCCACGACCACCTGTTCGTCGCCCGCGACGAGGGCCGGCGCGCCCTCGCCGTGCTCCAGCGGCTGGCGGCGGAGGCACACTGACATGTGGCAGAGCTATCTCAACGGCATCCTGGTGGCTGCCGGCCTGATCATCGCCATCGGCGCGCAGAATGCCTTCGTCCTCGCGCAGAGCCTGCGCCGCGAGCATCACCTCTCGGTGGCCGCGCTCTGCGTATTCTGCGACGCGGTGCTGGTCAGCCTCGGCGTGTTCGGCCTGGCCAAGCTGCTGCTGGAAAACCCGACGCTGCTGGCCATCGCCCGCTGGGGCGGGATCGCCTTCCTGACCTGGTACGGGCTCAAGGCGCTGCTTCGCGCGTTGCGCCCGGACGCTCTCGGCAACGCAGCGGAAACCGGGCCACGCTCGCGCAAGGCGGTGCTTCTGGCGGCACTGGCGGTCACCCTGCTCAACCCCCACGTCTATCTCGATACCGTACTTCTGATCGGTTCGCTCGGCGCCCAGCAGGCCGCGCCGGGCGCCTATGCCCTCGGCGCGGCCAGCGCCTCGCTGATGTGGTTCTTCGCCCTCGCCCTCGGCGCGGCGTGGCTGGCCCCCTGGCTGGCGCGCCCGGCCACCTGGCGCCTGCTCGACCTGATGGTGGCGGCCATGATGCTGGGCATGGCCGCGCAACTGCTGTTCCGGGGATAACGCGGTTTCCGTCTACCCGAGCGAACCCTCGCGCCGCCAGGCAGTCCAGAAAGAATGCGGCGGTGTTCGCCGGCGAGCTTGCAGAAGCCCGTCGCAGCGCGCCGCCGCCGGCCTTTTCCCCTACAGTTGCTGCGTGGATATGCCCCGACACGGGTGCTATGATCCGGAGTTCGCGGCACTGGGAGCCTAGGCTCCGAGTCGCACCCGGCGCCCTTTCCGGAGCGCTCCGCCGAACGTCCCCCCGGGGATCCAGGACGGGCTCCCGGACAGGCATCGGACCGGCCCCGTGAACCGGTCGCGCGCTAGCCGCGCCAGTCCTGACCTGAGGAAGAATAGGAGAGACACCATGGCTTTCGAATTGCCGCCGCTGCCTTACGAAAAGAACGCCCTTGAGCCGCACATTTCCGCAGAAACCCTGGAATACCACCACGACAAGCACCACAACACCTACGTGGTGAACCTGAACAACCTGATCCCGGGCACCGAGTTCGAAGGCAAGAGCCTCGAAGAGATCGTCAAGAGCTCCTCCGGCGGCATCTTCAACAACGCCGCCCAGGTGTGGAACCACACCTTCTACTGGAACTGCCTGAGCCCGAACGGCGGTGGCCAGCCCACCGGCGCCCTGGCCGACGCCATCAACGCCGCCTTCGGCTCCTTCGACAAGTTCAAGGAAGAGTTCACCAAGACTTCCGTCGGCACCTTCGGTTCCGGCTGGGGCTGGCTGGTGAAGAAGGCCGACGGCTCCCTGGCCCTGGCCAGCACCATCGGTGCCGGCAACCCGCTGACCAGCGGCGACACCCCGCTGCTGACCTGCGACGTCTGGGAACACGCCTACTACATCGACTACCGCAACCTGCGTCCGAAGTACGTCGAGGCGTTCTGGAACCTGGTCAACTGGGACTTCGTAGCGAAGAATTTCGCTGCCTGAGTCTGATCAGAACCACGAAAAAGCCCGGCATTCGCCGGGCTTTTTCGTTTTAATCTGCGGTCGAGGAGCCATCGTCTACCCTCAGGAACTGGTAGACCTTCGCTCGTGATAGCCTCTTGAGGTAAACAAGCTCTTCCTACCGGCTTGTCTTTCGCCCTGGCGACGAACAAGGAAGGCCCCTTGAAACTGGACTCCCGACACAGCCTCTCGCTCAAGCTGCTGCGTGTCGTGCTACTGGCGGCGCTAGCCGTTGGCGTAGTGCTCAGTTGCGCGCAGATCGTCTTCGACGCCTACAAGGCCAAGCAGGCGGTGAGCAGCGACGCCCAACGCATCCTCGCGATGGTCCGCGACCCTTCCACCCAGGCGGTCTACAGCCTCGACCGGGAAATGGCGATGCAGGTCCTCGAAGGCCTGTTCCAGCACGAGGCGGTGCGCCAGGCGAGCATCGGCCATCCCGGCGAGCCGATGCTGGCGGAGAAATCCAGGCCGCTGCTGGACCTGCCGACGCGCTGGCTGACCGACCCGATCCTCGGCCAGGAACGCACCTTCAGTATTCGACTGATCGGCCGCCCGCCCTATAGCGAATACTACGGCGACCTGAAGATCACCCTGGACACCGCGCCCTACGGCGAGAACTTCGTCACCACTTCGGAAATCATCTTCATCTCCGGCATTCTCCGCGCCCTGGCCATGGGCCTGGTGCTGTTCCTGGTCTACCACTGGATGCTGACCAAGCCGCTGTCGAAGATCATCGAGCACCTGGTCAGCATCAATCCCGACCGCCCCAGCCAGCACCAGTTGCCGCTGCTCAAGGGGCACGAACGCAACGAGCTGGGGCTCTGGGTGACCACCGCCAACCAGTTGCTCGCCTCGATCGAAAGCAACAGCCACCTGCGTCGCGAGGCCGAGGACAACCTGCTGCGCATTTCCCAGTACGACTTCCTCACCGGCCTGCCGAACCGCCAGTTGCTGCAACAGCAACTCGACCAGATCCTCGACGGCGCCGGCCGCCAGCAGCGCCGGGTGGCAGTGCTGTGCCTGGGCCTCGACGATTTCAAGGGGATCAACGAGCAGTACACCTACCAGCTCGGCGACCAGCTGCTGATCGCCCTCGCCGACCGCCTGCGCGGGCACAGCGCGCGGCTCGGTTCGCTGGCGCGCCTGGGCGGCGACCAGTTCGCCCTGGTCCAGGCCGACATCGAGCAACCCTACGAGGCGGCCGAACTGGCGCAGAGCATCCTCGACGGCCTGGAAGCGCCGTTCGAGATCGACCAGCACGAGGTGCGCCTGCGCGCCACCATCGGTATCACCCTGTTCCCCGAGGACGGCGAGACCACAGAGAAACTGCTGCAGAAGGCCGAGCAGACCATGACCCTGGCCAAGACCCGCTCGCGCAACCGCTACCAGTTCTACATCGCCAGCGTGGACAGCGAAATGCGTCGCCGCCGGGAACTGGAAAAGGACCTGCGCGACGCCCTGCAGCGCCACGAGCTGCACCTCGTCTACCAGCCGCAGGTGGACTACCGCGACCACCGCGTGGTCGGCGTCGAGGCGCTGCTGCGCTGGCAACATCCGTTGCACGGCTTCGTCCCGCCGGACCTGTTCATCCCGCTGGCGGAACAGAACGGCAGCATCTTCAGCATCGGCGAGTGGGTGCTCGACCAGGCCTGCCGGCAGTTGCGCGAATGGCACGACCAGGGCTTCGACGACCTGCGCATGGCGGTCAATCTTTCCACCGTGCAGCTCCACCACAACGCCCTGCCACGGGTGGTCAGCAACCTGCTGCAGGTCTACCGCCTGCCGGCGCGCAGCCTGGAGCTGGAAGTCACCGAGACCGGCCTGATGGAGGACATCTCCACTGCCGCCCAGCACCTCCTCAGCCTGCGCCGCGCCGGCGCGCTGATCGCCATCGACGATTTCGGCACCGGCTATTCCTCGCTGAGCTACCTGAAGAGCCTGCCGCTGGACAAGATCAAGATCGACAAGAGTTTCGTCCAGGACCTGCTGCAGGACGAGGACGACGCGACCATCGTTCGCGCCATCATCCAGCTCGGCAAGAGCCTGGGCATGCAGGTGATCGCCGAGGGCGTGGAAACCGCCGAGCAGGAGGCGTACATCATCGCCGAAGGTTGCAACGAAGGTCAGGGCTACCTGTACAGCAAGCCGCTGCCGGCCAGGGAACTGACCCAGTACCTCAAGCAGGCGCGACGCCTGAGCCAGGCCACCAGCAGCGAACGGCCCTGATCAGAACAGGCGGCTGAACAGCCAGCCCGCCAATAGCGCGCTGCCCAGGCAGAGCAACGCGGCCCCCGCCGCCTGGCGGCGCAGTTGCACGGCGAGATCGTCCTCGCCCTGGCTGGAGAGAATGAAGGGATGCGCCTCCCCCGGCTTGCCGAGCCGGTGGCGGGTCGGCGCGGCGCTGCTTGCCCGATGCCGATCCTCGGCCTCCAGCCGTGCCGCCAGGCGCACCCGGTTCCATTCGCGCTCGTCCAGCTCGCCGTTGCCGTCGCTGTCGAAGCGCGCCAGCAGCCCGTGGAAATCGCCCTTCCATTCACGGATCACCGCACCCTGCGCCCGTTCGGCATCGAGTCCCTGGCGACCGCCACCGCTGCTGCGGAATTCGCCCAGCGCATAGAGCGGCTCGCCGGCATGCAGGCGCTCCTCGGTGTAGCGGTAGAGCCGCTCTCCGCCGACCAGGGTGCCGAAGCTCTCCAGCAGTCGCAGGGTATCGATCGGTGCTTCGCGAAAAGCCTCCCAGCGCTGCTGGGTCAAGGGTCGCACCTCGGCGCCGCGTGGGTCGACCAGGCAGGCATCGGTGGCATCGCGCAAGCCGAATGGCGACTCGCTGGCACCTTTGTCGACGGTGCGCCAGGCCTTCTCGCGGCCACTGCGCTTTTCCTCGACTTCGATGCGGTAGCGCCACCACAGGCACGGCTTGCCGGTCAAGGGAGCCTGCAGCGGGCCTTCCGGGCCCTCCTCGAGCACCCCGTAGAGTTCGACGAAACCCTGCGCCGCCGAACGGATCCGCGAGGTCGGTACGTCGCCGAGCAGACGCGCCCGGGCAAGGCGGTGCACGAACTGCCAGCCGGCCCAGGCGCAGAGCCCCAGGCTGGCGGCGATGAACAGCCAGCGCAGGTCGAAGTCCATCTCAGCCGAACAGGGCCTTGAGATCGACGTCGGCCTTCTCCGCCTCGCTGAACTGCAACAGCTCGGCGGCCTTGAAGCCAGCGACACGAGCGATCAGCAGGTCGGGAAATTGCTCGATGCGCACGTTGTTCAGGTTCACCGCCTCGTTGTACAGCTCGCGGCGATCGGCGATCCCGTTCTCCAGGCCGCTGATGCGCTGGGAAAGGAACTGGAAACTTTCGTTGGCCTTGAGCTGCGGGTAGTTCTCGGCCAGTGCGAAGAGCTGCCCCAGGCCGGCGCGCAGGCCGCTCTCGGCCTTGCCCAGGGCATTCACGTCGGCGCGCTCGCGGGCGCTGGCGACGGCGTTGCGGGCGGCGATGACCCGCTCCAGGGTGGCGCGCTCGTGCTGCATGTATTGCTTGCAGGCCTCGACCAGCTTCGGCAGCTCGTCATGGCGCTGCTTGAGGAGCACGTCGATGTTGGCCCAGGCCTTGCCCACGGCGTGCTTCAGCCGTACCAGGCCGTTGTAGAGCACCACCGCGTAGCCGGCGAGCAGCAGCAGGACAACCCAGAAAGCGATAGCGGTCAGACTCATGGACGGAGCTCCGGACGAAGATACTGGCATTCTAGCTGCGCCCGACATGTCCAGGCACGACGGCGATCACGCTGCGCCCTTTTCAAAAATGCAAATCTTTCGCATTATGTGGCGGTTTTTTAACGCCCTCGCGGGTGTTTCCGACAAGCGCACGCCGCTTCGGCACGCCACCAATAAAGCAAAGGAATCCGCCATGACTCGTATGCCCCTGGCCACCGCCAGTCTGCTGGCCCTCGCCATCTCCCTCGCCGGCTGCGGCGACGACAAGAAAGCCGAAGCGCCCGCAACACCGGCGGCCAGCACGCAGCCCGCCGCGTCCGCCGCCGCCCCGGCCGCCAAGGTCGACGAGGCCGCCGCCAAGGCGGTGATCAAGAACTACGCGGACCTCGCCGAAGCCACCTTCGCCGATGCCCTGAGCACCGCCAAGGACCTGCAGAAAGCCATCGACGCGTTCCTCGCCAAGCCTGACGCGGAGACCCTGAAAGCCGCCAAGGAAGCCTGGTTCGCCGCTCGTACCCCTTACTCCCAGAGCGAAGCCTTCCGCTTCGGCAACGCGATCATCGACGACTGGGAAGGACAGGTTAACGCCTGGCCGCTGGACGAAGGCCTGATCGACTATGTCACCAAGGACTACCAGCACGCCCTGGGCAACCCCGGCGCCACCGCCAACATCGTCGCCAACACCGAGATCCAGGTCGGCGAAGACAAGATCGACGTCAAGGAAATCACCGGCGAGAAACTGGCCAGCCTGAACGAGCTGGGCGGTTCCGAAGCCAACGTCGCCACCGGCTACCACGCCATCGAGTTCCTCCTCTGGGGCCAGGACCTGAACGGCACCGGTCCCGGCGCCGGCAACCGTCCCGCCACCGACTATGCCCAGGGCAAGGACTGCACCGGCGGCCATTGCGACCGTCGTGCCGCCTACCTGAAGGCCGTCACCGACCTGCTGGTCAGCGACCTCGAATACATGGCCGGACAGTGGAAAGCCGGCGTCGCCGACAACTACCGCGCCAAGCTGGAAGCCGAACCGGTGGATACCGGCCTGCGCAAGATGTTCTTCGGCATGGGCAGCCTGTCCCTCGGCGAACTGGCCGGCGAGCGCATGAAGGTCGCGCTGGAGGCCAACTCCACCGAAGACGAGCACGACTGCTTCAGCGACGACACCCACCACACCCTGTTCTTCAACGGCAAGAGCATCCGCAACATCTACCTCGGCGAATACAAGCGCATCGACGGCAGCGTGGTCAAGGGCCCGAGCCTGGCCGACCTGGTCGCCAAGGCCGACGCCGCCGCCAACGACACCCTGAAGGCCGACCTGGCCGACACCGAGGCCAAGCTGCAGGCCATCGTCGACAGCGCCGAGAAGGATGGCGTGCACTTCGACCAGATGATCGCTCCGGACAACAAGGACGGCCAGCAGAAGATCCGCGACGCCATCGCCGCCCTGGTCAAGCAGACCGGCGCCATCGAGCAGGCCGCTGGCAAGCTGGGTATCCAGGACCTGAAGCCGGACAACGCCGACCACGAGTTCTGATTCCTTCCTGTGCCAACAGCGTGCGGCCCATGGCCGCACGCTGCGTTTCAGGGCCTCGAAAGCGGTCTTCGCGGGCCTTTACAAACGCAAATCCCTCTTATTTTGATTAGCCCCAACTGGTAAGCTTGCGGGCTGTTTCCACGCAGTCCGGGATGTTCGCCGATGTCGTTGCCGTCACCTTCCATGCCGCTCGCCTGTCTCCTGACGGCGCTCCTTCTGGGCGGATGCGGCGCCGACGACGAACCGCTGCGCGCCGAGCCCGGCGAACACCTGTCCGGGGGCGCGACCACGGTGCTGCAAAGCGACCGCAACGCCTTCTCCCTGCCCTCCGCCAACCTCGCCCCGAGCCGGCGCCTGGACTTCAGCGTGGGCAACAGTTTCTTCCGCAACCCCTGGGTCATCGCCCCTTCCTCCACCACCGCGCGCGACGGTCTGGGACCGCTGTTCAATACCAACGCCTGCCAGAACTGCCATGTGAAGGACGGCCGCGGCCACCCGCCGGGAGCGGACGCGGTCAGCGCGGTGTCGATGCTGGTACGCCTGTCGATCCCGGCCGGCCCTGCGGACGGCAAGACCCTGTTGCACCAGGGGGTGATTCCCGAGCCGACCTACGGCGGCCAGTTGCAGGACGTCGGCATTCCCGGCGTCGCCCCGGAAGGCAAGGTGCGGGTGGACTACGAGCCGCTGAAGGTGAGGTTCGAGGACGGCACCGAGGTCGAACTGCGCAAGCCGATCCTGCGTATCAGCCAGCTCGGCTATGGGCCGATGCATCCGCAGACGATGTTTTCCGCCCGCGTCGCCCCGCCGATGATCGGGCTCGGCCTGCTCGAGGCGATTCCCGAAGAGGCGATCCTGGCCAATGCCGATCCGGACGACCGAAACGGCGACGGTATCCGCGGGCGCGCCAACCAGGTCTGGGATGCCGCGCGGCAGCGCACCGCGCTCGGCCGCTTCGGCTGGAAGGCCGGCCAGCCGGATATCCCGCAGCAGAACGCGCACGCCTTCGCCAACGACATGGGCCTGACCAGCAGCCTGCTGCCCCACGACGACTGCAGCGCCGCCCAGGTCGAGTGCCGCCGGGCGCCCGACGGCGGCGAGCCGGAAGTCAGCGACAACATCTTCGCCCAGGTGCTGTTCTACAGCCGCAACCTGGCGGTCCCGGCGCGGCGCAAGGTGGACGACCCGCAGGTGCTGGCCGGCAAGCGCCTGTTCGCCCAGGCCAACTGCGTGGCCTGCCACGTTCCCGCCTTCACTACCGGTTCCGACGCCAGCGAGCCGGAGCTGGCCAACCAGCGGATTCGTCCCTATTCCGACCTGTTGCTGCATGACATGGGCGACGGCTTGGCGGACAATCGCCCGGAATTTCTCGCCAGCGGGCGGGACTGGCGAACCCCGCCGCTATGGGGCATCGGCCTGACCGAAACGGTCAACGGCCACACCCAGTTCCTCCACGACGGGCGCGCCCGCAATCTGCTGGAGGCGATCCTCTGGCACGGCGGCGAAGCCGAAGCGGCCAAGCGGCACGTGCTCGGCTTCGACGCCGACCAGCGCAGCGCCCTGCTGGCCTTCCTGAATTCACTCTGAGGAGCCCACATGTTCCGCCCACGACTGCTCTTGACCAGCCTCGCCATCGCCCTCGGCGCCTGCTCGCCGCAAGACCCGCAGGCCGTCACCAGTGCCGCCCTGGCGCAACAGGTGATCCTGCCGACCTACAGCCGCTGGGTGGAGGCCGACCAGGCCCTGGCCAGCAGCGCCCTGGCCTACTGCCAGGGCAAGGAAGACCTGGCCAAGGCCCGCGACGCGTTCCACGCCGCGCAGAAGGCCTGGGCCGAGCTGCAACCGCTGCTGATCGGCCCGCTGGCCGAGGGCAACCGCGCCTGGCAGGTGCAGTTCTGGCCGGACAAGAAGGACCTGGTCGGGCGCCAGGTCGAACAGTTGCTGAAGAACAACCCGCAGGTCGACGCCGCGGCCCTGGCCAAGGCCAGCGTGGTGGTGCAGGGGCTCTCCGCCTACGAATACATCCTCTTCGACAGCAAGATCGACCTCGCCGACGCCGCCACCAAGGCCCGCTATTGCCCGTTGCTGGAAGCCATCGGCACCCACCAGCAGCAACTGGCCCAGGACATCCTGGCGCGCTGGAAGAACGACGGCGGCATGCTCACCCAGATGAGCAAGTTCCCCAACGACCGCTACGCCGACGCCCACGAGGCGATCGCCGAGCTGCTGCGGGTCCAGGTCACCGCCCTGGACATGCTGAAGAAGAAACTCGGTACTCCGCTGGGCCGGCAGAGCAAGGGCATTCCCCAGCCCTACCAGGCCGAGGCCTGGCGCAGCAACGCCTCGCTGGCCAGCCTGGACGCCAGCCTGAGCGGCGCCCAGGCGCTCTGGGAAGGTATCGACGGCAAGGGCCTGAAGACCCTGCTGCCGGCCGAACAGAAGGACCTGGCCGGCAAGATCGACGCCGCCTACGCCGACAGCCACGCGAAGCTGGCGGCGCTGGAACAGAAACCGCTCTCCGAACTGCTCGCCAGCGAAGACGGGCGCAACCAGCTCAACGCCCTCTATGACAGCCTGAACGTGGTCCACCGCCTGCACGAAGGCGATCTGGCCCGCGCCCTCGGCGTGCAACTGGGCTTCAACGCCAACGATGGCGACTGAGGTCGGCACCATGCTGCGACGTCATGTGATCGGCCTGGGCAGCCTGCTGCTCGGCGCCTTGTCCTTCGGCGGCTGGAGCTTCAGCCGCCTGGGTAGCCAACCGCTGGTGCTATCGGCGCGCGACGACGCCGATGGCCAGCATTACGCGGTGGGCTACCGCCTGGACGGCAAGTGCCAGTTCGCCACCCGCGTGGCCCAGCGCTGCCACGACATCGTCCAGCACCCGAGCCTGCCGCTGGCGCTGTTCGTCGCCCGCCGGCCAGGCACCGAAAGCTACCTGATCGACCTGAACGACGGTCGCCTGCTGCAGACCCTGGTCTCGCAGAAAGACCGCCACTTCTACGGCCACGGCGTGTTCCACCAGAGCGGCGAGTGGCTCTACGCCACCGAGAACGACACTACCGATCCCGGTCGCGGCGTGCTCGGCGTCTACCGTTTCGACGGCGAGCGACTGCAGCACAGCGGCGAGATCTCCACCCACGGCCTCGGGCCGCACCAGGTTTCCTGGATGCCCGACGGCGAGACCCTGGTAGTGGCCAATGGCGGCATTCGCACCGAGGCGGAAAGCCGGGTCGAGATGAACCTCGACGCCATGGAGCCCAGCCTGGTGCTGATGCGCCGCGACGGCAACCTGCTGTCCAAGGAAACCCTGGCGCAGCAGATGAACAGCGTCCGCCACCTGGCGATCGGTCGCGACGGCACCATCGTCGCCGGCCAGCAGTTCATGGGCGATGCCCACGAACATGCCGACCTGCTGGCGATCAAGCGCCCCGGCCGTCCCTTCGAAGCCTTCCCGGTGGCCGAGGAGCAGCGCCTGGCGATGGCCCAGTACACCGCCAGCGTGGCGATCCACGACGACCTGCGCCTGGTGGCCCTGACCGCCCCGCGCGGCAACCGTTTCTTCATCTGGGACCTGGACAGCGGTGCCGTACGCCTCGACGCGCCGTTGCCGGACTGCGCCGGCGTGGGCGCGGTGAAGAACGGCTTCGTCGTCACGTCCGGACAGGGCCGTTGCCGCTTCTACGACTGCCAGGGCGAGCGCATCGCCGCGCAACCGCTGGAGCTGCCTGCCGGCCTCTGGGACAACCACCTGCACCTGGCCTGAGAGCACGGCATCAACCTCTCGCCATACCGGTCCGCGAAAGTCGGAAGCGACCTGCAACACGCTTGAAATCTTTCGCCAATCCTGTGCTTTGACAAGCCCTGAAAGCTGCACGTAATGTGTCGGATTCGCCCCGAAACGGGGCGCTCTCGGCATACCAGGGACCAGGATTATGTTGCTCCGCCGCATGTTGATCATGCTCGCCGCGGTGATCGCCGTGGTGGCGATTCTCGCCGGCTACAAGGTCTACTCCATCCGTCAGCAGATCGCCCTTTTCAGCGCACCGAAACCGCCGATCAGCGTGACCGCCAGCCTGGCCGAAAAGCGTCCCTGGCAGAGCCGCCTGCCAGCCATCGGCAGCCTCAAGGCATTCCAGGGCGTGACCCTCACCGCCGAAGTCTCCGGCACGGTACGCGACGTACTGTTCCTTTCCGGCGACCAGGTGAAGCTGGACCAACCGCTGATCCAGTTGGAAAGCGACGTCGAGGAAGCCACCCTGCGCACTGCCGAGGCCGATCTCGGCCTGGCCAGGGCCGAGTACCAGCGCGGCCGCGAACTGATCGGCAGCAAGGCCATCTCGAAAAGCGAATTCGATCGTCTCGCCGCGCAGTGGGCCAAGACCAGCGCCACCGTCGCCGAGCTGAAGGCGGCGCTGGCGAAGAAGCGCGTGCTCGCGCCCTTCGCCGGGACCATCGGCATCCGCCAGGTGGACGTCGGCGACTACGTCTCGCCCGGGACGCCGATCGCCACCTTGCAGGACCTTTCCACCCTGCTCCTGGATTTCCACCTGCCCGAGCAGGACTTCCCCCTGCTCAGCCGCGGCCAGCTGGTGAAGGTCCGGGTCGCCGCCTACCCCGGCCAGGTGTTCGACGCCGAGATCGCCGCCATCAACCCCAAGGTCGACAACGAGACCCGCAACCTGCAGGTCCGCGCTGCCCTGGAGAACCCGGACGGCAAGCTGCTGCCGGGCATGTTCGCCAACCTCGAGGTGATGTTGCCTGGCGAGGAACAACGCGTCGTGGTGCCGGAGACGGCGATCACCTTCACCCTCTACGGCGACTCGATCTACGTCGTCGGGCAGAAGAAGGACGAGCAGGGCCAGGTGTCGAAGGATGACAAGGGCCAGCCGCAACGGGTCGTCGAGCGCCGCTTCGTCAGGATCGGCGAACGCCGCGAAGGCCTGGCGGTGGTGCTCGAAGGCCTGGAGGGCGGCGAGCAGGTAGTGACTTCCGGGCAACTGAAGCTCGACAACGGCGCCGCGGTGGCCATCGTCGCCGAGCGGGACCTCCAGCAAGAGCACTGAGTCGCGCGCCTTCCCACTCCGTGGCGGAAGGCTTGCCAAGGGACTGAAACATGGCTTTTACCGATCCGTTCATCCGTCGTCCGGTCCTGGCGAGCGTGGTCAGCCTGCTGATCGTCCTGCTCGGCATGCAGGCCTTCAGCAAGCTGGTGATCCGCGAGTATCCGCAAATGGAGAACGCGCTGATCACGGTGACCACGCTCTACGCCGGCGCCAACGCGGAAACCATCCAGGGCTACATCACCCAGCCGCTGCAGCAGAGCCTGGCCAGCGCCGAAGGCATCGACTACATGACCTCGGTGAGCCGGCAGAACTATTCGACCATCTCCATCTACGCGCGGATCGGCGCCAATACCGATCGCCTGGTCACCGAGCTGCTGGCCAAGTCCAACGAAGTGAAGAGCCAGCTGCCGCCGGACGCCGAGGACCCGGTGCTGCAGAAGGAGGCCGCGGACGCCTCGGCGCTGATGTACATCAGCTTCTACAGCGAGCAGATGAACAACCCGCAGATCACCGACTACCTGTCGCGGGTGATCCAGCCCAAGCTGGCGACCCTGCCCGGTATCGCCGAGGCGGAGATCCTCGGCAACCAGGTGTTCGCCATGCGCCTGTGGCTGGACCCGGTGAAGATGGCCGCGTTCGGCGTCACCGCCGGCGAGATCAACCAGGCGGTGCAGCAGTACAACTTCCTCGCCGCCGCCGGCGAGGTGAAGGGCCAGTTGGTGGTCACCAGCGTCAATGCTTCCACCGACCTCAAGTCGCCCCAGGCCTTCGCCGCCATCCCGGTGAAGACCGACGGCGACCGCCGGGTGCTGATGGGTGATGTCGCACGGGTCGAACTGGGCGCCGCCAGCTACGACGCGATCAGTTCGTTCAATGGGATTCCCTCGGTCTACATCGGCATCAAGGGCACGCCCAGCGCCAACCCGCTGGACGTGATCAAGGAAGTGCGGGCGAAGATGCCCGAACTGGAAGAGCAATTGCCGCCCAACCTCAAGGTGTCCATCGCCTACGACGCCACGCGCTTCATTCAGGCCTCCATCGATGAAGTGGTGAAGACCCTCGGCGAGGCGGTGCTGATCGTCATCGTGGTGGTGTTCCTGTTCCTCGGCGCGTTCCGTTCGGTACTGATCCCGGTGGTGACCATTCCGCTGTCGATGATCGGCGTATTGTTCTTCATGCAGGCCATGGGCTACTCGATCAACCTGCTGACCCTGCTGGCGATGGTCCTGGCCATCGGCCTGGTGGTGGACGACGCGATCGTGGTGGTGGAAAACATCCACCGCCACATCGAGGAGGGCAAGCCGCCCTTCGAGGCTGCCCTGGAGGGCGCGCGGGAGATCGCCGTACCGGTGGTCAGCATGACCATCACCCTCGCCGCGGTCTACGCGCCGATCGGCTTCCTCACCGGCCTCACCGGCGCCCTGTTCAAGGAGTTCGCCTTCACCCTGGCCGGCGCGGTGATAATTTCCGGGATCGTCGCCCTGACCCTGTCGCCGATGATGTGCTCGCGCCTGTTGCGCCACGAGGAGAATCCCTCGGGCCTGGCGCATCGCCTCGACCTGATCTTCGAGGGCCTGAAGCGACGCTACCAGCGCGCCCTCCACGGCACCCTGGACACCCGTCCGGTGGTTCTGGTGTTCGCCGTGCTGGTACTGGCGCTGATCCCGGTACTGCTGATGTTCACCAAGAAGGAGCTGGCGCCGGAAGAGGACCAGGGCATCGTGTTCCTCATGACCAACTCGCCGCAAACCGCCAACCTCGACTACCTGAATCGCTACACCGCCGAGTTCGAAGGCATCTTCCGCAGCTTCCCGGAGTATTACTCGGCGTTCCAGATCAACGGCTACAACGGCGTCCAGGCCGGCATCGGCGGCATGCTGCTCAAGCCCTGGGACGAACGCGAAAAGAGCCAGATGGAATTGCTCCATGCGGTGCAGGCGAAGCTCAACGAGATTCCCGGCGTGCAGATCTTCGCCTTCAACCTGCCGTCGCTACCGGGCACCGGCGAGGGCCTGCCATTCCAGTTCGTGCTCAACACCGCCAACGACTACGAGTCGCTGCTGCAAGTGGCGCAACGGGTGAAGCAGCGCGCCAGCGAGTCCGGCAAGTTCGCCTTCCTCGATCTCGACCTGGCGTTCGACAAACCCGAGCTGGTGGTCGACATCGACCGCGAGAAGGCCGCGCAGATGGGCGTCTCCATGCAGGACCTGGGGGTGGCGCTGGCCAGCCTGCTCGGCGAGGGCGAGATCAACCGCTTCACCATCGACGGGCGCAGCTACAAGGTCATCGCCCAGGTCGAACGCCCCTATCGCGACAATCCCGGCTGGCTCGGCAGCTACTACGTGAAGAGCCGCAACGGCCAACTGGTCGCCCTCTCGACCCTGATCGAGACCCACGAACGGGCACGGCCACGGCAACTGAACCAGTTCCAGCAGCTCAACTCGGCGATCATCTCCGGCTTCCCCATCGTCAGCATGGGCGAGGCCATCGAGACGGTTCAGCAGATCGCCCGCGAGGAAGCCCCGCGTGGCTTCGCCGTCGACTACGCCGGCGCTTCCCGGCAATACGTGCAGGAAGGCAGCGCATTGCTGGTCACCTTCGGACTGGCCCTGGCGATCATCTTCCTGGTCCTCGCCGCACAGTTCGAAAGCTTCCGCGATCCGCTGGTGATCATGGTCACCGTGCCGCTGTCGATCTGCGGTGCGCTGATACCGCTGTTCCTCGGCGTGTCGAGCCTGAACATCTATACCCAGGTCGGCCTGGTGACACTGATCGGCCTGATCAGCAAACACGGCATCCTGATCGTCGAGTTCGCCAACCAGTTGCGCCACGAACAGGGGCTGGGGCGTCGCGAGGCCATCGAGCAGGCCGCCGCGATCCGCCTGCGGCCAGTACTGATGACCACCGCGGCGATGGTGCTCGGGGTGATCCCGCTGATCCTCGCCACCGGCGCCGGGGCGGTCAGTCGCTTCGACATCGGCATCGTGATCGCGACCGGCATGTCGGTGGGCACCCTCTTCACCCTGTTCGTCCTGCCGTGCATCTACACCCTGGTGGCCAGGCCGGATGCCCCGCCAGGCGTGACGCAAGCGGCAAACGCACACTGATCGGAAACGGCGGACAGCGACAACAGCGCTGTCCGCCGGCGCTGTCGCCCCATCCCACAGCCCTCCGGGCGCGATCCTATGTCCGCCGGCAGCCGCCTCCAGTAGACTGCCCGCTGAAACGCAGTGGTGAGACGAGCATGGCCGAGAGCGCTTTTTCCGAACGTATCGTGCAGAACCTGCTGGATACCGACTTCTACAAGCTGACCATGATGCAGGCGGTGCTGCACAACTATCCCAACGCCGAGGTGGAATGGGAGTTCCGCTGCCGCAACCAGGAAGACCTGCGCCTGTACCTGCCGGCCATCCGCGAACAACTGGAATACCTGGCGGGCCTGGCGATCAGCGACGAGCAACTGGCCTTCCTCGAACGGATTCCCTTCCTCGCGCCGGACTTCATCCGCTTCCTCGGGTTGTTCCGCTTCAACCCGCGCTACGTGCAGACCGGCATCGAGAACGACGAATTCTTCCTGCGCCTGAAAGGTCCCTGGCTGCACGTGATCCTCTTCGAAGTGCCGCTGCTGGCGATGATCAGCGAGGTGCGCAACCGCGCCCGCTACCCGGCCGCCACCGTCGAGCAGGCGCGCGAACGCCTGCAGGAAAAGTTCGATTGGCTGCGCCGGGAGGCCAGCGCCGAGGAACTGGCCGGCTTCAAGATGGCCGACTTCGGTACCCGCCGCCGCTTCTCCTATCGGGTCCACGAGGCGGTGGTGAGCGGTCTGAAGGAGGACTTTCCGGGCTGCTTCGTCGGCACCAGCAACGTCCACCTGGCACGCAAGCTCGACCTCAAGCCCCTCGGCACCATGGCCCACGAATGGCTGATGGCCCACCAGCAGCTCGGTCCGCGCCTGATCGACAGCCAGAGTGCCGCGTTGGACTGCTGGGTCCGCGAATACCGTGGGCTGCTCGGCATCGCGCTGACCGACTGCATCACCACCGATGCCTTCCTGCGCGACTTCGACCTCTATTTCGCCAAGCTCTTCGACGGCCTCCGCCACGACTCGGGCGACCCATTGCTGTGGGCGGAAAAGACCATCGCCCACTACCTCAAGCTGGGCATCGACCCGCTGACCAAGACCCTGGTGTTCTCCGACGGCCTCGACCTGCCGCGGGCCCTGAAGATCTATCGCGCGCTGCAGGGCCGGATCAACGTCAGCTTCGGCATAGGCACGCATTTCACCTGCGACCTGCCGGGCGTCGAGCCGATGAACATCGTGGTGAAGATGAGCGCCTGCAACGGCCATCCGGTGGCGAAGATCTCCGATACGCCCGGCAAGGCGCAATGCCGGGACCCTGACTTCATCCACTACCTCAAGCACGTGTTCCAGGTCGCCTAGGGCAAGCCTGGCGCGCTGCGGCAGGGTGGCGCATGAGGCCTGGTCCTTATTCAGCCCATGCCTCCGACGATCTCATCGCCCATGAAAAAGCCCCGCCAAGGCGGGGCTTTTTCGACAAGGAGACTCAGCGCGACAGGCTGGCTCCCCCCTGGGAAAGACCGAACATCAGCAGCAGGATGTCCTTGTTCGGCTGGACCTCCTGACGCGTCGGCCGCTCGGCCTTGAGCGCCGAAGGCGTCGGGCAGTACTCATGACCGCCGCTCATCTGCACCACGTTCGGCGCGGGTTCGTGCCAGGCGGCAGCCGCGGCTGTAGCCACGGCGAGAGCGCCGACCAGCAACAAACCTCGAGTGATTTCTAATTTCATGTCTGCAACCCTTTGATGGCGCTGCCAAACGCCGTCTGGTAACCATAGATGAAGGCTTGCCACTGCGCGCCAGTCCACGACGAACGGCGCTTCAACTGCTTCAGGTCGTGCTGGGACGCCTTGTTCACCGTAAGGCGGCGGCGGCTCTTCTCCAGGTCGATCAGCGCTACTTCGATGGCCTCACCCTCGACGCGGACGAAGATGTGCTTCGGATAGAGACAACCGTGCTGCCAGTGGGCGAGATTCATCCGGGCAATGGTAGCGCCGATTTGTTGCAGAATTCTTTGGTGCTTCGCTTCGCCCCAGCGGTCCTGGTCACCGCGCGCATAGCACTCGTCGAGGCTGGAGAAACCCTCCAGGGCTTCGGTCACCAGCAGCGCCTGCCATTGCCCGTCGACCTTGCGGCAGCCGGAATAGACCAGGCGCGGCACGCGTATACCGAGCGACTCGAAGGCCCGTAGCGCATCGCGCTCGCGCATGGCGGTGGGATAGCCGAAAGGGCGCTGCCAGTCGCGGTAGACGTGGCCGGTCTGCTGCTTGCGATAGAGCAGCCGTCCATCGCCGGTGTACACCCGCTGCACGCCGCTGGCCCCGCCACGGCGCTCGTTTGGCTCCTCGACCCAGCTGCCGGGTACCTGCAACCACTGGTCGATGGCGGAGTCGCCGGAGATACGTTGCAGGGATGCCAGATCGGGAGCCATCGTTATTCCTTTCGCAAGATATAGACCCGCCACATGTGATACAGCGGGATGAAATCGAGATGCTTCTGGACGACGAAGCCGGCGTCGCGGAACTCGCGCTCGACCGTTTCGGCTGGTAACACGAAGCGGTTCTGGTAGCCGGTCTGTTCCCCGTTCGCTACCCGCCGTGCCTCCATGCGCCTACGCTTCCAGGCCTTGAAATTGCCATCGACCCAGAGGGAAAGGATCACGCTGTCCCGCGTGACCCGGTGAAACTCGCGGAGCAGGACGCGTCGATCGTCCGCCTCGCCGATGTGGTGGAGCAGCCGCATGCAGAAGATATTGTCCACCGAGCTGTCCGGCAGGTCGATGGCGAAAGCGGAAGTCTGCAAGGGCCGTACCCGTTTCACCACACCGTCCGGCTGGCCGGCGCAGGCGACCGCCAGCATGTCCGCGGAATTGTCGGCGCCGATGATCACCCGGTTGTCCTTTTCCGCCAGCAGCGGCCAGAAGCGTCCGGCGCCGCAGGGCAGGTCGAGCACCAGGTTGGGCTGCCCCGCGAGCTTCAGCGCGTGCCGGGCGAGTTGGACGTCGCGCCGGTGGGAAAGTTTCCGGGCGAGGCCGTCCTGATGCTTCTTCAGGTAGGCCTCAGCATGCTCGCGATCATACTTGTGAGAAAAGTCGAGGTCGACAGGCGGATTGTTCATGACGGGAACTCCAGGATTCATGAGACGAACGGTATGAATCCAGCCGTCAAGCTCGGGTCAAGGGGTGGTGAATTTTTCGTCAAGCAACATCGAGTAAAACTTCGAACCGGCAGCCGTGCGGCTCCACCGCGCTGAGGGTTACGCTCCAGCCCTCGGCCGCGCAGATCCGCTTCACCAGCGAGAGCCCGAGGCCAAGGCCTTCGCCGCGCCCGGAGCTGGAACTGCCGCGAACGAAGGGCATGAAAATGCGTTCGCGTTGTTCTTCCGGGACGCCCGCCCCGGTGTCCTCGACGCTGAAACCATGCTCGTCGAGGGTCAGCGTGATGCTCCCGGCATCGGTGTAGTGGGTCGCGTTGCGCAACAGGTTGCCCATCACCGCGCGCAGCAGTGGCGCGTTGAACTGGCCGGCGCAGGCACCTTCGTTGCGGTAGTGCAGGGTCAGTCCTCGCGCTTCGACCTGTTCGCGCCAGACCTGGACCAGGTCGTCGGCGATGCTCTCCAGGCTACCGTGGGGCGCCAGGCTTTCCTCGCCCTTCTGCGCACGCGCCAGCAACAGGAAGGTTTGCACCAGGTCGCGCATCTCCTCGGTGGCCTTGGTCATCCGCTCCAGTTGGCCACGGGCGCGCGGGCCGAGGCTGGGTTCTTCGGCCAGCAGTTCGCATGAGGTGGCGATGACCATCAACGGCGTACGCAACTCATGACTGACGTCGCTGGTGAACAATTGCTCGCGCTTGAGCGCGTCGCGCAGGCGGCCAAGGGTCTCGTCGAAGGAAGCGGCCAGCTCGCCGACCTCGTCGTTGGCGTAGTCCGGCGCCAACGGCGGCGCCAGACCGAGCAACTGTTCGCGATGCCGCACCTGGCGCGCCAGGCGCACCACCGGCTCCATCACCTTGCGCGCGAGCATCCAGCCAAGCAGGCCGGCCAGGGCGATGCTCAGCACGTAGCCGGTCAGCACCGAGGCGTAGAGCACCTGCTCGCGCGCTTCGAAATCGCTCTGGTCCTGCAGCAGGACGAAGCGGCGACCATCGATGTCGCGCACCAGCGCATGGAACGACAAGTCGCCCTCGAACACTTCGTGGAAACCGACATCCAGTTGGTCCAGCGCCGGCGGCATGGCGTAGGAGCCCTGGCCGTCGCTGATGAAGAAGCGCATGCCGGGATCGAGCACCGGGTTGCGTCCCTGGGCCAGGTCGTCGCGCAGGATGCGCTCCAGCTCGCCGCCCAGGTCGCGGGAAATCAGGCGCTCCTCGATGATGTGGACCACGCCGACGATGCCGGCGGAGAACAGTCCCCCCACGGCGACCGTCATCAGCATGAAGGCGATGACGATCCGGCGGGCGAGGCTCTGCTTATACTCCATTCGGCTCCTCCGCCAGGCGGTAGCCGACGCCATGCACCGTATGCAGCAAGGCCACGGAGAATGGCTTGTCGATCACCTGACGGAGTTGATGGACGTGGCTGCGCAGGCTGTCACTGTCCGGGCAGTCGTCGCCCCAGACCGCTTCTTCCAGGGCATCCCGGCGCACCACATGGGGGCTCTTCTGCATCAGCACGGCGAGCAGCTTTAGGCCGATCGGATTGAGCTTGAGCGACTTGCCCGCGCGCTTGACCTCCAGGGTATCCAGGTCATAGCTGAGATCGGCCACGCTCAGCTCGCGGCGGCCGCCACCCTGGGCGCGACGCAGCACCGCCTCGATGCGTGCGGAAAGTTCGGAAAGGGCGAAGGGCTTGACCAGGTAATCGTCGGCTCCGGAACGAAACCCCTGCAGGCGATCGTCCAACTGGTCGCGGGCGGTGAGCATGATCACCGGGGTGTCGCGCCGTGCGTCTTCGCGCAGGCGCCGGCACAGGGCATAGCCGTCGATTCCCGGCAGCATCACGTCGAGCACGATCAGGTCGTAGTGCTCGGTGGCCGCCAGGTGCAGGCCGGACAGCCCGTCCTGCGCGCAATCCACGGTATAGCCCTTGAGCGACAGGTAATCGGCCAGGTTGGCCAGGATGTCGCGGTTGTCTTCGACCACCAGTATTCGCATGTCCCACTCCTTCGCAGGAAGACCGATTGAGCGCCTCTCGCGCATTTACGGATTCTTCACCGGCGATTCACACCGGCTCTACGCTCGCCACCAGAGACTGCATGGCGTCTTCCATGGCCGCCGATCATAGCGGCTTTGCGGATGCGCACGAACCCCGGCGGTGGATTTAACCAGCGTCGAAGTCAAGAGAACGTCAACGCCAGCGTTGGAGATCGCATGACCCAGGCCGCCGTCCATTCCCCTTCCCGTCCATTCAACCCCTGGCTGTTCCTCGCCCTGCCGCTGGGCCTGGCGGCACTGCTGCTGGCCTTCGAGCCGGTGACCCTCGACCTCGCCCTGGCCAACCTGATGTACGACCCGGGCGCCGGCTTCATCGGCCGGCACAGTTGGTTCCTGGAGAACATCCTGCACGACCGGGTCAAGCAACTGGTGATCGCCATCAGCGTCCTCGGCCTGCTGGTCTCCATCGCCGGACTGTTCCACCGGCCATGGCGCGCACTGAGCAGGCCGCTGGCCTATGTGTTCCTCGCCATGAGCCTTGCAGCCAGCATAGTCACTCCGCTCAAGGCGCTCACCGCCGTGCAGTGCCCCTGGAGCCTGGCGCAGTTCGGCGGCGAGGAAACCTATAGTTCGCTGCTCAGCCCACGGCCGCCGACCGAGCACCCCGGACGCTGCTGGCCGGGCGGGCACGCATCGTCCGGATTCGTCCTGTTCGCGCTGTTCTTCGCCCTGCGCGACCGCAAGCCCAGGCTGGCGCGCTACGCCCTGGCCTTCGCCTTCGCCATGGGCTGCCTGCTGTCGCTGTCGCGCATGCTGCAAGGTGCGCACTTCCTCTCGCACAACCTGTGGACGATGCTGTTCGACTGGCTGATCTGCCTCGGCCTGTACCGCCTGATGCTCTACCGACCGGAGAAGCGAGGACAGCGCAACGGCGGCGCCGGCGAAAACCGCGTTCAGGGAGACGGTTCGTCCGCTCCCAGCACGCCGAACTCGATGGGCACCTTCATGTAGAACAGCCGCACGCCGGCCTGGCGGATCGACTCGAACAGCCGTTCTGCCTGCTCGGGATCGACCGCCATGAGGATTTCCTGCGGCTGGTCGGCCAGCTCGAAGAAATGCATCGAATGCAGCCGGCCGCTCTGGCCGAAGCCTTCGCTGGCAGCCAACGCGGTGGCACCGCGCACGCCCAGGCGGCGCGCCTCTTGCAGCAGCCAGTCGCAGATCGGCTGGCCCTGGTGGCAGCGCCCCTGCTGGGTGATGAAGGTCAGTTGATAGCCTTGCATGGTCGGTCCTCCCGCTACGCTATTTGCCCAGCATCCAGTTCATCGAGAACAACCCCAGCAGAGTCATCAGCAACGAGCCGCTGACGTGCGTCGCGATGGCCCCGGCGGCCCAGCCCAGGCGGCCCTCCTGAAGCAGGCTGACGACCTCGGCGGAAAAGGTGGAGAAAGTGGTCAGGCCGCCGCAGAACCCGGTGATGATCAGTAGCCGCCATTCCGGAGCGATGCCCGGCGCCTGGGCGAAATAGGCAATCGCCGCGCCGATGACATAGCCGCCGACCAGGTTGGCCAGCAGCGTGCCGGGGGGAATGCTGGGCAGCAGGCTGTTCAGCTTGAGCCCGAGGAACCAGCGCAGCAACGCCCCCAGGGCGGCGCCGAGGGCGATGGCGAGAATGGATTTCCACATAGTCCTGTCCTTGTAGGAGCGATTCGGACAGGCGGCAGGCGAGCACCTACGCGCCTTTCCAGGTTCATGCGTAGGCATCATCAGCCCCAGGGGCGGTTGAAGGAGGAATGCCATCTCCTGTCGGCAAGATTGGCACAAAGCGAGGCACCTATCAAAGGCCGGAGTACGCCGGATCGCCCGAAGCGTGCCAGTCTAGGGAACCTTTCCCCTTCCTTCGCCGGAGCCCCCATGCGCCCAGTCCTGCTGCTTTGCTGCCTGTTCCTGTCCGCCACCGCCCAGGCCGAGGATTGCTCGCCGCAAACCTCTGTCGGTAGCTGGTGCGAGCTGCCGCTCGCGGCCCTCCACCCGACCCAGCAGAATGTCGGCCTGCTGCAGGTCGAGGATGACCAGGCCAAGCTCGCCGGGAAGAAGCCCAAGGCTCTCGAGCGCTACTTGCGCAAGAAGGAGATTCCGGTGGTGATCGGCCCCGGCGGCCGCTTCTACCTCACCGATCGCCATCACCTGAGTAGCGCGCTCTGGCGCCTGGACCCGAAACAGGGCGTGCCGGTGAAGGTGATCGGCCGGCTACCCCAGGCCAGCGACTTCTGGGAGAAGATGCAGGAAAACCACTGGGTCTGGCTGCACGATGCGCGTGGCGCGGAGATCCCGCCCGAGGCCCTGCCGGACGCTCTCGCCGGGCTTGGCGACGATCCCTACCGCGCCCTGGCCGGCTACGCCGAGGACGAGAACGCCTTCGACAAGGATCGGCAGAGCTATTTCATCGAATTCCACTGGGCGCGCTATTTCGGCGAACGCATGCACTGGCGGCCGATCAGCCGCGCCACTCTGCCCGACGACCTGAAGCAGGCACTGCGCCTGGCCTGCGAACCGGCGGCAAGGGAGCTGCCGGGCTACCGCCAGGACTGCCCGCACTGAGGAATAAAAAAGCCCCGCCGAAGCGGGGCTTTTCCAACCACAGGGGCCGGTCGGCTTACATCATGCCGCCCATGCCGCCCATGCCGCCCATGTCAGGCATGCCGCCCATGGCCGGCTTGTCTTCCACGATCTCGGCAACCATGGCTTCGGTGGTGATCATCAGACCGCCGATGGAGGCCGCAGCCTGCAGAGCGGAACGAGTGACCTTGGCCGGGTCCAGGATGCCCATCTCGATCATGTCGCCGTACACGCCGGTAGCAGCGTTGAAGCCGTAGTTGCCGGAACCCTGCTTGACCTTGTCGACCACTACGCTCGGCTCATCGCCGGCGTTGGCCACGATCTGGCGCAGCGGCGATTCGACGGCGCGACGCAGCAGGGCGATACCGACGTTCTGCTCCTCGTTGTCACCCTTCAGGCCTTCGATGGCTTGCAGGGCACGAACCAGGGCTACGCCGCCGCCGGGAACCACGCCCTCTTCCACCGCTGCACGGGTAGCGTGCAGGGCGTCTTCGACGCGGGCTTTCTTCTCTTTCATCTCGACTTCGGTGGCAGCGCCTACCTTGATCACGGCAACACCGCCGGCCAGCTTGGCCAGGCGCTCTTGCAGCTTCTCGCGGTCGTAGTCGGAAGTGGTTTCCTCGATCTGCTTGCGGATCTGCAGGACGCGGGCTTCGATATCAGCCTGCACACCGGCGCCATCGATGATGGTGGTGTTTTCCTTGTTGATCACGACGCGCTTGGCGTTGCCCAGGTGCTCCAGGGTAGCGCCTTCCAGGCTCAGGCCGACTTCTTCGCTGATCACGGTACCGCCGGTGAGGATGGCGATGTCCTGCAGCATGGCCTTGCGGCGATCGCCGAAGCCCGGAGCCTTGACAGCCGCGACCTTGACGATGCCACGCATGTTGTTCACCACCAGGGTGGCCAGGGCTTCGCCCTCGACGTCCTCGGCGACGATCAGCAGCGGACGGCCGGCCTTGGCGACGGCTTCCAGCACCGGCAGCATTTCGCGGATGTTGGAGATCTTCTTGTCGACCAGCAGCAGCAGCGGGCTATCCAGCTCGGCAGCCATGGTGTCCGGCTTGTTCACGAAGTAGGGGGACAGGTAGCCGCGATCGAACTGCATGCCTTCGACGACGGACAGTTCGTTTTCCAGGCCCGAGCCTTCCTCGACGGTGATCACGCCTTCTTTACCGACTTTTTCCATGGCTTCGGCAATGATCTGGCCGATGGACTCGTCGGAGTTGGCGGAGATGGTGCCTACCTGGGCGATGGCCTTGGTGTCGGCGCAGGGCTTGGCCAGCTCTTTCAGCTGGGCGACGATGGCCACGGTGGCCTTGTCGATGCCACGCTTCAGGTCCATCGGGTTCATGCCGGCGGCAACGGCCTTCAGGCCTTCGTTGACGATGGCCTGGGCCAGGACGGTCGCGGTGGTGGTGCCGTCACCGGCAGCGTCGTTGGCCTTGGAGGCAACGTCTTTCACCAGTTGCGCGCCCATGTTCTCGAACTTGTCTTTCAGCTCGATTTCCTTGGCGACGGAAACGCCGTCCTTGGTGATGGTCGGAGCGCCGAAGGACTTGTCCAGAACCACGTTGCGGCCTTTCGGGCCGAGGGTGGCCTTGACGGCATCGGCCAGCACGTTCACGCCGACCAGCATTTTCTTGCGAGCGGAATCGCCGAACTTAACTTCTTTGGCAGCCATGTTCTCTTTCCTCTAAATCGAATTCGGTGAAAACGGAGTGGTGAGACCGATCAGTCTTCCAGGACGGCGAGGATTTCGGACTCGCCCATCACCAGCAGTTCCTCGCCATCGACCTTGATGGCGTTGCTGCCGGAGTAAGGCCCGAAGACCACCTTGTCGCCCACCTTCACTGCCAGAGCGCGCACTTCGCCGTTGTCCAGTACACGACCGGTACCTACGGCTACCACTTCACCGCGGTTCGGCTTCTCGGCGGCGGAACCCGGCAGCACGATGCCGCCTGCGGTCTTGGTCTCTTCCTCGCTGCGACGGATAACGACGCGATCATGCAGAGGACGAAGCTTCATAGTCGTAACTCTCCCAAACAGTGGTTTCCAACGGCCGGATCGAAGTCCGGCGGGTTTTGTTGAAGCCGGCGTTGCCGGGTTGCGACTCGACGCGCGAGCCGCGTAAGACAGCCTGCCCTTGTGGCAGGGACCTTGCGGTGACCGATACATAAGGTCGCCACAAGCCATTTCAAGGGCATGCAGTGAAATTTTTTTTCAGTTGCGCGAATCGTCGCGGCGCTCGTACTCGCCCTCGATGACGTTCGGCCGCGACGGACCCTGTCCGTAGCGGGCGTTCAGGTCGTCGGCGAAGGCGCGCCGGCGCAGCGCCTGCTGTTCGACGCGGCGGCGCAGGCCGCCGAGCATCAGGCGACGGGTGAAAGGAATCAGGCAGAGGATGCCGAAGATGTCGCTGATGAAACCCGGCAGCATCAGCAGGCCGCCGCCGACGGCGATCAACAGGCCTTCGAGCATTTCCTGCTCCGGCAGTTCGCCACGGGCCAGTCGTTCGCGGGCGCGCCAGGCGGTGGCCACGCCGGCCACGCGCAACAATGCGGCACCGATGAAGGCGCTGGCGACGATCAGGAACAGGGTCCAGCCGACCCCGATGACACTGCCGACCTTGATCAGGACGGCCAGCTCGACCAGCGGGAAGAGCAACAGCAGAAAGAGGAAAGCGCGCATTTCAGAGTCCTTGGCGGGGCCCGTTTGCCCCCGGTACCACCAGTAGTTGGCGCCAGCCGGGGAAGAATTCAACCCTGCTCCGGCTCGACGGTAGGCCAGCGCTCGGCCCTGGCCAATTGCACCAGCGCCTGGCGCACGGCCCCGGGGTTGCCGCAGGCGGCGGGGAACGGCAGCCAGTGCAGGCCCTGGCCGATGCGCAGGTGGAAACCTTCTGTATCAATTCCCGCCAGCTGCGCCGCGGCATGCGCCGGCAGTCCGGCCAGTTCCACATAGTGGGCGATGGCGGCGGCGTGGTCGCTGTTCATGTGCTCGACCATGCCGCGCTCGGCTTCTCCGGCGAACGGATTGGCCAGCGGCACGCGCTCGGCGGCCAGCCAGTGGATCGCGCCGAAACCGCCGATGAAACGCCACTGGACCGGCTGCAGCACCCAGAAGTCGAAATCGTGGACCCGATGGTAGTCGGCGGACTCGGGGAAATAGCGGTAGTAACGCTCGGCCGCCGCGGCGACCTCCTCCTCCGCCAATTGCCGCGCCTCGGCCAGCAGGGTGAGGCGGCCGACAGCCTGGATATCCTCGGCGCCGCGCTCGCCTACCAGCATCGAGCAGCGCGGGTCCGCCTGCAGGTTGTGGGTGTGCTGGGCGATCCGGCTGATCAGGATCAGCGGCCGGCCTTCGGCATCCAGGCAATAGGGAACCACCGAGCCGAAAGGAAAGCCCGGCCATTTCTTCGAGTGGGTGGAAAGGACCGCACGGTATTCCTTGAGCAGCAATTCTCGGGCATTCTTTGCAGCTTCAACGCTCAATTTATGACTCCTTGCATAGAATCCGTCGTAAACGGACGGGCATATCAAAGTACGTTCGCAGGTGCCGGCAAGGTCCGCTTCCAGAAACTGCTCGTGGGGTTCCAAGCAATGCAATTGAAAGACAAGGTCATCATCATCACCGGCGGCTGCCAGGGGCTCGGCCGGGCAATGGGCGAATATCTCGCCGGCAAGGGCGCCAGGCTGGCTCTGGTCGATCTCAACCGCGAACGTCTCGACGAAGCCGTCGCTGCCTGCAAGGCCGCCGGCGGCGACGCTCGCGCCTACGTGTGCAACGTGGCGGACGAGGAACAGGTTACCCACATGGTGGCCCAGGTCGCCAGCGACTTCGGCGCGATCAACGGCCTGGTCAACAACGCCGGCATCCTCCGCGACGGCCTGACCATCAAGGTCAAGGACGGCCAGTTGAGCAAGATGAGCCTGGCCCAATGGCAATCGGTGATCGACGTCAACCTCACCGGTGTGTTCCTCTGCACCCGCGAAGTGGCGGCGAAGATGATCGAGCTGAAGAACGAAGGCGCGATCGTCAACATTTCCTCGATCTCCCGCGCCGGCAACATGGGCCAGGCCAACTACTCGGCAGCCAAGGCCGGGGTGGCCGCGGATACCGTGGTCTGGGCGAAGGAACTGGCGCGCTACGGCATCCGCGTGGCCGGCGTGGCGCCGGGCTTCATCGAGACCGAGATGACCGCCGGGATGAAACCCGAGGCGCTGGAGAAGATGACCGCCGGCATCCCCCTCAAGCGTATGGGCAAGCCGGTGGAGATCGCCCACTCGGTGGCCTACATCTTCGAGAACGACTACTACACCGGCCGCGTTCTCGAACTGGACGGCGGCCTGCGCCTGTAGGCCCCGGCCCCGCAAGGAAAAAGCCCCGCTATCGCGGGGCTTTTTCGTGCAGGCCGGCTTACCAGCCGACCCCGAGGCCGAAGGTATAGCGGCGCTGGTTGACGTTGCCGTCGTTGCCGCTGAACTTGTCCCATTCCGCCTTCATGCTCAGCGAAGCCCAGCTGGTCAGCTTGTAGCGGATCCCCGCCTCGGTCTGCAGCTCGTAGTCCAGGCCGGATTGCAGCGGCTTGCTGACCTCGCCGTTGGTGAACAGCTCGAACTGCTTGGCCAGCAGGTAGCGGTTGTAGTCCCACTTGAAGCTCGACGAATAGAAGTGCTCCTTCTCGCCATCGGCGAACTCGTAGTCGTTGCGGTTGACCAGGGTGGCGATGGAGAACGCGCCCAGCTCGTTGTCCCAGAACTGGTAGCCGGGGCCGGTACCGACGGTACGCTTCTTCGCCAGGTCCTCGATCATGTCGCGCTTGTAGGCGACCTGGCCCTGCCAGAACCAGTGGTCGTCGATGAAGCGGTCCAGCGCGTACTGGCCGGAATAATTGTCGGTGCTGACCTGGCCGTTCTTCTTCTCGCGGTTGTACTCGCCCTGCACGTTGTGGCGCCAGAGTCCGTGGCGGGCGTTGGTCTTGAAATCGATGTCGTAGTCGGACACATCGTTCTCGGCCTGCTTGCGGTCCAGCGAGAAATCGACGTTGCCGTTCCATACCCAGTCCTGGAGGATCGGCTTGGGCGGCATCATCTGCTGGATGCTGGCCAGCTCCACGGTCTTCGGCTCGCCGTTGACCAGGGTCACCTGGCCCGGCCCGGCGGCCTTGATGCCCTTGGAGTGCTCGCCAGTCTCGGCATCCTGCTTGACCAGCAGGTTCTGCTCGCTCTCGAAGGTGGAGATCTTGTCCCACTTGAGCGTGATGTCGCCGCCATAGTCGGTCTTCAGCAGCAGCTTGCCGCCGTCGAACAGGGTGATCTTGCCGGTAAGGCGGTCACCGTTCTTCATCCAGACCGTATCGGCAAGGGCAGAGGTGGAACTTGCAAGGGCAGCGAGGCACAGCAGGATTCTCGACAACATGAGCACAAATCAACTGAGTTGGGTTCGAAGAGGCCGGCATTATCCAAATGCCGGGCGGCAGAGCAAGGACCGGGGCACGGGCGGTAAAGTTCAGCCGGATCGACCGAAAGGTGAGCCGCGTCACCAGCCGACGCCGACCCCGATCAGGTAATGCCGGTCGGACTGGGTGCCCCCCTTGGTGCGCAACTGGTCCAGTTCATAGAGGAACGAAAGACGCGCCCAACTGTTCAGGCGATAGCGCAGGCCGTATTCGCTGTCGAGCAGGTAGTCGATCCGCTCGATGCCGGGAACCAGCACGGTTCCCTTGCTGTACAGCTCCAGCCGGGTGCCGGCGAGCAGCCGCTTGTAGTCCCACTCCAGCGAATAGGAGGTGAAATCCTCGCGCGGCTGATCGCGCCACTCCAGTTGCCAGCGACTGATCTCGGCGACCAGGTCGAAACGCCCGAGTTCGTCGTCCCAGAACTGGTAGCCGGGGCCGGTTCCCAGCGCGCTCTGGCGCTCGAGGTTGTCGATCGCATCGTGCTTCTGCGAATAGCTGCCGCGCCAGAACCAGTGTTCGTCGAAGAAGCGATCGAGGTCGTAGTCCAGCTCCCAGTTGTCCTCGACCTTGCGCCCGTCCTTCTTTTCCCGCTCCACTTCCCCCGCCAGCACGTGGCGCCAGGCACCGTGGCGAAGCCGGGTATCGCCCTTGAGCTTCCATTCGTCCTTGTCGCTGTCGTTGCGCTTGCTATCCAGCTTGACGTCGAGATTGCCCTCCCAGACCAGGTCCTCCACCAGCGGTCGCGGTGGCACCATCTGGCGAATACTGGCCAGCGGGACGGTATGGCTGCCGCCATCGACGATCCGCACCATGCCCTTGCCCGCCGCCTCCAGGGTTCGGCTACGCTGCCCGGATACGCCCTGCTGCTTGATCAGCAGGGGTTTGTCGGAACTGATGGTGTCGATATCCTTCCAATCGATCAGCACCTGGCCGGCATAACGGGTCTTCAGCGCCAGCTTGCCGCCGTCCATCAGCACGATCTCGCCGGACAGGCGGTCGCCGTTGTCCAGCCATACGGTGTCGGCCAGCGCGGGGCCGGCCAGGAGCATCACGACGATTGAACAGAGGGCTCTGAGCGACATGGGCGTTCACAAGGCGGACAGGAAAGGGAAAACCGATGAGCATGCACGGGCCGGCAGCGACCCGGCAAGTGCCCAGGCGCGCCGCGAGGCCCTGTACCTGGTGCTGGCGCAGGTGCCGCCGGGGCAGGTGGTCAGCTACGGGCAACTGGCCGAACTGGCCGGCCTAGGCCGCGCCGCCCGCTGGGTCGGCAGGACGCTCAGCCAATTGCCGGTGGATACCCGCCTGCCCTGGCATCGGGTTCTCGGCGCCGGCGGTCGTATCAGCCTGCCGGCGGACAGTCCCGGCGGTCGCGAACAACGCGCACGCTTGCGCGAGGAAGGCGTTCTCCTGCAAAACGACAGGGTGGACATACGTCGGCATGGCTGGCTTACAGCGAAGTAGAGCGGTTAGAGTGCGCGTTATTTTTTGCGGAACGGTTACCCCATGACTCAGCAATCCTGGCGAGAGGCCCTGGTCGCCTACAAGTCTCCCGCCAGCCTGGCCCTCCTGCTGCTCGGCTTCGCCGCCGGCCTGCCGACCATGCTGGTGTTCAACACCCTGTCGGTGTGGCTGCGCGAAGCCGGCGTGGCGCGGGATACCATCGGTTTCGCCAGTTGGCTGGGGCTGGTGTACGCCTTCAAGTGGGTCTGGTCACCGATGCTCGACCAGTGGCGCCTGCCCTTCGTCGGCCGTCTCGGCCGGCGCCGTTCCTGGCTGGTGTTCTCGCAGGTGCTGATCGCCCTGGGACTGCTCGGCATGGCCCTGTGCAATCCGCAGAGCCACCTGCCCTGGCTGATCGGCCTGGCCCTGCTGGTGGCGTTCGCCTCCGCCACCCAGGACATCGCGATCGACGCCTACCGCCTGGAAATCGCCGAGGATAGCCGCCAGGCCGCCCTCGCTGCCTGCTACATGACCGGCTACCGCGCGGCGATCCTGCTGGCCAGCGCCGGCGCGCTGATTCTCGCCGAATGGTTCGGCTCCACCAGCCTCAACTACAGCCAGTCGGCCTGGGGCCTGACCTATGCGTTGTTCGCCCTGCTGATCCTGCCTGGGCTGGTCACAAGCCTGCTGATCCGCGAGCCGGCGGTGGACGTGCCGATCCACGTCAACCCGTCGCGTTTCGACTTCAACCACCAACTGCTCTCGGTGCTCCTGCTGCTGATCCTGCTGATCTCGCTGCCGGCGATGATCACCGCCCTCCTCGACCGCGCCTGGCCGCGCGCCGGCCTCTACGCGCTGCTCATGGGGATCTGCCTGTCGCCGTGGGGACGCCAGCAGATCCGCCCGGTCCGCGAACTGCTCGCCACCGTGCGCAGGCCGCTGCTGGTGGCGGCGCGCGGCAAGGAAGTGCCGCTGTTCGATTTCGTCCACCAGGCGGTCTCGGTGATGGTGCTGATCATCCTCCTCGTCACCGTCACCGCCATGTGCCGCGCCTACTACTCCGGCGCCTGGCCGCGCGGCACGCTGTTCCTGCTGATCGCCGCGTCCTGCCTGTCGGCACCCGGACGCCTGCTGATGGCCCCGGTGCTGACGCCGATCACCGAGTTCGTCCAGCGCTATCGCTGGCAGGCCCTGCTGCTGCTCGGCCTGATCTCCACCTATCGCCTGTCGGACACGGTGATGGGGGTGATGGCCGGGGTCTTCTACATCGACATGGGCTTCTCCAAGGAAGTCATCGCCAGTGTCAGCAAGGTCTTCGGCGTACTCATGACCCTGATCGGCGCCGCCGCCGGCGGGGTGCTGATCGCCCGCTTCAGCATCCTCTCCATCCTGTTCATCGGCGGTGCCGCTTCGGCTGCCACCAACCTGCTGTTCGCCATGCTCGCCCAGCTCGGCCCGCTGCACGCCGAGGCCCTGCCCAGCCATGACGTGATCAGCCTGGTGATGGCGCTCGAGCCGCACGTGCTGATGCTGGTGATGACCATCACCCTCGACAACTTCAGCGGCGGCCTCGCCGCCTCGGCCTTCGTCGCCTACCTGTCGAGCCTGACCAACCTGAAGTTCTCCGCCACCCAGTACGCCATGCTCAGCTCGACCATGCTCCTGCTGCCGCGCTTCATCGGCGGCTACTCCGGAACCATGGTCGAGAGCCTCGGCTACGAGCACTTCTTCTACGTCACCGCGGTGATGGGCATTCCCACCCTGCTGCTGATCGGCTGGTTGTGGCTGCGCCGCGCGCCGTCCAGCGAGACGCCGGCGCCGGGACACCAGAACGCCGAGCAGCACTGAGGCGAGAATGAAAAAGGCCGGCATTCGCCGGCCTTTTTCGTGGATCGCACGGACCTCAGTCGGCCATCGCGCCCTGCACAACCTTGACCACCCGCTGCGGGAAGGGAATGCCGATACCTTCCTTGCCCAGCGCGTCGCGGGCCTTTTCGTTGAACATGAACATCACGTCCCAGTAGTCGGCGTTCTTCACCCAGACCCGCAGGGACAGGGTAATCGCGCTTTCGCCGAGATTGGAAACCACCGCCACCGGTGCCGGGTCCTTCAGAACCCGCGGATCGTCGGCCATGGCCAGGAGAATGTTCTGCGCATTCTTCAGATCGGCGTCGTAGTCGATGCCGACGTCGAAGATCACCTTGCGCAGCGGCTCGGCGGAGTAGTTGGTCACCGTTCCGTTGGACAGCGCCCCGTTGGGCACGATGATCCGCTTGTTGTCGCCGCTACGCAGCACGGTGTGGAAGATCAGGATCGAATCCACGGTGCCGGCCACGCCCTGTGCCTCGATCCAGTCGCCGACCTTGAACGGGCGGAACAGCAGGATCAGCACGCCGCCGGCGAAGTTAGCCAGGCTGCCCTGCAGGGCCAGGCCGATGGCCAGGCCGGCGGCGCCGATGGCGGCGACGAAGCTGGTGGTCTGGATGCCGATCATGGAAGCCACGCTGACCACCAGCAGGATCTTCAGGACGATGCTCACCAGGCTGCCGACGAAGCCTTGCAGGGTGCGGTCGACGCTGCGCCTGGCGAGCAGGCCGCCGACCCGGCCGGTCAGGGTGTTGATCAGCCACCAGCCGATCGCCAGGGTCAGCAGCGCCAGGGCGACCTTGCCGCTGTACTCCAGCACGATCGGCAGCCAGGACTCGGTCTGCTGCACCAGTCGGTCGTAGTTCAATTCCATGCATTACCTCCATTTCTCGAAAAAACACCCCTCCCTTCCGCAACGGAAACGGGACGGGCTTGCAGATTCCTGCCCGGACGCCGTGGGGCGACGTTTCCGGGCCTGGATACGAATCGGCGCAGCGCGGACGAACCGACGCTGCGCCGACAGGGGCGGACAACGCGGGAGAGGTCGCGGCGGCGCTACTCCCTATTGCGATGCCCGGGATGGCGAGAGGTTCCGAAAAACCTCGTCAATCGCGGAAGTTGGTGAACTGCAACGGCATGCCGAGGGATTCGCCGCGCAGCAGGGCGATGGCCTCCTGCAGATCGTCACGCTTCTTGCCGGTGACGCGCACCTGCTCGCCCTGGATGGCGGCCTGGACCTTGAGCTTGCGCTCCTTGATCAGACCAACGATCTTCTTCGCCAGGTCCTTGTCGATGCCCTCGCGGAAGTTGACGTCCTGCTTGACCACCTTGCCCGACGGGTAGGCATCCTTGATCTCCATGCACTGGCTGTCGACCTTGCGCTTGACCAGGTTGGAACGCAGGATGTCGAGCATCTGCTCGAGCATGAAATCGGCTTCGGCGGTGAGGGTCACCGACTTGTCCTTGGCTTCGAAACTGCATTTGCCTTTCAGGTCGAAACGGCGATCCAGTTCCTTGATGGCGTTGTCCACGGCGTTGGTCAACTCGTGTTTGTCCAGTTCGGACACCACGTCGAACGAAGGCATGTCATCTCTCCAGATGGACGGCGCGACAGGGTTCACAGACGGAACCGCGCCTGGCTTGACGGTAAAAAATGCCCGCCCATTATAACCGAGCCCTCGCGAGCGAATGCCCGCCGGTGTGGCGGAGACCGACGATTTCTTCCCGATGGCGCGCGCGACCGCGGCCGGGACCCGGCCTCCCGCGACGAACCGGGCCCTTGCCGGCAGCGTACCGGCGCCCATCCTCTTCTCGAGTCCGTTCATGCCCAACCCCGATCTCAGCATCCTGGTCGTCGACGACGCCAAGTTTTCCAGCGCCATGATCGGCCGCGCCCTCAGCCAGGCCGGCTACCAGGACATCCGCTTCGCCAGCAGCGCCAGCGAGGCCCTGCAGCAGCTCGAACAACGCCCGGTCAGCGTGCTCCTGGCCGACTGGCTGATGCCGGAGATGGACGGCCTGGAACTGACCGCCCGGGTCCGCCAACTGGACGAAAGCATCAACCACTACACCTACATCGTCCTGCTCACCGGCAAGGAAGGCGAGAACGTCCTCGGCGAGGCCTTCGACCGCGGCGTCGACGACTTCGTCAGCAAGGCCGCGATGAACGAGCAACTGGTGCCGCGCATCTACGCAGCCGACCGCCTGTGCAACACCCTGCAACGGTTGCTGGTGGAAAACCGCCTGCTCACCGAAAACATCGCGCGGATGGAAGAACGCAACCTGGTGGATACCCTCACCGGCCTCGGCAATCCCCGCTACCTGCGACAGAAGCTGGCCGACAGCCTGCGCCAGGTGGAAACCCGCGGTGGAGCGTTGTGCTACCTGCTGGTCGGCATGCCCGAGGCACCGGTCCTGCGCCAGCGGCACGGCGAGGCCTTCCATCGCGAGCTGCTGCTCGGCGTGGCCAGGCGCCTGCAACAGCTGGTCCGGCCGCTGGATGTGCTGGTGCGCCTGGACGAGCAGCATTTCGCCCTGATCACCCTGGTGGAGGACCTGCACGAATGCTCGTCGAGCAGCTTCAAGCGGCTGCACGACGGGCTCAACCTGAAGGCCTTCAAGACCAGCGAAGGCTTCATCAGCCTGAAAGCCGGCATCGCCATGCTCGGCCTCGACAGCGGGGCATTGCCGCTGGGCATCGACGAACTGCTGCAGCGCACCGAGGCCCTGTTGCCCGATGCCTATGCCAGCGGCAGGATCGCAACCTGCCGGCTACCGGCACTGCGCTAGACTTCGCCCTATCGTCAGCCATTCGCAGTAGCCACCATGACCTGGCATATCCTCGGCGCCGGTAGCCTCGGCAGCCTCTGGGCCGCGCGCCTCGGGCGCGCCGGCCTGCCCGTCCGCCTGATCCTGCGCGACCGCCAGCGCCTGCGCCGCTACCAACAGGCCGGCGGACTGAGCCTGGTGGAAGACGGCCAGGCCAGCCTCTACCCGATCGCCGCGGAAACCCCGGACGGCGGGCAACCCATCCAGCGCCTGCTGCTGGCCTGCAAGGCCTACGACGCGGAGGAAGCCGCCTCCAGCGTGGCCCATCGCCTGGCCGGCAACGCCGAACTGCTGTTGCTGCAGAACGGCCTGGGCAGCCAGCAGGCGGTCGCCGCCCGCCTGCCGCGCAGCCGCTGCCTGTTCGCCTCCAGCACCGAAGGCGCGTTCCGCGATGGCGATTTCCGCGTGGTCTTCGCCGGCCGGGGGCACACCTGGCTCGGCGATCCGCGCGACACAAGCGCCCCCGCCTGGCTGACGCAGCTGTCCCAGGCCGGGATCCCGCACAGCTGGAGCGACGACATCCTCGAACGGCTGTGGCGCAAGCTGGCCCTGAACTGCGCGATCAACCCGCTGACCGTCCTCCACGATTGCCGCAACGGCGGCCTGCGGCAGCACCCGGAAGAGATCGCCGCGCTTTGCGACGAACTCGGCCAGTTGCTCCACGCCAGCGGCTACGACGCCGCCGCCAGGAGCCTGCTGGAGGATGTCCGGGCGGTGATCGACGCCACCGCGGCCAACTATTCCTCGATGCATCAGGACGTCACCCGCGGCCGGCGCACGGAAATCGGCTACCTGCTCGGCTACGCCTGCCAGCACGGGCAGCGCCTGGGACTACCGCTGCCGCGCCTGGGAACCTTGCTCGCCCGCCTCCAGGCCCATCTGCGCCAGCGCGGTTTGCCCGACCGCTAAAGCGCGTTACCCTGCCCGCCATTCCTTTTCGCCGCGGACCGCCAGAGCCCATGAACCTGCGCCAGCGCCTCGACAACCTGCCCGTAGGGCAGAAACTGCTCGCCGCCCTGCTGATCCTGCTGGCTACCGTGCTGCTGGTGGCCAACCTGGCGTTCATCAGCGCCGCCTACTGGATTTCCCAGGAGAGCGTCGCCCCCCAGGCGATGCAGACCATCGGCCGGCTGATCGCCAACCCGGCGCTCAGCCAGCCGGCACTCAGTTCGCCGCAGACCGCCGAGGTCCTGCTGCGCCAGCTCAACGATTACCAGCCGTTGCGCGCCGCGGCCCTGTACGACAGCAATGGGCTGATGCTGGCCGACCTGCAACGCGGCGACACCCTCAAGCTGCCGGCCCGCCTGGACCGCCTGGAGCACTGGAGGCGCGGCGAGTACCGCCTCAACGCGCTGATCGAACTGCCCCAGGAAAACGCCCGTCCCGGCTACCTGCTGCTGGTGGCCAGCGGTGAACTGCCGAGCGCGTTCTACACCGGAACCCTCACCGCCAGCCTGGCGATCCTCGGCGTCAGCGTGCTGCTCTGGCTGCTGGTGGCGCAGCAGATACGCCGCCTGATCACCCGGCCGATCCGCGATCTCGAGGAACTGTCGCGGCAGGTCACCCGCGAGGAGAACTACGCCCTCCGCGCCCAGCGCGGCAACGGCGACGAGATCGGCCGCCTGGCCGACGCGTTCAACACCATGCTGACCCGCATCGAGGCCCGCGAGCAGCAGCTCAAGCGCGCCCGCGACGATGCCCAGGAAGCGGTCGAGCAGGCCCAGAGCCTGGCCGAGGAAACCCGCCGCTCGAACCGCAAGCTGGAACTGGAAGTGCAGGTGCGCAGCAAGATCGAGAAGAAGCTCACCGGTTTCCAGCACTACCTCAACAGCATCATCGACTCCATGCCTTCGGCGCTGATCGCGGTGGACGAGCAACTCTACGTCACGCAGTGGAACCAGGAGGCCAGCCAGCTTTCCGGCACCAGCCTGGACGATGCGGTCAACCAGCCGGTGTTCCTCGCCTTTCCCTCGCTCAAGCCGTTCCTTCCGCAGCTCACCCGGGCTGCCGAGAAGCACAGCGTGGAGCGTGTCGAACGGGTCACCTGGGCGCTGATCGACACGCCACGCCACTACGCCCTGACCTTCTACCCGCTGATGGGCGGCACCGGCCGCGGCGCGGTGATCCGCATCGACGACATCACCCAGCGGCTGAGCCTGGAAGAAGTGATGGTGCAATCGGAGAAGATGCTCTCGGTCGGCAGCCTCGCCGCCGGCATGGCCCACGAGATCAACAACCCGCTCGGCGCGATCCTGCACAACGTGCAGAACATCAAGCGGCGCCTGTCCCCGGAGCTGGCGAAGAACGTCGAGCTGGCGGCCGAGGTCGGAGTGCCGCTGGAAGACATCAATCACTACCTCGACGGCCGCGACATCCCGCGCCTGCTGGAAGGCATCCAGCACGCCGGCTCGCGGGCAGCGAAGATCGTCACCCACATGCTCGCCTTCAGCCGCCGCAGCCACCGGCAGATGACCGCTTGCGAACTGCCCGCACTGCTCGAACAGGCGGTGGAAATCGCCGGTAACGACTTCGACCTGGCCGAAGGCTTCGACTTCAAGTCGTTGCAGATCGTCCACGAGTTCGACCCCAACCTCGGCCCGGTGCCGGTGATCGCCAACGAGGTCGAGCAGGTCCTGCTCAACCTGCTGAAGAACGCCGCCCAGGCCATCCACCAGCGCGACGACGAAGAGGAAGGCGAACAGGGTCGGATCGTCCTGCGCACGCGCCTGACGCCGCCCTGGGCGGAAGTCCAGGTGGAAGACAACGGCAGCGGCATGCCCGAACTGGTGCGCAAGCGTATCTTCGAGCCGTTCTTCACCACCAAGGAAGTCGGCCAGGGCACCGGTCTCGGCCTGTCCGTCTCGTATTTCATCATCACCAACAATCACAAGGGCCAGATGGAAGTACGCTCGGAACTGGGCCGCGGCACCTGCTTCAGCATCCGCCTGCCGCTGGAAAGCTCCGAAGCGGTCGCCCCGGCACAAGCCAAGGCCCTGCCGCCCGCTCTGCCGCAACCCGGTAGCAGCCTGCGGCGGGGCGACGAAGAGGAAGGTTGAATCCATGGGCAATCGATTGTCGAAGATCTACACCCGTACCGGCGACCGCGGCGAGACCGGCCTGGCCGGCGGACGCCGGGTGCCCAAGAGCCATCCACGCATCGAGGCGATCGGCGCGGTGGACGAATTGAACAGCCAGTTGGGCCTGCTCCTTGCCGAGCTGCTGGAAGCGCGTGGCGCACATCCAGGCCTGGAGGAGATCGTCCAGGCGCTGGCGCCGGTGCAACACCGCCTGTTCGACCTCGGCGGGGAGCTGGCGATGCCGGAGTATCGGGCCCTGGACGAGACGGAAGTGGCACGCCTGGAAAGCTGCATCGACCGCTGGAACGACGAGCTGGGCCCGCTGAAGAATTTCATCCTCCCCGGCGGTTCCCGCCTGGTCGCCCAGGCCCATGTCTGCCGCAGCCTGGCGCGCAGCGCCGAACGGCGCTGCCAGGCGCTGGACCAGGAGGAAACGCTGGAGGGCGTCGGCCTGCGCTACCTGAACCGGCTCTCCGACCTGCTGTTCGTCGCCGCCCGCGCCATCGCCCGGCGCCAGGGCGTGGCGGAGATTCTCTGGGAAGCAGCGGCAAAACCGGACTGACGGCGAGCGAGGGCTCGGCATCGAGACGAAAAAAAGGAGGCCGAAGCCTCCTTTTTTCTTCATTCCACCGTCAAAGGCCGCCCGGCCAGAACGCACGGATACCCGCCACGCCCTGGGCTCCATGCTCCCAAGCCTGCTCGGCTTGCTGCGGACCGAGGCCACCCAGCAGGTAGACCGGCTGGTTGAAGCCGGCGATCAGTTCGGCGGCCTTGTCCCAACCCAGCGCCGGCTCGCCGGGATGGCTCTCGGTCGGCTGTACCGGCGAAAGGGTGACGAACTCCACTCCCATCGAGGCAGCCAGGGCCAGTTCCTCCGCGTCGTGGCAGGAGGCGGCCAGCAGGCGCCCTTCGGGGAACGGCCGACCGGCGCTGGCGTATTTGCGCAGTTGAGCGGAGGTCAGGTGCCAACCGGCAGCCGGGAAGTCGCCCAGCCACTCCAGCGGGCCTTTCAGCATCAGTTGCGCCTTGCCGGCGCAGAGTCCCTGGATATCGATGGCGAGATCGCGGTATTCGGGACTGAACATGTTCGGCGCGCGCAACTGGATCAGGCGGATGCCCGCCTCCACCGCCTTGCGTACGCCGCTGATCAGCTCGCCCGGCTCCAATCCGTCCGGGGTGATCAGGTAGTGCGCCGGCAGGCGCGCGGCCTGGACGATCGGCGCGTTGGCGGCGGGGAACTCGTAGTCGGCCAGCTCGCGCGGCTCCACCCAGGCCAGCGGTTGGCCCTCGGCGCCGTGGGCTTCGCCGGAAAACCCGTCGACCTCCCAGACATCGAGCAGGACGTGCTTGTCGGCATAGTCGTGCCGGACCTGGATCAGCGGCCGGGCCCGCTCGACACGGATGCCCAGTTCCTCTTCCAGCTCACGGGCCAACGCCGCGCGCACCGGCTCGCCGTCCTCCACCTTGCCCCCGGGAAACTCCCACAGGCCGCCCTGGTGCTTGTCTTCCGGCCGCCGGGCGATCAGCACCCGGCCATCGGAGCCACGAATCACGGCCGCGGCGACATGTACTCGTTTCACGGATCATCTCCTCGCTACTGCCGTCACGCACCGCAAGCGGCGGACGGCCATCAACTACCGGCCTGCTCGCGCAATGCCGCGTCGTACCAGGCGCGGAACGCAGGCCACTGATAAATCGTCTCGACATAGGTCCGGGCGATATCCGGCAACTCCACCGCATAACTGCGGAAACGCGCCGCCACCGGTGCGTAGAACGCATCCGCCAGGCTGGCGTGGCCGAACAGGAACGGACCGTCCTGGCCGAAGCGCCGCCGGCAATCCGCCCAGGCTTCGCAGATACGTTGAATATCCTGTCGTGTCGCCTCGGACAATTCCACCAATGGCTGCTGGCGCCGCAGGTCCATCGGCAGCTCGCCGCGCAACGCGGCGAAACCGCTGTGCATTTCCGCGCAAACCGAACGGGCCAGCGCCCGCGCCGCCTCGCCGCGCGGCCACAGGTGGGCCTCGGGGAAGCGCTCGGCGAGGTACTCGGCGATGGCCAGGGAATCCCAGATGTCGCCATCCTCGCTTTTCAGCAAGGGCACCTTGCCGGTCGGCGAATATTGCAGGATCCGCTCCCGGGTATCGGGCCGCCCCAGCGGGACGAGGATCTCGTCGAACGCCGCCCCGCTCATGCGCAGGGCCAGCCAGCCCCGCAGCGACCAGGACGAGTCATTGCGATTGCCAATCACGATGGTCAGGGCCATGCGCCTCTCCTCTTCGGCCGCCCGACGCGGACGGCCATGCACCAGAGAACTTAAGAGGCGCACGGACCGATGGCAAATTCCCGATTTTCATCCATCGATGAAGGATCGGAATGCCTGGCTTCAGGTGCGGTACTCTGCGTTGATCTTCACGTATTCGTGGGACAGGTCGGTGGTCCAGATGGTCTCGCTGCAGGTGCCGCGTCCCAGTTCGATGCGGATGCCGATCTCGGCCTGGGCCATCACCGCCGCGCCCTGTTCCTCGGTGTAACTGGCCGCCCGGCCGCCACGGCTGGCGATACAGACGTCGCCAAGGAACACGTCGATCTTGCTCACGTCCAGATTGGCCACGCCGGCACGTCCGACCGCGGCGAGAATGCGTCCCCAGTTCGGGTCGGAGGCGAACAGCGCGGTCTTGATCAGCGGCGAGTGGGCCACGGCATAGCCGACATCCAGGCACTCCTGGTGGGTGGCGCCGCCGTTGACCTGAACAGTGACGAACTTGGTCGCGCCCTCGCCGTCGCGAACGATGGCCTGGGCCAGCTCCATGGAAACCTCCAGTACCGCTTGCTTCAACGCGGCGAACAGCGCGCCGCTGGCCTGGGTGACTTCCGGCAGCGCCGCGCGACCGGTGGCGATCAGCATGCAGCAGTCGTTGGTGGAGGTATCGCCGTCGATGGTGATGCGGTTGAAGGACTTGTTGGCGGCGTCGCGCAACAGATCCTGCAACACGCCCTGGGCGACCTTGGCGTCGGTGGCGATATAACCGAGCATGGTCGCCATGTTCGGCTTGATCATCCCGGCGCCCTTGCTGATCCCGGTGACGGTCACGGTCACGCCATCGTGCACGAACTGGCGGCTGGCGCCCTTGGGCAGGGTATCGGTGGTCATGATCCCCGCGGCAGCTTCGGCCCAGCGGTCCTCGGCCAGGTCGGCGAGGGCCGCAGGCAACGCCGCCTCGATCTTGGCCACCGGCAGAGGCTCGCCGATCACCCCGGTGGAATATGGCAGCACCGAAGTCTCGGCGACCCCGGCCAGTTCGGCGAGCTTGGCGCAGGTTTGCGCGGCGGCGGCGAGGCCGGCCTCGCCGGTACCGGCGTTGGCGTTGCCGGTATTGGTCAACAGGTAGCGCACCTCACCGAGGAAACGCTGCTTGGCCAGGGTCACCGGCGCGGCACAGAACGCGTTCAGGGTGAACACCCCGGCCACGCTGGAGCCTTCGGCGCAGCGCATGACCACCACGTCTTTGCGCCCCGGTCGCTTGATGCCGGCGGAAGCGATGCCGAGTTCGAAACCGGGGACCGGGTGCAGGGTGGACAGGGGGCCAAGACCGACAGCCATGGGAACGCGCTCCTTTACCAAACAGTGGACTCGATGCCGTCTGCGACGGCGTGACGGAAAACGCATCGGCGCCGGTCTGGCGCCAATTCGAACAAACGCCGCGAGCGGCAGGACCGGTCGCGGCGTTGGTGAACCAGGCGGGAAGCTTAGTCCAGCTGCCCGTGGCAGTGCTTGTATTTCTTGCCGGAACCGCACGGGCAAGGCTCGTTGCGGCCGATCTTCTGCTCGTTGCGCACAGGCTCGAGCGGCACGACCGGAGCCGGGCCCTCGGGAAGCTCTTCTTCCTCGCCGGCCACGGCCTGCTCCATCGAGGGAGCCTCGGCGTGTTGGAACTGCATGCGCTTGGCCAGTTCCTCCGCCTCGCGACGCAGGCGGGCCTCCTCTTCGGCCGGGTCTTCGCGACGGACCTGGACGTGGGACAGCACGCGGATGGTGTCGCGCTTGATCGAGTCCAGCAGCTCCTGGAACAGGGTGAAGGACTCGCGCTTGTATTCCTGCTTCGGATTCTTCTGCGCGTAGCCACGCAGGTGGATGCCGTGCCGCAGGTGGTCCATGGTCGACAGGTGGTCCTTCCACAGGTCGTCCAGCACCCGCAGCAGCATCTGCTTCTCGAAGGCGCGCAGGGCTTCGGCGCCGGCCAGCTCTTCCTTCTCGTAGTAGGCGGCGACGATCTGCTCGAGGATCTTGCTACGCAGGGTTTCCTCGTACAGCTTGTCGTCTTCGTCCAGCCACTGCTGGATCGGCAGGCGCACGGCGAAGTCGCTGTACAGCGCGGCCTCCAGGCCTTCGATGTCCCACTGCTCGGGCAGCGACTGCGGCGGAATGTGTTGGTTGATGGTGGCGCTGAGGGTTTCCTCGCGGAACTCCTTGATGGTCTCGCCCACGTCCTCTGCCGACAGCAGGGTGTTGCGCATGTGGTAGATCACCTTGCGCTGCTCGTTGGCTACGTCATCGAATTCCAGCAGTTGCTTGCGGATGTCGAAGTTGCGCCCTTCGACCTTGCGCTGGGCCTTCTCGATGGCGTTGGTCACCATGCGGTGCTCGATCGCCTCGCCGGACTGCATGCCCAGCGCCTTCATGAAGTTCTTCACCCGGTCGGAGGCGAAGATCCGCATCAGGTTGTCTTCCAGCGACAGGTAGAAGCGGCTGGAACCCGGGTCGCCCTGACGACCGGCACGGCCGCGCAACTGGTTGTCGATCCGGCGGGACTCGTGGCGCTCGGAGGCGATCACGTGCAGGCCGCCCGCCTCGATCACCTGCTGGTGGCGCTTCTGCCATTCGGCCTTGATCTGGGCGATCTGCTCCTCGGTGGGGTTCTCCAGGGCCGCGACTTCGACTTCCCAGTTGCCGCCGAGGAGGATGTCGGTACCGCGGCCGGCCATGTTGGTGGCGATGGTCACCGAACCGGGCGCGCCAGCCTGGGCGATGATCTCGGCTTCCTTCTCGTGGTACTTGGCGTTGAGCACCTTGTGCTCGATGCCTGCCTCTTGCAACAGCTTGGAAACGTACTCGGAACTCTCGATCGACGCGGTGCCGACCAGGATCGGCCGGCCGAGGGCCTGGCACTGCTTGATGTCGGTGATGATCGCCGCGTACTTCTCTTCCTGGGTCAGGTAGACCAGGTCGTTGAAGTCCTTGCGCGCGATCGGCCGGTGGGTCGGGATCACCACCACGTCGAGACCGTAGATCTGGCGGAACTCGAAGGCCTCGGTATCGGCGGTGCCGGTCATGCCGGCCAGCTTGTTGTACAGGCGGAAATAGTTCTGGAAGGTGGTGGAGGCCAGGGTCTGGCTCTCGGCCTGGATCGGCAGGCCTTCCTTCGCCTCGATGGCCTGGTGCAAGCCCTCGGACAGGCGACGGCCAGGCATGGTGCGGCCGGTGTGCTCGTCGATCAGGAGGATCTGGTCGCCCTGGACGATGTACTCGACGTTGCGGTGGAACAGGGTGTGCGCGCGCAGCGCTGCGTAAACGTGGGTCAGCAGGCTCAGGTTGTGCGCCGAGTAGAGGCTCTCGCCTTCGCCGAGCAGGCCGTTCTGGCTCAGCAGGTCCTCGATGAACTGGTGGCCCTGCTCGTTGAGTTCGACCTGGCGGGTCTTCTCGTCGATGCTGTAGTGGCCTTCCTCGGTCGGCTTGCCCTCGACCTCTTCGACCTGGCGCTTGAGACGCGGGATCAGCTTGTTGATCTTGATGTACAGCTCGGAGCTGTCTTCGGCCTGGCCGGAGATGATCAGCGGGGTACGCGCCTCGTCGATGAGGATCGAGTCCACTTCGTCGACCACGGCGAAGTTCAGCTCGCGCTGGAACTTGTCGTCCAGGCTGAAGGCCATGTTGTCGCGCAGGTAATCGAAGCCGAATTCGTTGTTGGTGCCGTAGGTGATGTCGGCGGCGTAGGCGGCGCGCTTGTCTTCCGGCGGCTGGAAGGGAGTGACCACGCCGACGCTGAGGCCGAGGAACTCGTACAGCGGGCGCATCCAGTTGGCGTCGCGGCGCGCCAGGTAGTCGTTCACCGTGACCACGTGCACGCCCTTGCCGGACAGCGCGTTGAGGTAGACCGGCAGGGTGCCCACCAGGGTCTTGCCCTCGCCGGTACGCATTTCGGCGATCTTGCCGTCGTGCAGGGTCATGCCACCGATCAGCTGGACGTCGAAGTGGCGCATGCCCATCACCCGCTTGCCAGCCTCGCGAACCACGGCGAAGGCTTCGGGCAGCAATTGGTCGAGCGTTTCGCCCTTGGCGTAGCGCTGCTGGAATTCAGCCGTTTTCGCCTTCAACTGCTCGTCGGAGAGCGCCACCATCTGGGGCTCGAGCGCATTGATGGCCTGTACAGCCTTGGCCATGCGCTTTACATCACGCTCGTTCTTGCTTCCAAAGAGTTTCTTCAACAAAGGCGCAAACATATCGACTTGGTCATCCACACGTGGGGAATGGAAGGCTCACCCATCCGGCGGCCCGTGCCGATCAACGGCATGAAAGGGAACATTCTACCCGGAAACGGGTATGAGAAAAGTACAGCAGATCAATGCGCGTCGCTCACTCGGAAACAGACGCGCGTGCGATGAAGCTTTGCGGATTCATTACCCGGCCATCCTTCATCACTTCGAAATGTACGTGGTAGCCGGTGGAGCGTCCGGTGCTGCCGACCTTGGCCAGCACCTGGCCGCGCTTGACCAGGTCACCGACCTCGACCAGGTTCTTCTGGTTATGGGCATACAACGTGGTGTAGCCATCGGCGTGCCCGACCTCGACCACGTTGCCATAGCCGTTCTTGCGCCCGGACCAGGTCACCACCCCCGCCGCCACGGCCACCACGTCGCTGCCGGCCGGCGCGGCGAAGTCGATGCCCTTGTGCATGCTCAGGCGGCCGCTCACCGGATTGACCCGGCGCCCGAACGGCGAGGAGATGTAGCCCTGGCGCACCGGCTGGCCGGCCAGGTAGGTCGACTGGCTGATGTGCTTGTCGGCGAGCAGTTGCTCCAGCACCTCGAGCTGCTGCTCGCGGGTATCCAGGCGTGCCGCCAGTTCGTCCAGCGTCGCCATGAACGACGGCGGGGCATAGGCGCTGCCCTCCAGCGGTTCGTCGACGCCACCCTGGCCGACGCTCAGGGAGAAGTCGAACTCGTCGGGGTCGACGTCGGCCAGCTCGGTGAGACGTTCGCCGAGGGCATCCAGCCGAACCAGGCGCGCCTGCAGTTCGCCGAGATGCACGCTCAGTGCGTCCATCTGCCGCTGCGCGTCCTCGCGGGCGCTGCTGATCTCGGCGCTCTGCGCCTGCAGCGCGGCATCGAATTCGATGCCGGCCACCGGAGCCGGCGCGCGGAACAGCCAGGCGCCCATGAAGCCCCCGGCCAACAGGCTGGCACCGACCACGCAGGCCCCGGCCAGCATCAGCAACCGCGGCTGCAGATGGACGGAGCGAGCGGCCCCATGGTGCCGGCTCAGAAAAATGATGTGCATGACTTATCCTTCATACGGGCCGGCAGTAGCGAAACGCTTTCTGCTACCATTCCGACTCAGTAACCCCCAGGCTTCCCGCCATGTCTTTTCGTCCCTTGCCCGCCCAGGCATCGACCCAGTTGCTGCGCCAGGCCAGGCCGCTGCAGATGCTGTTCGCCGAAGCCCAGCGCATCTGCCGCCTGCAGCAACTGCTGGAAAGCCAGTTGCAACCGGCGGCGCGCCCGTACTGCCATGTGGCTTCGTGGCGCGGCGGTTGCCTGCTGCTGATCGTCACCGATGGCCACTGGGCCACACGCCTGCGCTATCAGCAGCGGCGCCTGCAGCGGCAGCTGCAGGCTTTCGAAGAATTCGCGAACTTAGCGAAAATCCTTTTCAAGGTGCAACCCACCACGTCCACACAACGTGCGGCACGTCGCAGCTTGACCCTGTCTGCCGTCGCGGCGGAAAACCTTCGCGAATCCGCCGAGATCGTCGGCAATCCACGCCTGCGGGAAGCGCTCGAGCGGTTGGCAAGCCGCGCCGAGAAAAGCCGGCAAGAATAAATCCCGAAATAAAAAGAGGCCACCCTGAGGTGGCCTCCAAATATGGAAAGGAGAGTTTTCCTACACTGCCGCCGCCGGGCGCATATAGGAAATAGGCGCGGTACGCGCGTCTTCGAAGGTCACCACTTCCCAAGCATCCTTGTCTGCGATCAACGTACGCAGCAGTTGGTTGTTCAGGGCATGGCCGGACTTGAAGCCACGGAACTCGCCGATAAGACTGTTGCCGAGCAGATACAGGTCGCCGATGGCATCCAGGATCTTGTGCTTGACGAACTCGTCCTCGTAACGCAGGCCGTCTTCGTTGAGCACGCGGTTCTCGTCGACCACGATCGCGTTCTCCACGCTACCGCCGAGTGCCAGGTTCTGCGAACGCAGGTACTCGATGTCGCGCATGAACCCGAAGGTACGGGCGCGGCTGACCTCCTTGACGAAGGAAGTACTGGAGAAATCGACCGAGGCCTGCTGGGTGCGACCACGGAAGACCGGATGATCGAAATCGATCTCGAAGCTGACCTTGAAGCCGTCGAACGGAACGAAGACGGCGCGCTTGTCGCCCTCTTCCACGCTGACTTCGCGCTTGATGCGGATGAACTTCTTGGCAGCTTCCTGCTCTTGCAATCCGGCGGACTGGATCAGGAATACGAACGGACCAGCGCTGCCATCCATGATCGGCACTTCCGAAGCGGACAGCTCGACGTAGGCGTTGTCGATACCCAGGCCGGCCATGGCCGAGAGCAGGTGCTCCACCGTATCCACTTTGACGTCACCCTTGACCAGGGTGGTCGACATGGTGGTTTCGCCGACGTTCTCGGCCCGGGCCGGGATTTCCACGACCGGATCCAGGTCGGTGCGGCAGAACACGATACCGGTGTCCACCGGCGCCGGTTTCAGGGTCAGGTAAACCTTTTCCCCCGAGTGCAGACCGACGCCAGTAGCCCGGATGATGTTCTTCAAGGTGCGTTGTTTGATCATGGCTTTGGCCGCTTAAGCGCTGACTGCGAACTGTTTTCAACAATGGCCGGCGATGATAGCAGAACCGGCCTTTGCTGAACACCAATCACATCTCTACTCCTGATTAATTACTTCAATCGGCCTGACGACGCAGGAACGCCGGGATATCCAGGTAATCCAGGTCATCCTGCGGGTTCAGCTTGGCCGCGGTCGCCGCGCTGCCGTGAGACTGGTTGCGCATCACGGTAGGACGGTCGAGGTCGCGGTAGTTCACCGACTGCTGCTCGCGCTGGGCCGGAGCGGCTGCCTGGGTTGCACTGCCCTGCACGGTGTTGTCGACGACCTTCACCGGCTTCTCCAGGCGCGCGCCCAGGCCGGTGGCGACTACGGTGACGTGCAGTTCATCGCGCATGTCCGCGTCGATCACGGTGCCCACCTTCACAGTGGCGTGCTCGGAAGCGAACTGTTCGATGATGTTGCCGACATCGGAGTACTCGCCCAGGGACAGGTCCGGACCCGCGGTGATGTTCACCAGGATGCCGCGCGCGCCCTGCAGGTTGACGTCTTCCAGCAGCGGGTTGCGGATTGCCGCCTCGGTGGCCTCGCGGGCACGGTTCGGACCGCTGGCGCAGCCGGTACCCATCATCGCCATGCCCATTTCGCTCATGACGGTCTTCACGTCGGCGAAGTCGACGTTGATCATGCCCGGACGCTTGATGATGTCGGAGATACCGCGCACGGCACCGGCCAGCACGTCATCGGCCTTGGCGAAGGCGGCCAGCAGGCTGGCGTCCTTGCCGAGGATGGTCAGCAGCTTCTCGTTCGGGATGGTGATCAGCGAATCGACGCTCTCGGCCAGCGCACGGATGCCCTCGTCGGCGATCTGCATGCGCTTGCGACCTTCGAACGGGAACGGGCGGGTCACCACCGCGACGGTGAGGATGCCCATTTCCTTCGCCACTTCGGCGATGATCGGCGCGGCGCCGGTACCGGTGCCGCCACCCATGCCGGTGGTGATGAAGACCATGTCGGCGCCTTCCAGCACTTCGGAAATGCGCTCGCGATCTTCCAGAGCCGCCTGACGACCGACTTCCGGATTGGCGCCGGCACCCAGCCCCTTGGTGACGCCCGGGCCGAGTTGCAGAACGGTGCGCGCCGCGATGTTCTTCAGCGCTTGTGCGTCGGTGTTGGCGCAGATGAACTCGACGCCCTCGACGTTGTTCTTGGCCATGTGATTGACGGCGTTGCCGCCACCACCACCTACACCGATCACTTTTATGACGGCGGTTTGTGCGATGTTATCGACCAGTTCAAACATTTCCCCTCTCCTTCCTTTCTAGTTTTGTCGCCTACTGTTACCGCGTTGAATCAGAAATTGCCCTGGACCCAGCGTTTGAGCCGCTCCAGGACAGGTGCCTTGGGTTCGTCGCTGCTGTAGCTGCTGCCTGACACAGACATCGACATGCCATCGGACTGCTTCTGCAGTCCGTACATCAGCAGGCCGACGCCCGTCGAATAGATCGGGTTGCGCACCACGTCGGTGAGGCCCTTCACGCTATACGGCACGCCGAGGCGTACCGGCATGTGGAAGATTTCCTCGGCCAGCTCGACCGCGCCTTCCATCTTCGAGGTGCCGCCGGTGAGGACGATCCCTGCCGGGATCAGGTCCTCGTAGCCGCTGCGGCGCAGCTCGGCCTGGACCAGGGTGAACAGCTCGTCGTAACGAGGCTCGACCACTTCGGCCAGGGCCTGGCGCGACAGTTCGCGCGGCGGCCGGTCGCCGACGCTGGGCACCTTGATGGTCTCGCCGGCACCGGCCAGCTTGGCCAGGGCGCAGGCGTAGCGGATCTTGATCTCTTCCGCGTACTGGGTCGGCGTACGCAGGGCCATGGCGATGTCATTGGTGACCTGGTCGCCGGCGATCGGGATCACCGCGGTATGGCGGATCGCGCCTTCGGTGAAGATCGCGATATCGGTGGTGCCGCCGCCGATATCCACCAGGCACACGCCCAGTTCCTTCTCGTCCTCGGTCAGCACCGAATAGGCCGAGGCCAACTGCTCGAGGATGATGTCGTCGACCTCGAGGCCGCAGCGGCGCACGCACTTCTCGATGTTCTGCGAAGCATTCACCGCGCAGGTCACCACGTGCACCTTGGCTTCCAGGCGCACCCCGGACATGCCCAGCGGCTCGCGCACGCCTTCCTGATTATCGATCACGTAATCCTGGGCCAGGGTATGCAGCACCCGCTGGTCCGCCGGGATCGCCACCGCCTGGGCGGCATCCAGTACCCGTTCGATATCCGCCGGGTTCACCTCGCGATCGCGGATCGCCACGATGCCGTGGGAATTGAGGCTGCGGATGTGGTTGCCGGCGATGCCGACGAACGCCGAGTGGATACGGCAACCGGCCATCTGCTGGGCCTCGTCGATGGCGCGCTGGATCGACTGCACGGTGGACTCGATGTTCACCACCACGCCCTTCTTCAGGCCGCGGGACGGATGAGTACCGATGCCAACGACCTCCAGCTGGCCATCGGCCGTCACCTCGCCCACCAGCGCCACCACCTTGGAGGTACCGATGTCGAGGCCGACGATCATCTTGCCGCTCTGCACGCTTGCCATGGTTATTACTGTCTCCTCAACTCACTGCACGGCGCTGGCCGTGGCCACCGTCGCGGGCGTGACCGGCTCGCGCCACGCAACGGCGAGGCCGTTGGGGTAACGCAGGTCGATCCGCGCAATGTTCGAAATCTGATCTTTGAGTGCCTTGTCGTAGATGCTTACGAAGCGGCGAATCTTGTCTACCACGTGGTCGCGCCCGATCTGGATCTCGACGCCCTGGGCCGTGGTCAGCGCCCAACCGCCGCGATCGCTCATTTCCAGGCGGGCGATGGAGAACCCGAGGGGACGCAGCAACTGGCTGAGCAACTGGTATTGCTGCATCACCTGCTGTTGCGCCCGCTGTGGACCATGCAAGCGGGGCAGATGTTCATAATTCGCCAGTTCCTTTGGCGTAAAAGCCTGTCCCTGGTTGTTCAGCAGCGCTTCGTCGCCCCACCGCGCGATCGGCAGTTGCTCGTCCAGGCGGATCACCACCTGGTCCGGCCACACCCGGCGCACCTCGGCGTGGGCGATCCAGGGCATCTGTTCCAGTTGCCCGCGCATGCCCGCCAGGTCGATGGTGAAGAAGCTCGCCGCCAGGTACGGGGAGATCCGCTGCTGCACCGCGCGCTGGCTGATGTAGCTGAGGTCGCCCTCGACACTGACCTTGGCGATCGGCCGGTCGGCGTACGGCAGGATGTACTCGGCGCCGCGATAGGCGCCATAGCCGAGAACGGCCAGCAACAGCGGCCAGGCCAGGTACTTGAGGAAACTGAAGTCGGCTTTCGGCAGGCGCACGCTCAGCGGTTCCTTGGCCACCAGACGGCTGGCGCCGCGCGGCATCGGCTTGCGCGGAGCGCGGCCGAGTCCACCGGGTTGCTGATGACGGAGCAGTACGCCATTCATGGCTTATCCCCTCGCCTCGCGGCTATCGGCCAGGATCGCCAGCACCAGTTGCTGGAAATCCAGGCCGGCGGCCCGCGCGGCCATAGGCACCAGGCTGTGGTCGGTCATGCCCGGTGCGGTGTTGACTTCAAGCAGCCAGAAACGCCCTTCGGCGTCCTGCATCACGTCCGCCCGCCCCCAGCCCTGGATGCCCAGGGCGTCGCAGGCGCGCGCGGTGAGTTCCTTCAGCTCGCGTTCCTTGGCCTCGTCGAGACCGCAGGGCACCTGGTAGCGGGTATCGCTGGCCAGGTACTTGGCGTCGTAGTCGTAGAAGGTGTGCGGCGTGCCCAGGCGGATCGCCGGCAGCACCTGCCCGCGCAAGGTCGCCACGGTGAATTCCGGGCCGCTGATCCACTGCTCGACCAGCACCTGCGAGTCGTAGCGGGCCGCTTCGCGCCACGCCGCGATCAATTCGTCGAGCCCGCCGACCTTGGCCATGCCGATGCTCGAGCCTTCGTGAGCCGGCTTGACGATCAGCGGGAAACCCAGTCGCTGCGCCGCTTCGCGGCAGTCATCCTCGCTGGCCAGCACCGCGTAGTCCGGGGTCGGCAGGCCGAGGCTGAGCCAGACCCGCTTGGTCCGCAGCTTGTCCATCGCCAGCGCCGAGGCCAGCACGCCGCTGCCGGTGTAGGGAATGCCCGCGCACTCGAGCAGGCCCTGCATGCTGCCATCCTCGCCGCCACGACCGTGGAGAATGATGAAGGCACGGTCGATCTTCTCCTCGACCAGGCGTTGCAGCAGGTCTTCGCCGACATCGATGCCGAAGGCATCGACCCCGGCGGCCAGCAGGGATTGCAGGACCATCGCGCCGGACTTCAGCGACACCTCGCGCTCGGCGCTCTTGCCGCCGAACAGCACGGCGACACGGCCGAACGCCTTGGGATCCTGGGTGCCGTTCAGCAGGCTATCGAGGCAAAGGTTCATGCGCCCTTCCCTCCCTTGCCGGCGAACAGCGGGTTCTTGATCAGTTGCGGGGCCAGGCCGCCGACATCGCCAGCGCCCTGGCAAAGCAGGATGTCGCCAGCGCGCAGCAGCGGCTTGACCAGCGGCGCCAGGTCGGCGTCGCGCTCGAAGTAGATCGGGTCAAGCTGGCCGCGCTGGCGGATGCTGTGGCACAGCTGGCGGCTGTCGGCTCCCGGGATCGGCTCTTCGCCGGCCGGATAGACCTCCATCAACAGCAGCACGTTGGCTTCGCCCAGCACCTGCACGAAGTCTTCGTACAGGTCGCGGGTACGGGTATAGCGATGCGGCTGGTAGACCATCACCAGGCGACGCTCCGGCCAACCGCCACGGATCGCCTTGATCACCGCGGCGACTTCGCGCGGATGGTGGCCGTAATCGTCCACCAGCATCACGCTGCCACCCTCGACCTGCAACTCGCCGTAGACCTGGAAGCGCCGGCCTACGCCCTGGAAGCCGGACAGCCCCTGGACGATGGCTTCGTCGGAGATGCCCTCGTCGGTAGCGATGACGATGGTCGCCAGGGAATTCAGCACGTTGTGCAGGCCGGGCATGTTCACCGAGACGTCCAGCGGCTCGCGCTCCGGGCGCAACACGGTGAACCAGGTGCGCATGCCTTCCTGGTGGATGTTGATCGCGCGCACGTCGGCGTCTTCGCTGAGGCCGTAGGTCACGGTCGGGCGGGCGATCTGCGGGAGGATCTCACGCACAACCGGATCATCCACGCACATCACCGCCAGTCCGTAGAACGGCAGGTTGTGGAGGAACTCGACGAAGGTCTTCTTCAGCTTGTTGAAGTCGCCGCCGTAGGTCGCCATGTGGTCGGCGTCGATATTGGTGACCACCGCGACCATCGGTTGCAGGTGCAGGAAGCTGGCGTCGCTCTCGTCGGCCTCGGCCACCAGGTAGCGGCTGGCGCCGAGCTGGGCGTTGGTCCCGGCGGCGTTCAGCCGGCCGCCGATGACGAAGGTCGGGTCCAGGCCGCCGGCGGCGAACACCGAGGCGATCAGGCTGGTAGTGGTGGTCTTGCCGTGGGTGCCGGCTACCGCGATGCCGTGCCGGTAGCGCATCAGCTCGGCGAGCATCTCCGCACGCGGCACCACCGGAATCCGCCGTTCCAGGGCCGATGCCACTTCCGGGTTGGCCCGGTTGATGGCACTGGACACCACCAGCACGTCGGCGCCGTCGGCGTTTTCCGCCTGGTGGCCGATGAAGATCTGCGCGCCGAACTTCTCCAGGCGCTCGGTCACCGCCGAGGCCTTGAGGTCCGAGCCGGATACCTCGTAGCCGAGGTTCAGCAGCACTTCGGCGATCCCGCACATACCGGCGCCGCCGATGCCGACGAAATGGATGCGGCGGATACGGCGCATGGTCCGGGTGACGCCATTCGGTTCTTTAACCACGGGCCACCTCCAGGCAGGCATCGACCACCGTCCGGGTAGCCTCGGGTTTCGCCAGGCTGCGTGCCTGGTCTGCCATGGAGCGCAGGGTTTCGGGATGCATCAGGACCTCGGACAGCTGCGCGGCCAGTTCGGCCGCGCCGGTAGACTTTTGCGGCAGCAGGCGGCCGGCGCCGCTGCGTACCAGGAATTCGGCATTGCGGGTCTGGTGATCGTCGATCGCGTGAGGCAACGGCACCAGGAAGGCGGGCAATCCCGCCGCCGTCAGCTCGCTGACGGTCAGCGCGCCGGCGCGACAGATCACCAGGTCGGCCCAGGCATAGGCCGCGGCCATGTCGCTGATGAAGGGCGCGACGTCCGCTTCGACCGCCACTGTGCGATAACGCTCGGCGGTAATCTCGGCATGCTGACGACCGGCCTGATGGCGGATTGCCGGACGGATTTCCAGCGGCACCTGCGCCAGGGCCTCTGGCAACAGCTTGTTCAGCGGTTCCGCGCCAAGGCTGCCGCCGAGCACCAGCAGATTGACCCGACGGCCGGTCAGCGGCGCGCGGGCGTGCGCGTCGAGGAATAGCTCGCCGCGCACCGGATTGCCGGTGGTCAGACGCTTGTCACTGGCCGGGAAGGTATCCGGGAATGCCTCGCAGACGCGCCTGGCGATCGGCGCCAGGCTGCGGTTGGCGGTGCCGGCCACGGCGTTCTGCTCGTGGATCACCAGCGGCACGCCGTTGAGGCGCGCAGCCAGGCCGCCCGGGCCGGTGACATAGCCACCCAGGCCGAGCACGCAGACCGGCCTCAGCTGGCGGATCACCCGCAGCGCCTGGAACAGCGACTTGAGCAGTTCCAGCGGCGCCTTGACCAGCGACTTCAGGCCCTTGCCGCGCAGCCCGCTGACCTGGATCAGGTGCAACGGCAGGCCGGCCTTGGGTACCAGGTCATTCTCGATGCCGCGCGGCGTCCCCAGCCAGTGCACGGCATAGCCGCGCGCCTGGAACTCCCGCGCACAGGCGAGTGCCGGGAACACGTGTCCGCCGGTGCCACCCGCCATGATCAGGACATTACCTTTCATCGGCAAAGTCCTCTTCGTTGAACTCATATTCCTCGCTACCCAGGTGGGTTCGCCGTTCCCATTCGATGCGCAGCAACATCCCCAGACAGGCACAGCAGATCACCAGCGAACTGCCGCCGTAGCTGAGGAACGGCAGGGTCAGGCCCTTGGTCGGCAGCAGGCCGACGTTCACCCCGATGTTGATCAGGAACTGGCCGATCCAGAGGAAGGCCAGGCCGTAGGCCACGTAGGCGGAGAAGAACTGCTTGGCCTGCTCGGCCCAGATGCCGATGTACAGCGCGCGCAGGCTGACGAACACGAACAGGGCGACGGTCGCCAGGGCGCCGACGATGCCCAGCTCCTCTGCAAGCACGGCGAAGACGAAATCGGTGTGCGCCTCCGGCAGGTAGAACTGCTTCTGGATGCTGTTGCCCAGTCCCATGCCCAACCAGCCGCCGCGGCCGAAGGCGATCAGCGCCTGGCTCAACTGATAGCCGGCGCCGAACTGGTCGGCCCAGGGGTCGGTGAAGTTGGTCAGGCGTGCCATCCGGTAGGGCTGGGTCTGGATCAGCAGGACCACCGCGCCGACCGCCAGCAGCACCATCAGGCCGAAGCGGAACAGCCCCACCCCGCCGAGGAACAGCATGGCCGCGGCAGCGCCCATCATTACCACGGTGGCGCCGAAGTCCGGCTCGCGCAGCAGCAGGCCGGCCATCGGCAGCAACACCACGAAGGGCTTGAAGAAGCCCATCCAGCTTTCCCGGACCTCCTGCTGGCGGCGGATCAGGTAGCCGGCCATGAAGATCACCACGCAGACCTTGGCGATCTCCGAAGGCTGGATGTTGAACAGGCCGAAGCCGATCCAGCGCATCGAGCCGTTCACCTCGCGGCCGATACCGGGGGTGATCACCAGCACCAGCAGGCCGAAGGCGACCAGCAACAGCTTCCAGCCCCAACGCTGCCAGGTGGCCATCGGGACCATCATGGTCAGGCCGCAGGAAATCAGGCCGATCACCAGGTAGATCAGGTGACGGACGGAGAAGTACAGCGGGTTGCCCGACTGCGCCGCCGCCACCTCGGAAGAGGCGGAAGTCACCATCACCAGGCCGAGGCCGAGCAGCGCCAGGCAACCCGCCAGCAGCGGGAAGTCCAGGTCGATGCCGTGCCGGCTCAACAGCGGCGACGGGAAGGGGCGCAACACCGACAGCATCACGCTAGCTCCTCTACGGCTTTGGCGAACAGGCGTCCGCGTTCTTCGAAGTTCTTGAACATGTCCAGGCTCGCGCAGGCCGGCGACAACAGCACCGCATCGCCTTCGCGGGCCAGCTCGGCGGCCTGCCGGACTGCTTCGTCCAGCGTTGCGACGCGCACCAGCGGTACCGCGTTGCCCAGTGCCTGGGCAATCAGCTCGGCGTCACGGCCAAGCAGTACCACCGCCCGGCAGAAGCGCGCGACCGGCTCGCGCAGGTCATGGAAATCGGCGCCCTTGCCGTCTCCGCCGGCGAGCAGCACCAGCTTGCCGTCGATGTCGGCACCCAGCCCCTCGATCGCCGCCAGGGCGGCGCCGACGTTGGTGGCCTTGGAATCGTCGTAGTAGCTCACGCCCTGCCGCTCGCGTACCCACTGGCAGCGATGAGCCAGGCCGGAAAACGCCTTCAGCGCGCCGAGCATGGCGTCGAACGGCAGGCCGACCGCATGGCCCAGCGCCAGCGCGGCGAGCGCGTTGGAATAGTTGTGGGCGCCACGGATCTTCAGTTCGCCAACCGGCAGCAGCTTGTCGAACTGGAACGCCAGCCACTTCTGGCCGTCTTCCTCGATCAGGCCGAAAGCCTTGAAGTCCGGCTTGTTCAGGCCGAACGACCAGCACGGCACGGTATCGGCGATCAGCGGTCGGGTCAGGGCATCGGCGCGATTCACCACGACCTGGCGGGCACCGCGGAAGATCCGGTGCTTGGCCAGGTGGTAGTCAGCCATGCCGTCGTAGCGATCCATATGGTCTTCGCTGACGTTCAGCACGGTCGCCACCTCGGCGTTGAGGCGATCGCAGGTTTCCAGCTGGAAGCTCGACAGCTCCAACACGTACAGCTCGATGTCGTCGGCCAGCAGGTCGAGCGCCGGGGTGCCGAGGTTGCCGCCGACGGCGACACGCTTGTCCGCGGCCACCGCCATTTCGCCCACCAGGGTGGTCACGGTGCTCTTCGCGTTGGAACCGGTGATGGCGACGATCGGGGCCTTCGCCTCGCGGGCGAAGAGATCGATGTCACCGGAGATGCGCACGCCTTTCGCGGCGGCCTGTACCAGCGCGGGGGTGCGCAGCGACAAGCCGGGGCTGACGTAGAGTTCGCGGGCGGAGCAGAGGAACTCGGCGTCGAGTTCGCCGCAACGCACTTCCACCTGCGGATACTGGGCACGCAGGGTGGCCAGCTCCGGCGGGTTCTCTCGGGTATCGACCACGGCGAAAGGCAAGCCGCGGCGCGCCAGGTAGCGCACCAGGGACATGCCGCTCTTGCCGAGGCCGACAACGATGCGGAAGTGGTCGGAGGCGATCAGGCTCATGCTCTCTTCGTCCTCAACGCAGCTTCAAGGTGGCGAGGCCGATCAGCACCAGGATCACGGTGATGATCCAGAAGCGCACGATCACGCGCGGCTCCGGCCAGCCTTTCAGTTCGAAATGGTGATGGATCGGCGCCATGCGGAAGACGCGGCGTCCGGTCAGCTTGAAGGAAGCGACCTGGATCATCACCGAGAGGGTTTCCATGACGAACACCCCACCCATGATGAACAGCACGATTTCCTGGCGCACGATCACCGCGATGGTGCCCAGCGCGGCGCCCAGCGCCAACGCGCCGACGTCGCCCATGAAGACCTGCGCCGGATAGGTGTTGAACCAGAGGAAGCCGAGGCCGGCGCCGACCAGCGCGGCGCAGAACACGATCAGCTCGCCGGCGCCCGGTACGTTGGGAATCAGCAGGTACTCGGCGAACTTCACGTTGCCCGACAGGTAGCAGAAGATGCCCAGCGCGCCGGCAACCATTACCGTCGGCATGATCGCCAGGCCGTCGAGACCGTCGGTGAGGTTCACCGCATTGCTCGAACCGACGATGACGAAGTAGGTCAGGACCACGAAGAAGATGCCCAACTGGATCTCGACGCTCTTCAGCATCGGCACGATCAGGGTGGTCTCGATCGGGGTTTCGGCAGTCATATAGAGGAACACGGCGGCGCCGATGCCGAACACCGACTGCCAGAAGTACTTCCAGCGGCTCGGCAGGCCGCGGGAGTTCTTCTCGATCACCTTGCGGTAGTCGTCCACCCAGCCGATGGCACCGAACAGCAGGGTAACGACCAGCACCACCCACACGTAGCGGTTGGAAAGATCCGCCCACAGCAGCGTGCTGATGGCGATGGCGGTAAGGATCAGGGCGCCGCCCATGGTCGGGGTGCCCTTCTTCGACAGGTGCGACTGCGGACCGTCGTTGCGCACGGCCTGGCCGATCTGGCGGATCTGCAAGGTACGGATCATCCAAGGCCCCAGCCACAGCGACAGCGACAGCGCGGTGAGCACGCTGAGAATGCCGCGCAGGGTCAGGTACTGGAAGACGCCGAAGCCCTTGTAGAACTGTTGCAGGTATTCGGCCAGCAGCAGGAGCATTAGTGACTCTCCTCGGAGGAACCGCACAGCGCCGCGACGACTTTGTCCATCGCCGCACTGCGGGAACCCTTGATCAAAATGGTGGTTGTCGGTTGTTCGGTGGCCAGCGCCCCGATCAGGCTGGCCTGGTCGGCGAAGTGCCGGCCCGTGGCGCCGAACGCCTGTACGGCGTGGGACATCAGCGGTCCGACCGCATAGAGCGCGGACACCTTGCCAGCGGCGTAGGCGCCCACCTCGCGGTGGGCCTGCTCGGCCCAGGAACCGAGTTCGCCCATGTCTCCGAGGACCAGGACGGTGCGCCCGGAAAAGCCGCTCAGTATATCAATCGCCGCCAGCATTGACGCGGGGTTGGCGTTGTAGCTGTCGTCTATCACACGCAGCCCGCTGGCGGTCAGTTGCGCTACCGCGCGGCCCTTGACCGGTTGCAGCGCCTGCAGCCCGGCGACGATCCCACCCAGCGGCACGCCCAGCGCATGGGCGGCAGCGGCGGCAGCCAGGGCATTGGCGACATTGTGCCGCCCCAGCAGGTTGAGCTGGACCTGCGCTTCACCCGCTACGCCCTGCAACCTGAACCCCATGCAGCCGCGCGCATCGCGCTGCAGATCGGCGGCGCGGAAATCGGCCTGGGGCCGGTCGAGGGAGAAAGTCAGCAACGGACGGCCGCTGGCGCGGGCCTTCCAGGTGTCGAAGGCCTTGTCGTCCAGGTTCAGCACGGCGGTGCCGTCGGCGGCCAGCCCTTCGAGTATCTCGCCCTTCGCCTCGACGATCTTCTCCGGTCCGCCGAACTCGCCGACATGGGCGGTGCCGGCATTGGTGATGATCGCCACGTGGGGGCGGGTCAGCTCGACCGTGTAGGCGATCTCGCCGATGCGCGAGGCGCCCAGCTCGATCACTGCGCTACGGTGCTGCGGCGCCAGTTGCAGCAGGGTCAGCGGTACGCCGAGGTCGTTGTTCAGATTGCCACGGGTAGCCAGCACCGACTCGGCATCGCCGGCCTGGGTACGCAGGATGCTGGCGAGCATCTCCTTGACCGTGGTCTTGCCGCTGGAGCCCGTCATGGCCGCCAGCGGGCCGGTGAACTTGCGCCGGTTCAGCGCGCCCAGTCGCCCCAGGGCCGCACGGGTATCGCGCACCAGCAATTGCGGCAGGGGCGCGTCGGCGACTTCGCGCTCCACCAGCGCAGCCACCGCGCCCTTGGCGGCAACCTCGGCGAGATAGTCGTGGCCGTCGAAACGCGGCCCACTCAGGGCAATGAACAGTTGGCCGGGCCCGATGGCGCGACTGTCGGTGGAAACCGCCGAAAAGACGGCGTCCTCGCCGATCAGGCGGGCGTCCAGCGCGACCGTCAACTGGCTGAGGCGAAGAGGCTCAAGCATGCGGCACCTCCCAGGCGGCCAGGGCGCGCTCGGCCTGCTCGATGTCGGAGAACGGATGGCGTACGCCGTCGATCTCCTGATAATCCTCGTGACCCTTGCCGGCCAGGAGCACCACGTCATCCACCGCAGCGGAAGCGATCAGATGGGCGATCGCCTCACCGCGCGACGGCAGGAAGGTAACCTTGTCAGCGGCAGCGAAGCCTTTGCGGATATCGGCGATGATCGCCGCACTGGCCTCGGTGCGCGGGTTGTCGTCGGTGACCAGCACCCCATCCGCCAGGCGTTCGGCAATCGCAGCCATCAGCGGACGCTTGCCGGCATCGCGATCGCCACCGCAGCCGAACAGGCACAGCAGGCGCGCGGCCGCGTGCGGACGCAGGGCCTCCAGGACTTTTTCCAGGGCGTCGGGAGTATGCGCGTAGTCCACCACCACCAGCGGCTTGTCGCCGCCTCCCAGGCGCTGCATGCGGCCGACCGGCCCCTGCAGTTGCGGCAAGGTGCGGAGGATATCGCCCAGGGGATAACCCAGGCCAAGCAACGCACCGACCGCCGCCAGCAGGTTGCTCAGGTTGAAGCGGCCGAGCAACGGGCTGCGCAGCAGGCCCTCGCCGTGCGGAGTAACCAGCGCCGCCTCGATGCCGGCGTCGCCGAAGCGCGCTTCGCGGCAATAGAGGAACGCCGAGCTGTCGGTGAGGCTGTAGGTGATCAGCTCCGAGTCCTGCTCCTCGCCGGCCAGTCGACGGCCGAAATCGTCGTCCAGGTTGATCACCCGGCAGCACAGGCCCGGCCAGGCGAACAGCTTGGCCTTGGCGGCGGCATAGGCTTCCATCGAACCGTGATAGTCGAGGTGGTCGCGGGACAGATTGGTGAACACCGCGATATCGAAACCGAGCGCCGCCACGCGGCCCTGGTCGAGGCCGTGGGAAGACACTTCCATCGCTACCGCGCGGGCGCCGGCCTGCTTCAGCGTGGCCAGCGTGGCCTGCACCGCGAGCGGGTCCGGCGTGGTGTGCCGGCCGCTCTCCAGGGCGCCGTAGAAACCGGTGCCGAGGGTGCCGACGATGCCGCAGCGCTCGCCGAGCAGATCCAGGGCCTGGGCCACCAGTTGGCTGACGCTGGTCTTGCCGTTGGTGCCGGTGACGCCGATCAGGTCCAGCCCGCGGCTCGGCTCGCCGTAGAAACGCCCGGCGACCGCCGACAGTTGCGCGACCAGCCCCTTCACCGCGATCAGCGGCGCATCGCTGGGCGGCAGCTCTCCGGCGCCTTCCGCCTCGTAAGCCACGGCAGCCGCGCCCTTGGCCAGGGCATCGACGATGTGCGCACGACCATCCTGGCGCCCGCCCGGCACCGCCAGGAACAGGTCGCCCGGACGAACGCCGCGGCTATCCAGGGTCAGCTCGCGGATCAGCAGATCGCGCTCGGCCTGGGGAAACAGTTGGTTCAGGCTCATAGGCATCAGCCACGCCCTCCTTTTGCGGGCGCAGCATTGACCTGCTGCTGTTCGGTGGCCGTCGGCAGGTTATCCGGCGGCACGTTCATCAGGCGCAGCGCGCCAGCCATGACCTTGCTGAACACCGGCGCCGACACCAGGCCGCCGAGGTAGCCCGCCTTGCTCGGCTCGTCGATCACCACGACCATCGCGATGCGCGGATCGGTGGCCGGGGCGAAACCGGCGAACAGCGAGCGATAGGCGTTTTCCCGGTAGCCCTTGGTGCCGACCGAGACCTTGCGCGCGGTCCCGCTCTTGCCGGCGGCGTGGTAACCCGGCACCTGGGCGCGGAACACCCCGCCCTGGGCCTCGACCACTTGTTGCAGCATGCCCTGCACGGTGGAAGCCACTTCAGGCGAGATCACCTGCACGCCATCCGGCACGCGGTCGACTCGGGTCATGCTCAGCGGCACGCTCTTGCCGTCGTTGGCCAGGGCCGCATAGGCATGCGCCAACTGGATCGCGGTTACCGAGAGACCGTAGCCGTAGGCTAGGGTCGCGGTTTCCGCCTTCGGCCACTTGCGGTGGTTGGGCAGGTTGCCGACGCGCTCGCCGGGGAAGCCCAACCCCGTGTCCTGCCCGAGGCCGACCTGTTGCATGACCGAGTAGATGGATTCGGCGCCGATGTCGAAGGCGATCTTGCTGATGCCGACGTTGCTCGACTTGATCAGGATGCCGGTGAGATCGAGTTGCCGCGAATTGCGCGATACGTCGCGAATGGTGTAGCGGCCGATCTGCAGGGTGCCCGGGTAGACGTCGACGATATCGCTGGGTTTCCAGCGCCCGCTGGCCAGCGCCGCGCTCATCGAGAACGGCTTGACCGTCGAGCCCGGCTCGAACACGTCGATCATCGCCCGGTTGCGCATGGCCGCCGGCTGCAGGTTACGACGATTGTTCGGGTTGTAGGTGGGCTGGTTGGTCATGGCCAGGATCTCCCCGGTCTTCACGTCCATGATCACCAGGCTGCCGGCCTTGGCGCCGTTCTCCAGCAGAGCGTTGCGCAGTTCGCGATGAGCCAGGTACTGCAGGCGCAGGTCGATGGACAGCGCAAGGGTCTTGCCCGGTTTGGCATTCTTGGTGACCTGCACATCCTTGATCACGCGGCCACGGCGATCCTTGAGCACCTGGCGCTTGCCCGGCACGCCGGCCAGCCATTCGTCGAAAGCCAGCTCGATACCTTCGCGACCGCGGTCGTCGACATCGGTGAAGCCGACCGCATGAGCTACCACTTCGCCAGCCGGGTAGAAACGCCGAAACTCCTCGATGGAGTACACGCCCGGCACCTTCAGGGCGATCACGCCTTCGCCCTGTTCCGGGGTCAGCCCACGGACCAGGTAGATGAACTCGCGCTCGGCGTTCTGCTCGATGCGGTCGGCGAACAGCTTGGTATCCTGCCCGAGCGCCGCCGCCAGTTGCGGCCAGCGTTCCTTGGCGGTCATCAGCTCCTTGGGGTTGGCCCACAGGGTGGTGACCGGGGTGCTCACCGCCAGCGGTTCGCCGTTGCGGTCAGTGATCAGGCCCCGGTGCGCAGGGATGGCGATATGCCGCACGCTACGCGCGTCGCCCTGGCCCTTGAGGAAGTCATGGTCGATCACGTGCAGGTCGACGATTCGCCAGACGATGGCGCCGACCATCGCCAGCAGCAGGCCGACGATCACGCAGAACCGCCATGGGTAGAGGGCGCCCTGGAAATAGTTCAGTTTCATGGCGCCACCATCCTGACCTCGGCCGGGTCGGGAACGCGCATGCGCAACTGTTCCACCGCCAGGCTTTCGATGCGGCTATGGGCGGTCCAGGTGCTCTGCTCGAGAATCAACCGGCCCCACTCGGCCTGCGCCTTGTCGCGCACGCTCAGCTCGGAATACAGCGAGTTGAGCAGTTGCCGGTTCCAGTAGGTGCTGTAGGCCACGGCAATCGCCGAGAGCAGCAGACCTATATAAAGCAGCAACATGAGGAAGCTGCCGGTAGGCAGGCGCTTGACGAAGAGACGGCTCATCTCAGCTTCTCCGCCACGCGCATGACCGCGCTGCGCGAGCGCGGGTTGGCCTTGAGTTCTTCTTCCGAAGCGTACTGCGGCTTGCCCAGCAGCTTCAGGCGCGGCTCGAAGACCTTGGAACGGATCGGCAGGTCGCGCGGCAGGTTGTCCGCCTCGCCCTTGGCGTGCTTGCGCATGAACAGCTTGACGATGCGGTCTTCCAGGGAATGGAAACTGATCACCACCAGCCGGCCGCCGACGGCCAGCGATTCGAGCGCGGCGTCAAGGCCACGCTCGAGATCGCCCAGCTCATTGTTCACATGGATGCGCAGGCCCTGGAATGCGCGGGTCGCCGGATTCTTGCCCTTCTCCCAGGCGGGGTTGGCAACCGTGATCACTTCGGCGAGATCGGCAGTCCGTTCGAACGGCCGCTCCTGACGGCGCTGCACGATGGCGCGGGCCATCCGCTTGGCGAAGCGCTCTTCGCCATATTCCTTGAAGACCCGGGCGATTTCCTCTTCGGTGGCGTTGGCGATGAACTCCGCTGCGCTGATGCCCTGGCCGGGATTCATGCGCATGTCCAGCGGACCATCGTTGAGGAAGCTGAAGCCGCGCTCGGGATCGTCGAGTTGCGGCGACGACACGCCAAGGTCGAGCAGGACGCCATCGACCCGCCCTTCGAGACCGCGTGCGCGCACCTCATCGCCCAGTTCGGCGAACGAGCGCTGCACAATGACGAAGCGGCCGTCTTCGGCCGCCAATGCTTTTCCTGTCTGGATGGCCTGGGGATCTTTGTCGAATCCGAGCAGGCGTCCCCCGGCGCCCAGTTTCTCGAGCAAGGCTCGACTATGGCCCCCTCTTCCGAAGGTACCGTCCAGATAGCAGCCGTCCTCCCGCGGGGCCAGTGCGGAAACGGCCTCCTCGAGCAGAACGGTGATATGGCGGTAGGTGGCATTCATAGTCAAAGGATCAGGTCGCGTAGTTCGTCCGGCAGCCCACCGGGTTGTTTGATTGCCGCCAGGTCGGCTTCAGCCATGGCGTTCCAGGCATCCTCATCCCACAACTGAAACTTGTTCAGTTGCCCCACCAGCATCGCCCGCTTGTCCAGCTTGGCGTACTCGCGCAGGCGCGGCGGAATCAGGAAACGCCCGTTTCCGTCCAGTTCCAGATCGACGGCATTACCGATCAGCAGCCGCTGCAGGCGCCGCGTTTCTTCTCGCAAAGAAGGCAGCTCGCGCAGCTTGGCTTCGATCAGTTCCCATTCGGGCAAGGGGTAAACGGTGAGGCAGGGGTCGACTGCGTCGATAGTGACGATGAGCTGGCCGGCACAACGCGAAACGAGCTCGTCACGATACCGACTCGGCATCGCGAGGCGCCCTTTGGCGTCAAGACTTATGGCATTAGCTCCGCGAAACACGTCAGCGCTTCCCCTGTGGTTGGCTTTCCATGCCAATTGATCCCACTTTTACCCACTTCATACCACTTCTGCACACTATAGAAATCCACACTCCCCACCGTCAAGGCGCGTCAGAAGTGAAAAATCCTTACAGGACGGAGATTTAGCGTGCTTTTGGAAGGTTGCGGAGCGCTTTTAGAAGTAAAAGAGATGACAAAACACAATAAGTCCAAAGTCTTAGCCTTCGAACTTAAAGTGATTTATCAAGAGTTGCGGCTTTTCGCTTTTGCGACGGACGGATAAAACCGGGAAAAAGCGAAGAGAGTGGGAAGAAGTGGGAGAGTCGATCTATAAGCCGGGTTCTGTCGAGGACAGCCATTCCTCTGGGACGCACATCACTGTACGCCTCAAGCGACCTACCCGAATCCAACGCGGGCCGCGCCAATGGATTCCTATTTGGTCTTGCTCCGAGTGGGGTTTACCTAGCCACGCACTGTTGCCAGCCGTGCGGTGCGCTCTTACCGCACCTTTTCACCCTTACCGGCGCTGTTGCGCTTAGGCGGTTATTTTCTGTGGCACTTTCCGTAGGCTCGCGCCTCCCAGGCGTTACCTGGCACTCTGCCCTATGGAGCCCGGACTTTCCTCCACCGCGCTATTGCGCGACAGCGACTGTCCAATCGACTCTCCGCCGACAAGGTTAGCGGGAGCAGACGCGAAGAACAAGCTCAACTCTTCCCTTGGCGTTGCAAAGCCTGTTGATACAAAAGGTTTTTTCGCACCCCGGTAATTTCCGCCGCCAGCGCCGCGGCTTTCTTCAACGGCAGCTCGGCAAGCAGCAGGTCGAGCACCCTGAGCGCCTCCGCACCGATCGACTCCTCGCCTTCCGGCGCCTGCCACCCCGCCACCAGCACAACGCACTCGCCGCGCTGCTGGTTGCTGTCCGACGCGACCCAATCGTGCAGTTCGGCCAACGGCAGGCTGCGAATGGTCTCGAAGGTCTTGCTCAGCTCCCGCGCCAGCACCGCACGGCGCTCCCCGCCGAACACGTCGCGCATGTCCGCCAGGCTTTCCAGCAGACGATGGGGCGCCTCGTAGAAAATCAGCGTGCGCGGCTCTTCCTGTACCGCCTGGAGGCGGCTGCGTCGTCCCGCAGCCTTGGCGGGCAGGAAACCTTCGAAGATGAACCGGTCCGACGGCAATCCCGCCGCCGACAGCGCCGCGATCAGCGCGCAGGAGCCCGGCACCGGGACCACCCGGATACCCAGCGCCTGTGCCTGGCGCACCAGGTGGAAGCCGGGATCGGAAATCAGCGGGGTACCGGCGTCCGAGATCAGCGCGACGTCCTCCCCACCCTGCAGCCGGGAGATGAAGCGCCCGCCCTCCTCGCGCTCGTTGTGCTCGTGGCAGGCCGCCAATGGCGTCTCGATGCCGAAGTGCTGGAACAGCCGGATCGAATGGCGGGTATCCTCCGCAGCCACCAGGGCCACCTCCCGCAGCACCCGCAGGGCGCGCGGGCTGATGTCGTCGAGATTGCCGATCGGGGTCGCCACTACGAACAGAGTGCCTGCTGACACGAAAATACCTCGAGAGCTATCTGAAAAGGCGGCATTGTATCGCGATTCAGGGTGCCGCCATCGCACCCGAGGCGGGCCTCCGGTACAATCGGCGACTCTTCGTGAATGCGCCATGAGAAGCCCTATATGATCGCTTGCCTGCGTCCGCTTTCTGCTCTGATCCTGGCCGGTCTGCTGACCGCCTGCGCGACCTCGTCCAATTCCGGACTGGGCGAACTTCCCCGTACGCCGAATGCCAGCATCGAGCAGTTGTTGCAACAGGCCAGCCAGAGCAAGCCCGAGGAAGCGGCGCTGCTGCGCCTCTCGGCAGCGGACCTTGCCTACCAGCAGAAGGACCTCGCCAGGTCCACCGCCATCCTGGGACAGATTCCGCTGGAAAGCCTGAAGCCGGCCCAGCAGGTCTTCGCCAGCACCCTGAACGCCGAACTGGCCCTCGCCCGCAGCAAGCCCAAGGCCGCCCTGCAGGCATTGCAACATCCGAGCATGCAGCATCTCAGCGAACTGCCGGTGACCCAGCAGGTTCGTACCCAGCGCGCCAAGGCCCAGGCCCTCGCCGCCGACGGCCAGGTCCTTGCCGCAGCCAAGGAGCGCATCTACTTCGCACCGCTGCTCGAGGGCCCGGCGGTGATCGAGAACCAGGAAAAGATCTGGACCCTGGTCAGCAGCCTGCCGGTCGACCAGTTGCAACCGAGCGCCAACGAAGGCGACCTCAGCGGCTGGCTGACCCTGGCACGCATCACCAAGACCTCGCCGACCCTGCAGCAACAGCAGGCCAGCATCGAGAGCTGGCAACAGCAGAACCCCGAGCACCCGGCGGCCAAGCACTTGCCGGCGGCGCTGGAGAAACTCAAGACGCTGTCCCAGCAGCCGCTGACCCGCATCGCCCTCCTGCTACCCCAGCAGGGGCAGTTGGCCAACGTCGCCCGGGCCCTGCAGGACGGCTTCCTCGCCGCCCACTTCCAGGCCCAGCAGGCCGGCCAGAATCCTCCTTCGATTAAGCTCTACGACAGTACCCAGGTGCGCTCGCTAGATGACTTCTACCGCCAGGCCCAGGCCGATGGCGTCGAACTGGTCGTCGGTCCACTGGAGAAGCCGCTGGTCAAGCAACTCGCCAGCCGCGAGCAACTGCCGATCACCACCCTCGCACTCAACTACAGCGACAATAGCCAGGAAGGCCCGGCGCAGCTGTTCCAGTTCGGCCTCGCCGCCGAGGACGAAGCGCGCGCGGTGGCCAGCCGGGCCTGGGGCGACGGCATGCGCCGGGCCGTGGCGCTGGTGCCGCGCGGCGAATGGGGCGACCGCGTGCTGGCCGCCTTCAGCCAGAGCTGGCAGTCCGCGGGCGGCAGCCTGATCGCCGCCGAGCATGTCGACCAGCCGGTACAACTGGCGCAACAGATCGCCGACCTGCTGCAACTGCGCCAGAGCGAAGGCCGCGCCCAGCGCCTGCAGGGCGCCCTCGGCAGCCAGATCGCCACCCAGCCGTCGCGCCGCCAGGACATCGACTTCGTGTTCCTCGCCGCCACCCCGCAGCAGGCCCGCCAGATCAAGCCGACCCTGGCCTTCCAGTACGCCGGCGACCTTCCGGTCTACGCCACTTCGCACCTCTACACCGGGACCAACAACCCGACCCAGGACCAGGATCTCAACGGCATCCGCTTCTGCGAGACCCCGTGGCTGCTCAACCCCAGCGACCCGACCCGCCAGCAGGTCGCCGCCCAATGGCCCCAGGCCAACGGCAGCATGGGCCGCCTCTACGCCATGGGCGTCGACGCCTACCGCCTCGCTCCGCGTCTGCCTGAACTGAAGGCCGTGCCGAGCCTGCAGATCGACGGCCTGACCGGTACCCTGAGCCTGAATCCGACCCAACGTATCGAACGCCAGTTGCAATGGGCCGAGTTCCGCAATGGCCAGGTCCAGCCGCTGAGGACCAGCAGCTTTTGACCGATAGGGAAAGCTCCCGGGACAAGGGGCGCCAGGCCGAGGAACTGGCCTGCGCCCATCTACGGCGACAGGGCCTTGCCACACTTGACAAGAATTGGACCTGTCGCCGCGGAGAGCTCGATCTGGTCATGCTCGACGGCGATACAGTAGTATTCGTCGAAGTCCGCTCCCGCCGGCATCGCGCCTGGGGCGGAGCCCTGGAGAGCATCGACGCGCGCAAGCGGCAGCGCCTGATTCTCTCCGCCGAACTTTTTCTGCAACAGGAGGCGCGCTGGGCCAAACGCCCCTGTCGCTTCGATGTGGTCACCGTCGATACCAGCGACGGACAATCACCACCGCGACTGGACTGGATTCAGAACGCATTCGACGCCTGATCAGCCGCCCCACCGAAGGTCATTACCGATGGACATGCAACACCGTATCCGCCAGCTCTTCCAGGCCAGCATCGAGACCAAGCAGCAGGCGCTGGAAGTACTGCCTCCCTATATCGAGCAAGCCAGCCTGGTGATGGTCAATGCGCTGCTCAACGAGGGCAAGATCCTCTCCTGCGGCAATGGCGGCTCGGCCGGCGATGCCCAGCACTTCTCCTCCGAACTGCTCAACCGCTTCGAGCGCGAACGTCCGAGCCTGCCGGCCGTGGCCCTGACCACCGACAGCTCGACCATCACCTCGATCGCCAACGACTACAGCTACAACGAAGTCTTCTCCAAGCAGATCCGCGCCCTGGGCCAGCCGGGCGACGTCCTGCTGGCGATTTCCACCAGCGGCAATTCGGCCAACGTGATCCAGGCCATCCAGGCGGCCCACGACCGCGAGATGCTGGTGGTCGCCCTGACCGGCCGCGACGGTGGCGGCATGGCTTCGCTGCTGCTGCCGGAAGACGTGGAGATCCGCGTTCCTTCCAAGATCACCGCACGCATCCAGGAAGTCCACCTGCTGGCCATCCACTGCCTCTGCGACCTGATCGACCGCCAACTGTTCGGGAGTGAAGAATGAGCCGTACCGCCTTCGTCGCCGCCACCCTGGCCCTGTGCCTGGCCCTGGGAGGCTGCAGCAGTTTCCTCAGCGCCACCCGGGACAAACCGATCGACGACGATCGCGGGACCCGAACCATCGGCAGCAAGATCGACGACTCGCTGATCGAGACCAAGGCCGCGGTGAACATCGCCAAGGCCGATCCGGCCCTGGACAAGGACTCTCACATCGTCGTGGTCAGCTACAACGGCATCGTTCTGATCGCCGGCCAGACCCCGCGCGCCGACCTCAAGAGCAAGGCCGAACAGGCCGCGCGCACGGTGCAGAAGGTCAAGAACGTGCATAACGAACTGCAGGTGACCTCGCCCTCCTCCCTGCTCGCCCGCAACAACGACGCCTGGATCACCACCAAGCTGAAGACCCAGATGCTCAGCGATCCCAACGTGCCCTCGTCGCGGATCAAGGTGGTCACCGAGAACGGCATCGTCTACATGATGGGCCTGGTCAACCAGCAGGAAGCCGCCCAGGCTGTCCGCGTCGCCCAGGGCGTCGACGGGGTGCAGAAGATCGTCAAGCTGTTCGAATACATAAACTGAAGAACAGCGAACGAAAAAAAGGCGATCCTTCGATCGCCTTTTTCATTGCTCGCCGTTTACTTGACCACCTTCAGGGATGGCCTGCCACTGGGACGCGGCGGCTCATCGGACGGTCCGCCATCGTCATCGCCCGGCTCGTCGTCCACCGGACCCGGCTGCTCCAGATCGAAGACCATGCCCTGTCCGTTTTCCCGGGCGTAGATGGCCATTACCGCCAGCGCTGGAATGTACAGGCTCTGCGCCACGCCGCCGAAACGCCCCTCGAAGCTGACCGCCTCGTTGTCCATGTGCAGATGCCGCACGGCAGAGGGCGAGACATTGAGCACGATCTGCCCATCGCTGGCATAACCCGGAGGCACCTTTACCCCGGCGAACTCTGCGTTCACCAGGATATGTGGCGTGCAATCGTTGTCGACGATCCATTCATAGAGCGCGCGGACCAGATAGGGACGGCTGGAATTCATCTTCATGTTCCTTAACGCATATCTCGTTCAACGGAAGACAGGCTGGCCCGGAAGCTTTCCCGGGCGAATCCGCGCTCCATGTAGTCGAGCAACGGCTTGGCCTGCCGCGGCAACTCGATGCCCAGCAACGGCAGACGCCAGAGGATCGGCAACAGGCAGCAATCCACCAGGCTGAAATCCTCGCTGAGGAAATATGCCTTGTCGGCGAACAGCGGGGAAACCCCGGTCAGGCTCTCGCGCAACTCCTTGCGCGCCTGGACCCGCTCGGCCTCCTTGCTGCGCGCATCCAGGATCCGGTCCACCAGGGAACACCAGTCCCGCTGGATACGATGGATCAACAGGCGGCTGTTGGCACGCTTCACCGGATAATCGGGCAGCAGCGGCGGATGCGGATAGCGTTCATCGAGGTATTCCATGACCACCGTCGGCTCGTACAGCGCCAGGTCGCGATCGACCAGGGTCGGTACGCTGCCGTAGGGGTTGACCTCCGCCAGCATCGGCGGACAGCGGCCCGCCTCGATATCGATCACCTCTACCGCCACGTTCTTCTCGGCCAGGACCAGGCGGATGCGATGGCAGTAATGATCGGCAGGGTCGGAATAGCAGGTCAGCTTGTTGATTGAAGCCATGGAGCCCTCCTCGCAGGTCGACTTGTGGGAGGTGAAAAGACGCGCGCGCCCCGTAGGGCGCGCGCTTCGAAGACCAACGTGCGGGTTAGTGCACGTCCTTCCAGTACTCGCGCTTGAGGAGATAGGCGAATACGAAGAAGAAGGCCAGGTAGAGCAGGACGTAGGTACCGATACGCTCGGAGGCCAGCTTGTTCGGGTTGGCCGAATAGGCCAGGAAGGTCACCAGGTTCTTGACCTTCTCGTCGAACTGGGCTTCGTTCAGCTCGCCGGTCTTCGGCACCACGGTCAACTGGTCACAAGCTTCGTGGGTCAGCGGGGTACCGGTCAACGGATCGAACTGCTTCTTGCCATCCTCGACCACCTGTACCTGCTTGCAGCCGATCACCTGGCGTCCCTGCAGGGGCGCCAGGACGTTCGGCATGCCGACGTTGGGGAAGATCACGTTGTTCACGCCCCACGGACGCTTGGGATCCTCGTAGAACGAGCGCAGGTAGCTGTACAGCCAGTCGGTGCCGCGTACGCGGGCAACCAGGGTCAGGTCCGGCGGAGCGGCGCCGAACCAGGTCTTGGCGTCGGCCGGCTTCATGCCGATGTCCATGTGGTCGCCGATCTTGGCGCCGGTGAACACCAGCTTCTCCATCATCAGATCGGTAGGAATGCCCAGGTCGGTGGCGACACGCTCGTAACGCTGGAACTTGGCGCTATGGCAGCCCATGCAGTAGTTGGCGAAGGTACGCGCGCCATCCTGCATGGCCGCCTTGTCGGTCAGGTCGATGTCGACATGATCCAGTTGCGGCCCATGGCCGCCAGCGGCGAAACCCAGGACTGGCAGTACCGCCAGAATCAGTGCAGCGAATTGCTTTTTCATCAGCCAGTCACCCTTTCCGGAACCGGTTTGGTCTTCTCCATCCGGGTGTAGAACGGCATCAGGATGAAGAAGGCGAAATACAGGACGGTGCAAACGCGCGACAGGGTAGTACCCAACGGGCTCGGAGCCTGGGCGCCGTAGTAGCCGAGGATCACGAAGGACACCGCGAAGATCACCAGCCACAGCTTGCTCAGCCAGCCCTTGTAGCGGATCGAGCGAACCGGGCTGCGATCCAGCCACGGCAGGACGAACAGCACGGCGATCGCCGCACCCATCGCCACCACACCCATCAGCTTGTCCGGAACCGCGCGGAGGATCGCGTAGAACGGGGTGAAGTACCAGACCGGAGCGATGTGCTCGGGGGTCTTGAACTGGTTGGCCATCTCGAAGTTGGGCTTCTCGAGGAAGTAGCCGCCCATTTCCGGGAAGAAGAAGATCACGGTGCAGAAGATGAACAGGAACACCACCACACCGACGATATCCTTCACGGTGTAGTACGGATGGAACGCGATGCCGTCCAGCGGTACGCCGTTCTCGTCCTTCTTCTTCTTGATGTCAACGCCGTCCGGGTTGTTCGAACCGACTTCGTGCAGCGCCAGGATGTGCAGCACGACCAGGCCGAGCAGGACGATCGGCAGGGCGATCACATGCAGGGCGAAGAAGCGGTTCAGGGTGATGCCGGAGATCAGGAAGTCACCGCGGATCCACTGGGCCAGGTCTTCGCCGACCACCGGAATCGCGCCGAACAGGGAAATGATCACCTGGGCGCCCCAGTAGGACATCTGACCCCAAGGCAGCAGGTAGCCCATGAAAGCCTCGGCCATCAGCGCCAGGTAGATCAGCATGCCGAAGATCCACACCAGCTCGCGCGGCTTCTGATAGGAGCCGTAGAGCAGGCCGCGGAACATGTGCAGGTAGACCACGATGAAGAACGCCGATGCACCGGTGGAGTGCATGTAGCGAATGATCCAGCCGTAGTCGACATCGCGCATGATGTATTCGACGGAAGCGAACGCCTCTTCGGCCGACGGCGTGAAGCTCATGGTCAGCCAGATGCCGGTGAGGATCTGGTTGACCAGCACCAGCAGCGCCAGGGAACCGAAGAAATACCAGAAGTTGAAGTTCTTCGGTGCGTAGTACTTGCTCAGATGGTCTTCCCACATCTTGGTCGCGGGAAAACGCGCATCGACCCAAGCCATGAACTTGTTCATCAGGCTTTCTCCTGGTCCACGCCGATGGTGATGACGTCGTCAGCATCGAACGTATAAGGCGGAATCGGCAGGTTCAGCGGCGCTGGCTGGCCTTTGTAGACACGACCGGCGAGGTCGTAGTGGGAGCCGTGGCAAGGGCAGAAGTAGCCGCCCTTCCAGTCCGGACCGAGGTCGGCGGGGGCGACTTCGGGACGGAAGGTCGGCGAGCAGCCCAGGTGGGTGCAGATGCCGACGATCACCGCCAGTTCCGGCTTGATCGAGCGAAGCTTGGGATCGACGTACTCCGGCTGCTCCGAGGCCTTGGAGTCCGGGTCGGCCAGTTGTCCTTCGAGGCTCGGCAGGGCGTCCAGCATCTCCTTCGTGCGGTGCACGATGAATACAGGCTTGCCGCGCCATTCAGCGATGATCTGCTGACCTGGATCGATCTTGCCCACGTTCACCTGCACCGGCGCGCCAGCAGCCTTGGCTTTGGCACTGGGGAACCATGACCCTACGAACGGGACCGCAGCACCCACCGCTCCCGCCGCGCCAACCACAGAGGTGGCCGCGACGAGGAAGCGACGCCGGCCTGCATTCACGCCGTCATTACTCATTCAGTCGTCTCCCATCAGCTTCAGACCTGTTCTAATCAGGCCTTTAAGTAAAAATTCGAGCCGCGCAAAAAATTCGCCAAATGGTAAAGAAAACCCCCTTTGATGACAAGGTAATAGCCTGACACAAAACGCCCGAAACCCTTGTAGGGCGCGCCCTTCGGCCATGCGACACCTTGCCGCAGAGTTAAAGCGTAGACATAAAAAAACGCCCAGCTCCGAAGAGGTGGGCGTTTTTCAGCAAGCGTCGAATTAACGCTTGGAGTACTGCGGACGCTTACGCGCTTTACGCAGACCGACTTTCTTACGCTCGACTTCACGGGCATCGCGAGTCACGTAGCCGGCCTTGCGCAGCGAGCTACGCAGGGTTTCGTCGTACTCGATCAGGGCACGGGTGATGCCGTGACGGATCGCACCGGCCTGACCGCTTACGCCACCGCCAACGACGGTAACGAAGATGTCGAACTTCTCGACGGTCTCGGTCAGCTCGAGCGGCTGACGCACGACCATGCGAGCGGTTTCACGACCGAAGAACTGATCGAGACCACGGTTGTTGATGGAAATCTTGCCAGTACCCGGACGCAGGAAGACGCGAGCGGTAGCGGTCTTACGACGGCCAGTGCCGTAATTTTGAGTCGCCGACATAATGAGCTATCCCGTTAAATCTTCAGTTCTTGGGGCTGCTGAGCGGTGTGCGGGTGGCTGGCACCCTTGTACACCTTCAGCTTGCGATACATATCGCGACCCAGAGGGTTCTTCGGCAGCATGCCTTTTACAGCGGTCTCGATGACGCGCTCAGGGGCCTTGGCGATCAGCTTCTCGAAGTTGATCGACTTGATGCCGCCCGGGAAGCCGGAGTGGTGGTAGTACATCTTGTCGGTGGTCTTGGCACCGGTCACACGCACCTGCTCGGCGTTGATGACGACGATGTAGTCGCCGGTGTCAACGTGCGGAGTGTACTCAGGCTTGTGCTTGCCACGCAGGCGGCGGGCAATTTCGGTCGCCAGACGACCCAGGGTCTGGCCGGCAGCGTCGACGACGAACCAGTCGCGCTGTACAGTTTCCGGTTTCGCGGTATAGGTTTTCATTCGTTATAGCCTCAGGGGCCGCCTGAAAATAAGACGGCGAATCTTACTGGACAGTGGTTGCCTTGACAAGTCAAGGACAGCCGAAAACAGACACGAATTGGGGCTCGGGTCGGTGTGCGTCCGTAACGACTAGATACATCGATCGGCAGGCTTAGCATCCCCCACCGATGAAAGGCTGCGGAATTATGCAGATTTCGCCAGAATTTACAACCGCATTAACCACTTAATTTCACGAGGACACCCGCATGGAGTATCGCCCGCTCGGCCGCACCGATCTGAAAGTCAGCGCCCTCTGCCTCGGCACCATGACCTGGGGCGAGCAGAACAGCGAGCAGGACGCCTTCGCCCAGATCGCCAGGGCCAAGGCCGCCGGGATCAATTTCATGGATACCGCCGAAATGTATCCGGTGCCGCCCCGCGCCGAGACCTACGCCAGCACCGAGCGCATCATCGGCAACTGGTTCCGCCGCAGCGGCGACCGCGCCGACTGGATCCTCGCCAGCAAGATCGCCGGCCCCGGCAACGGCATCAGCCATGTGCGCGACGGCAACCTCAAGTTCAACCGCCAGCACATCGTCGCCGCCCTCGATGCCAGCCTGGAGCGCCTGCAGACAGACTGGCTGGACCTCTACCAGTTGCACTGGCCGGAGCGGCGGACCAACTTCTTCGGCCAGCTCGGCTACCAGCACCAGGAAGAGAGCTTCACACCGCTGGAGGAAACCCTGGAAGTGCTCGACGAGCAGGTGCGCGCCGGCAAGATCCGCCACATCGGCCTGTCCAACGAGACACCCTGGGGCACCATGACCTTCCTCAGGCTCGCCGAGGAGCGCGGCTGGCCGCGCGCGGTATCGATCCAGAACCCCTACAACCTGCTCAACCGCAGCTTCGAGGTGGGCCTGGCGGAAATCGCCATCCGCGAGCAGTGCGGCCTGCTGGCCTACTCGCCGATGGCCTTCGGCATGCTTTCCGGCAAGTACGCGGACGGCGCCCGCCCGGCCAACGCGCGCATCAGTCTCTACAGCCGCTTCACCCGCTACACCAACCCGCAGGCGGAAGCGGCCTGCGCGCGCTACGTGGCGCTGGCCCGCGAACATGGACTGGAACCGGCGCAGATGGCACTGGCCTACGTCACTTCGCGGCCGTTCGTGACCAGCAACATCATCGGCGCGACCTCGCTGGAACAGCTGGAAGCCAATCTCAGTAGCGTCGACCTCAGGCTGGACGAGGAGGTGCTCGCCGGTATCGATGCGATCCACCGGGAGCAACCGAACCCGGCTCCCTGAGGCTCCAGGGGCCTGGCGGTGCCGGCGGGTTCGGCGGACAACCGCGCGATGCGGTCGTTCGCCCCTCCCGGTGGCCAGGAGCGCCTCACAGGGCCCGCGCGATGATCTCCTTCATGATCTCGTTGGTACCGGCGTAGATCCGCTGTACCCGGGCATCGGCCCAGGCCCGCGCCACCGGATATTCCCACATGAAGCCGTAGCCGCCGTGCAACTGCACGCATTCGTCGAGCACCTTGCATTGCAGGTCCGTCGTCCAGTACTTGCACATGGCGGCGGTGGGTACGTCCAGCTTGCCCTGGAGATGCAGCTCCATGCAGCGATCGACGAAGACCCGGCCGACCTGGATCTCGGTAGCCATCTCGGCAAGCTTGAAGCGGGTATTCTGGAAGTCCGCCACCGACTTGCCGAACGCCTTGCGCTCGCGAGTGTAGTCGAGCGTCCATTGCAGGGCCGCCTCGGCCGACGCCAGCGCGCCGATACCGACGGTCAGGCGCTCCTGCGGCAGCTCCTGCATCAGGTAGATGAATCCCTGGCCGTCCTTGCCGAGCAGGTTCTCTCGGGGAATCCGCACATCCTGGAAGAACAGCTCGGAGGTGTCCTGGGCCTTCATCCCGACCTTCTCCAGGCGCTTGCCCTTGCTGAAGCCCGGCGTACCCGCCTCGACCACGAACAGGCTTATGCCCTTGGCGCCAGCCTTCGGATCGGTCTTCGCCACCACGATCACCAGGTCGGCGAGGAAGCCGTTGGTGATGAAGGTCTTCGAGCCATTGATGACGTACTCGTCGCCATCCAGTACCGCAGTGGTCTTCACCCCTTGCAGGTCGGAACCGGCCCCCGGCTCGGTCATGGCGATGGCCGCGACCATCTCGCCGGATACCAGCTTCGGCAGGTACTTGCGCTTCAGCGCCTCACTGCCGTAGTGGAGGATGTAGGGTGCAGCGATGTCCGAATGCAGGGAGAAACCGATCCCGGTCAGGCCGGCCCGACCGATCTCTTCGATGACCACGGCGCTGTAGAGGAAGTCCGCGCCCATCCCGCCATACTCTTCCGGCAGGTGCGAACAGAGCATTCCGGCCTCGCCGGCCTTGTTCCAGAGCGCGCGGTCGACATGCCCATCCTTTTCCCATTGGTGATGGAAAGGCACGGCTTCCTGTTCGAGGAACTTGCGCACGCTGTCGCGAAACAGTTCGTGGTCGGAGCTGAACAGGGTTCTCGGTATCATCGTGGTCACCTGGAAACGGTCTGGGATCGGGTTGGCTGCACGCGGCAGGTCTTCGACTGTAGGGAAATGCCCTGACCGACGCACTGGACAGTTGCGCCAAAAAATAAGACGATCCAGCCGCCTTTTGACCGCTTTCCCTTACTCACAACAACGATAAAAATCCATGCGCGCTCAATCCGCTCCGGTGCTGAAACATGTCGGCATCGTCGCCATCGACGGCGTCTTCGCCTCGACCCTGATGCAGGCCAAGGACTTCTTCCACATGGCCAGCCTGCGCCACGGCAAGCAGCAGGGCCTCGGTCTCCAGCCGGCCTTCCGCACCCGCATCCTCAGCCCCGACGGCCAGCCGGTACGCAGCTTCAGCGGCGACAGCATCGCCGTCGACGGTCCCCTCGCCGCCTGCGATATCGTGGTCCTGCCCGCCTTCTGGGGCGATTTCGACGCGCTCGAACGGCGCTATCCGCAAATCGTTCCCTGGTTGCGCCGCAGCCATGCCGAGGGAACCGCCCTCTGCGGTGAGGCGACCGGGGTCTTCTGGCTGGCCCAGGCAGGTCTGCTGGATGGCAAGGAAGCGACCACCTACTGGCGCTTCTATCGAGAATTCGCCGAACGCTTCCCGAACGTGCTGCTCAATCAGGAGAAGCACCTGACCGATGCCGACGACCTGTTCTGCGCCAGCGGCGTCACCTCCGCCTGCGACCTCTACATCTATCTGATCGAGCGTTTCTGCGGCGGATCGGTGGCCCAGGCGGTGGCCCGGGATACCCTCTACGAAGTACAGCGCAGCTACACCCCAGGGCGCATCGGCTTCGGCGGACAGAAGCTGCACCATGACCCGACGATCCTGCAGATCCAGCAATGGCTGGAAGACCACTTCGCCGACAAGTTCCGTTTCGAGGACGTCGCCCGCGACCACGGCATGAGCATCCGCAACTTCATGCGGCGCTTCCAGGCCGCTACCGGCGACAAGCCGCTGCACTATCTGCAGCGACTGCGGATCGAGACCGCCAAGGGCATGCTCTCGAGCACGCGCAAGAGCATCAAGACGATCAGCTACGAGGTCGGCTACGACGACGCCAGCTTCTTCGCCCGCCTGTTCCGCCAGCACACCGAACTCTCTCCCCACCATTACCGTCGCCAGTTCATGCAGAAGGAAAGCTGAGCCGGACATCGCCGAGCCTGCCCGAACGGCATCGGCGCCGGCGCTTTTCCTACAGAACCTAGGATAGGTAGCCAGGTCGGCCTTCGCGGGTTCTCATGAATCCGCAGGCCCGCCGCAGACGCGGGCGTTCCGAACAACGACAAGAACGGACCTTTGCCATGCGCCTTTATCTGCTCGCCTTCCTGGCCCTCTTCGGTATGAATGCTATGGCCGCCGACAACTGGAAAGCCTTCCCCTACGACCAGAGCGCCTATGACTATCCAGGCGACAAGTTGAAGGAAGCCTGGCCGCGCCTGACCCGCGGCTTCGGCGACTATCCCTATCCGGACGCCGACTGGGTGGTGAACATGGCGACCGCCCATCCGGATGCCCTGGAAAAGACCGTGAAGGCCGGCACCGGCTTTACCGGCAAGCCGGAAGAGGCCGCGCAATATGCGGCGCGCCTGCAGGATGTCTGGCGCCTGCTGTTCCGCGGCGACTACGCCAAGGCCAAGGAGCAGGGACTGGCCCTGGGAGTCGGCGGCCAGGTACCGGCGATGTTCGCCCAGGTGCTCTACGCCATGTTCCTGGCTCCCGACCAGGCGGAGAAACAGCGCCTGCTCGAAGAAGTCATCGACTACACCGAACAGGCCGGCCCGCTGGTCAAGGCCGATATCGTCGCCCAGTTCGGCAGCGTCTACGCCAAGGCGCGCCTGGCCGAGGAGCTATCGGTACCGGTAGTGCTCAAGCGCGGCTATACCAGCGAAATACCCAAGGAACTGGACGCTCTCCTGGCCAGGCAACCCAACCAGCCGTTCGCCCTGGCGCTCTACGGCGGCTACGAGGCGGGAGTGATCCGCAAGGTCGGCAAGCTGGTCGGCAAGATGACCTACGGGGTCAGCGCCGACAAGATGGAGCAGTACTTCGCCCGCTCCTTCCGCCAGGCCAACGACCTGCCGATCGGCCACTACGAGTACGCCAACGCGCTGACCTACGTATACGGCGACAACGAGCGGGAGAAGGCCATCGCCCAACTGAAGCAGGCCGTGGCGATCAAGCCGATCAACGCCATGGAAGCCCTCGAAGTGGCCCATGCGAAGAAGCTCCTCGCCGGCTTCGAGCAGAACACCGCGCAGCGCTGAAACGCCGCGCGCCCATGAAAAAAGGGGTGGCCATCGGCAACCCCTTTCTCGTTTCCGCCCCGGATCAGGGCCGGTGCGGACGCGTCAGGTATTCGTGGGACTGCATTTCCAGCAGACGACTGAGGGTGCGCTGGAATTCGAACTCCAGCCGGCCGCCGCTGTAGAGATCCTTTAGCTCGACCTCGGCGGAGATGATCAGCTTGACGCTGCGGTCGTAGAACTCATCCACCAGGTTGATGAAACGCCGCGCCATGTCGTCCTTGGTGACGCCCATCTGCTCGACGTTGGAGATCAGCACGGCGTGGAAAATCTTCGCCAGTTCGATGTAGTCGTTCTGGCTGCGCGGGCCGTCGCACAGCTCACGGAATTCGAACCAGGCCACGTCGTCGCAGGTCAGGCGCGCGCGGATCTCGCGGTTCTCGATCATCAGCGCCTCGTCGCGCTGGGCCTTGGCACAGTCCGGGGTCAGGGCCTTGAAGCTGCGCGCCATCTCCTCCTCGACCTGTTCGCTGAGCGGCCAGTGGAACAGCTCGGCCTGCTCCAGCGCGCGCAGGCGATAGTCGACGCCGCTATCGACGTTGACGATCTCGGTATGCTCCTTGAGCAGGGCGATCGCCGGCAGGAAACGGGCGCGTTGCAGGCCATCCTTGTACAGGCCGTCCGGCACGATGTTGGAGGTCGCCACCAAGCTCACGCCGTTCTTGAACAGCTCTTCCAGCAGGGTGGCGAGGATCATCGCATCGGTGATGTCGGAGACGAAGAACTCGTCGAAGCAGATCACCCGCGCCTCGTCGGCGAAGCGCTTGCCGATGATGGTCAGCGGGTTCTTCTCGCCCTTGAGGGTCTTCAGTTCTTCGTGCACCCGCTTCATGAAGCGGTGGAAGTGCGTGCGCACCTTCTGCTCGAACGGCAGCGACTCGAAGAAAGTGTCCACCAGGTAGGTCTTGCCACGGCCGACGCCGCCCCAGAAATACAGGCCCTTCACCGGCCCGCCGGACTTCCTGCCGAGCAGCTTGCCGAACAGGCCGGGCTTGGCGTGGTCGGCGGCGACCAGGTCATCGTAGAGGCGTTGCAGATGCTTCACGGCATTCGCCTGTGCGGCATCGTGGAAGAAATCGGGGCGTTGGAGATCGGCCTGGTAGCGCTCGAGGGGCGTCATGATCGGTAGCAATGCAACGAAAACGGGGCCGTCACTTTAGCGACGACCCCGTCTCTTGGCAATCGGCCATCCGTCGAGGATGTACCGGGGCTGCCTACTCCTGCGGTGCCAGCGCTTCGCGGGTGCGCTCGATGGCGGCGTCACGGGCGGCGGCGTCGGCGAAGGCCGGGCTCTGCGCCACCGCCTCGCCATCCAGCCACAGGCCAAAGGCATTGCCCTCGGCCCGCAGGTCGGCAGTCTCGCCAGCCAGCAGGCGCTTGCTCACCGCACCGGCGGCCTTGCCGTCGGCGAAGGCGCGGGACAGCAGTAGCTGTTCGCCGGCGGCGTCCAGCAGGCGGAAGCGGAAGCTGCCGTCGTCGTCGCGGAAGCTGACCAGGCGCGCAGCCTTGGCGGCCTTCTTCTTGCCGCTCTCGGCACTTTTCAGCGGCTCGCGCAGGGAGCGCAGGCCGACTGCCTCGCGCAACTCGGCGATGAATGGGGTGGCGATGCGGCGCGCCTTGGCGGCACCTGCGAGGAGAATGTCCTCGATATCGTCCGGCTTGGCGATCAGCGCCTGGTAACGCTCGCGAGCCTCGCCCAGTTCGTTGTCGAGCAACTGGAACAGGCGCTGCTTGGCTTCGCCCCAGGCCAGGCCGTCGAGCAGTTCCTGGCGGAACGCGGCGACCTGTTCGGCGCTGGCGAAGGCCGAGTAAAGAAGGAACAGGTGCGAACTGTCCGGGTCTTTCGGCTCGCCCGGCGCGCGCGAGTCGGTGACGATGCGTGCGATGGCGTCCTTGAGCTGCCTGGACGGGCTGAACAGCGGGATGGTGTTGTCGTAGCTCTTGGACATCTTGCGCCCGTCCAGGCCCGGCAGGGTGGCGACGTTTTCCTCGATCACCGCTTCGGGCAGGACGAAGAACTCGCGGCCGTTGCCGAACAGGTGGTTGAAACGCTGGCCGATGTCGCGGGCCATCTCCACGTGCTGCACCTGGTCGCGGCCGACCGGGATCTTGTGCGCGTTGAACATCAGGATGTCCGCGGCCATCAGCACCGGATAGCTGTAGAGGCCCATGGTCACGCCGGCGTCCGGGTCTTCGCCAGCCTCGACATTGCGGTCCACCGCGGCCTTGTAGGCATGCGCGCGGTTGAGCAGCCCCTTGGCACTGACGCAGGTGAGCAACCAGGTCAGCTCGGGAATCTCGGGGATGTCCGACTGCCGGTAGAAGGTCGCACGCTCGACGTCCAGGCCGCCGGCCAGCCAGGTCGCGGCGATTTCCAGGCGCGAGCGCTGGATACGAGCGGGATCGTCGCACTTGATCAAGGCGTGGTAGTCCGCCAGGAAGTAGAACGAATCCACGTCGCTCCGACGGCTGGCGAGGATCGCCGGGCGGATGGCGCCGGCGTAGTTGCCCAGGTGCGGAGTGCCGGTAGGAGTGATGCCGGTCAGGATACGAGTAGTCATGCGATACCAGATGTCAGGCAAAGAAAAGAATGGCGCGCCGGATGGTAGCAGGGCCGGCGCGACGACGTCAGTCCTGCAGGCGTGGCAGCAACAGGTCCTTCAGATCGATCAGCTTGCCATGGAAGAAATGTCCGCTTTCTGCCACCCGCAACAGCTCGTGCGGTCGTGCCAGGGACTCGCTCCAGGCATATACCGCGGCCGGCGTGACCACGTCGTCGTCCTCCGGCTGCACCACGGTCAGCGGGCAACGCGCAGGCAGGCTGACCGCGAAGCGTTCCACCGGCGGCGCGATCATGAACAGCCGCGCCAGCCCGACGCCCTGCGCTTCCAGGCGCCCCGCCAGATTGCCGGCGACGCAGGAGCCGAAGGAAAAGCCCATCAGTGTCAGCGGCAGCCCCGGATGGCGTGCCAGCAACCAGCGCGCGGCGGCCTCGGCGTCGTCGATCTCGCCGATCCCCTCGCCATAGCTGCCAGCGCTCTGGCCAACGCCACGGAAGTTGAAACGCAGGGTCGCCAGGCCGGCATCGCGGGCGCTGCGTTGCAGAGTGGCGACCACCTTGTTCTGCATGGTGCCGGCGAACAGCGGGTGCGGATGGCAGACCAGGGCGATGCCGCGGGCATCGGGCAGATCGAGGTGCAGGGCTTCCAGCGGCCCGCAGGGGCCATCGATGGATACAGGGATTTCGCGGGTAGACAAACAGGAACTCCGTGACCCCGGCTCGGGTCGACTCGTCTAGCAGATTACTCCAAGCGACACAGGCACTTACTCGCGTGCCGTGGTATACAGCTCGGACTCAAGCCGTTAACGTAAAGCAAAGCCGTCTATAGAGGAAGGATTCGCGTGGAACAGTCGCTCACCGCCTGGCTGCTGCCGGCCCTCGCCCTGGTCGCCGGGGTCGCCATCGGTTTTCTGATCGCCCGCCTGCTGCCCAACGCCGCGCCGAACAAGGTGCAACGCCAGATGGACGACCTGCAGGACCGCTTCGACAGCTATCAGCGCGAAGTCGTGACCCATTTCAACACCACCGCCAGCCTCGTGAAGAAGCTGACCCAGAGCTACCAGGACGTGCAGGAGCACCTCTCCGACGGCGCCCAGCGCCTGGCCCTGGACGAACAGACCCGCCAGCGCCTGCTGGCTGCGCTGCATGCCGACGAGGCCTATCCGGCCGAGCGCCGCGAGCGCCTGACTCCGCCGGCCTCCGGCGAAGTGCCGAAGGACTATGCGCCGAAAAGCCCGGACAGCCCCGGCACCCTCGACGCCACCTACGGCCTGAAAGGCAAGTACTGACGCGCTGCGCGAACCTGCCGACGCCCATGAAAAAGCCCCGCATCTGCGGGGCTTTTTCATGGCTGCGAGACGATCAGATCGCCTGGCGCTCGCGCAACAGGTCGAGCACCTGCTTCACGCCGTCCTCGACGCTCAGCGCCTGGGTATCGATCACCAGGTCGGCATCCAGCGGCACGTCGTAGGGGAAGGACTCGCCGGGGATATTGTCCTCGCCCGCCGCATACAGCCCCTGTGGATCGCGTTCGCGGCAAACCTGCGGCGACGCCTGCACATAGACGGTGATCAGGCGCTCGGCGCCGATCAGCGCCCTGGCCTGCTCGCGCCCTTCCGCGCTCGGCGCGACGAAGGCGCAGAGGCTGATCAACCCGGCCTCGTTGAACTGCTTGGCAACATGGGCGGTGCGCAGCCAGTTCTCGGTGCGTCCGGCGCGGTCCTGCGGCAACCCCTTGTTCAGGTCGTGGCGCAGGTTCTGCCCGTCCAGCACGTAGACCGCGCGGCCCATATCGAACAGCTTGCGCTCCACGGCGTAGGCCAGGGTGCTCTTGCCGGCGCCGGAGAGGCCGCTGAACAGTACGGTCGCCGGCTGCTGGCCGAAGCGGCCGGCACGCTCCTCGCGCGTCACATGGGCATTCGAACCGTGATGAGCGCTGCTGCCATGGGCCGCCGGCGGAGCGGAGATGATCATGCCGGCGCCAACGGTGCCGTTGGTCAGGCGATCGATGACGATGAAGGCGCCGGTGGTGCGGTTCTGCTCATAGCCATCGAGCGCGATGGGCGCGTCCAGGCTGACCTTGACCCTGGCGATCTCGTTCAGCTTCAGCTCGCTGCCCGGGGTCCGCTCCAGGGTGTTCACGTCCACCTTGTGGACGATGCTCGGAATCGAACCCGGCACATAGCTGGTAGCGCGCTTGATATCGTACTTCTTGCCCGGAAGCATCGGCTCCTCGGCCATCCACACCAGCATGGCATCGAAGCCGTCGGTGACCAGCGGGCGATTGTCGGCATGCACCAGCATGTCGCCGCGGGAAACGTCGATCTCGTCTTCCAGGGTCAGGGTGACGGCCTGGCCGGGACCGGCCTGCTCCAGTTCGCCCTCGAAGGTGACGATGGATTTCACCTTGCTGCCCTTGCCCGACGGCAATGCCACCACTTCGTCGCCCTTGCGCACCACGCCGCTGGCCAGGGTGCCGGCGAAACCGCGGAAGTTCAGGTTCGGCCGGTTCACGTACTGCACCGGGAAGCGCATGTCATCGAGGTTGCGGTCGGCGGCGATCTCGACGGTTTCGAGGATTTCCATCAGCGACTGGCCGGCGTACCAGGGCGAACGCTCGGACTTGTTGACCACGTTGTCGCCCTTGAGCGCCGACATCGGCACGAAGTACAGCGAACTGGTCTTCAGACCGATCTTCTCGGCAAAGGCCAGGTAGTCGGCCTTGATCTGTTCGAAGACACCCTGGTCGAAGCCCTTCAGGTCCATCTTGTTGATGGCGACCACGATATGCCGGATACCCAGCAGGGACGCGATGAAACTGTGCCGGCGGGTCTGGGTCTGCACACCGTAGCGGGCATCGATCAGGATGATCGCCAGGTCGCAGGTCGAGGCACCGGTAGCCATGTTGCGGGTGTACTGCTCATGGCCGGGCGTGTCGGCGATGATGAACTTGCGCTTGGCGGTGCTGAAGTAGCGGTACGCCACATCGATAGTGATGCCCTGCTCGCGCTCGGCCTGCAGGCCATCGACCAGCAGCGCCAGGTCGACGTCGTCGCCCGTGGTGCCGACTTTCTTCGAGTCGCGGGTGATGGCCTCGAGGTGATCCTCGTAGATCATCTTGGAGTCGTGCAGCAGGCGCCCGATCAGGGTGCTCTTGCCGTCATCGACGTTGCCGCAGGTAAGGAAGCGCAGCAGTTCCTTGCGTTCGTGCTGCCCCAGGTAGGCGAGGATGTCCTCGCTGATCAGATCGGATTGATGAGACATGCTGCGTATCCTCAGAAATAGCCCTGACGTTTCTTTTCTTCCATCGAACCGGCCTGGTCATGGTCGATGACCCGACCCTGGCGTTCGGAAGTACGCGTCAGGAGCATTTCCTGGATGATTTCCGGCAGCGTGGTGGCGCTGGACTCGACCGCGCCGGTGAGCGGGTAGCAGCCGAGGGTACGGAAGCGCACCATGCGCTTCTCGATGCGGGCTTTCTCTTCGTCAGAGAGATGCTCGAGGATGCGCTCGTCGTCGATCATGATCAGCGTGCCGTTCTTCTCGATAACCTCGCGCTCGGCGGCGAAGTACAGCGGGACGATCGGAATGCCTTCCAGGTAGATGTATTGCCAGATGTCCAGCTCGGTCCAGTTGGACAGCGGGAAGACGCGGATCGACTCGCCCTTCTTCACCTTGCCGTTGTAGATGTTCCACAACTCGGGACGCTGGTTCTTCGGGTCCCAGCGGTGCTTGCTGTCGCGGAACGAATAGACCCGTTCCTTGGCCCGCGACTTCTCCTCGTCGCGGCGCGCGCCGCCGAAGGCAGCGTCGAAACCGTACTTGTCCAGGGCCTGCTTGAGTCCCTCGGTCTTCATCACGTCGGTGTGCTTGGCGCTGCCGTGGGTGAACGGGTTGATGCCCTGGGCGACGCCGTCCGGGTTGACGTGGGTGATCAGGTCCAAGCCCATTTCCTCGACCATCCGATCGCGGAACCTGTACATCTCCTGGAATTTCCAGCGGGTGTCCACGTGCATCACCGGGAAGGGCAGCTTGCCGGGGAAGAAGGCCTTGCGGGCCAAGTGCAGCATGACCGCGGAATCCTTGCCGATCGAGTACAGCATCACCGGGTTATCGAACTCGGCGGCCACCTCGCGGATGATGTGGATGCTTTCCGCCTCCAGCTGTTTCAGGTGCGTCAGTTTGTCGACCATGGCTACTCACGGAATTGCTTATGGACGGCCGTCGGGCCGTAGACGAACGCGCACTCTATCACAGCGCAAGGCTCTAAAAGATTCGCCATTTATACCGAAAAAATATACCCATATAGCCATCAGCGCTCAGCCTCGCAGCCGGCGAAAACACTGGCGTCGAGAGGTTTTCCAGGGGCGTTTCGCAGACCGGGCGGACAAAGCTGAGACGGCATCGTCCCGGACCGGACAAAGCCGTCGCCGCGACAGCGAGCAGACGGTCCGCCCCCTTTCGGCGGCTCGACTTGTACGCCGGCGGCACTGCGCTAGCATAGCGGGCATCGTCATTCCGCCAAGAAGCCCCCAGATGCGCCGTACCGCCCTCGCCCTGCCCCTGTTCCTTCTGGTCTCAGCATGCAGCAGCGAACCGACGCCACCACCGAAACCCGCCGCCAAACCCCAGGCTCGCACCGTCATTTCACCCCGCCCCGTACGCCAGTCGGTGCAACCGATACTGCCGCTGCGCGGCGATTACGCGAACAATCCGGCGGCACAGCGCTTCATCGACAGGATGGTCAGCCAGCACGGCTTCAACCGCCAGCAACTGCACGACCTGTTCGCCCAGACCCAGCGCCTGGACTGGGTGATCCGCCTGATGGACCGGCAAGCCCCGACCTATACCCCACCCAGCGGACCGAACGGCGCCTGGCTGCGCTACCGGAAGAAGTTCGTCACGCCAGGCAACGTACAGAACGGCGTGCTGTTCTGGGACCAATACGAAACCGACCTGCAACGGGCATCGCGCGTCTACGGCGTGCCGCCGGAGATCATCGTCGGCATCATCGGCGTGGAAACCCGCTGGGGGCGTGTGATGGGCAAGACGCGGATCATCGATGCGCTGTCCACCCTGTCCTTCTCCTACCCTCGCCGCGCGGAATTCTTCAGCGGCGAACTGGAGCAATTCCTCCTCCAGGCGCGCAAGGAAGGCACCGACCCGCTGGCCCTGCGCGGTTCCTATGCCGGCGCCATGGGCTACGGCCAGTTCATGCCGTCTTCATTCACCAAGTACGCGGTGGACTTCGATGGCGATGGGCATATCGACCTGTGGAATCCGCGTGACGCCATCGGCAGCGTCGCCAACTATTTCAAGCAGCACGGCTGGGTCAGCGGCGATCGCGTGGCGGTTCCCGCCAGTGGCCGGGCTCCCTCGCTGGAAGATGGCTTCAAGACGCTGTACCCGCTGGACGTGCTCGCTTCCGCCGGATTACGCCCGCAGGGTCCGCTCGGCGGCCACCGGCAAGCCAGCCTGCTGCGCCTAGACATGGGCAGGAACTACCAGTACTGGTACGGCCTGCCGAACTTCTACGTGATCACCCGCTACAACCACAGCACCCACTACGCGATGGCCGTCTGGGAACTGGGCAAGGAAGTCGACCGGGTGCGTCACCGCTCCGTCGTCAGGCAGGATTAGGACAGTCGATGAACAAGTGCTCGATGGCGAAGCGCTTGCCCAGGTAGTCGCCCAGCGCCTGTACCCCGTAGCGCTCGGTGGCATGGTGTCCGGCGGCGATGAAGCTGATGCCGTTCTCCCGCGCGCTGTGCACGGTCTGCTCGGAAACCTCGCCGGTCAGGTAGGCATCGACGCCAGCGGCGATCGCCTGGTCGATATAGCCCTGGGCGCCGCCGGTGCACCAGGCGATGCGCCGGATCGGCTGACCGGCATCGACCAGCAGCGGCTCACGCCCCAGCGCATCGCGCACATGCCGAGCGAAATCGGCAGGCTGCATCGGCTCGGCAAGCGAACCGAGGAGGACGATGGAACGCGGGTTGCCCGGCTCCAACGGCCCTTCCACTTCGAAGCCGAGCTGCCGGGCGAGCTGCACGTTGTTGCCCACCTCCGGATGCAGATCCAGCGGCAGGTGGTAAGCGAGCAGACTGATATCGTTGTTCAGCAGGGTCTTCAGGCGCCGTTGCTTCATGCCGACCACGCAGGGGTTCTCACCCTTCCAGAAGTAACCGTGATGCACCAGCACCACGTCGGCGTCGGCCTCCACGGCGGCATCCAGCAGCGCCTGGCTGGCAGTGACCCCGCTGACGATCCGCCGCACCTGCGGCCGGCCTTCGACCTGCAGGCCGTTCGGGCAGTAGTCCTGGATGCGCGCGGCATCCAGATAACGGTCGGCCTCTTCGACCAGGGTGCTCAGGGCGATAGCCATGCAAATTCCTCTTCATTCAGGCAGGGCGCGCCGCTCCTCTAATGGACGGCTTCCCCCTATAATGGGCGCCACCTTATCGGCCGCTTTTCGGCCTCGCAACCCCAAGGATTTTCCCGATGCCCAAGGCCCTGCGTTTCCTCGGCTGGCCCGTGCTGGTCGGCGTGCTGCTGGCCCTGCTGATCATCCAGCACAACCCCGAGCTGGTCGGCCTGCCACGCCAGGAGGTGCACGTCGAGCAGGCGCCTCTGCTCAGCCGCCTGCAGGAAGGCCCGGTGTCCTATGCCAACGCGGTGAGTCGAGCGGCTCCGGCAGTGGCCAACCTGTACACCACCAAGATGGTCAGCAAGCCCTCCCACCCCCTGTTCGACGACCCGATGTTCCGCCGCTTCTTCGGCGACAACCTGCCGCAACAGAAGCGCATGGAGTCGAGCCTCGGCTCGGCGGTGATCATGAGCGCGGAAGGCTACCTGCTGACCAACAACCACGTGACCGCTGGCGCCGACCAGATCATCGTGGCCTTGCGCGACGGCCGCGAAACCATCGCCCAGTTGGTCGGCAGCGACCCGGAAACCGACCTGGCCGTGCTGAAGATCGACCTTAAGAACCTGCCGGCGATGACCCTCGGCCGCTCCGACGGCATTCGCACCGGCGACGTCTGCCTCGCCATCGGCAACCCGTTCGGCGTCGGCCAGACCGTGACCATGGGCATCATCAGCGCCACCGGACGCAACCAGCTCGGCCTGAACACCTACGAAGACTTCATCCAGACCGACGCGGCGATCAACCCCGGCAACTCCGGCGGCGCGCTGGTGGACGCTGCCGGCAACCTGATCGGCATCAACACGGCGATCTTCTCCAAGTCCGGCGGCTCCCAGGGTATCGGCTTCGCCATCCCGACCAAGCTGGCCCTGGAGGTCATGCAGTCGATCATCGAGCACGGCCAGGTGATCCGCGGCTGGCTCGGCGTCGAGGTCAAGGCGCTGACCCCGGAACTGGCGGAGTCGCTGGGCCTCGGCGAAACCGCCGGGATCGTCGTCGCCGGCGTCTATCGCGACGGTCCGGCGGCACGCGGCGGCCTGCTGCCGGGCGATGTGATCCTGACCATCGACAAGCAGGAAGCCAGCGACGGCCGCCGCTCGATGAACCAGGTGGCGCGCACCCGTCCGGGACAGAAGATCAGCATCGTGGTGCTGCGCAACGGACAGAAGGTCAACCTGACCGCCGAGGTCGGCCTGCGTCCGCCGCCGGCACCGGCTCCACAGCAGAAACAGGACGGCGGCGAGTGATCCCCGCCATTGAAAACGGCGCCCTCGGGCGCCGTTTTCGTATCACTTGAGGAAGTGCAGGGCGTCCAGTAGCGCCTGGTTCTGCTCCGGACTGCCGATGGTGATACGCAGGAACTGGTCGATCCGCGCCTGCTTGAAATGGCGGACGATCACTCCCTGCTCGCGCAGGGTCGAGGCAATCTGCCCGGCATCGTGCCGCGGATGACGGGCGAAGACGAAGTTGGCGGCCGACGGTAGTACCTCGAAGCCCAGCGCCTGCAAAGAGGCGCTCAACGCCTCGCGGCTATCGATCACTGCCTGGCAGGTCCGACGGAAATAGGCGTCGTCCTCGAAAGCCGCCGCCGCGCCGGCGATCGCCAGGCGATCCAGCGGGTAGGAATTGAAGCTGTTCTTGATCCGCTCCAGCGCCTCGACCAGATCGGCATGGCCGACCGCCAGGCCGACCCGCAGGCCGGCCAGGGAGCGCGACTTGGACAGCGTCTGGGTGACCAGCAGGTTCGGGTAGCGATCGACCAGGGCGATGGCGCTCTCGCCGCCGAAGTCGACATAGGCCTCGTCGACTACCACCACCGAATCCGGCGACGCCTTCAGCATCGCTTCGATGGCGTCCAGCGGCAGCAGGCAGCCGGTCGGCGCGTTCGGATTGGGGAAGATGATTCCGCCGTTGGGCCGCGCGTAGTCTTCGACGCGGATGCGGAACCTTTCATCCAGCGCGATCTTCTCGTGCGCGATCCCGTACAGGCCGCAATAGACCGGATAGAAGCTGTAGGTCACGTCCGGAAACAGCAGCGGCAGGTCGTGTTGGAAGAGGCCATGGAAAATGTGCGCGAGCACCTCGTCGGAGCCGTTGCCGACGAACACCTGGTTGGCCTGTACGCCGTAGTGCGCGGCGACCGCCTGCTTCAACCGCTCGCCGTTGGGATCGGGATACAGGCGCAGGTCGTCGTTGAGTTCCGCCTGCATCGCGGCGAGCGCCTGTGGCGACGGACCGTAGGGATTCTCGTTGGTGTTCAGCTTGACCAGCCGCGACAGCTTCGGCTGCTCGCCCGGCACATAAGGCACCAGGTCCTTGACGAAGGGACTCCAGAATTTGCTCATGCTCAGGCCTCCTTCTCGTCGAGGATGCGGTATTCGGCACTACGCGCGTGGGCGGTCAACGACTCGCCGCGAGCCAGCACCGAGGCGGTACGACCGAGGACCGAAGCGCCCTCGGCCGAGCAGTTGATGATCGACGAACGCTTCTGGAAGTCATATACCCCCAGCGGCGAAGAGAAACGCGCGGTACCGGAGGTCGGCAGCACGTGGTTCGGGCCGGCGCAATAGTCGCCCAGGGCCTCGGCAGTGTAGCGGCCCATGAAGATCGCGCCGGCATGGCGGATCTCCGGCAGCCAGCTTTCCGGATCGGCCACCGACAGCTCCAGGTGTTCCGGGGCGATGCGGTTGGCGACCGCACAGGCCTGGGCCTGGTCGGCGACCTGGATCAGCGCGCCGCGCCCCTCCAGGGAGGTGCGGATGATCTCGGCGCGCTCCATGGTCGGCAGCAGGCGAGCGATGCTGTCCGCGACGCGGTCCAGGAACGCCGCGTCCGGACTGACCAGGATCGACTGGGCGTCTTCGTCGTGTTCGGCCTGGGAGAACAGGTCCATGGCGATCCAGTCGGGATCGGTCTGGCCGTCGCAGACCACGAGGATTTCCGAGGGACCGGCGATCATGTCGATGCCGACCTGGCCGAACACGTGACGCTTGGCGGTGGCCACGTAGATGTTGCCGGGGCCGACGATCTTGTCCACCCGCGGCACGCTTTCGGTGCCGTAGGCCAACGCGGCCACGGCCTGTGCCCCGCCGATGGTGAAGACACGGTCGACGCCGGCGATGCAGGCGGCGGCGAGGACGATCTCGTTGATCTCGCCGCGCGGGGTCGGTACGACCATGACCACTTCGGACACCCCGGCGACCTTGGCCGGGATCGCATTCATCAGCACCGAGGACGGGTAGGACGCCTTGCCGCCCGGCACATAGAGCCCGGCGCGGTCCAGCGGGGTGACCTGCTGGCCGAGCACCGTGCCGTCGGCCTCGGTGTAGCGCCAGGAACCCTGCTTCTGCTTCTCGTGGTAGCTGCGCACGCGCTCGGCGGCGACTTCCAGGGCTTCGCGCTGGGCTACGGTGATACGGGTGAGAGCCAGCTCCAGGCGCTCGCGCGGCAGGATCAGGTCGGCCATCGAGGCGGCCTGGAGACCGTCGAAGCGCTGGGTGAACTCGACCACGGCGGCGTCGCCACGGCTGCGTACGGCGGCGATTATGTCGAGGACGCGCTGGTTGACCGAATCGTCGGAGACACTTTCCCAGCTCAGCAGATGATCCAGATGACGCCCGAAGTCCGGATCAGCGGCATTGAGTCGACGGATAGCGAAGGGAGCGGTCATAGCGAGCCTCTTTTATGGATGGCGTTGTCTCGGGCGCCGCTAGACTACCAAGCCCACCGTGCGGGCACCCGAGAAAATTTGGCTATGACACGGATAGGCAGGTGCGGCGCGGAGCCGCACGGGTATCAGTGACGGTGTCGCGCCTCGACGGCGTCGCGCAGGGTATCGATCAGCGACTGGATGCGACCGTGCTGCATCTTCATCGAGGCCTTGTTCACCACCAGGCGCGAGCTGATCGTGGCGATCAGTTCCTGGGGCTCCAGGCCGTTGGCGCGCAGGGTATTGCCGGTATCCACGACGTCGATGATCTTGTCGGCGAGACCGACCAGCGGCGCCAGCTCCATCGAGCCGTACAGCTTGATCACGTCGACCTGGCGGCCCTGCTCGGCGTAGTAGCGCTTGGCGACATTGACGAACTTGGTGGCCACCCGCAGGCGTCCCTTGGGTTCAGGCGCGCCAATGGCGCCGGCGGTCATCAGCTTGCAGTTGGCGATACGCAGGTCCAGCGGTTCGTAGAGTCCCTGGCCGCCGTACTCCATCAGCACGTCCTTGCCGGCCACGCCGAGATCGGCGGCGCCATGCTCGACATAGGTCGGCACGTCGGTGGCGCGCACGATGAGCAGGCGCACATCGGACAGGGACGTCGGGATGATCAGCTTGCGGCTCTTGTCCGGGTTCTCCGACGGCACGATGCCCGCCGCTGCGAGCAGCGGCAGGGTATCGTCGAGAATCCGGCCCTTGGACAAGGCGATGGTCAGCATTTGCGCGACAGCCTCCGCTAGCCCGGTACGCGGCGGATCTTGGCGCCGAGCAGCTGGAGTTTCTCTTCGATGCACTCGTAGCCACGGTCGATGTGGTAGATGCGATCGATCAGGGTGTCGCCTTCGGCCACCAGGCCGGCGATCACTAGGCTCGCGGATGCGCGCAGGTCGGTCGCCATGACCGGAGCGCCCTTGAGCTTGGGTACGCCGGTGACGATGGCGGTGTTGCCTTCGACGAGGATTTGCGCGCCCATGCGGTTCATTTCGTAAACATGCATGAAGCGGTTCTCGAAGACCGTCTCGATGACCGCGCCGGTGCCTTCGGCAACCGCGTTCATGGAGATGAACTGGGCCTGCATGTCGGTGGGGAACGCCGGGTACGGCGCGGTACGCACGTTGACCGCCTTCGGCCGGTTGCCCTTCATGTCCAGCTCGATCCAGTTGCTGCCGGTGCTGATGTGGGCACCGGCCTCTTCCAGCTTCTGCAGGACCGCCTCGAGGATGGTCGGGTCGGTATCCTTCAGCTTCACCCGGCCACCGGTCGCGGCCGCGGCCACCAGGTAGGTGCCGGTCTCGATACGGTCGGGCAGTACGTCGTAGCGAGCACCGCCGAGGCGCTTCACGCCTTCGATGACGATGGTATCGGAGCCAGCGCCCTGGACGTTGGCGCCCATGGCGTTCAGGCAGTTGGCCAGGTCGACCACCTCCGGCTCGCGAGCGGCGTTCTGCAGCACGGTACGGCCGTTGGCCAGCGCGGCAGCCATCATCAGGTTCTCGGTGCCGGTCACGCTGACGGTATCGAAGAAGAAGTGACCGCCACGCAGGCCGCCGGCCGGCGCCTTGGCCTTGATGTAGCCGCCTTCGACCTCGATCTGCGCGCCCATGGCCTCGAGACCGCGGATATGCAGGTCGACCGGACGCGAACCGATCGCGCAACCGCCCGGCAGGGCCACTTCGGCCTCGCCGAAGCGCGCCAGCATCGGGCCCAGCACCAGGATCGAGGCACGCATGGTCTTCACCAGTTCGTACGGCGCGACCAGGGTCTTGATGCTGCTGGCATCGACTTCGACGTTGAGCTTCTCGTCGATGATCGGCTGCACGCCCATGCGGCCGAACAGTTCGATCATGGTGGTAATGTCGTGCAGGTGCGGCAGGTTGCAGACGGTGACCGGAGTATCGGCCAGCAGGGTCGCGGCCAGGATCGGCAGCGCCGAGTTCTTCGCGCCGGAAATGCGGATTTCGCCATCGAGGCGGTTACCGCCGGTAATAATCAGTTTATCCATTGCAATGATCCCCCGTGGGCTCAGGAACGCTCGGCCCAGGCGGCGCGGCTGAAGAATTTCATGGTGACGGCATGGATGCTGCCATCGGCGATCCAGGCGTTCAAATGGGCGTAGACCTGCTGCTGACGCTTGACCGGGCTCTGGCCGGCCAGTTCGTCGCTGATCAGATTCAGTTGGAAATTGCACCCTTCGCCCTCGACTTCCACCTGGGTGCCGGGGAGTTTTTCCTGGAGAAGGCTCTTAACGTCTTCGGCCTGCATGCTCAACCTCAATCGGGCGCCCTACGCGCACGGTCGGCCATCATACAAAAAAGCCCTCCGCCTGCGAACCCCAGGAAGGGACGCGCAGACGGAGGGCCGCTCGTTCCGCCGGCCGGTCATTCCTGCAAAGGCAGGATCTCCAGAAGGCTGCTGACCTTGGCAATCTCCCGCATGTCTTCCGGCAACGCCCTGACGCTCAGGACCTTGCCGGCCTTGCGTGCGTCGCGCATGAAGGCCAGCAACAGGGAAATGCCCACGCTGCTGGAGCGCTCCACCGCCGAGCAGTCGACGACCAGTTCCGCCGCCTGGCTGGCGCGGATCAGCCGACCGCCCTGCTCGCGCAACGCCGGCCCGCTGCTGTAGTCGAGCACGCCGGCGAGCTGCAGTTCGCCGGCCGCTCCTTCGCGCAGGCTGGCCTGGCTCATTTCGCCCCGGCCTCTTCCGCTTTCGCGGTTTCCTTGGCCTTGGCGACCACCTCGCCCCAGCCGGCGATGGTCTTCTCGAGGTCGTTGCGGTTCTTCTGCATGGTGTCGGCGAACTGGTCGCGGAACAGCTTGCCGATGTTGATGCCGTTGATGATCACGTTGCGGACCTTCCAGCCACCGGCCAGGTTGGTCATGGTGTAGGAGACCGGATAGACCGTGCCCTTGCTGTCACGGATCTCCATGTTGACGCTGGCGCGATCGTCGCTCGGCTTGGCCGAACTAGGCAGCACGCGGATGTCCTGGTTGTCGTATTCGAGCAGCGCGTTGCCGTAGAACTGCATCAGGCTGTTCTTGAACACTTCCTCGAAGCGCTTGATCTGCTCGGGTGAGGCCTGGCGCGAGTACTTGACGGTCATCACACTCTTGGCGATGCCTTCGGCATCGACCACCGGCCCAAGGATACGGTCGAGAGTGGCGTAGAGCTTTTGCGGATCGGCCTTGTAGGCGGCCTTGTTGGCCTTGATGTCGGAAAGCAGTTCGTCGACCGTGCCCTGCACCACCTGTTGCGGGGTCGGCGCCGCCATGGAAAGCAGCGGGAAAGCCGCCAGGAACACCAGCAGGCCGCGACGCAGAAGAGTCAGCATGGAAGAAAACCTCACTTTTTGGCTTCGTCTTTGTTAACCGAGTTCAGCAGGAACTTGCCGATCAGGTCTTCCAGCACCAGCGCCGACTGGGTGTCGTGGATGGTGCTGCCGTCCTTCAGAACGTCCTCGTCGCCGCCGACGCTGATGCCGATGTATTTCTCGCCCAGCAGGCCGGCGGTCAGGATCGACGCCGTGGAATCGACCGGCAGGTTGTTCACGTTCTGGTTGATCTCCATGGTCACGCGACCAGTGTAGCTGTCGCGATCCAGGTCGACCGCCGTCACCTTGCCGATCGTCACGCCGGCCAGGGTGACCTTGCCGCGCACGGTAACACCGGCGATGTTGTCGAAGTAGGCGTAGACCTTGTAGGTATCGCCGGCGTTGCCCACGCTCAGGCCGCTGACCCGCAGGGCCAGCAGCAACAGGGCCAGCAGGCCGGCCAGGAGGAACAGGCCGACACCGATTTCCAGGGTGCGGGTTTGCATTCAGAAATCTCCAAACATCAAAGCAGTCAGAATGAAGTCGAGCCCCAGCACCGCCAGGGAGGCATAGACCACGGTCCGGGTCGTCGCCCGGCTGATTCCTTCCGAGGTCGGCTCGCAGTCGTAGCCTTGGTAGACCGCGATCCAGGTCACCACGAAGGCGAATACGATACTTTTGATCACGCCGTTGAGCACATCCTCGGTGAACTGCACGCTGTTCTGCATGTTCGCCCAGAACGACCCCTCGTATACGCCCAGCCAGTCGACCGCGACCATCGCCCCACCCCAGATGCCGACCACGCTGAAGATCGCGGCGAGCAGCGGCATGGAGATGAAACCGGCCCACAGGCGCGGCGCGACGATGTACTTGAGCGGGTCGACACCGATCATTTCCAGGCTGGAAAGCTGTTCGGTGGCCTTCATGTTGCCGATTTCCGCGGTAAGCGCAGAGCCGGCACGGCCGGCGAACAGCAGGCCGGTCACCACCGGCCCCAGTTCGCGCAGCAGGGTCAGGGCCACCATCTGCCCGACCGCCTGCTCGGAACCATAGGAAATCAGGATGTTGTAGCCCTGCAGGGCCAGCACCATGCCAATGAACAGGCCCGAGACGACGATGATCGCCAGCGACAGCACGCCTACCGAGTAGAGTTGCTTCACCAGCAGGTGCAAACCGGTGCCTGGCGTGCGCCGGCCGAGCAGGGCGTGGCCGAGGAACAGGGTCGAGCGGCCGAGCGCGGCGACCACGTCCAGGCCGGCGCGGCCGAACAGGCGGATACGTTCGAGGGGAGAGACTCTACGCATCAGCGCTCTCCCAGCAGGTCGGCCCGGTAGTCGCGGGCCGGATAATGGAACGGAACGGGACCATCCGGGATTCCCTTGACGAACTGGCGGATACGAGGATCGTCGGTTTCCTTGAGGACGTCCGGCGTCCCGTGGCCAAGTACCCGGCCGTCGCCGACGATATAGATGTAGTCGGCGATGCTGGCGGTCTCGGCCAGGTCATGGGAAACCACGATGCTGGTGATGCCGAGGGCATCGTTGAGCAGGCGGATCAGGCGCACCAAGACGCCCATGGCGATCGGATCCTGCCCCACGAACGGCTCGTCGTAGAGCAGGATCTGCGGGTCCAGGGCGATCGCCCGGGCCAGGGCGACGCGGCGCTTCATGCCGCCGGAAAGCTCGTCCGGCATCAGTTCCACGGCGCCGCGCAGGCCGACGGCCTGAAGCTTCATCAGGACGATGTCGCGGATCATCTCTTCCGGCAGCTGGGTATGCACGCGCAGCGGAAACGCGACGTTCTCGAAGACGTCGAGATCGGTGAACAGCGCCCCGCTCTGGAACAGCACACCGAACTGCTTGCGCATGTCGAACAGGTCGCCGCGCGAAAGCTGCGGCAGGTTCTGCCCGTTGACCCAGACCTCCCCCTTCGAAGGACGCAACTGGGAGGCGATCAGCCGCAGCAACGTGGTCTTGCCGCAACCGGACGGGCCCATGATGCCGGTCACCTTTCCGCGCGGGATACGCACATCGATGTTGTCGAAAATCGCCCGCGATCCGCGCTTGAAGGTCAGGCCCTTCAACTCGACCGCGTAGGCACTATCGGTGCTCATCAGGACTCCTTGCGATGCGACCCGTCCATGCTGGACGCCTTGCCCCGTTGCAAAGGCACGCATCCCGGAGGGGTCGAATGGGCGCGGACTATAGCACTGCGGCGGGTTCTGGCCCAAGGCCTGGCACCGTGCCGTTCAGCTTGGATTCAGCTTGTTCGGAGCGTTCTCTCAGCCCTTTAGGACATATCGCACACTTCAGGTTCACTACGGACAGAAAAAAATCGCGTCGACGTCGAATATATCGACATTTATGCAGTCATAGCGCGGAGTGCAGATAACGGCGGCGTAACAGAGCATTGCAGTCCATACAACATTGCGCCGCGGGGGATGCGGACCGACTTCACAGCATGGCTGGTGTAAGCGGGGCACGCTTTCCCGTTATAATCCCGCCTTTAATCCAGGCGCCACATTCGTTGAACATGAGCCAGAACCTCGATTTCATCCATTCCGCCCAGCGCACCATCGGCCTCGAGCGCGACGCGGTAGACAGCCTGCTGGCGCGGATTGGCGACGATTTCGTCAAGGCCTGCGAACTGCTGCTGGCCGGCAAGGGCCGGGTCGTCGTCGTCGGCATGGGCAAGTCCGGTCACATCGGCAAGAAGATCGCCGCTACCCTGGCCAGCACCGGCACCCCCTCCTTCTTCGTGCATCCGGCCGAGGCCAGCCATGGCGACATGGGCATGATCACCAAGGACGACGTGGTCCTCGCCCTGTCCAACTCCGGCTCGACTGCCGAAATCGTCACCCTGTTGCCTCTGATCAAGCGCCTGGGCATCACCCTGATCAGCATGACCGGTAACCCCGAGTCGCCCCTGGCCAAGGCTGCGGAAGTGAACCTGGACGCCAGTGTCGGCCAGGAAGCCTGCCCACTGAACCTGGCCCCGACCTCCTCCACCACCGTAACCCTGGTCCTCGGCGACGCCCTGGCGATCGCCCTGCTCGAAGCCCGCGGCTTTACCGCGGAAGACTTCGCCTTCTCGCACCCGGGCGGTGCGCTGGGCCGCCGACTGCTGCTGAAGGTGGAAGACGTCATGCACGTTGGCGAAGGGCTGCCGCAGGTGCTGCTCGGCACCTCGCTGACCGGCGCGCTGATGGAAATGACCCGCAAGGGCCTGGGCATGACCGTAGTGCTCGACGAACATGGCAAGCTTGCCGGCATTTTCACCGATGGCGACCTGCGTCGCGCCCTGGATCGGGGCATCGACGTCCGCCAGGTCACCATCGACCAGGTGATGACCGTCCACGGCAAGACCGTCCGCGCCGAGATCCTCGCCGCGGAAGCCCTGAAGATCATGGAAGACAACAAGATCGGCGCACTGGTGGTGGTCGACGCGGACGACCGTCCGGTCGGCGCCCTGAACATGCACGACCTGTTGCGCGCAGGAGTGATGTAATGAGCGATACCCATTCGGCCGCGGAACTCCCGGTCCGGGCCAGCCGGATACGCCTGGCGATTTTCGACGTCGACGGCGTGCTGACCGACGGCAAGCTGTATTTCCTCGTCGACGGCAGCGAGTTCAAGACCTTCAACACCCTGGACGGACATGGCATCAAGATGCTCATCGCCTCCGGCGTGCGCACCGCCATCATCACCGGCCGCGACACTCCGGTGGTCGAACGGCGCGCGCGCAACCTGGGCATCCAGCATCTCTATCAGGGCCGGGAAGACAAGCTCGCCGTCCTCGACGAACTTCTCGGCGAACTCGGACTAGGCTATGAGCAAGTCGCCTACCTTGGCGACGACCTGCCCGATCTGCCGGTGATCCGCCGCGTCGGCCTGGGCATGGCGGTAGCCAGTGCCGACCCGTTCGTGCGCCAGCATGCCCATGGCGTCACCGCGGCCCGCGGCGGCGAAGGCGCCGCCCGCGAGTTCTGCGAACTGATCATGCGCGCCCAGGGTACGCTCGAAGCCGCCCAGAGCGCCTATCTGTAGAGCCGACCATGCCGAAGACACTACGCCAGAAACTGCTGCTCGCCCTGATCGCCCTGTTGCTGATCGTCGCGGGCTACTACTGGAACGTCGGGCTCGAGCTGTTCAACGAACAGCCGACCCGTCCCGGCCAGGACAATACCATCGACTACTATGCCGAGAATGCCCATAGCCTCCAGTACCAGGAGGACGGCAGCCTCGACTACGAGATGACCGCGGTGAAGCTGGAGCACCAGAAAGCCACGGACATCACTTTCGTCACCACCCCCGACCTGCTGCTCTTCCGTGGCAACGTGCAACCCTGGCACATCCAGAGCGCCCGCGCCGAAGTCGGACCGAAAGGCAAGGAGGTCGAACTCATCGACGACGTGCGCGTCGCACGTACCGATGCCAAGGGCCAACCAAGCATCCTGACCACCACTCGGCTGACCGTATTCCCCGACAAGAATTATGCACAGACCGAGCAAGCCGTTAAAATCGACGCGGCCAATGGAGTGACGACGGCTGTTGGAATGAAAGCGTATCTGAAAGACAGCCGGATGCACCTGCTGTCCAACGTAAGAGGTCAGCATGAGGTTCGTTAATACCCTCCCCCTTATTTTCGGTCTGACTGCCGCCCTCGGCAGCTCCATGGCCTTGGCCCTGCCTTCGGACCGCGAACAACCGATCCGCGTCCAGGCCGACAGCGCCGAACTGGACGACAAGCAGGGCGTCGCGGTCTACCGCGGCGACGTCGTGGTGACCCAGGGCAGCACCAAGCTGACCGGCAACACCGTGACCCTGAAGCAGGACAAGAACGGCGACATCGAGGTCGTGACCTCAGTCGGCAAGCCTGCCTACTACGAGCAGAAACCCGCTCCGGACAAGGACGTGACCAAGGCCTATGGCCTGACCATCCAGTACTTCGTCACGCAGAACCGGGTCGTGCTGATCGACCAGGCCAAGGTGATCCAGGAAGGCAACACCTTCGAAGGCGAGAAGATCGTCTACGACACCCAGCGCCAGATCGTCAACGCGGGTCGTGCCACCGGCTCCCAGGTGACCAGCCCGCGCCCGCGCATCGACATGGTCATCCAGCCGAAGAAAAAGGCCCAGTAATGGCAACGCTCAAAGCCCAGCACCTGGCCAAAAGCTATAAAGGCCGGCAAGTCGTCCGCGACGTCAGCATGTCCATCGATAGCGGGCAGATCGTCGGCCTGCTCGGTCCGAACGGTGCCGGCAAGACCACCTGCTTCTACATGATCGTCGGCCTGGTCCAGGCCGACCAGGGCGTGGTCCGCATCGACGAGCAGAACGTCACCCACCTGCCGATGCACGGGCGCGCCCGGGCCGGCATCGGCTACCTGCCGCAGGAAGCCTCGATCTTCCGCAAGCTGTCGGTATCCGACAACATCATGGCGATCCTCGAGACCCGCAGCGACCTCGATCGCAACGGTCGCAAGGAAGCCCTGGAAGGCCTGCTGCAGGAATTCCACATCCACCACATCCGCGACAACCTCGGCATGAGCCTGTCCGGCGGCGAACGACGCCGGGTGGAAATCGCCCGCGCCCTGGCCAGCGCGCCGAAATTCATCCTCCTCGACGAGCCCTTCGCCGGCGTGGACCCGATCTCGGTCGGCGACATCAAGCAGATCATCCATCACCTCAAGGCGAAGGGTATCGGCATCCTCATCACCGACCACAACGTCCGCGAGACCCTGGACATCTGTGAAACGGCGTATATCGTCAATGATGGGCAGTTGATCGCGGAAGGGGATGCCGAGAGCATCCTCGCCAACGACCTGGTCAAGGAAGTCTACCTGGGGCACGAGTTCCGCCTCTGAAGAAATCTCCTAGCGCGCCCTCCGGCCTCGCCGGAGCGGTTCCGCTCGCCCGCGGTTTCGCAACCACGAGTGCCGCCTGGAGCGGATGATTTATTCAGAGCAACCCTAGGCAAAGTACGAAAATTCAGGCATATAATTTGCTTCCTGGCGGTGCCGCCACCTCGGCACCCGTAGTAGTGGATGGTGCCATCCGGTACCAGCGAATAAGGTACTAAGCCCTCAGCCATGAAACCATCGCTAGTCCTCAAGATGGGCCAGCAGCTGACGATGACGCCGCAGCTGCAACAGGCCATACGCCTCCTCCAGCTATCCACCCTGGACCTCCAGCAGGAAATCCAGGAAGCGCTGGAATCCAATCCCATGCTCGAACGCCAGGAAGACGGCGACGATTTCGACAACAGCGACCCTCTCGCCGATGGCGCCGAACAGGCGGCCAGCGCGCCCCAGGAGAGCCCTCTCCAGGAAAGCGCCACGCCCAGCGTCGAAAGCCTCGACGACGACCAGTGGAGCGAACGCATACCCAGCGAGTTGCCGGTGGATACCGCCTGGGAAGACATCTACCAGACCAGCGCCAGCAGCCTGCCCAGCAACGACGATGACGAGTGGGACTTCACCGCGCGCACCAGCAGCGGCGAGAGCCTGCACAGCCACCTGCTCTGGCAGGTCAACCTGGCACCGATGTCGGACACCGATCGGATGATCGCGGTGACCATCATCGATAGCATCAACAACGATGGCTACCTCGAAGAGTCCCTCGAAGAAATCCTCGCCGCCATCGATCCGGAACTGGACGTCGAGCTCGACGAAGTGGAAGTCGTGCTGCGCCGCATCCAGCAACTGGAACCCGCCGGCATCGGCGCCCGCAACCTGCGCGAGTGCCTGCTGCTGCAACTGCGCCAGTTGCCGTCCACCACGCCCTGGCTGAACGAAGCGCTGCGCCTGGTATCCGACTACCTCGACCTGCTCGGCGGCCGCGACTACAGCCAATTGATGCGGCGCATGAAGCTCAAGGAAGACGAACTGCGCCAGGTCATCGAGCTGATCCAGTGCCTGCATCCCCGGCCCGGTTCGCAGATCGAATCGAGCGAAGCCGAATACATCGTCCCCGACGTCATCGTGCGCAAGGACAACGAGCGCTGGCTGGTCGAGCTGAACCAGGAGGCGATGCCACGCCTGCGCGTCAACGCCACCTACGCCGGCATGGTCCGCCGCGCCGACAGCAGCGCCGACAATACCTTCATGCGCAACCAGTTGCAGGAAGCCCGCTGGTTCATCAAGAGCCTGCAGAGCCGCAACGAAACGCTGATGAAGGTCGCCACCCAGATCGTCGAGCACCAGCGCGGTTTCCTCGACTACGGCGAAGAAGCCATGAAGCCGCTGGTCCTGCACGACATCGCCGAAGCGGTGGGCATGCACGAATCGACCATTTCGCGGGTCACCACGCAGAAATACATGCATACGCCGCGCGGCATTTTCGAGCTGAAATATTTCTTTTCAAGTCACGTCAGTACCGCCGAAGGCGGGGAATGCTCGTCCACCGCGATCCGCGCGATCATCAAGAAACTGGTGGCCGCGGAAAATGCGAAAAAGCCATTGAGCGACAGCAAGATCGCTGGTTTACTGGAGGCACAGGGCATTCAAGTGGCTCGCCGCACCGTCGCCAAATACCGCGAATCCCTGGGCATAGCCCCTTCGAGCGAGCGCAAGCGACTGGTGTGACGTTGATCCACGCCAAGGTGTTCCGGAGGCAGGTTGCTAACCTGCCACTTACACACGGGCAACAAGGAGAACGCGGTATGCAAGTCAACATCAGTGGCCATCAACTGGATGTGACCGACGCCCTGCGCGACTATGTCGGCGAGAAACTGAGCCGTCTGGAGCGCCATTTCGACAAGATCACCAATGTTCAGGTGATCATGGAGGTCGAGAAACTGAAGCAGAAGATCGAAGCCACCCTGCGCATCGCCGGTGGCGAGATCGTAGCCAATGCGGAACATGAGGACATGTACGCGGCCATCGACCTGCTGATCGACAAACTCGACCGTCAACTGATCAAACACAAAGAGAAGTATCTCGAACGGCAGCAAGGCGTAGGCGCCCGCTGATCTCCCCTCCCCTATGATCCGACTTGAGCAAATCCTGACCCCCGGCCGTTCCCTCGTGAACGTGCCGGGCGGCAGCAAGAAACGCGTACTCGAACAAATCGCCAACCTGGTAGCCAGGGAGCTGCCGGAGTTCGACGCCCAGACCATCTTCGAAAACCTGGTGGCCCGGGAAAAACTCGGTTCCACCGGCTTCGGCAATGGCATCGCCATTCCGCACTGCCGCCTGTCTGGCTGCCAGAGCCCCATCAGCGCCGTGCTGCACCTGGATGCTCCCGTGGACTTCGACGCGCTGGACGGCGCGCCGGTCGACCTGCTCTTCGTCCTGCTGGTACCGGAGGCCGCGACCGAAGAACATCTCGAACTGCTCCGGCAGATCGCCGCCATGCTCGACCGTGCCGACGTACGCGACCGCCTGCGCAGCGCTCCCACCGCCGAAGCGCTTTATCAGATCGTGGTAGACGTACAGAACGGGCAATGACATGCGCCTGATCATCGTCAGTGGCCGCTCGGGCTCGGGCAAGAGCACCGCCCTGAACGTCCTCGAAGACAACGGCTTCTATTGCATCGACAACCTTCCCGCCAGCCTGCTTCCCGACCTGGCGCAGCGCGCCCTGTTGCACACGGAGCTACTGCAGCCACAGGTGGCGGTGTCGATCGACGCCCGCAACCTGCCCAGCCAGTTGCAGCGCTTCCCCGAACTGTTGCAGGAAGTGCGGGACAACCACATCAACTGCGATGTGCTGTATCTCGACGCCGACGACGAGACGCTGCTCAAACGATTCTCGGAAACCCGCCGGCGCCACCCGCTGACCACCGACACCCGTTCGCTGGCGGAGGCGATTGGCGACGAGAGCCAATTGCTCGGACCGATCGCCGACCTCGCCGACCTGAAGCTGGACACCACCAGCCTCAACCTCTATCAGCTGCGCGACACCATCAAACTGCGCCTGTTGAACAAGCCGGAGCCCGGCACCGCGTTCCTCGTCGAATCCTTTGGCTTCAAGCGCGGCATGCCAGTCGACGCCGACCTGGTGTTCGATGTGCGCTGCCTGCCGAACCCCTACTGGAAGCCCGAGTTGCGCGATCATTCGGGGCTGGAGCCGGAAGTCCGCGAGTATCTGGCCGCCCAGCCGGACGTCGAGGAAATGTACCAGGACATCGTCGGCTACCTGAACAAATGGCTGCCGCGCTTCGCCGCCAGTAACCGCTCATATGTAACAGTTGCGATAGGCTGTACCGGCGGGCACCATCGTTCGGTCTACCTCGCCGAGCGGATTGGCGCTGCACTCAGGGATTCCCTGAAGAACGTGCAGATTCGCCACCGCGATCTCAGCAGCTAGCCCATAACAAGAAGGACAGACTCCCCAAGATGCCCGCCCTCGAGATCACCATCATCAACAAGCTCGGTCTGCACGCCCGCGCGGCCGCCAAGTTCGTCGGCGTCGCGGGGCGCTACCCTTGCCAGGTCCGGGTCGGCCGCAATCCTGAAAGCTGCGTCGACGGCAAGAGCATCATGGCCGTGATGATGCTGGCTGCCGGCAAGGGCACCAACCTGCACCTGCATACCGAAGGCGAACAGGAAGACGAGGCGTTGAACGCGCTGGTCGAACTGATCAACAACAGGTTCGACGAGGGCGAGTAGGCTCTTCCCAGCGACAGCGAAAAAGCCGCCAACTGGCGGCTTTTCCTTTCCGGCGATTGCGGCCGGCGTCAATTCAGCGCGCGTCGGATGAATCCCCTAGCCCAGCGCGGTATCCAGCACCATCATCAGGCAGAAACCGAACACCAGGCCCAGCGTAGCCTCGGCGGCATGTCCCTGGCGGTGGGACTCGGGAATGATCTCGTGGGTGACCACGAAGAGCATCGCTCCCGCCGCGGCGGCCAGCCCCCAGGGCAGGAGCAGCGCGGAGAGGCCGACCAGCCAGGCGCAGAGCACCGCGAACAGCGGCTCGACCAGGCCCGACGCGGCACCGACCAGCATCGCCTTGAAACGCGACATACCGACTCCGGCCAGCACCAGCGCCACCACCAGACCTTCCGGCACATCCTGCAGAGCGATGCCCAGGGCGAGGCCGTTGGCCTCGTCCAGGCCGGCACCGGCCGACACGCCAACCGCCATGCCTTCGGGGATGTTGTGCAGGACGATGGCCGTGACGAACAGCAGGATGCGCGGGGGAATGCCACCGGACAGTGGCGCGCCCTCGCAACCGGGATGGACGTCCGGCATCAGCCGGCCGAGGATGAACAGCCCCATCACGCCGACCGCCAGGCCGAAGCTGACCAGGAACCCCGCGCCGAACTTCGAGTAGCCGAGGTCGCCGGCCGCGGATAGCGCCGGCATGATCAGCGAGAAGGCCGTCGCCGAGAGCATCACGCCGGCACCGAAGCCCAGCAGCGCATCCGACAGGCGCGCCGGCATGGTCTTCACCACCAGCACCGGCATCGCCCCGAGAGCGGTACCGAAGGCACAGAGCAGGCCGCCTTTCAATGCCAGCACGATGGGCGCCGGCAGGTTGAGTTCGGCCAGCAACAGCGCGTGGCGGCCGAGCAGGTAGCCGCCGCCGATGAAGATCAGCAGGCCCAGCAGGTTGCGCAGCGTCCGCCCGTTACCTTCGGCGATGCCATGGAGCAACGCCTTCATCGCCGCACCGCCAGGCTGCCGGCCAGCCATCTCGCATCACGGGTAACACTAGGCCAGGGCTTGCGCATAGCGACGCGCGACCTCCCGCCAGTCGATCACGTTGTAGAAAGCGCCGATGTATTCCGGGCGGCGGTTCTGGTACTTCAGGTAATAGGCATGCTCCCATACGTCCAGGCCGAGGATCGGCGTATTGCCGTTCATCAGCGGGCTGTCCTGGTTGCCGCTGCTCTCCACCAGCAAGCTGCCCTGGGGAGTCACGCTGAGCCAGGCCCAGCCGCTGCCGAAGCGGGTCAGCGCAGCCTTGGTGAACGCATCCTTGAACGCCTCGAAGCCCCCGAGCTGCTCATCGATGGCCCGCCCCAGGTCGCCATCGGGACGGCCACCGCCCTGGGGCGACATCACGGTCCAGAACAGCGAGTGGTTGGCATGCCCACCGCCATTGTTGACAACCGGGGTGCGCAGCTTCTCCGGCAGACCAGCCAGTTGCCGCAGCAGACTTTCCACCGGCTGCTCGGCATAGGGCGTGCCTTCCAGCGCGGCGTTCAGGTTGTTCACATAGGTCTGGTGGTGCTTGCTGTGGTGGATCTCCATGGTCAGCGCATCGATGTGCGGTTCCAGGGCATCGTAGGCGTAAGGCAAGGGCGGCAAGGCGTGGGGCATGGAAACTCTCCGTCAGTGATAGCGAAGTGAGGGGGGCGGAGCGAGGAACTCGGGTCGGACCTCCGCGTTCGGCGGTCCCTTGAGCAGGCGCTCGGTGCGCGGATAGGCACCGTGTTCGCCGATGAACGACAGCAGTTCGACATAGGTGCGCCGGCTGTGATGCTGGGCCGCCTGGCGCAGGGCCAGCGGCAGCTTCTGGTCGGCGCTGACCCGCAACAGGCGCTCGTGGCAGGCGCACAGGTATTCTGCGGTCTCCTCCGGTTGCTCCAGTTGCAGGTGCAAGTCGGCCAGGTTGTGATGGGAAATGACGAACGCCATCACCGCCTCGTCGGCGTCGCCCCAGCGTTCCAGCAGCACCTGGGCCAGGGCCAGGGCATGGAGGTAGTGCTCACGCGCATCGATCAATGCGCCGGTGACGAAACAGCGGTTGCCCTGTTCGATCGTTCGTTGCCAATGACGCATGGCGGTACCTCCAGTGGTGGGGCGGCCTCAGAGGCCGCCAGCCGTGAGTTTTTCCGGATCCAGCAACACCTCCAGGCGCGCACGGTCCAGATCGGTGTTTTCCAGCGCCACATCGATGATCGGCCGTCCCTCGCGATAGGCCTGCTTGGCGATTTCCGCAGCCTTCTGGTAGCCGATGATCGGGTTCAGCGCAGTGACCAGGATCGGGTTGCGCGCCAACGCCTCGCTGAGCTTGCCCTGGTTGACCTTGAAGCTGGCGATGGCCTTGTCCGCCAGCAGCCGGCTGACGTTGGCCAGCAACTGGATGCTGTGCAACAGGTTGTCGGCCACCAGCGGCAGCATCACGTTCAGTTCGAAGTTGCCCGATTGGCCGGCGACGGCAATGGCGGCGTCATTGCCGATCACCTGGGCGGCGACCATCGCGGTGGCCTCCGGGATCACCGGGTTGACCTTGCCGGGCATGATCGAGGAGCCTGGTTGCAGCGCTTCCAGCTCGATCTCGCCGAGCCCGGCAAGCGGCCCGGAGTTCATCCAGCGCAGGTCGTTGGCCAGCTTCATCAGGGTCACGGCCAGGGTCTTCAACTGGCCGGACGCAGCGACCGCCGTGTCCTGCGAACCGATCAGGGCGAAGAAGTCGTCGCCGGGGCGGAACGCCAGCCCGGTCAGGTCGTTCAGCTCCTGGCTGAAACGTTCGGCGAACCGCGGATGGGCGTTGATCCCGGTGCCCACCGCGGTGCCGCCCTGTGCCAACTGCTGCAAGGCAGGAAGTACGCTCTCGATGTGCACGCCGGCCTGTCGCACCTGCTGCGCCCAGCCACCGAGCACCTGGCTCATGCGTACCGGCATCGCATCCATCAGGTGGGTGCGGCCGGTCTTCACATAGGCATGCACTTCGCCGGCCTTGCTCTGGATAGTCTGCTCCAGGTGGCGCAGCGCCGGCAGCAGGCGTTCGCTGATCTCGAGGGCGGCACTGATGTGGATGGTCGAGGGAATGATGTCGTTGCTGCTCTGCCCGCAGTTCACATGGTCGTTCGGATTGACCTTGCCGCCCAGGCGACGACTGGCCAGGGTCGCCACCACTTCGTTGGCGTTCATGTTGGAACTGGTGCCGGAGCCGGTCTGGAACACATCCACCGGGAAATGCTGCATGAAGTCCTCCTGCAGCAGTTGCAGGCAGGTGTCGGCGATCGCCTCGCCCATCGGTGCATCCAATTGCTGCAGGGAGACGTTCGCCCGCGCCGCCGCGGCCTTGGCCAGCAGCAGGGCGCGGACGAAGGCCTGGGGCATGCGCTGGCCGCTGACCGGGAAGTTGTTCACCGCGCGCTGGGTCTGGGCGCCATAGAGGGCGGTCGCCGGGACCGCCAGTTCGCCCATGCTGTCGCGTTCGATGCGGGTGTCAGTCATCTTGGTTTCCTTGTTGCGGGTGATCGAAGCTCATCGACGGCGCCAGGTCCTGCCTGGCCATTCGTACGGAGAGCTGGCGCAGCCGGCGTCGCTGGCTGCCGTTGGTGGTCAGTCGCTGAAGTTCGCAGAGGGGCCGGTAGGCGTAGTCGAGGCAGAGGCTGCGCCAGTGCCAGGGCAATATCGGATCGCGACCGGTATCGAGCAGGAGGTTGTAGGCTTTCTCGAACAGCGGCCAGGCGGCCACACCTTCCCAACCGGCGAGATAGCGCGCCTCGCCGAGGTACTGGTCGAGCAGGCGCGGTTCGTCGGGATCGAGCGCGCAGCGGATCTGCGTGCCCAGCCAGTACCAGTGATCCAATGCTTGCGGGTCGTGCGCCTCGAAGGACATGGCAACCTCACCAGACGATAATGAGATTGATTATTGTTTTCTTCTTGGTAAAAGACAAGCATGGTCCCCATAGAGGCGGACAATCGAACAGGCGGAAACGAAAACGCCAGCGACGAGCGCTGGCGTTCTACAGAGGGAAACCCGGCCTCAGCGCCCGGCTACCATCATCGACTCGACCAGTACAGAACCGGTATGCAGGTTGCCGCGCCGTTCGATGTCCTTGCCGACCGCGACGATACGGCGGAACAGGTCGCGCAGGTTGGCGGCGATGGTGACTTCCTGGACCGGGAACTGGATCTCGCCGTTCTCGACCCAGTAGCCGGCGGCGCCGCGGGAATAATCGCCGGTCACCAGGTTGACGCCCTGCCCCATCAACTCGGTGACCAGCAGGCCACGCCCCATCCGGCGTATGAGAGCGGCCTGGTCCTCGTCGCCATGGCTGACGAACAGGTTATGCACGCCGCCGGCGTTGGCCGTGCTCGGCAGGCCGAGCTTGCGCCCGGAATAGGTGCCCAGGACATAGGACACCAGCTCGCCGTTCTCGACGAATGGCTTGGCGTAGGTGGCCAGGCCGTCGCTATCGAAGCTGGCGCTGCCGAGCGCGCCGACCAGGTGCGGCCGCTCGTCGATGCTCAGCCACTCGGGAAACAGGCGCTGGCCCAGCGCGCCTTCGAGGAAGGATGACTTGCGATACAGGCTGCCGCCTGAGATCGCCCCGAGGAAATGGCCGAACAGGCCAACAGCGATTTCCGGAGCGAACAGCACCGGCACTTCGGCGGTCTGCACCGGCCGCGCGCCCAGTCGGCTGGCGGCGCGCTCGGCGGCGCGCCGGCCGATCGACTCGGCGCTGGCCAAGGCCTCGCCACGGCGGTTGACGTCATACCAATAGTCACGCTGCATCTGTCCTTCGCCCTCGGCGATCATCACGCAGCTGAGGCTGTGCCGGGTGCTGGCGTAACCACCGATGAAACCGTGGCTGTTACCGTATACCCGGCAGCCCTGGTGGGTATTCAGGGTGGTGCCGTCGGCCTTGGTCACCCGCTTGTCGGCGGCGAACGCCGCTGCCTCGCAAGCCAGGGCACGTTCCACGGCCTGCTCGGGACTCAGGCTCCATGGATGATAGAGGTCCAGCTCGGGCAACTCGCGGGCCATCAACGCGGCATCGGCGAGACCGGCGCATTCGTCCTCGGAGGTATGGCGGGCGATCGCCAGCGCCGCCGCCACCGTCTCGCGGATGGCCGCCTCGCCGGTCGCCGAGGTGCTCGCCGAACCCTTGCGCTGGCCTGCGTAGAGGGTGATGCCGAAACCTTGGTCACGGTTGAACTCGACGGTTTCCACCTCGCCCTGGCGCACGCTGGTGGACAGGCCCTGCTCCAGCGACACCGCCACTTCGCAGGCACTGGCGCCCTGGCGGCGGGCCTCGGCGATGATCTGCTCGACCTGCTCGCGAAGGTCCGGAAGCACGGAGGGACCGACTGCCGCGGCATGTAGACTCATCTGTTGACTCTCCTGTTGACGTGGCCGCCCACGCGGCCGGGCCGGACAAGCGGCCCCTGACTCGTTATCATGGCGGCGTTTTCCACTGGACCACCACCATGGCTGAATTTCACGACGACGACTCGCAATTCGAAGAGAAGAGCAAGTCGCAGATCAAACGCGAGCTGCATGCCCTGCAGGACCTCGGCGAGCGCCTGACCACCCTGCAACCGCAGTTGCTGGAGCGCCTGCCGCTCACCGACCCGCTACGCAAGGCGCTGCTCGAGGCGCCGAAGCACAAGGCGCACATCGCCCGCAAACGGCATATCCAGTACATCGGCAAACTGATGCGCGACCAGGACGTGGACGCCATCGTCGCCCTCATCGACCAGGTGGACTCCTCCACCCGCCAGTACAACGAACGTTTCCATGCCCTCGAACGTTGGCGCGACCAGTTGATCGCCGGCGGCGACGCAGCGCTGGACGCCTTCGTCGGGGAGTTCCCCGAGTGCGATCGCCAGCACCTGCGCGGCCTGGTCCGCCACGCCCAGCACGAGGCCGCGCACAACAAACCGCCGGCCGCCGCACGCAAAGTGTTCAAGTACATCCGCGAACTGGACGAAACCAAGCGCGGCCTGCGCTAGGTTTCGCCGCGCCGGCGCCCGGGCCATGCCTCAGGCGCCGGTGCCGCCGACGGTGATCGCATCGATCTTCAGGGTCGGCTGGCCGACGCCGACCGGCACCGACTGACCGTCCTTCCCGCAGGTTCCCACGCCACTGTCCAGGGCCAGGTCGTTGCCGACCATGGACACCCGGCTCATCGCTTCCGGACCGTTGCCGATCAGGGTGGCGCCTTTCACCGGGGTGGTGATCCTGCCGTTCTCGATCAGGTAGGCCTCGCTGGTGGAGAACACGAACTTGCCGCTGGTGATATCGACCTGGCCACCGCCGAGGTTGGCGCAGTAGATACCCTTCTCCACCGAGGCGATGATTTCCTGCGGATCGCTCTCGCCGGCCAGCATGTAGGTGTTGGTCATGCGTGGCATCGGCAGGTGCGCGTAGGACTCGCGGCGGCCGTTACCGGTGCGCGCCACGCCCATCAGTCGGGCGTTGAGCTTGTCCTGCATGTAGCCCTTGAGCACGCCGTTCTCGATCAGCACGTTGCAGTTGCTCGGCGTGCCTTCGTCATCCACGCTCAGCGAGCCGCGACGCCCGGCCAGGGTGCCGTCGTCGACGATGGTGCACAGGCTCGAGGCGACCTTTTCGCCGACCCGGCCGCTGTAGGCGGAGCTGCCCTTGCGGTTGAAGTCGCCCTCCAGGCCGTGGCCGACCGCTTCGTGGAGCAGGACCCCGGACCAACCCGCGCCCATCACCACCGGCAGGGTGCCGGCCGGCGCGGGAATCGCCTCGAGGTTGACCAGCGCCTGGCGCAGGGCCTCGCGGGCGTAGCCCATGGCACGATCCTCCTGGAGGAAATAGCGATAGTCGGTGCGACCGCCGCCGCCGTGGCCGCCGCGTTCGCGTCGGCCGTTCTGTTCGACGATCACGCTGACGTTGAAACGCACCAGCGGACGAATGTCGGCGGCCAGAGAACCGTCGCTGGCCGCTACCAGGATCTGCTCCCAGACGCCGGCCATGCTCACCGTGACCTGCTGGATGCGGGGATCGAGCGCACGGGTAGCGGCGTCGATCTGCTTCAGCAACTCGACCTTCTCGGCACGGCTGAGCACGTCCAGCGGGTTCTCGCCGGCGTACAGGCGAGCCGGCACCACGGCCTTGAACGCCTGCACGCTGCCGTTCTGTCCCGCACGGGAAATCGAACGGGCCGCCACCGCGGCCTGTTTCAACGCCTCGGCGGTGATCGCATTGCTATAGGCGAAGCCGGTCTTCTCGCCCGACTGCGCGCGTACCCCGACACCCTGGTCGAGATTGAAGCTGCCTTCCTTGACGATGCCGTCCTCGAGCATCCACGACTCGGAGACCTGACTCTGGAAATACAGGTCGGCGGCATCGATGCCCGGGCCGTTCAGTTCATGAAGAATGCCGGGCAGGCTGTCCAGTTCCAGACCACCGGGGGCCAGCAATTGCTGGCTGACGGATGACAACAACTCGCTCATATTCACTCCGTACGCGCCGGCCGCGGTTCGGCCGGCGGGAAAAATCGTCTGTGCGCCACCACCGGCATGCGCCGGCGGATATCCGCCTGTTCTGCGGCGTCGCGCACCGCCAGCAGCACCGCTTCGCCCTGCGGCCGCTCGGCCAGGACCCGGCCCCAGGGATCGACGATGGCCGAATGGCCGAACGTCTCCCGGCCCCGTGGGTGAACGCCACCCTGTCCGGCCGCCAGCAGGTAGCACTGGGTCTCGATGGCACGGGCGCGGACCAGTACCTGCCAGTGCGCCGCGCCGGTCACCGCGGTGAACGCCGACGGCGCCGTGATCAGTTCCGCGCCGGCCTCGCGCAGGGCGGTATAGAGCTCCGGAAAACGCAGGTCGTAGCAGACCGTCAGGCCGAGGCGGCCGACCGGCGTATCCGCCACCACGATCTTCTGACCGAAAGCATAGTCGTCGGATTCACGATAGCGGCCCCGCGCATCGGCTACATCCACATCGAACAGGTGCAGCTTGTCGTAGCGGGCGACCCGCTCTCCGTGCTCGTCGATCAGCAGCGAACAGGCATTCGCCTTCGCCTCGGGTTGCCCATCCGGCGGCAGCGGCAACGTTCCGGCGACTATCCACAACCTGAGGTCGCGAGCGGCGGAATTCAACCACGGCAGGATAGGCCCGTTCCCCCGCGCCTCGGCGCGCCCCAGTTCGGCCAGGTCGCGCCGGCCCATGGCGGCGAAGTTTTCCGGTAGCACGGCGAGCCGCGCCCCGCCCTCGGCGGCCTGTTCCAGCAGGCGACGGGCGGCAGCCAGGTTGGCCGTCACGTCGTCCTGGCTGACCATCTGGATCACGGCAATGGACATGGTTTCCTCCTTGCGGACGAAAGCGCCGCGTCGCGGCACCGGGCGCCGCTCAGCGGGGCTTCTCGAATGGCTTGTCGAAGCTGATCTTCGGATCCTGCCAGGGGCCCTTGACGCTGTATTGCACGCTGGCGAAGCGCGAGACCCGGTCGCCGAGCAGCTTGTCGACGACGAAGACCGCGCCGCCGACCGCCGGACCGCCAACTATCAGTGCCGCCAGGGTCAGGTTGTTGGTCAATGGCAAGGTCACCAGCAGCTTGGCGTCGATCCGATCGTGAGCCAGGTCCAGGGTACCGTTCAACTCCAGGTTGCTCGACGGTCCTTCCAGCTTCAGCGGCTCGCGGGTGACGTAGACGCCGTCGGTGGCGGAGAGAACCCCCTTCACCCGGTCATAGCTCAGTCCCTTGCCGAGGATGTCCGAGAAATCCAGGCGCAGCCGGCGGTTGATCGCGTTGAAATTGAGCAGGCCAAACACTCGCAGCGCCTGGGCGCTGCCTTCGACCTCGACGAACTGCCCCTTGCGCAGCGATGCATCCATGCTGCCGCTGAAGCGCTTCAGGGCCATGTAGGCCGGCGATCCCGGCCACTGGCCGTTGATATCCATGCGGAAACGTTCGCTGGTGGCACTCGGCGCGAAATTCCAGGCCTTGAGCACATCCGCCAGGTTCTTGCCCTCGATCCGGCCCTGATAGGTGCTGCGGGTATTGCCCGGACTGCCGTCCCAACGCAGGCTGCCGTTGACGTGCAGGCCACGCAGGTCGAGGTCCAGGTCGTTGAACGCCACGCCGTTGCTGCCCGGCCGTACCTTCAGGCTCCAGGCGCCCAGCGGCTGGCCGCCGAGGGCGACCTGGCCGATCTTCACGTCTACCGCCGGCAGGCTGCGCGGATCGACGGCGGCCAGCGGGTCCGAGTCCTCCACCTTGTTCTCGTCGGGAAGGGTCGACTTCGGCAGGTTCAGGCGGTCCAGATCGACCACGATCGGCGCGCCCCTGGCATCCGGCAGGACCAGGCGCCCCGATGCGAGGTCGCTGACCAGCACCAGTTGCCAGGCCCGCTCCTGGCGGGCCAGGTCGACGGTCAGGTTCTTCAGCTCCTGGCCGAAGCCCTTGAAGCTGTCGATGCGCAGGTCGGCGCCGCGCAGCAGGCCCGCAGCGCTACTGGCGGCCTGGTCGCCGTTGCCGTAGCGCTTCAGGGTGGCCTGCCAGGCGTCCCAGTCCAGTTCCGCCAGACGCCCGCGCACCCGCAGCCCCTGTGCCGAGGGCAGCAACGCCGGGTCACCGCCCAGGCGCAGGGCGCCGCGTCCGTTCAGCGGCTTGTCCGCCGGGGCCGCATAGGCCAGGCTGGCGAGGCCGTCGTAACGCGCCCAGTAACGTCGTTCGGCGCCATCCAGGGTCATCCGCCATTGGGTCGGCCGCGCCTGGGCGGCCGTCTTGCCGAACGGCGCCGGCAGGTCGACGACGGCGCCCTTGAGATCCGAATCGATCTGCAATTGGCTGTCCTTGCCATCCAGCAGCAGGTTGAGCTGGAACGGCAGGCGTCCCGAGACCGGCAACGGACGCTGGCCAGCGCCGAGCCAGTCGCTCAGCGACTTGACCGCCACCTGGCCGTTGAGCAGCAAGCGCGTGCGCGCATCGCCGCGCCCCTCGGCGACGATCCGCCCGCGTACCTCGCTGCCCAGCACCCGGGCCTGCACCGCCGGGGCGCTCAGGCCCTTGGCCAGGTCGAAACGGAAGTCGCCCTTCACTTCGCTCATATCCAGCTTCGGACTGGGCATCTTCAGGGTCGCGCCCACGGTGGAGAAATCCACGACCACCCCGGTCTTGCCGGCCTCGTCGTGGTCCAGCGGAATATCCAGCTTCAGGTGGCCCTGCAAGGGCCCATCGCCCTCCCAGCCGGCGAAGATCTTGCGGGTCGGGATCGGCGCTTCCTGGAGCAGCTTGATGCCGTCCTTCAGGTTACTGTCGACGGCCCCATCCACATACAGGTGCGGCGTCTGTCCCGGACGGCCGAGGGGAATGTCGACCTTGACGTCGCTGACCCGGGAATTCAACAGATTCCCGCTGGAGGCCAGCACGCGGACTCCGGAATCCTCGACGAACACCTCGCCGACCGTTTTGCTCAGGACGGGCCAGCCGGGCTGGTAGGCCAGCTCGCCGTCGCGGACCTTGAAGTAGAGGTTCATGACGTGGGCTTCGGCCGCCGCGCCGCGGTTCAGCGAGCCCTGCCACTGGAAGTAGCCCTGCTCGACATGGCCACTGCGGATCGCCGTCTTCAGCCAGTTCGCCAGGCTTTTGTTCATTCCCGGCAACTGGGTCGGCAGGTACTTGGCGGTGAAGCGCGCGTCGCCGTCGCTGAGGCCGACCTGCAGGTCCATGTAGTCTTCAGCGCCGGGATCGCGCATCAGGCGGATCAGCATGTCGCCGGCCAGGCGGCCCTCCTCGCCCTCGACCCGCATCAGGTGGCTGCCGAGGGTGAAGGCGCGGTCGTCCAGGCTCCAGAACATCCGCGTGCGAGCCTCGCGGTAGCGCCACGGCTCGGGAAACACCTTGGCCAGGTGCAGCATGAAATCCTGCGCCGATGCGTCGAGCTGGCCTCCAGCCAGGGTGCCGGTCAAGGTGCCGCTGACATTTTCCACTGCCGGAACCTCATGGAACGCCGAGATACCGACCTTTTCCAGGTTGGTCGCGTAGCTGACCCGCTCGGGCACCTCCCGCTGCGGCCAGAAATCGGCGTTCAGGTTGTGCAGGATGCCCTTCGGCTTCAGGCCCGCCACCCACTCCGCCGCCGCGTCCGGCAGCGGCGCCAGCGCTTCTATCGCCGGCACCAGGGGCGTCAGGTCGACGCGGTCGGCCTGCAGCTTCCAGTGTGGCTCGTTGTTCTGCTGGTCGCGACGCAACAGCAACTCCACCTCGCCCCAGCGCTGCTCGCCGAAATTCGCCGCCAGGTCGCCGACCCGAACCTTCCAGCCCTGCGCTTCGCGATCGAAGAACAGGTTCATGCCCAGGTCGTTGATTTCCACCGGCTTGCGCGCGGCATACGACGCCTTCAACTGCGGCGCCAGCAGCCGTGCCACCAGCCGTTGCGCCTTGCCGTCGCGCCAGTCGAACCAGAAGTCGCCGCCGGCCTTGGCCCGGACGATCGTCCATTCCTGGGTCAGACCGGCCGGCAACCATTGCGCCCAGTCGCTCTGCGGCAGGCTGAGATAGAACCTGGCGCTGCTGCGCGGCCAGTCCTCACTGTCGATCCGCCCTTCGGCGTGCAGCGCCAGGGGTTGGCCATCCGGCAGTTGCAGGCGGGCATCGAGACTCTGCCCACCAACCGATGAACTGCGCAGGGTCGCGCCGACCGCGCTGAGCGACAACGCTGCGCTTCCCCGCGGCGCCACCTCCAGTTGACTGTCCAGCAGCGAGATGCGTTGGGTCTGCAGCAGGAATTGCAGGAGTTTCCGGGGATCGCTGGGCTTGTCACTGTGCGGCAGGCCATCCAGGCTCCACTGGCCATCCTCGCCTTCGCGCAGGGTCAGCTTGAGTCCCTCCAGCTCCAGGCTGCCGATCCGCACCTGGCGCGCCAGCAGGCTGCCGAGCAGGTCCGGCGCCAGCCGCACCCGCGCCAGGCGCAGACTCTGTTCGCCGTCGCCGACCTGAATGTCGCGCGCTACCACCAGAGGCTCGAAGCCGCGCCAGGAGCCCGTCAGTTCGGCAATCCGCACCGGTATGCCGAGTTGCTTGCCAGCTTCGTCCTCCAGCTGCTGGCGGTATTCGGCCACCAGCGGCACCAGTTGCCGGCCAAGGCTGACGTACAGCGCCAGCAGCACCAGTACCAGGGCGCACAGACCCAGGACGATCCGTAGCAGTCGCGTTCCGAGGCTTCCCACATCCGCCATTTCAGCCATACGCCTCAGAGCAGGACCACGTCATATTGCTCCTGCGAGTACATCGCCTCGACCTGGAACTTGATGGTGCGGCCGATGAACGCCTCGAGATCGGCGACGTTACCCGACTCCTCGTCGAGCAGCCGGTCCACCACCTTCTGGTTGGCCAGCACCAGGTAGGAGTCGGCCTGGTAGGCACGTGCCTCGCGGAGAATCTCGCGGAAAATCTCGTAGCAGGTGGTTTCCGCAGTCTTCAGCATGCCGCGTCCCTGGCAGCAGGGGCACGGCTCGCAGAGGATCTGCACCAGGCTTTCGCGGGTGCGCTTGCGGGTCATCTGCACCAGGCCCAACTCGGTGATGCCGATGATGTTGGTCTTCGCGTGGTCGCGCTCCAGTTGCTTCTCCAGGGTGCGCAGGACCTGCCGGCGATGCTCCTCGTCCTCCATGTCGATGAAGTCGATGATGATGATCCCGCCCAGGTTGCGCAGGCGCAGTTGGCGGGCGATCGCGGTGGCCGCCTCGAGGTTGGTCTTGAAGATGGTTTCCTCGAGGTTGCGATGGCCGACGAAGGCGCCGGTGTTCACGTCGATGGTGGTCATCGCCTCGGTCGGATCGACGATCAGGTAGCCGCCGGACTTCAGCAGTACCTTGCGCTCCAGGGCTTTCTGGATTTCGTCCTCGACGCCGTAGAGATCGAAGATCGGTCGCTCGCCCGGGTAGTGTTCGAGGCGATCGGAAATCTCCGGCATCAATTCTTCGACGAAGGAAGTGATCTTCTGGAAGTTCTCTCGCGAGTCGATGCGGATCTTCTCGATCCGCGGGTTCACCAGGTCGCGCAGTGTACGGATCGCCAGGGACAGGTCTTCGTAGATCACCGAAGGCGCGCCGACGGTCTGGATCTGCGCGGCGATCTGGTCCCATAGCCGGCGAAGGTAGCGGATGTCGGCGAGAATCTCGTCCTCGCCCGCGCCTTCCGCGGCGGTGCGCAGGATGAAGCCGCCCTGCCCCTCGATGCCTTCCGCCGCCACGCAGTCGGCCACCACCTTCTTCAGGCGCTCGCGCTCGACTTCGTCCTCGATCCGCAGGGATATCCCGACATGGCTGGTGCGCGGCATGTACACCAGATAGCGCGAAGGAATCGACAGGTGGGTGGTCAGCCGTGCGCCCTTGGTGCCGATCGGATCCTTGGTCACCTGCACCACCAGCGCCTGCCCCTCATGGACCAGGGCACTGATGCTTTCCACGGCACTGCCTTCGCGATTGGATATCTCGGCGGCATGGATGAACGCCGCACGTTCCAGGCCGATGTCGACGAACGCCGCCTGCATCCCCGGCAGTACCCGTACCACCCGCCCCTTGTAGATATTGCCGACGATGCCGCGCCGCTGGGTGCGTTCGACATGCACTTCCTGCAGGACGCCGTTTTCCACCACCGCCACGCGCGACTCCATCGGCGTGATATTGATCAGGATCTCTTCGCTCATGCGTCCACTGTCCTTATTTCGGCGCGTTAGGCGTTACGGCGGGTTGCCACCCACGGGCTGCCAGCAAGGGATGCCGAATTCCCTCAACAGTTCCGCAGTTTCACACAAAGGCAGCCCGACCACCGCACTGTAACTGCCTTCGATGCGGCTGACGAATATCGCTCCGAGGCCCTGGATCGCATATCCGCCCGCCTTGTCCGCCGGCTCGCCGCTCTGCCAGTAGCGCAGCGCTTCTTCCGGGGCGACCTGGCGGAAGCGCACCCGGCACTCCACTACCCGCGCCTCGACGCCGCCAGCGGCGGCCAGGGCCACGGCGGTGAGAACCTGGTGTTCGCGCCCGGACAGCGCAGCCAGCATGGCCAGCCCCTCGGCCTGGTCCACGGGCTTGCCGAGAATTCGCCCGTCGATCACCACCGAGGTATCCGCGCCCAGGACATAACCGTCCTCGCCGCGCCCTTCCAGCATAGCCAGCCCGGCGGCCGCCTTGCCGCGCGCCAGGCGCTCGACGTAGGCGGCGGGCGCTTCGTTCGGCAAGGGGGACTCGTCGATAGCGGTGACGAGCACGGACAGCGGAACGCCGATCTGGGTCAGCAGTTCACGGCGACGGGGCGAGGCGGAGGCGAGATACAGCGACGGCATGGAGGCTCCCGGGAAACGCGTCGGGCGATGCGCCGATCACCCGTTTCGAAGAATGACGTATCCGCCGCAGCATAGCTGCGAAGCGGACCTACCTCACGTTGAGACGCAGACGGACGAACTGCAGCAGGGCGTACACCCAGGGCCAGAGCAGCGCGCTGACCAGGGCCGGAAGCAGGAAGGTCAGGGTCGGCGGGCGATTGCCGGTCAGGGCGTTGAGCCAGAGCTGGAGCAGCTGCGCCAGGCCGTAGACCACCACCAGCACCAGGCACTGCTGCCAGGCCGGGAACATGCGCAGGCGCTGGTGCAGGGACAGCACGAGGAAGGTGATCAGGCCGAGGATCAGCGCGTTCTGCCCGAGCAGGTTGCCGTAGAGCACATCCTGGGCCAGGCCGAGCAGCCAGGCGGTGACCATCCCGACGCGCTCGGGCAGCAGCAACACCCAGTAGGTCAGCAGCATCGCCAGCCACAGCGGGCGGCCGATCTCGGTGAAGGTAGGCATCGGCGCTACGGCCAGCACCAGCCCGACCAGCAGGCTCAGCCAGATCACCCAGACATTGTTCGAACCCTGGGTCGCGCGAGCCATCAGCGGCGCCCCCCGTTGGCCGCCGGAGCGGCAGGCTGCGTGGGAGCTGGCGCGGGCGCGGCGGCGGGCTGCTGCGCAGCGCCCTGGGCTGCCGGGGTGGCCGGCGACGGCGCGGCGGCCGGTTGCGCGGCAGGCTGGGGCGCCTGGGCGCCGGCGGCGGCTTTCTTGTCCGCCTCTTCCTGGGCCTCGGCGGCGTCGTTGGCGCGCTGTTCCGGGGTGCGGCTGTCGCTGAACACCAGCAGCACGTAGCGGCTACGGTTCATCTTCGCGGTCGGCACCGCGCGCACCACGGCGAACGGCTGGCCGGAATCGTGGATCACTTCCTTGACCGTGGCCACCGGATAGCCGGCGGGGAAGCGTTGCCCCAGGCCGGAGCTGACCAGTAGGTCGCCTTCCTTGATGTCGGCGGTGTCGGCGACGTAGCGCAATTCCAGGCGCTCGGGATTGCCGGTGCCGACGGCGATGGCGCGCAGGCCGTTGCGATTGACCTGCACCGGGATACTGTGGGTGGTGTCGGTGAGCAGCAGGACCCGCGCGGTATAGGGCATCACCTCGACCACCTGGCCCATCAGGCCGCTGGCATCGAGCACCGGCTGGCCGACGAAGACGCCGTCGTTCTCGCCCTTGTCGATCATGATGCGTTGGGTGAAGGGGTTCGGATCGACGCCGATCAGCTCGCTGACCAGTACCTTGTCGTCGACCAGCGCGGCGGAATTGAGCAGCTCGCGCAGGCGCACGTTCTGCTCGGTGAGCGCGGCGAGTTTCTGCACCCGGCGCTGCATCAGCAGGGACTCGGCCTTGAGGCGTTCGTTCTCGGCGATCAGCTCGCTACGGCTGCTGAACTGGTCGCGCACGCCTTCCCAGGCGCGCACCGGCATTTCCGCCAGGCCGTAGAAAGGCGTGAGCACCATCCCCAGCTTGCTACGGACGGGCTCCAGATAGTCGAACCGGGCGTCCACCACCATCAGGCTGACCGACAGCACGGCCAGCACCAACAGGCGAACGCCCAGCGACGGGCCTTTGGAGAATAGCGGTTTGATGATCCGCTCCTAGGCGACGATGCTCGCCACCTTACTCGGTGGAGAGCAGGTCCATGGAGTGGCGGTCCATCATCTCCAGCGCACGGCCACCGCCGCGAGCCACGCAGGTCAGCGGCTCCTCGGCGACGATCACCGGCAGGCCGGTTTCCTGTGCCAGCAGCTTGTCCAGGTCGCGCAGCAGCGCGCCACCGCCGGTCAACACCAGGCCGCGCTCGGCGATATCCGAGGCCAGCTCCGGCGGCGATTGCTCGAGGGCGCTCTTGACCGCCTGGACGATGGTCGCCAGGGACTCCTGCAGGGCCTCGAGGACCTCGTTGGAGTTCAGGGTGAAGCTGCGCGGTACGCCTTCGGCCAGGTTGCGGCCGCGGACGTCGACTTCGCGAACGTCGCCGCCCGGGAAGGCGGTGCCGATCTCCTGCTTGATGCGCTCGGCGGTGGATTCGCCGATCAGGCTGCCGTAGTTGCGGCGCACGTAGGTGACGATGGCTTCGTCGAAGCGGTCGCCGCCGACGCGGACGGATTCGGCGTAGACAACACCGTTGAGGGAAATCAGGGCGATCTCGGTAGTGCCGCCGCCGATGTCTACGACCATCGAGCCGCGGGCCTCCTCGACCGGCAGGCCGGCGCCGATGGCGGCAGCCATCGGCTCTTCGATCAGGAACACCTCGCGGGCGCCGGCGCCCAGGGCGGATTCGCGGATGGCCCGGCGCTCAACCTGGGTGGACTTGCACGGCACGCAGATCAGCACGCGTGGGCTGGGCTGCAGGAAGCTGTTCTCGTGGACCTTGTTGATGAAGTACTGCAGCATCTTCTCGCAGACGCTGAAATCCGCGATCACGCCGTCTTTCATCGGACGGATGGCGGCGATGTTGCCCGGGGTACGGCCGAGCATGCGCTTGGCCTCGGTGCCCACGGCGACGACGCTCTTCTGGCTGCCATGGCTGCGAATGGCGACCACGGACGGTTCGTTCAGGACGATGCCGCGCTCGCGCACATAAATAAGGGTATTGGCAGTACCCAGGTCGATCGACAGATCGCTGGAAAACATGCCACGCAATTTTTTGAACATGGGAAAGAAACCCTAGGCGAAGCGTGGGTGAAAAATACGCGGGTAAAAAAGTGCGGCAAACTCTAACAACGACGGGGATTTTGGGCAAGGCGGGCAATATGCTAAATTGCAGGCTTTTCCCGGCCCCACAAGGCCCGTCCAGGCGGAATTAGACCGCCGACCGCGGCATCCGTTCCCTGCCTTATATAACGCATGGCGCCCCGCCGCCCTTCCAAGGCCGCTTTTGCTGGAGACTCCCGATGGCGCTTGAACGCTCCGACGTGGAAAAAATCGCCCATCTCGCCCGCCTGGGCCTGAGCGAGGCCGATCTTCCGCGCACCACCGAGACCCTGAACAACATCCTCGGCCTGATCGACCAGATGCAGGCGGTCGACACCAGCGGCGTCGAACCGCTCGCCCATCCGCTGGAAGCCACCCAGCGCCTGCGCCCGGACGCGGTCACCGAGACCGATCACCGCGACGCCTACCAGACCATCGCCCCCGCCGTGGAAGAAGGTCTGTACCTGGTTCCGAAAGTCATCGAGTCATAAGGACGCGGACACATGCTGCATCAATTGACCCTCGCCGAGATCGCCCGCGCCCTCGCCGACAAGCAATTTTCCGCCGAAGAGCTGACCCGCACCCTGCTCGGTCGCATCCGGCAGCTGGATCCCCAGCTCAACAGTTTCATCAGCATCACCGACGACCTGGCCATCGCCCAGGCCAAGGCAGCCGACGAACGGCGCGCCAACGGCGAGAACGGCGCCCTGCTCGGCGCGCCGATCGCCCACAAGGACCTGTTCTGCACCCAGGGCGTACGCACCAGCTGCGGTTCGAAGATGCTCGACAACTTCGTCTCGCCCTACGACGCCACCGTGGTCGAGAAGCTCACCGCCGCCGGCGCCGTTACCCTCGGCAAGCTGAACATGGATGAATTCGCCATGGGCTCGTCGAACCAGTCCAGCCACTACGGCGCGGTGAACAACCCCTGGAGCCTCGACCGCGTGCCGGGCGGCTCCTCCGGCGGTTCCGCCGCGGCAGTCGCCGCGCGCCTGCTGCCGGCCGCCACCGGCACCGATACCGGCGGCTCGATCCGCCAACCGGCGGCGCTGACCAACCTCACCGGGATCAAGCCAACCTACGGCCGGGTTTCCCGCTGGGGCATGATCGCCTACGCCTCCAGCCTCGACCAGGGCGGCCCGCTGGCGCGCACCGCCGAGGACTGCGCGCTGATGCTGGGGGTGATGGCCGGATTCGATCCGAAGGACTCGACCAGCGTCGAACAGCCGGTGGACGACTACCTGGCCGCCCTGCAGAAGCCGCTGAGCGGCCTGCGCATCGGCCTGCCGCGGGAATACTTCGGCGCCGGCCTCGACAGCCGCATCGCCGACGCGGTGCTGGCCGTGGTCGAGGAGCTGAAGACGCTCGGCGCCACGGTGAAGGACATTTCCCTGCCGAACATGCAGCACGCCATCCCGGCCTACTACGTAATCGCGCCGGCCGAGGCGTCCTCCAACCTGTCGCGCTTCGACGGCGTGCGCTATGGCTATCGTTGCGACGCCCCGCAGAACCTGGAAGACCTGTACAAGCGCTCGCGCGCGGAAGGCTTCGGCAGCGAAGTGAAGAACCGCATCATGGTCGGCACCTACGCACTCTCGGCCGGCTACTACGATGCCTATTACCTGCAGGCTCAGAAGATTCGCCGGCTGATCAAGAACGACTTCGTCAGCGCCTTTGCCGAAGTGGACGTGATCCTCGGCCCGACCACGCCGAACCCGGCCTGGAAGATCGGCGAGAAAAACGACGACCCGGTTTCCCAGTACCTGGAAGACATCTACACCATCACCGCCAACCTCGCCGGCCTGCCGGGGCTGTCCATGCCCGCCGGCTTCGTCGACGGCCTGCCGGTGGGTGTCCAGTTGCTCGCGCCCTACTTCCAGGAAGGCCGCCTGCTCAACGTCGCGCACCAGTACCAGCAGGTCAGCGACTGGCACACCCGCACCCCGGCCGGCTTCTAAGCCATGGCAACGCCACGCAGTCCCCTCCCCTCTCCCGGCGCGGAGAGGGCGACCCGCAGGGTCGGCAGCGGGACTGCGCAGGCACAGAAGGATTGAGGAACACCACATGCAATGGGAAACCGTGATCGGGCTGGAAATCCACGCACAGCTCGCCACCCAATCGAAGATCTTCTCCGGCAGCTCGACCGCCTTCGGCGCCGCGCCGAATACCCAAGCCAGCCTGGTCGACCTGGCCATGCCGGGCACCCTGCCGGTGCTCAACGAGGAGGCCGTACGCATGGCCTGCCTGTTCGGCCTGGCGATCGACGCACGGATCGACCGGCAGAACGTGTTCGCCCGCAAGAACTACTTCTACCCCGACCTGCCGAAGGGCTACCAGACCAGCCAGATGGACCATCCCATCGTCGGCAAGGGCCATCTCGACATCACCCTGGAAGACGGCACCAGCAAGCGCATCGGCATCACCCGCGCGCACCTGGAGGAGGACGCCGGCAAGAGCCTGCACGAAGACTTCCAGGGCATGAGCGGCATCGACCTGAACCGCGCCGGCACGCCGTTGCTGGAGATCGTTTCCGAGCCGGACATCCGCAGCGCCAAGGAAGCCGTGGCCTACGTCAAGGCGATCCACGCCCTGGTGCGCTACCTGGGCATCTGCGACGGCAACATGGCCGAGGGCTCGCTGCGCTGCGACTGCAACGTCTCGGTACGACCGAAGGGCCAGGCCGAATTCGGCACCCGCGCCGAGATCAAGAACGTCAACTCCTTCCGCTTCATCGAGAAGGCGATCAACCATGAGATCCAGCGCCAGATCGAGCTGATCGAGGACGGCGGCAAGGTAGTCCAGGAAACCCGCCTGTACGACCCGAACAAGGACGAGACCCGCTCCATGCGCGGCAAGGAAGAAGCCAACGACTACCGTTACTTCCCCTGTCCCGACCTGCTGCCGGTGGTCATCGAGCCCGAGTACCTGGCGAAGCTGCGCGAGCAACTGCCGGAACTGCCGGTGCAGAAGCGCGAACGCTTCGAGAGCCAGTACGGCCTGTCCGCCTACGATGCCAGCGTGCTGTCCGCCAGCCGCGAGATGGCCGACTACTTCGAGAAGGTCCAGGGCATCTGCGGCGACGCCAAGCTGGCGGCCAACTGGGTGATGGTCGAGCTGGGCAGCCTGCTCAACAAGGACGGCCTGGAGATCGAGCAGTCTCCGGTGTCCGCCGAGCAACTGGGCGGCATGATCCTGCGCATCAAGGACAACACCATCTCCGGCAAGATCGCCAAGATGGTCTTCGAAGCCATGGCCAACGGCGAGGGTTCCGCCGACCAGATCATCGAGGCCAAGGGCCTGAAGCAGGTCACCGACAGTGGCGCCATCGAGAAGATGCTCGACGAGGTGCTGGCGGCCAACGCCGAGCAGGTCGAGCAGTACCGCGCTGCCGACGAGGCCAAGCGCGGCAAGATGTTCGGCTTCTTCGTCGGCCAGGCGATGAAGGCCTCGAAAGGCAAGGCCAACCCGCAGCAGGTGAACGAGTTGCTGAAGAAAAAGCTCGAAGCGTGAGTCAAAGCCAGACGCCGGGTTCGCCCGGCGTCTTCTTGTCCGCCAGGAGCCTGTTGTCCATGCCCACCCCATCCGCCGCCGCGCGCCTCGCCCTCGCCGTCCTGCCCCTGTTCCTCGCCGGCTGCTCCAGCCTCGCCGGCAGCGGTTCCGCGGATACCGGCGAAGCCTCCTACTATGGCAGCCGCCACGCAGGCCTGCGTACCGCCAGCGGCGAGCGCTACAACCCCAACGCAATGACCGCTGCCCACCGCACGTTGCCGTTCGGTACCCGCGTGCGGGTAACCAACCTCGACAACCGCCGCAGCGTGGTGGTGCGGATCAACGATCGCGGGCCGTTCCGCCGCGGACGGATCATCGATGTATCGCGCAAGGCCGCCGAAGGCCTGGGTATGATCCGCAGCGGCGTGGCGCCGGTTCGGATAGAGTCGCTGGATTGAGCCACCTTCTACCCACGACAGGAACCTTCCGATGAGCGAACAAGGCAAGACCGGCCTGGAGATCCGACGTGAAGTCATGGGCGACGCCTTCGTCGAGCGCGCCATGGGCAACGCCACCGCCTTCACCCAGCCATTGCAGGACTTCGTCAACGAGCATGCCTGGGGCTCGGTCTGGGCCCGCGAGGCGCTGCCGCGCAAGACCCGCAGCCTGATCACCCTGGCCGCCCTGACCGCCCTGAAGTGCCCGCAGGAACTCAAGGGGCACGTGCGCGGTGCGCTGAACAACGGCTGCACGGTGGAGGAAATCCGCGAGGCACTGCTGCACTGCGCGGTCTATGCCGGGGTGCCGGCGGCGATCGATGCGTTCCGTGCGGCGCAGGAAGCGATCGATACCTGGCAGGGCGAACAGCCCGCCTGAGCCCAGGAGCCATTCGCAGCGGCATGAGCGCCGCCGTCAGGCCACGGGTTGATAACACCGATGCCTGAGCGACGGCGAATAACGCCAGGGGCGTTATTCGCCCTATGGGACCGAGCGCAGGCGCCTACGGATAACTGAAGCGCTTCACCAGCGTCAGCTCGCCAGGCTTGCGCATCGGCACCAGGAAGGTTTCCTGTTTCTCGTTCGGCGTGCCCTCTTCGGTGACCAGGGTGATGCGCGCCGTGGTCAGGTCCTGGGCGGCCTGTTCGGCGCCATCCTCGCTGCTGCCGTAGCCACCGCCGAAGTAGTTGACGTAGACCAGGTAGGGCCCCTTCTGCGGCGTCGGCGTGGCGATGATTTCCGGGCCGTAGCCGGTGGTGACGTCGACATCCAGGGTCGCGCCGTTGGCCAGCGAACGATTGCCATACCAGACATGGTCGCCGTCCGGGGTCACCAGGTGCAGGTCGAGGTCGGTGTTGTCGCTGTCCCAGGACAGCAGCACGCGCAGCTTGGCCGGCACTTCCCCGCCGCCGCCACCGTGATAGAACTGGACCCGTCGCGACTGCCCGGCGGCGTTGCGCACCTCGACGCTGTTGCTGCCGGACGGGAAGGCGAACGGGCGGTCGAAGCTGCCATCGGCGTCCACCTTCAGTGGCATGCTCACACCGTTCACCACCAGCGTCGCCGGGCGGTCCTTGGGCTGGCTCTCGATCGCGCCGCGAATGCGCGCGGTGGTCGCCTGGTCGGCGGCGACGTTGACCGAGGACGCCGGGTAGTTCACCACCTGCCGGTAATTGGCGGCGGAACCGTCGCCGGCACGCCAGCCGGAGACCGGCGTATCCAGTTTCACGGGGTTGTCCGCCCAGGCGACGAGGGGAAGGCAACTGAGCAGGGCGGCAAGGGACATTCGGTTCATGGAGTCATTCCAGTAGCAGGCGCCGGGCCAGGCTTTCGACATAGTTTTCGTCCTGGCCGCTGGGATGGGCGCGGAAGGCCAGGTGCAGGTATTCGTGGGTGAGGTCCAAGCGTTCCTGTAGGGAATACAGGCCGCGGACGAAGATGCGTTCGCGCTCGCGATCGACATAGGGCCGCCCGGAAGCCAGGCGGCACACGGAAAAACTCGGAATCTCCTCGTAGCCGGGCTCTCGGTCGAGGCGCTCGCGCCACTGCCGGCGCTGCTTGCGCAGCCAGTCTTCGGCAGCCGGCAACGGCTGGCAGGCGGCCACCGGGTTGTCCCAGCGGCTCAGGCTGCTGCGCGGGAAAGCCTGGGCGAGGATGCTGTCGTAGCCCAGTCCCTGCCCGGCTTGCTCCACCGCGTGCTTCCAGGACAGGCGCGCCGGACCAGGCTGGTCGGAGTGATAGTTGACGGTCGCCCCGGCCAGCACCAGGTCGGCGCTCCAGGCAGCGATCCGCCGCGTCGGCGCGCTGGCCGGGCGCGGCGCTACGCGCTGGCGCTGGCTGCTGTCATCGATGGCCAGGCATTCGCCGCGCGGCGCGGCGTTTTGCAATAGATAGGTGCGAATGGTCACCGCCAGCGCGCGAGCGGCTTCCTTCGGCTGCGCCGAGGCTTCGCGCTCCAGCACCCGCGCCACGTACTCTTCGCGCGAAACCCGCGCGACCAGGCGCGGCACGCCATCCACCCGTTGCAGGAAGAGGTCGCCGGCGCTGGCGATGTCCAGTCGATTGCCGTTGGCGAAGAGCACTTGCTGCGGACCATGCAGCAGGCCTTCGGCGGCCGGGTGGCCGGAGGGATCGCTGACCGAGCGCAGCGGATAGCGGCTGAACAGGTTCACTTCCACGCAACGGCCCGGATCGGCCGGCCACGGACTCGGCAGGAAGCGCCCGAGCACCTCGGCGTAGCGGTCCAGGATCATCTTGCTGGTTCCCGGGCCGCCGAGCCAGAGCGGCGTTCCATCGACCAGCCAGCCAGCGAAACCGCCCTGGCGCGCCTGCGGGTCATGGTCGTCGAGCCAGCTCCAGGTCTTCACCCGCAGGCGGCCGCCAAGGCTGGCCACGGCATGGCCGTCGCCGGCCTGCAACGCCACATCGAGCAGTACCCGCCGCGCCTCGCCCTGGGCCGGCAGTTGCTGCAACTGCTCCAGAAGCTCCTTAACCGGCACCCGCGTCTGCGGTTGCAGCCGTTCCAGATCGAGCAACCAGGCCGGTGCCTGGCGCGCCTGCCAGTAGCCGCGCCAGGCCTCCGGCCGCAAGGCGAGGCGCTGCGGCTCGAAATACAGCCCGCAGGAGCGCACCAGGGCGCGGTCACGACCGATCGTCTGGCCATTCTCGCAGCAGTAGACCTCCTCGCGGCTGCGCCCCTGGCAGGTATAGGGCGGCTCGGCCTGGCCGGTGTCGCTCAGCCAGGCGAAGACGAACAGTTTCCACAGGCTGCCCAGCGGAGCCTGCAAATCGGCCGGCAACGGCCGGCGCTCGAGTACCCGCTGGCGATCCAGGCTCACCAGTTCGTAGCCCTGGGTCGTGCGCCAGGCCAGCTGGACCGGCGCCTCCGCTGCGCGAAGCAGCAACGGCACGGCGCACAGCAGGACCAGCCAGGCGCGCAACGCAATCACTCGACCTTGACCTTGGCCAGCGCCGGCTTGGCTTCCAGGGCCTGCTGTTCCGGCGCGTAGAGACGCAGGTAGCGGGCCGGTGGCAGGTTGAAGCTGCCTTTCTGGGAGAAACGCACCAGGTGACGGAAACGCTGCTCGCCACTCAGGCTGTCCACCGGCACCCCGTAGAACAACTCGCCCGGTTCGTTGCGCGCGCGCTCCAGGGTGGTCGCTTCGTCGCCGGCCAGGCCGCTGATCTTGATGCCCCAGGTGGTGCGCTCGACATCCGCGCCGGGCGGCAGCGGCAGTTCCAGCATGCCGTAGCGTAGAGCGGTGTCTTCCGGAACGTTCAGGGTCACTTCGTCGAGATACAGTTCGTCGCTGGAAAGCGGCTTGTCGCCAACCTCCTCGACCTTGAACTCGAACGCCCCCTCACCGGGCACCAGGCGCAGCAGACGACGGCTGATCTGCACCGGCAGTTGCCCGCTCGGCGCCTGGGCGCTGCGGTAGCTGAGCGCAACCGGCAACGGCCGGGCCGGCGCCTCGTCCAGGTCGACCCAGCTCGGAATGCCGCGGCCGCGCCATTGCCAGTAGGTTTCGCCGCTGGCGCCGCGCTGCGCCTGCCAGTCCTTCGGCGGCTGCGGCAGCTTGCCCTGCGGCGCCTGGGCCAGGGCGCCCTGCAGCCAGGTCAGGGCCAGGGCGCGTTCCAGGGTCGATTGCGCCGGCGCCAGGCGTTGCAGCAGAGCGCTGGCCTGCTGGCCATCCACGGCCGAGCGAGAGGCCAGCAAGGCATCGGTGAACGGCAAGCCGGCCTCACGCAGGCGCTGCGTCGCCGTCTCGGCCTGGGCGGCCAGCGGCGCGGGCACCGCGACCCGCAGTTGCCGTGCAAGGTCCACCGCCAGCACTCGCGCCGCGGCCAGGCCGACGGCCGAGTCCGGGTCGCCCAGCACCAGGCCGTCGTCGGCCTCCAGCGGCTCCGCGCGCGCCTGCCCTTCGCCGGCGTTGGCCAGATCGTTGAGCAGGCCGCCGAGCAGGGTGTTCACCGGCAACTGCATGTCGCGGGCGAAAGCCAGGATCAGCGCACGCTGCAGCAGCGGGGTCTGCGTCGCCTGCTTGGCGTAGGGCTCGAGGATGCGCTGCCAGTGTTCGGCCGGCAGTTGGATCTCCAGTGCGCGGCTGGCGTACCAGTCGGCGTAGTAGGCGTAGGCGGTGAGGAAAGCGTCGCCATCGACGTCGCCACCCCACCAGGCGAACCAGGCGTCCGGGCCGGCCATCTGCACCAGGCGCAGGCGACTGTTCTGCATGATCAGGCGCAGGCGGTCGCGAATCCGCGGCTCGCCGCCGGCCAGCGCCGGATAGGCGATGCTCAGCGGCAGCAGTTGGCTGGCGGTCTGCTCGACGCCGCCGTAGGGATACTCCAGCAGATCATCGAGATTGCCCAGGTAGGCAGCGGCCGGGCCATCGGCCAGGCGCAGGCGTACGTCGCGCGCGTCCGCCGGCAGTTGCAGCGGGTTGCTCGCCGCCGCCAGGCTGAGGTTCTGCATCTGCTCCACCTGCCAGCCGTCGGCCAGCAGGTTGAAGCGCACCGCCAGGCGGTCGCGGACCTGCCCGTCCTGGCGCAACTCGGCGCTCCAGTCGCCATCGCTGAGCGGCTGTTGCGCCAGCGGAATGTAGTTGACTCCCTTGGCCAGCTCCAGGGTCTGGCTGCGCTGGCTGCCAGGCGGCCCGCTGAGCAGCTCGGCCTTGACCGGCTGTTCGCCCTGGTTGAAGACGAACAGGCCGAGGTCGGGCTGGTCACCCTGGCGGAAGCGAGTCGGCCCGCTCCACTTCAGGTACAGCGGCTTCTCCGAGCGAAGGAACTGCTTCTTCTGGCCGACCTGGCCGTTGTCGTCGATGGCCCGCGCGGTGATCCGCCAGCGGGTCAGCGAGTCGGGCATGCGGAAGCTGAAGCTGGCCTTGCCCTGGGCGTCGGTGACCAGCTCCGGCTGCCAGGCGGCGGTGTCGACGTCCTCGCGGCGCGGCCGCTCCAGTACCTTGACGCCGCGCTCGCTGCGGTTCGCCCGTCCGGGTGCGCTGGTGCTGCCGGGCAACGCCACGTCGTAGCTGATGAAGGCCAGGCTGGCGCTGGTGCGCACGTTGTTGCGCCGCGGATGGTAGAAGAACTGGTCGATGCCGGGGGCGATCTCCGCCTGCAGGGCATAGACCATCTCATCCACCACGCTGACGGTCAGGTGGCTGGAAACCGGTTTGCCGGCGAAGCGCGTGGCCAGGGTCACGGTCACCGTCTCGCCCGGTTCGTAGCGCTCCTTGTCGGTGGCGATGTCGATCTCTACCTGGGGCATGCCGACCTTGATCCCGGCGTTCTGGAAGCTGTAGTCGCCGCCCTTGGTGTAGAGCACCGAGAAGGTCAGGTTCGGCGAGAACTCCTCGCGCACCGGGATCCACACGCGGTACTGGGTCGGATTGAGCTTTTCCAGGCGCAGCCAGTCGGCGCCCTTGGACAGCAGGGCGGTGGCCTCGACCTTGTCGCGCTCCAGGGACAACAGCGCATCCTCCACCGGCTCGGGGAAGGTGATCAGTGCGGAGGCTTCCTCGCCGGTGCGGTACTCGGGCTTGTCGAACACCACCTCGACGGTGCCCGGCACCGACTTCACGCCCTCGCCGCTCACCGAGTGGCCGGTGGCGCCAAGGAGCTGGCCCTTGTCGTCGCGCAGCTCCACGGAATAGGTACCGGGGCGCTCGAAGGTCAGCGCGAAGCGGCCGTCGGCGACCGGACCGCTATCGGTGGCGCGGTCCTCCAGGCGGATCCACTGGTAGCTGCTCGGCTTGAGCGGGGTCGGCTGTTCGCTGGCATAGCTGAACTCGACCTTCTCGCCGGCGGCGCTGAAGCGCTGCGGCGCGCTCAGGCGGTAGCGCGCGGCGCCGCGCTCGATGAGGATCTCCTTGCTGGTCTTGACCCGGTAGGCGGCGCCGTCGCTGGCGAAGATGGTCAGCATGTAGCGACTGGGTTTCTCGGCCGGCGGCAATTCGATGGCGGCGCGGCCCTTGCCGTCGGTGGTCAGTTCGGTGCTGCTCAGTTCCACCGGGAACTGGCCGAGATACTGCAGTTCGTTGTCCACCATCGACAACTGCTGGGCGCGCAGGCTCAGTTGCAGGCGCGCGTTGGCCACCGGCTTGCCGTCCGGATAGAGCAGGACGATCTCGCCCTTCACCGGCTCGGCGGTCTTGAAGTCCGGCTTGGCCAGGTCGAGGGCGACTTCGAAGTGCGGCTTGATGTATTCGGCGACGCGGAAGGCGCTGCTGTAGGTCTGCCCGCGGTAGTCGAAGCGCAACTCGTAGCCGCCGGCGACGGCGTTCTCCGGCAGTTGGAAGCGGCCATTGGCGCCGCTCTTCGCGTCGAAGCGGAGGTCCAGGCTTTGCAATACCGTGCCGCTGGCGTCGATCACGCTCAGGCGCACCGGCGCGCTGGCGGCGGCCTGGGATTGCCGGGCGTCCTTGAACTCGCGGCCGACCATCTTCAACGAGACCCAGTCGCCTGGCCGGTACAGCGGGCGGTCGGTGAAGGCGTAGATCTTGGTGTCGTAGATCTCGCTGTCGTAATAGAAGTTCTCGGAGACGAAGACCCCGCCCTCGCGGTCCTCGCCGATCACGTAGGAGCGCTCCGGACTGGCGTGCTTGAGCCGCAGCAGGCCGTCGGCGTCGGTATTGCCGCTGCTCATCACGCCCAGGCCGTCGGTCCACAGCACCTTGGTGTCGGGCACCGGGGTGCCTTCGTGCTTGCGTGCGGTCCAGACCAGCAGCTCGTCGCCGGCGACCTTGCTCACCGCCACGCTGTTGGAGACGAACACCACGGTGGTGGCGCGGTACTTGCCGACCAGCGCCTCGACCAGGTACAGGCCCGGCTTCAGCTTGCCCAGCGGGATGTAGACATTGCCCGGCACGACGTTGATGAACTCGCTGGAGGAACCGGCCAGCTTGACGTCCTGCGGCGGCTCGATGGGCTTGGCGTCCCACAGCGGATAGCGGAACTGGCTGACCAGCGGCAGGCCGGGAATCGGCGCGTATTGCGGCTGCGCGTCGTAGGGCGTCGGCGCGGTCATGGCGTTGCCCATCTTCAGCTCGGGCACCGCCTCGGTGACCTGTTGCCGCGACTCGTAGGAGAAGGCGCGCTGCATCACCCGGCGCGACTTGCGATACCAGTTGTCCCAGAGATAGGCCAGGGTGTTCGACAGGCCTTCGCCCTTGAACTGTCCCTCGGCCAGGACCCGGTGCAGGTTCTTCTGCCGCTTGAGGAACTCCAGCGGCTGTTCGATCCGGTACAGGCGCACGTCGACCCCGCCATAGGGCTCCATGCGGTAGCGCCGGTAGTCGCGGCCGGGCGCTTCGAGACGGACCCGCGCTTCCTCGTCGGTGGCGAAGCTGCTGTCGGCGAGCAGGAAGAAGGATTCGCCGGCCATCGGCGTGTAGCCGCTCGGCTCCACCGTGTCTTCCGCCTGGACGGCGGCGAACGGCAGCAGGACCAGGGCGGCGACCGCCAGGCTACGGCTGAAACGGCGCAGGTTGCTCATTGCGGTGGTCTTCACTGGGACGCGATTCATTGAGAGAGGAAAGCCAGCCGATAGATGCCGATAAAGTTGGGATTGGATTCGTCGGGGATCCATCGGGTGTCCTTCCATGTCATGAGTTGTTGCAGGCTGACCGAGCGCATGCCGTTATCGGTCGGGGTGCTGCTGCCGGTGTGATAGGCGATGGAGCGGCCCATCCAGATCATCAGGTGCTGGTCGTCGCCCTGGTCGTAGAACATCAGGTCGCCGGGGCGCGCCTGGTTGAGGTCGCGGCCGACCAGCCGACTGTTGAACTGCACCAGCTTGATCGCATTCACGTAGGGCCCGACCTGGCCGCCACCCTGCTGCCAGTTCTGCGCCAGGCGCCGTTGCTCGGGACTGAGCGCCAGCTCCGGGGGCAGGTAGCGGTTGGACAGGCCGTTGGCGCGCAGCCACTTGCCATCGTGGACTTTCAGCGCCTCGTTGGCGGCGAAGCGCACCAGGCCGGCGCAGTCCTGCTGGTGCCAGCGCGGACTCGGCCCTTGGCGCAACTGTTCCTGGGCGATGCGCACGAACCAGGCGCGGAATACCTGCGATTGCTGCGGGTCGAGCGTTACCGCGGGCTCGCCGCGGGCAACGCCGCTGGCCAGCAGGAGCAGCGCCAGGCCGAAGGCAGTCAGGCGTCTCACAGCGACCGCCATTCCAGCGGCAGCCATTGCCACGGTGCGTTGGCCTGGCTTCCGGCAGGCAGCCCGAGGGCGTAGCTGCCCTTGCCGGCGAGGGTTTTCAGGCGCGGCATCAGGTAGGTGTCGGCGGCATTGCGGAATACCGGCTCCATGTCCTGCGGCAGGCTGTCGAGGGTTTCCCGTTGCAGCAGTTCGGAGAGCGGCTGCGGCGCCAGGTAGGCCGGTACCAGCGCATCCTTCGGCAACACCTCGGCGAGCGGCGGATAGCGTTTGTCGAGGGTGTCCAGGGCCTTGCCGAGCAACTGGTCGTCGAGGGAGAACAGCAGGGTCTGGCCATGGCGCGCCATGCCGATGCGGAAGAACGCGCGGCCGCTGATGCTGTCCGGGTTGTCCGCCTGGCTGGCCGGATAGGCGCCGAAGTTCGAGCTGACCTGGCGGGTCCAGCGGCGGGTCTGGCCATCCACCCGGTCTTCCACCGGGAAGCTGCCACCCTCGACCTTGGCTTCCTTCGCGCCGATCACGCGACCGAACAGCTTGCCCAGCTCGTCGTCGAGTTCGGCACTGGCCGGCGCGCTCAACTGGCCCACCAGCAGCGGCGAATGCAGCCGCGAACTGGCGTACCAGCAGAGACCGGCAGCGCCGCTGAGATGCTCGGAGAAGGCCTGGGCCATCTTCTGCTCGGCCCCCAGGCGCTCCAGCATCACCCCGTACAGGCCAGGGGTGACCGGCAGCGCCACGCAGGCGCTGGCGCCCATCGGCATGGCCTGCCAGACCGGGGCGAAGTCCAGCGGCGGCTGGCGTTCCACCTCGTTCAGCGCCAGGTAGCTGCTCCAGCCCTGCTCGCCCTTCTCGAAGCGCACCCCGGCGAAGCTCGGGATGAAGCGCTGGTAGCCCATGGCCAGGACGCTGGCATTGAGGGTGATGCGCTGGCGCAGCTCGCCGCGGCCCGGCAGGCCGAAGCGCTCGGGGAACAGTTCGTCGCCGTCGAGCAGTGCCTCCAGGTCTTCGCTGGCCGGAGCGTTCAGCGGGCTGTCGTCGCTTTCGCCACCATCGTCGAAGAGCATCCGTGGGTTCGACAGCAACAACAGCCGGTCGCCCTTGGACAGGAACAGCATCGCCTTGTCGTTGCCGTAGCGCAGGCGATAGACCGAGGTTCCCGCCAGCTCGCCGACCTTGCGCAACTGCTGGTCGTCGGCGGCGATATGGGCCAGCGGCTCGAGCACCCGCGCCAGGCCGCCGCGCTTGAGCACCACCACGAAGTCGCGCAGGCGGCCGTCGGCGCCGCGCCAGAGGGCGACCTGGGCCGGTTGGTCGAGCAGTTCCTCGACCAGGCTGTCCTTCAGGGTCAGGTCGTGCTCGTAGATGATCCGCCGCAACGTACCGGTCAGGCCGAGGCGGTCGCCATTGTTCTCGTAATAGAAGACGAAGTCCTCGGTCAGGGTATCGCGCAGCAACGGCACCCCGAGGATTTCCTTCGGCAGGCGGCTCAGCGACACGCTCTCGATCAGCGCGTCGGGCTTGCGCAGGTCACGGTAGGCACGTGGCGCGTCGGCGTCCGCGGGTGCCTGGGCGCCGATCGGCTGGCCGAGGTCCTCTTCGGCCGGGCGCCCTCCGCCGAGCCGCTCCAGCCAGCCCATCTGCCAGGCCAGCACACCGCCGGCGGCCAGCGCGGCGACGATCCCCAGCACCGGCCACAGGGCGCTTCGGGTGCGCGCAGCGGCGGGCGCAGGGGTTCCGTTGGCAGGGCTGGGGGTGTTGTTCTCGCTCATGGTTCGCTAATCCCGTGTCATCCGTACGAGGGGATGCTTCAGTAGGTAAAGGTCTTGACCAGCACCAGGTCACCGATGGTGCGCAGGGGCACGACGAAGGTCTCGTGCTTCTCGTCGACGCTGTTTTCGTTGAACACCAGGTTGACCTGCGCGGTGATCACGTCCTGTACGTTGCTGCCGGCCTGGAAGTTGTAGCCCTGGTTGTTGAGGTTGCCCCAGTAGTTCACGTAGATCAGGTAGGTGCCGTGCAGCGGCGCGCCCATGGTGAACATCTCCGGGCCGGGCCCGTCGACGCCGTCCGGATCGAGGCCGCCGCTGTTGCTCAGGCGCGGATGCGCCCAGTAGGCGTGCTGGCCATCGGGGGTGACGATATGCAGGTCGAGCTCGGCCTTCGGATCGTCCCAACCCAGCACCACGCGCACGCGCGGCGGCAGTTGGGAGCGATTGGCCTCGTAGAACTGTACGCGCTTGAGGATCTTGCCGTCGGCGCTGCCGACCTGGACGCCGTTGGAGCCGTGGCCGAACGCATAGGGGCGGACGAAGCGCCCGGCGCCGTCGGTATAGAGAGGGAGAGGATTGCCGTTGACCACCAGGCGCTGGGCGCGCTCGGTGCCGACCAGTTCGCGCAGGTGTCCTTCGATCAGGCTGCGGCCGCGCTGGCCGCCGCGATCGATGGGCGGAGTCGGATAGGCAACACGCGGGGCATCGGGCTGCTCGAGCAGGCCGGAATAGCGCCAGCCTGCCGTCGGACCATCCAGGTCCACCGAAGGCTCGGCTAGTGCAGGCAGCCCGAAGGCCAGTCCGAACAGCACCGACAGGCAGCCGGCACTCGAACCGAAGATACGCATGATCAATCCCTGGTCGTGCGATTCATGAAAGTTGCATCTTAACGATTGCGCTGTCCGCTGGATATCCCCGGCGACCGGCGGAATGTGCGAAATCCACCGCGATTCGACGGAAAGCGGAAAGTATAGGGGGCGCCATGCGGCGCCCCCGTTGTCATTTACGCTTCAGCGCCGTACCGGCCGCTTCTGCAGCTTGCGCTGCAAGGTCCGTCGATGCATGCCCAGGGCGCGGGCGGTGGCGGAGATGTTGCCCTCGTGCTCGGCGAGCACGCGCTGGATGTGCTCCCATTGCAGGCGATCCACCGACATCGGGTTTTCCGGCACCAGGGTGTCCAGGTCGGCGTGCTCGGAGAGCAGCGCGGCCAACACGTCATCGGCATCCGCCGGCTTGCACAGGTAGTTGCAGGCGCCGCGCTTGATCGCCTCCACCGCGGTGGCGATGCTGGAATAGCCGGTGAGGATCACCACCCGCATGTCCGCGTGCAGCTCCAGCAGCTTCGGCAGCAGCACCAGGCCGGAGTCGCCTTCCATCTTCAGGTCGAGCACGGCATAGTCCGGCGTGTCCTGCTGGGCCAGCGCCAGGCCTTCCTCGGCGGAGCCGGCGGTGCTGACCCGCAGGCCGCGACGGCTCATGGCCCGCGCCAGGACCCGGGTAAAGGTGGGATCGTCGTCCACCAGCAGGAGATGGGGTTGTTCTTCCCCTTCGAAGAGCAGCTCTTCAGACATAGGCAGGGCCTCTCAGACGGATCACTCAAGCCATTCCGTAGCTGCGCGGCAAGCGCAGTTCGGTCAGAGTGCCGCCATCTTCGTGGTTATACAACTTCACCGTTCCACCAGCGCGGGTCACGCTGGCCTGACTGAGAAACAGGCCGAGGCCGAAGCCCTTGCCCTTGGTGGTGAAGAACGGTTTGCCGATCTGTTCGGCGATCGCCAGGGGCACCCCGACGCCGTGGTCGCGGATACTCAGGCAGATACTGCTGCTGTCCCAGTCCAGGCGGATGTCGAGGTCGTCGGGACAGGCGTCCGCCGCATTGTTCAGCAGGTTCAGCAGAGCCTGGCTGAGGTCGGTCGGCGGGGTCAGGCGCGGCGCGGAGCCGAGGCCCAGGCACTGGTAGCGGTAGGAAGCCTCCGGACGCATCAGGTGCCAGCGGCGCAGCACCGATTCCAGCCATTCCGCGGCGCTTTGCTCCTCGATCGCCTGACGACGGTCGGCCTCGGCCGCCCGTACCAGTTGCTGGAGGGTGTGCTTGCACTGCTTGACCTGTTCCTGGAGCAATGCCAGGTCTTCCTGCAGGGTCGGGTCCTGCGGGCGCTCCTGGCGCAGCTCGTTGAGCAGCACGCTCATGGTCGCCAGCGGCGTACCCAGTTCGTGCGCGGCACCGGCCGCCTGGGTGGCCACCGCGAGCAACTGCTGGTCGCGCATGCTTTCCTCGCGCCGCTCGGCCTGCATGTGCGCCTGCCAGCGCAGCGCCTCGGACATCTTCACCACGAAGAAGGTGATGAAGGCCGCCGACAGGGCGAAGTTCAGCCACATGCCGAACAGGTGCAGGTTGATCAGCATCGCCTCGTGCTGAACAGCCTGCAGGTGCAGCGGGTGGTACCAGATCAGCAGCAGGGTGTAGCCGGTCAGGGCCAGGCCGGAGAGCACCATGGAGTAGATCCAGGGCAGGGTCGCAGCGGCGATGGTCAGCGGTACCAGGTAATAGGAGACGAAGGGGTTGGTCGAGCCGCCCGAGTAATACAGCAAGGTGCTGTGGATGATCAGGTCGCAGGCCAGTTGTACCGCGTACTCCTGGTCGGTCACCGGCCACGGCGCGCGCAGGCGCAGCGCGGTGAACAGAATCAGGCAGGCGGACAGGCCAAGGGTCAGGCCGAGCGCCAGCCACGGCAGCGGCAACAGGTCGGAGAGCCAGGCGAAACCCACCGAGCCGGCCTGCGCGGCCAGCACGAGAATACGGATGAGGAGCAGACGGCCAAGGTTCTGGCGACTGGCGGAGAGCAGGAAAACCGGTGCGCGCATGTTTTCTTCCGGAATAAGCGCGAGTATAGCCAAGACGCTGTCGGCAACTCTGCGGCAAAGTGACTCAGAAACCTCGCAGGTCGCCATCCTGCCCTGTTTCGCCGAGCGCTGTCAGGGCTCAGATCAGTAAATTTCACGTTTTTTCCGAAATCGCCTAACCCGTTCCGGGAAAAGCCTTCGTCTCATGGTCCAAGACTGGCGTATAGGCGTGTTTGCCACGCCTGCCGGAACGATGCTCTACAGTGTGAATTCAGCCTTAGTACAAGGAGTTGCCCAATGTCTGCGATTTCCCGCCTGGCCGCCGCCGTCACCCTCTGCGCCGCCAGCCTCTCGGCCGTCGCCGAGGAAGCGCCGCGCTACAACCAGGTCTCGCTGCACGCCGAAGTCAGCCAGCAGGTGGCCCACGACCTGATGCAGGTCACCCTCTACAGCGAAAACCAGGGCAGCGATCCGGCCAAGCTCGCCGCCGAGACCACCAGCGTCCTCAACGCCGCCGTCGCCGACGCGCGCAAGGTCAAGGGCGTGACCATCAGCCTGGGCAGTCGCAACAGCTATCCGGTCTACGACGACAAGGGCCAGAAGATCACCGGCTGGCGCGAGCGCGCCGAGCTGCGCCTGGAAAGCTCCGACTTCGCCGCCCTCGGCCAGCTTTCCGCCGACCTGCTGGGCAAGCTGAAGATGGGCGGCATGGACTTCAGCATCGCCGATGCGACCCGCAAGAAGAACGAGGACCAATTGATGAAAGGCGCCGTGGACGCGTTCAAGGAGCGCGCCCAGTTGCTCACCGAGGCGCTCGGCGGCAAGGGCTACAAGCTGGTCAGCCTGAGCGTGAACAGCGCCGGCGCACCGCGCCCGTACCCGGTGATGCGGATGGCGGCGATGAAGGCCGACGCCAGCTTCGGTGGCGCCCAGGCACCGGAGATCGAGGCCGGGACCAGCCAGGTCACGGTCAACGCCGACGGTGTGATCGAGGTGCAGATGCCCTGATCCGGTCGGCGCGCACCACAAGAGGCAGCCTCCGGGCTGCCTCTTGCGTTTCCACTGTCTCTCGCGCAGCAAACGCGGCCTGCGTCGCGTTTGCGCAAATTCGAAAATGCGACATTCCCTTTCAAACGGATAACAACATCTACACTGAACCGACCTCGACGCTTGCGGCCGGCACATGCCCTGCATAGCTTCGCGCAAGACAGCTCACGAGGCTGTCCCTCGCAGACAATCAAAATAACCAGAGGTCACTCCATGCGTAGAAACGCCGTCATCCGCTCCGCGATCATTCCCTCGCTGCTCGGCGCAGCGCTGGTCGCCGCCGTTCCCCAGGCCTTCGCCAGCAACCTGATCTTCTGCTCGGAAGGCAGCCCGGCCGGCTTCGATCCCGCCCAGTACACCACCGGTACCGATTTCGACGCCGCGGCGGAAACCGTCTTCAACCGCCTGACCCAGTTCGAGCGCGGCGGCACCAAGGTCCTTCCCGGCCTCGCGGAAAGCTGGGACGTCAGCGACGACGGCAAGACCTATACCTTCCACCTGCGCAAGGGCGTGAAGTTCCACAGTACCGACTACTTCAAGCCGACCCGCGAATTCAATGCCGACGACGTGCTGTTCACCTTCGAACGCATGCTCGACAAGGATCATCCGTTCCGCAAGGCCTACCCCACCGAGTTTCCCTACTTCACCGACATGGGCCTGGACAAGAACATCGCCAGGGTCGAGAAGCTCGACGAGCATACGGTGAAGTTCACCCTCAACGAGGTCGACGCGGCCTTCATCCAGAACCTGGCGATGCCCTTCCCATCGATCCAGTCCGCCGAATACGCCGCGCAACTGCTCAAGCAGGGCAAGGCCAGCGACATCAACCAGAAGCCGATCGGCACCGGCCCGTTCGTGTTCAGCCGCTACCAGAAGGATGCGCAGATCCGCTTCAAGGGCAACAAGGACTACTGGAAGCCGGACGAGGTGAAGGTCGACAACCTGATCTTCGCCATCAACACCGACGCCTCGGTGCGCGCGCAGAAGCTCAAGGCCGGCGAGTGCCAGATCACCCTCAACCCGCGCCCCGCCGACCTCGACGCGCTGAAGAAGGACCCGAACCTGAACCTGCCGTCGCAGGCCGGCTTCAACCTCGGCTACATCGCCTACAACGTCACCCACAAGCCGTTCGACAAGCTGGAAGTACGCCAGGCGCTGGACATGGCGGTGAACAAGAAGGCCATCATCGACGCCGTCTACCAGGGCGCCGGCCAGTTGGCGAGCAACGGCATGCCACCGACCCAGTGGTCCTACGACGAGACCATCAAGGACGCGCCCTACGATCCGGCCAAGGCCAGGGAGCTGCTGAAGAAGGCCGGCGTCGCCGAAGGCACCGAGATCACCCTGTGGGCCATGCCGGTACAACGCCCCTACAACCCCAACGCCAAGCTGATGGCGGAAATGCTGCAGAACGATTGGGCGAAGATCGGTATCAAGGCGAAGATCGTCACCTACGAATGGGGCGAATACATCAAGCGCGCCAAGGGCGGCGAGCATGACGCCATGCTGATCGGCTGGAGCGGCGACAACGGCGACCCGGACAACTGGCTCGGCACCCTCTACGGCTGCGACGCGGTGGACGGCAACAACTTCTCCAAATGGTGCGACGCCGGCTACGACAAGCTGGTCAAGGATGCCAAGCGCACCACCGACCAGGGCAAGCGCACCGAGCTGTACAAGCAGGCCCAGCACATCCTCAAGGAACAGGTGCCGATCACCCCGATCGCCCACTCCACCGTGTACCAGCCGATGCGCAAGACGGTACACGACTTCAGGATCAGCCCCTTCGGCCTGAACTCGTTCTACGAGGTCAGCGTCGGCAAGTAGCTTCGCCTGCCAGCCGCGCCGCCCCGCCACGAGCGAGGCGGCGCCTCTCCCCGGGGCGGCCGACCCGGCCGTCCCGCTCCAGAGGAGTCATCCATGCGACCACGCTCTGCCCTGCGCTACAGCCTGCTGCTGCTCGCCTTCGCCGCCAGCGCCGCCATCCAGGCCCAGCCGAAGACCCTGGCGGTGTGCACCGAAGCGGCGCCGGAAGGGTTCGATCCGGCCCGCTATACCTCCGGCTACACCTTCGACGCCTCAGCCCATCCGCTGTACAACGCGCTGGCCGCGTTCGCTCCGGGCAGCGCCACGGTGATCCCGGCCCTGGCGGAAAGCTGGGACGTCTCCGCTGACGGCCTCGTCTACACCTTCCGCCTGCGCCAGGGCGTGAAATTCCACAGCACCGACTACTTCAAGCCAACCCGCGAATTCGACGCCGACGACGTGCTGTTCAGCTTCCAGCGCATGCTCGATCCGCAGCACCCCGCCCACGACCTTTCGCCCAGCGGCTACCCCTACGCCGACGCCATGCAACTGCGCGACATCATCGAGCGCATCGAGAAGATCGACGAACATCAGGTGCGCTTCGTCCTCAAGCACCCGGAGGCGCCGTTCCTCGCCGACCTGGCCATGCCGTTCGGCTCGATCCTCTCCGCCGAATATGCCGGCCAGTTGATCGCCAGGGGCAAGGGCGACGAACTCAACAGCAAGCCGATCGGCACCGGCCCGTTCGTCTTCACCCGCTACCGCAAGGATGCCCAGGTGCGCTACGCAGCCAACCCCGACTACTGGAAGGGCAAGCCGGCCATCGACCACCTGGTGCTGGCGATCACCCTCGACCCCAACGTGCGCGTGCAGCGCCTGCGCCGCAACGAATGCCAGATCGCCCTGACGCCCAAGCCCGAAGACGTCGCCGCGTTACGCCAGGACCCGCAACTGACGGTGCTGGAAGAAGCGGCGATGATCACCTCCCACGCCGCGATCAACACCCGGCACGAACCGTTCGACGACCCGCGCGTGCGCCGGGCGATCGCCATGGGCTTCAATAAGCCGTCCTACCTGAAGATCGTCTTCGGCGATCAGGCCCGTCCGGCCATCGGCCCCTACCCGCCGATGCTGCTCGGCTACGACGACAGCATCCGCGACTGGCCCTACGACCCCGAACGGGCCAAGGCCCTGCTGAAGGAAGCCGGCGTCACCCCGGACACACCCCTGAACCTCTACATCAGCACCGGCAGCGGCCCCGGCGGCAACCCGGCGCGAGTGGCGCAACTGATCCAGTCCGACCTGGCCGCCATCGGCATCCGGGTGAACATCCGCCAGTTCGAGTGGGGCGAGATGGTCAAGCGCACCAAGGCCGGCGAACACGACATGATGCTCTACAGCTGGATCGGCGATAACGGCGACCCGGACAACTTCCTCACCCACAACCTCGGCTGCGCCTCGGTGGAGTCCGGGGAAAATCGCGCGCGCTGGTGCGACAAGGGCTTCGACGAAGCCATCCGCAAGGCGCGCATGAGCAACGACGAGAGCCAACGGGTAGCGCTGTACAAGGAAGCGCAGCGGATCTTCCACGAGCAGATGCCCTGGTTGCCGCTGGCGCATCCTTTGATGTTCGACGCGCAACGCAAGAACGTCAGCGGCTACCGCATGAGCCCGATGTCGGCGCGGGACTTTTCGCGGGTGAAGCTGGACTGATCGCTGCGCCGCACGCGGGAAGCCCTGGTCCTTGCCTTCCCGCGTGCGGCGTTATCGTTCGGCCGGATCAGCCGCCGAGGCCGAAGGGATCGTCGATGGACGGGCTCGGTTGGGTGAACCAGCGCGGTCCTTCCTTCGTCATGTAGAAGTGATCCTCCAGGCGAATGCCGAACTCGCCGGGCACGCAGATCATCGGTTCGTTGCTGAAGCACATGCCGACATCCAGCGGCGTGCGATCGCCACGCACCAGGTATGGGCCTTCGTGGACGTCCATGCCGATGCCATGCCCGGTGCGGTGCGGCAGGCCAGGCAGGCGGTAGTCCGGCCCCAGGCCGTTGGCCTCCAGCGAACGCCGCGCGGCGGCGTCCACCGCCTCGCAGGGCTGGCCCAGACGCGCGGCCTCGAAGGCCGCCAGTTGGGCGTCGCGCTCCATCCCCCAGAATTCGCGCTGGCGTGCGCTAGGCGTGCCGAACACATAGCTGCGGGTGATATCCGACTGGTAGCCGTGCACCTGGCAGCCGGTATCGATCAGCACCATGTCGCCATCCTTCAGCACCTGCGCATGCTTCACCCCATGCGGGAAGGCACTGGCGGCACCGAACAGGACGATGCAGAAGGTCGAACCGGGCGCGCCCACCTTGCGGTGCGCCTGGTGGATGAACTCGGCGACTTCGGTGGTGCTGATGCCTTCGCGGAGAATGCTCGCCGCGGCCTTCTGCACTTCCAGGGTCATGTCCTTGGCCCGCTGCATCAGCGCCAGCTCCTCGGCCGACTTGCGCATCCGTCCCTGGTCGATCAGCGGCGCGGCGCTGACGAAGTTCCTGCCCGGCGCCTGTTGGCGCAAGCGCTCGAACATGCCGAACGGCAGGCTCGGACACAGTGCGACCGTGCTGCGCTCGCCCACGCCGAGCGCCTCCAGGCGATCGAGCAGCAGGCGATAGGGATCCTGGTGTTCCTCCCAGGTGTGGATGGCGCCATCGACCACCTGGAAGTCGCGCACCGTACCTTCCTCGAAGGCCGGCGCAAGGTATTCGAGGGCGCCCTCGGCGGGCAGTAGAGCACCCACCAGGCGTTCACTGGGGTGCCATTGCACGCCGCTGAAGTAACGCAGGTTGCTGCCTGCATGCAGGTACGCCGCGGCGATGCCATGCTCGCCCATCCACGCCTGGGCCGCGGCGATTCGCGCACGGTAAGACGCCAGGCCGATCGGCTGCGCGCCGTCCATCATGTTCCGCAGACGCTCCAGCGCCTGCGCAGGGGTACTCCCGCCAACACCCACGGTCATTTGTTGTTCTCCTCGTCTGGACCGGGCTGAAATTTAAGTCGAGCTTAAATTCAGGTCAAAACAAATTTTCAGTCACACTTAAAAATAGGGGTTCGGGTAGTTCATCTGTCAGACTTTATTGACGCCCCGCGCTGGGTATACTGCGCCTTTCAACAAGAGTCTCCCCAATGACCGTAGACCGCATCGGCGAACGCCTTCGTCGCTATCGCCGCGCCGCCAAGAAGACCCTGCACCAAGTCGCCAGCGAATCCGGTCTCACCGCGAGCTTCCTCTCCCAGGCGGAGCGCAACCTCACCGGTGTATCGATCTCTTCCCTGGCCAACATCGCCAAGTCGCTGAATATCCCGCTCAATGCCCTGTTCGACCAACCGGCACAACCCCAGCCCGACTCCCACGAAGGCGAGCGGGTACGCTACACCATCGAGGGCCAGCCGCTGGCCTACGAACGCCTGTCCAGCTCCTTCCCCGGCAACCTGATCAATGCGGTCAAGATGAACATGCCGGTGGGCTACCAGTCGGAGCTGATCTCCCATGAGGGCGCCGAGTTCTCCTACGTCCTGTCCGGGCAGATCGTCTACACCATCGAGGGGCGCCAGTACCCCCTCGGCGCCGGCGACTCGGTGCACTTCGACGCGACCAAGACCCATTGCCTGGCCAACGTCGGCAGCGATGTGGCGGAAGTCCTGACCATCACCACCATGGGCCTGTTCGACGACCATCCGACGCCCTGAGCCAGTCCGTAGCGCACCTTCCCATCCTGTCAGGCAAACGTTTTCGCAAGAGAAATGTTAGTCGTGCTTAATTTTCGTTGACCACAATTTCAGCATGACTTAATTTCGGCATCAGCGAATCGTCGACCAACAACAAACGGACGATCGCTGTCGCCGCACAGGGTCCATGGCTGTCACCCGCCATCCATGGAAAGGCGAGAGTTGCCATGGCCCATAAGGCCGATCCTCAGACGATGCCCTTAGAAAAAGAAAAAATGAGGTTTGCATGCGTAAGATCCTTCCCCTTCGGGCCTGGCTGGCAGCCGGTCTGATCCTCGGCTCCCCGTTCTCCCACGCCGCCAGCAACCTGGTGTTCTGCTCGGAGGGCAGCCCGGCCGGCTTCGATCCCGCCCAGTACACCACCGGCACCGACTACGACGCGACCTCGGTCACCCTGTTCAACCGCCTCGTCCAGTTCGAGCGCGGCGGCACCCGGGCGATCCCGGCCCTGGCGGAAAGCTGGGACATCGGCGACGACGGCAAGACCTACACCTTCCACCTGCGCAAGGGTGTGAAGTTCCACAGCACCGACTACTTCAAGCCGACCCGCGAATTCAACGCCGACGATGTGCTGTTCACCTTCCAGCGCATGCTCGACAAGAATCATCCGTTCCGCAAGGCCTACCCCACCGAGTTTCCCTACTTCACCGACATGGGCCTGGACAAGAACATCGCCAGGGTCGAGAAGCTCGACGAGCACAGGGTGAAGTTCACCCTCAACGAGGTCGACGCCGCCTTCATCCAGAACCTGGCGATGGACGTCGCCTCGATCCAGTCCGCCGAGTACGCCGGGCAGTTGCTCGAGGCCGGCAAGCCACAGCAGATCAACCAGAAGCCGATCGGCACCGGGCCTTTCATCCTGAGCCGCTACCAGAAGGATGCGCAGATCCGCTTCAAGGGCAACAAGGACTACTGGAAACCCGAAGACGTGAAGATCGACAACCTGATCTTCTCGATCAACACCGACGCCGCGGTGCGCGCGCAGAAGCTCAAGGCCGGCGAGTGCCAGATCACCCTCAACCCACGCCCCGCCGATCTCAAGGCCCTGCAGGAAGCGGCGAACCTGAAGGTGCCCTCGCAGCCAGGCTTCAACCTCGGCTACATCGCCTACAACGTCACCCACAAGCCGTTCGACCAGCTCGAAGTACGCCAGGCGCTGGACATGGCGGTGAACAAGCAGGCCATCATCGACGCCGTCTACCAGGGTGCCGGGCAACTGGCGGTGAACGGCATGCCGCCGACCCAGTGGTCCTATGATGAAACCATCAAGGACGCCCCGTTCGATCCGGCCAAGGCCCGGGAACTGCTGAAGAAGGCCGGCGTCACCGAGGGCACCGAGATCACCCTGTGGGCGATGCCGGTGCAGCGTCCCTACAACCCCAACGCCAAGCTGATGGCGGAGATGATCCAGGCCGACTGGGCGAAGATCGGCATCAAGGCCAGGATCGTCAGCTACGAATGGGGCGAGTACATCAAGCGCGCCCATGCCGGCGAGCATGACGCCATGCTGTTCGGCTGGACCGGCGACAACGGCGATCCGGACAACTGGCTGGCGACCCTCTACGGCTGCGACTCGATCAACGGCAACAACGTATCGAAATGGTGCGACGCGGCCTACGACAAGCTGGTCAAGGCTGCCAAGCGGGTCTCCGACCAGGACAAGCGCAGCGAGCTGTACAAGCAGGCCCAGCACATCCTCAAGGAGCAGGTGCCGATCACCCCGATCGCCCACTCCACCGTGTACCAGCCGATGAACAAGTCGGTGCATGACTTCAAGATCAGCCCCTTCTCGCGGAACGCCTTCTATGGCGTAGCCAACCAGCCCTGATGCCGACGCCACCCCGGTCGTGAAACGACCGGGGTGCAGAAGAACGGCACGACCCGTACTTCATTTCTTTGCTTTTCCTGCCCGTGTTCCAGAACGGCGCTGCGCGCGTTCCGCCAGGAGCGCTCGCCTCGCCGTATTCGACCGCCGCGCCCAGGCGCGGGCGAAACCGGCGCAAACCTGGTGGGTAAAACAGGTGCCATGACAACAATAAAGGGAGCAATCAGGTGATGAGATACCAACGAGTGACCGGCGCGACGCTGGGATTGGCCTTGATGGCATCGGCCGCGCCAGGCTGGGCAGCGGACGAGCAGGCAACCCCGCCGACCCCGGACAATCCCAGCTACGCCGCCCAGGTGCAGAGCATCCCCAGCGTGGAGAAACCGATCAAGGGCCAGGCCGGCGCCAGCGGGCTGTTCGAGGGGCAGAGCCTGACCCTGACCACCCGCAACTTCTACTCGCGGGAAAACATGAAGGACAGCTTCACCTTCCGCATTCCCAAGGCCGGCGGCGGCTCCCAGCGCATCCACCAGCGCAACGCCTGGGTCCAGGGCACGGTGCTCAAGTACAGCTCGGGCTACACCCAGGGCAGCATCGGCTTCGGCTTCGACGTCGCAGCCTTCAACGAGATCGCCCTGGAGCGCGGCAAGGGCCGCATCGGCGGCGGCGGCAACCGGACCCTGGCGAACAGCGATGGCGAGGCGATCGGCGAGTGGTCCAAGCTGGGCGTCGCCAACATCCGCCTGCGCGCCTCGAATACCGAATTCAAGGCCGGTCGCTTCCTGGTCAACACTCCAGTGTTCAGCTATATCGACAACCGTGCCCTGCCCTCCAGCTTCACCGGCTTCGCCGTGACCAGCGAGGAGCTGGACAACCTCAGCCTGCAGGCCGGCAGCTTCCGCAAGGTCAGCCCGCGGACCGGTTCCGGCGACGAGGACATGACCACCGAGTACGGCACCCGCCAGGTCAAGGGCGACCGCCTGAACTACCTGGGCGGCAACTACAAGCCGCTCGACGGGCTGGAAATCTCCCTCTATGGCTCGCATTTCCAGGACGTCTGGAACCAGTACTACCTGGGCGTGACCCACGACATCGGCGACCTCGAGAACGGCATCGCCCTGCGCACCGCCTTCAACGGCTACCACACCGGCGACACCGGCGCGCGCGAGGCCGGCTACATCGACAACGACACCTGGAGCCTGGCCTTCACCCTCGGCCATCGCGCCCACGCCCTGACCCTGGCCTACCAGCAGGTCGACGGCAACGAATACTTCGACTACGTGCACGAGACCTCGGCGATCTTCCTGGCCAACTCGATGCTGGCCGACTACAACAGCCCCAACGAGAAGTCCGCGCAGATCCGCTACGAGACCGACTGGAGCTACTACGGGGTCCCCGGCCTGAGCACCGGCGTGTGGTACGTGAAGGGCTGGGACATCGACGGCACCCACTACGACGGCGATCGCAACGGTGCCTACGGCAACTACGCCGAGGTGCGCGCCCAGGACGGCGAGAAGCACCACGAGCTGGGCCTGATGGCGGCCTACAAGGTGCAGAACGGGCCGATCAAGGACAGCACCTTCAAGCTCACCTACATGATGCACAAGGCCAGCCAGAACCAGGTCGACGGCAGCGTCAACGAACTGCGCCTGGTCAGCACCTTCCCCTTCAACCTGCTGTAAACCTGCGACAACCGGCGGCCCCGGCGACGGGGCCCACGAGGAGGACCCCATGCTCCATCCGTTGCTCCGACACCTGCCCCTGGCCCTGGCGCTATGCGCCGCCGGCGCGGCCCAGGCGAAGAACCTGGTGGTCTGCACCGAGGCCAGCCCGGAAGGCTTCGACATCGTCCAGTACACCGGCGCGGTGACCGCCGACGCCTCCGCGGAAACCGTGTTCAACCGCCTGCTCGCCTTCCGCCCCGGCACCACCGAGGTGATCCCGGGGCTGGCCGAGCGCTGGGACGTCAGCGCCGACGGACTGAGCTATACCTTCCACCTGCGCCCCGGCGTGAAATTCCATACCACCGACTACTTCAAGCCGACCCGGAGCCTGAATGCCGATGATGTGCTGTGGACCTTCCAGCGCGCCCTCGATCCGAAGCATCCCTGGCATGCCTCGGCGCTGCGCGGCTACGCCTACTTCGACGCGATGGGCATGGGCGAGCTGATCAAGTCGGTGGAAAAGGTCGACGAGCTCACCGTGCGCTTCGTCCTCAACCGTCCCGAAGCGCCGTTCCTGCGCGATATGGCGATGCCCTTCGCGTCCATCTATTCCGCCGAGTACGGCGACCAGTTGCTCGCCGCCGGCAAGCAGGGCCAGCTGAACAACCAGCCGATCGGCACCGGGCCGTTCGTCTTCAAGCGCTACGCCAAGGACGCCCAGGTCCGCTATACGGCGAACCCGGACTACTACGCCGGCAAGCCGCCGATCGACAACCTGGTGTTCGCCATTACCCTCGATCCCAACGTGCGCATGCAGAAGGTCCGTGCCGGCGAGTGCCAGGTCTCGCTGTACCCGAAACCGGAGGACGTGCCGCGCCTGAAGCAGGACCCGAACCTGGCGGTGGACGAGATCGATGCCCTGCTGACCACCTACATTGCCATCAACACCCAGCACAAGCCGCTCGACGACCCGCGCGTGCGCCAGGCGATCAACCTCGCGGTGGACAAGAAGGCCATGCTCGACGCGGTGTTCGGCCCCGGCGCGGCCACCCCTGCGGTCGGTCCCTACCCGCCGACCCTGCTCGGCTACAACCACTCGATCCAGGACTGGCCGCACGACCCCGAACGTGCAAAGGCGCTGCTCAAGGAGGCCGGCGCGGAAAACCTGAAGATCACCCTGTTCATTCGCAACGGCACCTCGCCTACCATCCCCAATCCGGCTCTGGCGGCACAGATGCTGCAAGCGGACCTGGCCAAGGCCGGCATCCAGATGACCATCCGTTCGCTGGAGTGGGGCGAGCTGCTCAAGCGTTCGAAGGCTGGCGAGCACGACCTGTCGCTGCTCGGCTGGGCCGGCGACAACGGCGACCCGGACAATTTCCTCAGCCCGAACCTGAGCTGCGCCGCCGCCGAGTCGGGGGAAAACCAGGCGCGCTGGTGCGACAAGGACTTCGAGGCGCTGATGCGCAAGGCCCGCGAGCTGAGCGATCCGGCCGAGCGGGCGAAACTGTACGAGCAGGCCCAGGTGGTATTCCACGAACAGGCACCGTGGATTCCGCTGGCCTACCCGAAACTGTTCAACGTCCGGCGGAACACCGTCCAGGGCTATGTGATCAATCCGCTGAGCAACAACAACTTCGCCACCACCTCGGTGAAGCCGTAGAAGAACAAGGGCCACAGCCCCGTCGATGGCGGGGCGCATGGCTCGCGATGAGGAGTTACCCGCCACCATGCTTAGTTTCATTGCTCGACGACTGGGGCTGCTGATCCCCACCTTCTTCGGCGTGACCCTGCTCACCTTCGCGCTGATCCGCCTGATTCCCGGCGACCCGGTGGAAGTGATGATGGGCGAGCGCCGCGTCGACCCGCAGATGCACGCCGAGGCCCTGCACCGCCTGGGCCTGGACAAGCCGCTGTACCAGCAGTACCTGGACTATGTCGGCAACCTCGCCCAGGGCAACCTTGGAAAATCCATACGCACACATGAGCCTGTCTGGAATGAGTTTCTCACGCTATTTTCAGCCACCCTGGAACTTTCATTCGCAGCAATGCTTTTTGCCGGCACACTCGGCCTCCTAGCAGGAGTGGTAGCCGCACTCAAGCGAGGTTCGATTTTTGACCACGGAGTAATGACAATATCTCTAGCGGGCTACTCAATGCCGATTTTTTGGTGGGGCCTGCTCTTGATCATGCTCTTTTCCGTTTCATTAGGCTGGACTCCTGTTTCTGACCGTATCGGCGTGCTGTATGAGGTGGAGCCGAAGACCGGCTTCATGCTCATCGACACCCTGCTCTCCGACGAGGAAGGCGCGTTCCTCGACGCCGTGCGCCACCTGATCCTGCCGGCCATCGTGCTGGGCACCATCCCGCTGGCGGTGATCGCCCGCATGACACGCTCGGCGATGCTCGAGGTCCTGCGCGAGGACTACGTGCGCACCGCCCGCGCCAAGGGCTTGTCGCCGGCCCGGGTGGTCTTCGTGCACGCCCTGCGCAACGCGCTGATCCCGGTGCTGACGGTGTTAGGCCTGCAGGTCGGCACCCTGCTCGCCGGCGCGGTGCTGACCGAGACCATCTTCTCCTGGCCGGGCATCGGCAAGTGGCTGATCGACGCCATCAGCGCTCGCGACTACCCGGTGGTGCAGAACGGCATCCTGCTGGTCGCCACCCTGGTCATCCTGGTCAATTTCGTCGTGGACATCCTCTACGGCCTGGCCAACCCACGCATTCGCCACCAACGCTGAGGAGCGAGCCGATGAACGCCATGCACAACGCTCCCGCCAGCGACCCGAGCCTGGTCTACCCGTCCCCGCTGAAGGAATTCTGGCAAGCCTTTACCCGGAACAAAGGTGCCGTCGGCGGCCTGCTGTTCATGCTGCTGATCGTGTTCTGCGCGCTGTTCGCCCCCTGGGTCGCGCCCTACGATCCGAGCGAACAATTCCGCGACTTCCTGCTGACCCCGCCGTCCTGGCTGGAGGGCGGCCAGGCGCGTTTCCTGCTCGGCACCGACGAACTGGGCCGCGACCTGCTCTCGCGGCTGATCCACGGCGCCCGCCTGTCGCTGCTGATCGGCCTGTCCTCGGTGGTGATCTCGCTGGTCCCCGGCATCCTCCTCGGCCTGCTCGCCGGCTTCTCGCCGAACCGTGCCGGGCCGCTGATCATGCGCCTGATGGACATCATGCTGGCGCTGCCGTCGCTGCTGCTGGCGGTGGCCATCGTGGCGATCCTCGGCCCGGGCCTGATCAACACCGTGATCGCCATCGCCATCGTCTCGCTGCCGGCCTACGTACGCCTGACCCGCGCCGCGGTGATGACCGAGCTAAACCGCGACTACGTCACCGCCTCGCGCCTGGCCGGCGCCGGCACCCTGCGACTGATGTTCGTCTGCGTGCTGCCGAACTGCATGGCGCCGCTGATCGTCCAGGCCACCCTGAGCTTCTCTTCGGCGATCCTCGACGCCGCCGCCCTCGGCTTCCTCGGCCTCGGCGTGCAACCGCCGACCCCCGAGTGGGGCACCATGCTCGCCTCCGCCCGCGACTACATCGAGCGCGCCTGGTGGGTGGTCAGCCTGCCCGGCCTGACCATCCTGCTCAGCGTACTGGCGATCAACCTGATGGGCGATGGCCTGCGCGACGCCCTCGATCCGAAACTGAAGAACGCGGCATGAGGAGCACAACCATGAACAGCGCATCCGTATCCGCGCCACAGGAGACCGCCGCATGAGCCTCCTCGATATCAAGAACCTCAGCGTACGCTTCGGCGACACCACCGCCGTGCCCGTGGTCGACGGCCTCGACCTGAGCGTCGACAAGGGCGAGGTGCTGGCCATCGTCGGCGAGTCCGGCTCCGGCAAGTCGGTGACCATGATGGCCCTGATGGGCCTGATCGACGCCCCCGGCTGGGTATCCGCCGATCACCTGCGCTTCGACGGCCACGACATGCTCACCCTCAAGGGCCGCCAGCGCCGGCGCATCGTCGGCAAGGACATGGCGATGGTCTTCCAGGACCCGATGACCGCCCTCAACCCCAGCTACACCGTCGGCTACCAGATCGAGGAGGTTCTCCGCCTGCATCTCGGCCTGCGCGGCAAGGCCCTGCGCCAGCGCGCCCTGGAACTGCTCGAAAGGGTCGAGATCCCGGCCGCCGCCAGCCGTCTCGACGTCTACCCGCACCAGCTCTCCGGCGGCATGAGCCAGCGCGTGGCGATCGCCATGGCCATCGCTGCCGAGCCCAAGCTGTTGATCGCCGACGAGCCGACCACCGCCCTCGACGTGACCATCCAGGCGCAGATCATGGAGCTGCTGCTGAACCTGCAGCGCGACCAGGACATGGCGCTGATCCTGATCACCCACGATCTCGCCGTGGTCGCCGAGACCGCCCAGCGCGTCTGCGTGATGTACGCCGGCGAAGCGGTGGAGATCGGCGGCGTGCCGGCGCTGTTCGACCGCCCGACCCATCCCTACACCGAGGCGCTGATCAAGGCGATCCCCGAGCACTGTGCCGGCGAAGCCCGCCTGGCCACCCTACCCGGCATCGTTCCGGGGCGCTACGACCGCCCGCGCGGTTGCCTGCTGTCGCCACGCTGCCCCTATGCCCAGGAGCATTGCCGCCAGGAGCGGCCGGCCCTGGAGGCGCACGAGCGCGGCGCGGTGCGCTGCTTCTATCCGTTGAACCTGCTGAACGAGGTGGCCTGATGGAAACCGTTCTGACCGCCCGTGATCTGACCCGTCACTACGAAGTCTCCCGCGGCCTGTTCAAGGGCCATGCCCAGGTGCGCGCGCTGAACGGCGTATCGTTCGAACTGGAAGCCGGCAAGACCCTCGCCGTGGTCGGCGAGTCCGGCTGCGGCAAGTCGACCCTGGCGCGCGCCCTGACCCTGATCGAGGAACCCACCTCCGGCTCGCTGAAAATCGCCGGGCAGGAGGTCAAGGGCGCCAGCAAGGACCAGCGCCGGCAGTTGCGCCGCGACGTGCAGATGGTCTTCCAGAACCCCTACGCCTCGCTCAATCCGCGACAGAAGATCGGCGACCAGTTGGCCGAGCCGCTGCTGATCAACACCGCGCTGTCGCGCGAGGAACGCCGCGAAAAGGTCCAGCAGATGATTCGCCAGGTCGGCCTGCGGCCGGAGCACTACCAGCGCTACCCGCACATGTTCTCCGGCGGCCAGCGCCAGCGCATCGCCCTGGCCCGGGCGATGATGCTGCAACCCAAGGTGCTGGTGGCGGACGAGCCGACCTCGGCCCTCGACGTGTCGATCCAGGCCCAGGTACTGAACCTGTTCATGGACCTGCAGCAGCAGTTCCGCACCGCCTACGTGTTCATCTCGCACAACCTGGCGGTGGTCCGCCACGTCGCCGACGACGTCCTGGTGATGTACCTCGGCCGACCGGCGGAGATGGGGCCGGCGGACAAGCTCTACGAGAACCCGCTGCATCCCTATACCCGCGCGCTGCTCTCGGCGACCCCGGCGATCCACCCGGACCCGACGAAGCCGAAGATCCGCATCCAGGGCGAACTGCCGAACCCGCTGAACCCGCCGGAGGGTTGCGCCTTCCATAAGCGCTGCCCCTACGCCACCGAGCGCTGCCGCAGCGAGGTGCCTGAGCTGCGCCTGCTCGACCAGCGCCAGGTGGCCTGCCACCACGCCGAGCAATTCCTCGGCTGAGCGCCACGGGGCGCTCGCCGCCCCGCAGCCCTTCAGAGCTGGCGCAGCAGCGCCAGCCTTACCCCGAACCCTATCAACAACCCACCGAAGCCCCACTGCTGCAGGCGCTGTGCCCGCGGCCGGGACGCCAGCCAGCGGCCCAGGCGGCCACCGGCCAGCGCATAGGCGCAGTCGAAGGCCAGGCCAACCAGAACCAGGACCGTACCGAGCGCGGCGAACTGGACGGCCAGCGAACCGGCTTCGGGGCTGACGAACTGCGGCAGCAGCACCGAACAGAACAGCAGGGCCTTGGGGTTCAGCAGGTTGGTCAGGAGTCCGCGCAGCAAGGCCCGGCGGTCGGCGTGAGGGACCACCGGCGCGGAACCCGCGTCGCTGGTCGGCAAGGCCAGTCCGCCACCGCGCAGCATCTGCAGGCCAAGCCAGGCGAGGTAGGCGGCGCCAAGCAAGCGCACCAGGTCGAAGGTCCAGGGAGCGGTACGGAACAGCAGCGCCAGTCCAGTCGCGGCCATCAGCACATGGCAGGCCCGAGCCAGCGCCAGGCCGAGGGCGGTGACCAGCGCCGCGCGACGGCCCTGGCGGGCGCCGGTCTGGAACAGCAGGAGCATGTCTGGTCCGGGCACCAGGTAAACCACCGCCAGGGCAATCAGGAAAGCGCTCGTGTCCATCGTATCGGCTCCAGGAAGGTGACCCGGATAACGATTCTATGCCCGCAAGGCAGGGCAGGTGCTTGCGTTTTCCACCAGCCTATCCATTCTATTTGGCAGTAAATTCCACTCTCTGGAGACTATCCATCCGGATATGCCAAGATGAAACTCGACGCCTATGACCACCGCATCCTCGCCGCCCTCCAGCGCGACGGCCGCCTGAGCAACGTCCAGTTGGCCGAGGAGATCGGCCTCTCCCCGTCCCCCTGCCTGCGCCGCGTGCGCCTGCTGGAAGAGGCCGGGGTGATTCGCGGCTACCAGGCCAGCATCGACCGCGACGAGGTCGGCCTCGGCCTCACGGTGTTCGTCGGGATCAAGGTGGAACGCCACCGCCAGGAGCAGGCCGAGGCCTTCCACCGTGCGGTGGTCGACCTGCCGGAGGTGATCTCGGTGCACCTCGTCTCCGGCGAGTCGGACTTCCTCCTGCAAGTGGTGGTCCCCGACCTGCGCGCCTACGAACGCCTGCTCAGCGAGACTCTGCTGCGCCTGCCCGGGGTCAGCGACATTCGCAGCAACTTCGCGATCAAGACGGTCAAGGCGCCCTCGCCGCTGCCGCTCGGCCACCTGGCCGGCTGAGCGCTCAGCCGCGGAAGAAGCGGTAGAAGCGCAGCAGATCGGCCTGCTGCGTCGCCAGGTCGCTCTCGACGAAGGTTACCTCGCTATGCGCGGGGCTTTGCGCCAGGCGCGAGAGGTCCAGTGGATGGACGAAGCCCAGCAGCGGATAGCCGCCCATGCTCTGGCGGTCGGCCATCAGCACGATGGGTTGGCCATCGGGCGGAACCTGGATAGCGCCCTCCACCACGCCCTGCGACCAGGCGCGCGGCGCCCCGCGCAGTGGCTCGCCGGCCAGGCGGACACCCATGCGATCGGACCGCGGGCTGATTCGCCAGGCGCTGGCGAAGAAGGCTTGCCGGCTGGCTGCGTCGAAGGCCGCCGCATCGCCGCCGAGCAGCACGCGCAAGGGCCGCTGCTGCCGGTAGTCCGGCTGGAAACGCCAGGGCACGCTGGCATCCCACGGACACGCCGCTCCCGCTTCGGCACACGGCAGGCAATCGCCCTCCGCCAGGATCCGGCCATCGCCCTGTAAACCGCCGAGCCCGTCGCGAACCTGGCAGGCGACGCTGCCCAGTACCGGCCTCGCCCGGAAACCGCCGGCGCAGGCCAGGTAGGCACGCTGCCCGGCCTCGGCGAAGTCCAGTTCGATGCGTTGCCCGCGGCGGACCCGGAAGCGACTCCAGGGCAGGCATTCGCGACCGTCCACCGTCAGCGCCAGGCGCGCTCCGGTCAACGCCAGCCAGGTCGCCTCCACCCTGCACTCCAGCACCAAGCCGCCGAAAGCGATTTCCAGCAATGGCGTCCCCCAGGGATTACCGAGCAGACGATTGGCCCAGGCTGCCGCCTGGCGGTCCAGAGGGCCGCCCGGGGATACGCCGAGGTGCTGCCAGCCGCGCCGGCCGTCGTCCTGCAGCAGGCTCTGCGGACCCGCCTTGACGACCCGCAAACCATTCATTCGCGCCCGCCCAGGTCGAGGAAAGCCTCGCGCCCGATGGCGACGAAGCGCACCCGGTCGCCCAGCGCCAGTGGGCACGGAGGAGTGGCGGCCGGATCGAAGGGACGCCACGGACTGCGTCCCAGCAGGTGCCAGCCGCCGGGCGAGGCCTGCGGATAGATCGCCGTCTGCGCCTCGGCAATGGCCAGGCTGCCGGCCGGTACGCGCGCCCGCGGGGTGGCCCGCCGCGGCAGGACCAGGCGCGGATCGAGGCCGCCGAGGTAGGCGAATCCCGGAGCGAAACCGATCGCGCCGACCCGGTATTCGGCCGCGCTGTGCAGTTCGATCACCCCTTCGCCAGTCAATCCGCAGGCAACCGCTACCGTCGCGAGGTCCTCGCCGGCGTACCAGACGGGAATCTCGTGCAGGCGCCCGGCATCCTCGGCGGGGCGCCAGGCATGCCACTCCGCCAGCAGCGGACCCAGGCGTTCTTCCAGTACCTGCGGAGCGATGCGGTAGGGGTCGTAATGCAGCATCAGGGTGGTCCAGCCCGGCACCAGATCCCTGACGCCTTCGCCGAGCCCCTCGCGCAGACGTCTGGCCAGCTCGGCCAGGCGCACAGACAGGTCCACTTCGGGCTCTTCGGCGAGCGTCAGCAGCAGGGCTTCGGCACCAGCGGGTTCGATGCGGATCACAGGCTGTCCAGGGCCGCGCGCAGGCGCCGGAGGACCGCCAGCGACTGCGGGTTGTCGCCATGCACGCAAAGACTGTCGGCGGTCAGGCGCAGCGGGTTGCCGTCGTAGTCGGGGAAGGCTTCGCCGCGGGCGATGGCCAGGGCCTGTTCGATGATCCGCTGCGGATCGTGATGCACCGCGCCGCCAAGCCGCCGCGGCGCCAGCCGACCGTCCGGCAGGTAGGCGCGATCGGCGAAGGCCTCGAACAGCAGCGGCACGTCGGCCTCGTCGGCCAGTTCCAGCTCGCGGCCGTTGTCGGCCAGGGCCAGCACCATCAGCGGCAGGCCCTTGCGATAGGCGGCGCAGGCGTCGAGCACGGCGCGCAGCAGCTCATCGTCGCCGACCAGGTCGTTGTACAGCGCGCCATGCGGCTTGACGTAGGCCACCTGGGTACCGAGGGAACGGCAGAAAGCGTCCAGCGCGCCGATCTGGTACAGCACCATGGCATGCACCTCTTCGGCAGAGCAGGCCAGCGAGCGCCGGCCGAAGCCGCTCAGGTCGGGATAGGCAGGGTGCGCGCCGATGCTCACGCCATGGCGTACCGCCAGCTCCACCGCGCGCCGCATGGTGAGCGGGTCGCCAGCGTGGAAGCCGCAAGCCAGGTTGGCCTGGTCAACCAGCGGCATGCTGTGGACATCGTCGCCCATGCGCCAGGCGCCAAAGCTTTCGCCCATGTCGCAGTTGAGCAGGATACGCCGGCCGGTGTCGTTCATTGTGCGCTCCTTTCGAGGCCAGGATTACGGAAAAATGAGCGCAGTGCTGGCGAATTAGCGTCAGGTAGCATACTCAGGCACTGAGAACAGGAGTAAATTCTCCTCTTTTGCACCGACGACCTTGCATTCATGAAAGTTCTCATCCTGGCGGCCTATGCGCTGAGCATCCTCTATGTCCATTTCCGCGGCCGGGTACGCCACAAGCTGTCGCGCCAATTGAGCGACCACTCCAGCTTCCTCGCTCCGATCAACTGCCTGATGTACCTGTTCTCGAAGGTACCGAACCGCCCTTACCTGGCACCGCAGACCTTCCCCGAACTGCAGGTTCTGGTCGACAACTGGCAAGCCATCCGCAGCGAGGCGCTGCACCTGCACGACGCCGGCAACATCAAGCGTTCCGAACAGTACGACGATATCGGTTTCAACTCGTTCTTCAAGAGCGGCTGGAAGCGCTTCTACCTGAAATGGTACGACGAGGCCCATCCCTCCGCCGGACAACTCTGCCCGCAGACCACCGCCCTGTTGCGGCAGATTCCCTCGGTCAAGGCGGCGATGTTCGCCGAACTGCCGCCGGGCTCGAAGCTGGTGCGACACCGCGATCCCTACGCCGGCTCGCTGCGCTTCCACCTGGGACTGTTCACCCCCAACGATCCGGCCTGCTTCATCGAGGTGGACGGCGAGCGCTACCACTGGCGCGACGGCGAGGCGGTGGTGTTCGATGAAACCTTCATCCACTACGCGGAAAACGCCACCGAACACAACCGCATCATTCTCTTCTGCGACATCGAGCGGCCGCTGACCCAGGGCTGGGCCACCGCCTTCAACCGCTGGTTCAGCCGCAACGTGATGGCTGCCGCGGCCGCCCCGAACAACGCAGGCGACCGGACCGGCGGACTCAATCGGATCTTCGACAGCCTCTACAAGATCCGCCTGCAGGGCAAACGTTTGAAGAAGCGCAACCGCAAGCTCTACTACCTGCAGAAATGGAGCTTCTTCGCCCTGGTACTGGCTTTCATCCTGTGGATCTGAGGCCCGGCGACGCAAGGCCCCGATAGCTCCGTGGGGCGCATGACGGCGTCATCCGCCGACACCCAGCCGAAATGGCGGATAACCGCTCTGCGGTTATTCGCCCTACGCCACGGACAACGCGAAGTCCCGATAGCTCCGTAGGGCGCATGACGCCAACGGCGTCATCCGCCGATACCCCGCCGAAATGGCGGATAACCGCTCTGCGGTTATTCGCCCTACGCCACGGACAGCGCGAAGTCCCGATAGCTCCGTAGGGCGCATGACGCCAACGGCGTCATCCGCCGACACCCCGCCGAAATGGCGGATAACCGCTCTGCGGTTATTCGCCCTACGCCACGGGCGGCGCGACGTCCCGATAGCCCGTAGGGCGCATGACGCCAACGGCGTCATCCGCCGATATCTCGCCGAAATGGCGGATAACCGCTCTGCGGTTATTCGCCCTACACCCCGCAAAGCCCGGCAGTCCCAGTAGCTGGCAACGAAAAGGCTCCCTTGGGAGCCTTTTTCATTCATCCGTTCAGTACACGTCGCGTCGGTAACGTCCTTCGTCGGCCAGGCGTTGCAAGGCCTCCTCACCGAGCACTTCGCGCAGTACCCGGTCGACACCGCCGGCCATGCCCTGCAGGCTGCCGCAGACGTACAAGGCCGCGCCCTCGTCGATCCAGCGCCGCAGTTCATCCGCCGCTTCATGCAGGCGGTCCTGGACATAGATCTTCCCCGCCTGGTCGCGGGAGAAGGCCAGGTCCAGGCGTTGCAGCTCGCCCCTGGCCAGGGCCTGCTCCAGCTCCGCACGACAGTAGTAGTCGTGGGCGAAATTGCGTTCGCCGAACAGCAGCCAGTTGCGCTTGCGCCCGGCGGCAATGCTGGCGCGCAACAGGCTGCGCAGGCCGGCGAGCCCGGTACCGTTGCCGATGAGGATCAGCGGCACGTCATCCTCCGGCAGGTGGAAGCCCGCGTTGCGGCGCAGGCGCAGGGTCAGCGCGGCGCCGAGCGGCAGGTACTCGGTGAGCCAGCCGGAGCAGATGCCCAGGCTGCCGTCGGCATGCTGCTCCTGGCGTACGATCAGTTGCAGGTCGCCATCGCTCTGCAGCGACGCGATGGAGTACTGGCGCACGGAAAGCGGAATCAGCGCATCCAGCAGCGCCTGCGGGTGCAAGCCGACCAGGTGTTCGAAAGAGTCCGGCAGCAAGCGCCCAGCCAGGGCCTGCTCCAGGCTCTGCTCGATGCCCTCGACCGCCACCCGCGCCTGGCCGTCCAGGTTATGCCGCTGCAGCCATTCGCGGATGCGCGCGGGCGCCTGGTGCGGGACGATCTCCAGCAGATCGCCGGCGCGCCATTGGATGGCGCTGTCGGTCGGCGCACGCAGGTCCAGCAGCCAGGTCGACTCGCCCTGGCTGCCAGGATTCAGGCACTCCCGCCGCGCCAGCGACCAGACCTCGAAGGCCGGCGCTTCCCAGGCCGCCGGGGCGGCACCGCCGGTCACCTCGGCCAGGCTTTCCTGCCATTGGCGCAGGGCCGCGGCGTCGCCATCATCGACCTCCACCGGGGCGAACAGGCTCCGCGCGCCCTGCCCCTGCAACCAGCCCTGCATGCGCCGGGCGAAGCCGCAGAACTGCTCGTACTGGCGATCTCCCAAGGCCAGCAGGGCGTAGCTCAGGCCATCGAGGCTGGCGGCCTGGCCAAGCACCTTGCGTTCGAAGCCGCGGGCGCTGTCCGGCGCCTCACCGTCGCCGAAGGTGCTGACCACGAACAGCGCCTTGCGCGCCTCGGCGAGTTGCCCGGCATCCAGGCGCGCCAGCGATTCGACCCGCACCGGCAACCCGGCCGCCTGCAACTGGCCGGCGCTCTGCCAGGCCAGTTGCTCGGCAAAACCGCTCTGGCTGGCGTAGCCGATCAACCAGGGCTCGCCGCTGGCGCCGGCGCTGCCGCCCAGGTCGGCGCGGCTCGCCCGTACCGCGCGTTTCTTGCGCCGGCGGTCGAGGTAGAGCAGCCAGCCGGTGATGAAGAACAGCGGCATCGCCAGGCTGGCGAGCATCATCAGGATGCGTCCGGCCATGCCGAAATAGCTGCCTACGTGCAATGCATAGACGCTGGCCAGCAACTGGCTGCCGAAAGAACGGTCGCTATAGCGCTGGTCGCTTTTCACCTGGCCGTTGGCCGGGTCCAGGATCAAGGTGTTGAAGGCACGCTCGTGCGGCGCGTCGGTCAGGCGATAGAACACTGTCGCCGGCTGGCCGCCCGCCGGCGGCAGGCGCAGGTTGTAGGCCTGCAAGCGGTCGCCGCCGGCCTGGCGGATGCTGTTCCATACCGCCGCGTAGTCGACCACCAGCGGAGCCGCATCGGCCGGGCGCTCGCCACGTCCGCCCGGCTTGCCGCGCTGCGCCTGCTGGCCGGCGGGCGCGTCGTCGAGCAGTTTGAACAGGCCGTTGCGGTACCACTCGTAGGACCAGTACAGGCCGGTCAGCGCAGCCAGCAGGTAGAGCGCCAGGCACCAGGTGCCGGCCACGGCATGCAGGTCCCAGTTGAAACTGCGCCCCTTGCGCGACCAGTCGAGGGTCAGCCAGGCGCGCCAGTCGAAAACCTTGCGCGGCCAGCGCAGGTAGAGACCGGACAGGCAGAAGAAGATCAGGATCAGGGTGCAGGCGGCGGTGACCTGCTTGCCGTACTCGCCCATGGCGAGGAACCGGTGCAGTTGCATCATCAGGTTGAAGAAACCCTCGCCGCGTGGCTCGCCGACGAAAGCCCCGGTGTAGGGATCGATCCAGCGCGACTCGCCGCGGCGCTGTCCCGGCGGCGGGGTATAGAAGATCCGCCCGGCCTTGTCGCTGTCCATCTCGACCCAGACGAAGGCCACTTTCCGCCCCGGCTCGGCACCTTCGATACGGCGCACCAGTTCGTCCAGCGGCAGCACACCCTCGGGGCGCTTCTGCACCACCAGCACGTCAGGGTTGAGCGCGCGCATCAGCTCGTCCTGGAACGACAGGGTCGCTCCGGTGACGCCCATCAGCGCCAGCACCAGGCCGGCGCTGATACCGAAGAACCAATGCAACTGGAACCAGACTTTCTTCACAGGATCACCTTCACGGCCGCCGCGCGGCAACAACGGGACTACGCCGACGCCAAGCGCCGGCCAGACGACACGAGGACGTCGGCGGGCAATTCTATTTGATAATCAGTTGCGATAAAGCCGAATTAACGTTCTTTACGCTCTATTTACCCACCTGGATGCGGGAAAGCCCCATCCCGCAGGGGGAATGGGGCTTTCGTGGGGAGCGAGAGCGGCTGTCAGAAGTGGAAGTTGGTGCTGAACAGTATCGTCCTTCCAGCGGCCTGGGACGCATAGTGCGCCGCATAGGCTTTGTCGAAGTACTTCTTGTCGAACACATTCTGCACGTTCAACTGGAAATCGACGTTCTTGCTCAGTTTGTAGCTGGCCATTGCGTCATAGCGCCAGTAATCGGGGACATAGACGGTATTGCCAACGTCGCCATAGACCTTGTCGACATAGAAAGCCCCGCCGCCGATGGTGGTCTTCGGGAAGATGTCATAGGTGGTCCAGAGACTGAAGCTGTTCTTCGGCGTATTTGGCATCTCGTTGCCGTTGTTGGAAGCCGCCGATGCGTTCACATTGCCGTTACGCCCAGCCTTACCGGCATCGACCAACTCGCTGTCCAGGTAGCTGTAGCCCGCGAACACCTTCCACTTCTCGGTCAGCTTGCCGCTGGCGCTCAACTCCACGCCGTCGACGCGGGATTGTCCGGCGTTGTCGTAGGTCTGGTTGGCGACCAGGATGCGGGTATTGTCCTTGTCGGTGCGGAAGATCGCGGCACTCAGCTCCAGCCGCTCGTTGAAGAAAGCCCACTTGGTACCAAGCTCGTAGTTCGTGGTTTCTTCCGGCTCAAGGTTGTTGCTGATGGCGAACCCGTCGACAGCATTCGAGGTATCCCCATTATCGAGCATGCTACCCGGCGGCGTAGCCGAAGTGGCGTAGGACGCATAGATGCTGCCGTTGGGTACAGGCTTCCACACCAAGCCTGCCTGCCAGTTCCAGAAGCTCGACTTGTCGCTGAGTTTGGTAGCGGGTCTTACACCGTGGTTCTTCGCCGTAGTTTCGAAACTATCGAAGCGCGCGCCAATATTGACCTGCCACTGCTCGTTCAGGTCGATGGTGTCGAACGCATATATTGCCTTGGTGGTGCCGACCGTATTCAGCGGCGCATATTTCCGGGTAATACTGCCATTCCATGGATCGTGCGGATTGGGATTTTCCAGACTAGTGCAGTTATAGCCGCTAGGCGCCCCGATCAGCGATGGATTGCACTTGTTGCTGCCCAGGCCGGTATTGGTATCGACGGTATACCCATCGCGCTTGCTGTCTTCTCGGCTGAACTCCAGGCCGGTGCTGAAGCTGTTCTTGAAGCCACCCAGGTAGAACTCTCCAAACAGGTCAGTCTGGTTGACTGCTGTGGTGGTGGTACTTACCCGATTGTTCTGGCGGCGCCAGACCGAGCCATTGTTGATGTTGCCCTGGCTGTCATCCGGTTGTGTCCACAGATAGTCCTGATGACTGTTGCCGTAACGCGAGGTATTGCGAATAGTGAGGCTGTCAGTCAGATCATGCTCAACGGTGATGGTACTGGTATCGATGCGGCTCTTCTGGAAATCGCGCCCCGTCAGCCCATAGAAATTGCCTCGATCGACATTCACCGGTTTGTCCGGATTGTGCTTGCTGCGATCGCTACTCTTGGCATAGGGAATGCCCGAATCCGGGGTATCGTCACTTTCCAGGTGATAATGGCTGACGGTCACTCGGGTCGGCGAGCCAAGACCGAAGGTGAGCGACGGCGCTACGCCCCAGCGACTGACATCGACTTCATCGCGGCCCGCGACATTGGCATCGTGCTTGAGAAGATTCAGCCGGAATGCCGCATTGCCATCGAGGAATTCCTGGTTGAGGTCCAGGGTGTAGCGGCGAGTCTGGTCAGAACCATAGGTGAAGCCTCCATCGATGAAGTTCCCAGCCTTGGCCTGCTTGCTGACGAGATTGAGGCTGCCGCCGGCCGAGCCCCGTCCTCCGAATGCCGAGTTAGGGCCCTTGCTGACCTCGATCTGCTCAAGGTTGAAGATCTCGCGGGTCTGTGCACCAGTATCGCGTACACCATCGACGTAAGTATCGCTTTGCGCATCGAAGCCGCGAATGAATGGCCGGTCACCGGTGGGATTGCCGCCCTCGCCCGCGCCAAAGGTAATACCTGGAACGGTACGCAGTGCATCCTGGAGAGACACGGCGGCGGTATCCTTGATCACCTGCTTTGGTACTACCGTGACGGAGCGCGGCGTATCCAAGAGCGGCGCGGTGTACTTCTTCGACGCCGAGCGGTCGACGTTGTAGGTGGTTTCGTCCTGCTGCTCGCCGACGATGGTGGCCGCATCCAGCGACAGTACGCGGTCCTTATCGGTCTTTTTCTGCCCGGCCTCGTCGGCGTGGGCTGCCTGCGGTGCGGCGATGGCGGTGATGGCGACACCGATGGCCGAAGCCAGCAGACGTTGCGAAGAAACGGCGGTATCCGTGGACTGACGCGACATTCGAAACCCCTCCCCGGGAGCTGTGAAGGTCGCGGAATTTATTGCAGATCAGAATTGTTATCAATTATTACGGATTCGCATTCGACAGGAATTTACATTCTTTACAATTTTCTCATTACATTTTTTCCCATCTCGCTCGTCTACAACCTCTGGCGGTTTTACACGTCCAATGCAAATCAATATCATTGGCAATCATTTCGCCTTCATGGACAGCGCCATGTTGCTGCATATTCCCGCCATCTTCACCGCCGAGGAAGTCTCCCGGATCCGCGCAGCCCTGGAGCAGGCGGAATGGGCCGACGGCAAGGCGACCGCCGGCTACCAATCGGCCAAGGCCAAGCACAACCTGCAACTGCCGCAGGACCACCCGCTGGCCCGGGAGATCGGCGAAGCCATGCTGCAGCGCCTGTGGAACCATCCCCTGTTCATGTCCGCCGCCCTGCCGCTCAAGGTCTTCCCGCCGCTGTTCAACTGCTATACCGGCGGGGGCTCGTTCGACTTCCACATCGACAACGCCGTGCGCGACATCCATGGCGGCCGCGAGCGGGTCCGTACCGACCTGTCCTCGACCCTCTTCTTCAGCGACCCGGAGGACTATGACGGCGGCGAACTGGTGATCCAGGACACCTACGGCCTGCAACAGGTGAAGCTGCCCGCCGGCGATCTGGTGCTCTACCCCGGCACCAGCCTGCACAAGGTCAATCCGGTCACCCGCGGCGCGCGCTACGCCTCGTTCTTCTGGACCCAGAGCCTGGTCCGCGAAGACAGCCAGCGCACCCTGCTATTCGAAATGGACCAGTCGATCCAGCGACTCACCCGCGACGTGCCCGACCATCCCTCGCTGATCCGCCTCACCGGTACCTACCACAATCTCCTGCGGCGCTGGTCGGAACTCTGAACATGCGCCACCTGCTGCTTCGTCACGACGCGCTGGACGCCGAAGGTTTCGCCGCACAACTGGCCGGTACCCCGGGCGAGGTTGCCCAGGCCATCCTCGGCGCTGCGCGCGAGGGCCTGACGGAAGCCCAGGCCCTGCTCGGACAGATCCTTCTGGACGGCCAAGGCATCCAGCGCGACCCGACCCTGGCGCGGACCTGGTTCACGATCGCCGCCGAACGCGGCCACGCAATGGCGCGCAATATGCTCGCTCGCTGTCTTGAACATGGCTGGGGCGGCCCGGCGGATCCAGCCGCGGCAGCCGTCCACTATCGGATCGCCGCCCAGGCCGGCCTTGACTGGGCCCGCTACAACCTGGCCAATCTCCACGCCACCGGCCGCGGCGTGCCTCAGGACCAGCCGCGCGCCTATGCGCTGTATCGGCAAGCGGCCGAGCAGGGCCACGCGAAATCGATGAACCTGGTGGGGCGCTACCACGAAGAAGGCCTGGTGGTCGCTCGCGACCTGGCGCAAGCTGCGCACTGGTATCGACGTTCCGCCGAGGGCGGCGATTTTCGCGGCCAGTTCAGCCACGCCGCGATGCTCAGCGCCTCGGGCCGCCATGCCGAAGCCGAAACCTGGCTCCGGCGTGCCCTCGAAGGCGGCAACCTGAACTTCCTGCGCAGTGCCCGCCATGGCCTGGAGCAGTCGGCCCACCCGCCATTCCGCAGCCTGGCGCTGGCCTACTACCGACGCGCGGCGCAGTTGGGCGACGACACCGATCGAGAGGCTCTGGAACAGGCGCTCGAACGTCATGGGCACGCGCAACTGCCCGTCTGACGAACAACGCCCAACCCTTTGTTCACACCCACATAACACTTTTTTGACAAGCCTTTCCCTACCCTCGCCGCTTCATCGAGGCGAGCGACGATCGCGCCTCCGGTCCATCGTACGAGGCTATCGTGTCCCCCACTCCACCAAGCGTTACGCGCAATCGCATCGACTGGGCCGGCCTGGGCTGGCTGTTCCTGTTCTTCTGGTTCTTCTCCGGTATCACCCAACTGCTCCTGCTGACCTCCGGCAACAGCGGTTTCTCCGGTTTCCGCAACGCCATGGTGCTGAGCACCATCTGGCTTGCGCCGGTGTTGCTGTTCCCGCGCTGGACCAAGCCGCTGGCCGCCGTCATCGGGCTGGTGCTGTGGGCCGCCTCGCTGGTCGGCCTGAGCTATTTCGGCATCTATCACCAGGAATTCTCGCAAAGCGTGATCTTCGTGATGTTCGAGTCGAACACCGCCGAGGCCAGCGAATATTTCAGCCAGTACTTCAACCCCTGGATGACCCTCGGCCTGGTGCTCTACAGCCTGGTCGCCATCCTCCTCTGGCGCCGCCTGCGCCCAGTCTACCTGCCGCGCTTCAGCGCCCTGCCGGTGGCGGTGCTGCTGATCGTCGCGACCATCGGTTATCCGTTCTACAAGCAACTGGTCAGCCAGGGCCGGCCCTTCGACGAAGCCCTGGACAAGGTCCAGGCGCGCATGGAACCGGCGGTGCCCTGGCAATTGCTGATCGGCTACCAGCAATACCGCCAGCAACTGGGCAGCATGCAGGCGCTGTTGCAAAAGAACGCGGCCCTACCGCCGCTGAAGAACCTCGTCGATGCCAATGGCGATACGCCGCGCACGCTGGTCCTGGTGATCGGCGAATCCACGTCGCGCAAGCACATGAGCCTCTACGGCTATCCACGCGAAACGACCCCGCAGTTGGACGCACTGAAGGCCGCGAACCGGAACCTCACGGTATTCAACAACGTGGTGGCGTCGCGGCCATACACCATCGAGGTGCTGCAGCAGGTGCTGACGTTCGCTGACCAGGAGCATCCCGACCGCTTCCTCACCGATCCGTCGCTGATGAACCTGATGAAGCAGGCCGGCTACAAGACCTTCTGGATCACCAACCAGCAGACCATGACCAAGCGCAACACCATGCTGACGACCTTCGCCCAGCAGACCGATGCGCAGTTCTACCTGAACAACCAGCGCAGCCAGAACGCCAGCCAGCTGGACGGCGCGGTGCTGGCGCCCTTCGCCAAGGTGCTGGACGACCCGGCGCCGAAGAAATTCATCGTGGTCCATCTGCTCGGCACCCACATGAACTACAAGTACCGCTATCCCGCCGATTACGCTCGCTTCGTCGACCGCCAGGGCGCCCCGGCGGCCCTCAGCGACGACCAGGTGGAGGTCTACAACAGCTACGACAACGCCGTGCTGTACAACGACTACGTGGTCTCCAGCCTGATCAAGGGCTTCGCCAACAGCGATCCGAACGGCTTCCTGGTCTACCTCTCGGACCATGGCGAGGAAGTCTTCGACGAAGCCCCGCACGACCGTCTCGGCCGCAACGAAGGCGACCCGACCCGCGGCATGTACACCGTGCCCTTCCTGGTCTGGACTTCGCCCAGCTGGCAGCAGACCCATCCGCGCGACCTGCAGGCCCTGGTCGACCGACGCTACAGCAGCGAAGACCTGATCCATACCTGGTCCGACCTCGCCGGCCTCAACTATGACCTCTTCGATCCGACCAAGAGCCTGGTGAGCAACGACTTCCAGCATGAAGTCCGCTGGATCGGCAACCCCTATGCCCACAATGGCTTGCGCGACTTCGACAAGCTACCGCTGGACAAGGCCGACGCCGGGCAGCAGGTAGCCCAGGCCGGACGACCCGCGCCAACGACACCGCGCGCACCGTCCCGCCAGCCGAACGAAGGCTGACCGCCGCCAAAGAAAACGCCCCGCCGAGCGGGGCGTTTTTCCATCCGTAGCGCCTCAGGGCAAGACCAGGTTGCCCTGCTCGTCGAACGGCCAGAACGGGTTGTAGGCAATTTCCCAAAGGTGTCCATCCGGGTCGGCGACATATCCGGAGTAGCCACCCCAGAACACTTCCTGCGGCATCTTGGTCGCCTGCCCGCCGGCCGCCGTAGCTGCGGAGAACAGACGGTCCACCTCGTCCCGCGAGGCGCAGTTGCAGGCCAGGGTGATAGCCGCGAAGCCGGTCGGACGATCTTCCACCTGCGCATCCTCGGCGAGGGCGCTGCGTCCGTAGAGGCCGAGGACCAGGTTGCGGCCCTTGAGAAATACCACCTGCTCGTTGCCGTCCGAAGAGGGCTGCCAGCCCAGCGCCTGGTAGTAGAGAGAGGAGCGGGCCAGATCGGCGACCCCGAGGGTCACCAGGGAAACACCATTGCCTGTCATGTCGGCGTCCTTGTCATGGGTTGTCGAACAAGGCTGACACGAGCGCCGCGAGGCTTCCAGAGCGACATGAAAAAGCCCCGCCGAGGCGGGGCTCTTCGTAGCAGAGGCGACTGCGCTAGAGGTAGAACGCCTTCAGCGGCGGGAAGCCGTTGAACTCCACCGCACTGTAGCTGGTGGTGTAGGCGCCGGTAGACAGCCAGTAAAGGCGGTCGCCGCTCGCCAGGTTCAGCGGCAGGCCATACTTGTAGTGCTCGTACATGATGTCGGCGCTGTCGCAGGTCGGGCCGGCGATCACCACCTCTTCCATCTCGCCCTGCTTCTCGGTCCAGATCGGGAACTTGATCGACTCGTCCATGGTTTCGATCAGTCCGGAGAACTTGCCGACGTCGGCATAGACCCAGCGCTCCACGGCGGTCCGCGACTTGCGGGCGACCAGCACCACTTCGCTGACCAGGATGCCGGCATTGGCGATCAGCGAACGGCCCGGCTCGAGGATGATTTCCGGCAGGTCGTCGCCGAAGTCCTCCTTGAGGAAGCGGATGATCTCCTCCGCATAGGTTTCCAGGTCGTTGGTCTTGGTGATGTAGTTGGCCGGGAAGCCGCCGCCCATGTTGATCATCTTCAGGACGATGCCGTCTTCTTCCTTCAGGCGCTCGAAGATCACCTTGACCTTGGCGATCGCCGCGTCCCACACCGAGATGTCGCGCTGCTGCGAACCGACGTGGAAGGAAATGCCGTAGGGCTCCAGGCCCAGCTGGCGGGCCAGGATCAGCAGGTCCATGGCCATGTCGGTCTGGCAGCCGAACTTGCGCGACAACGGCCAGTCTGCGGTAGTCGAGCCCTCGGTGAGAATACGCACGTAGACCTTGGCGCCGGGAGCGGCCTTGGCGATGTTGCGCAGGTCGGCTTCGGAGTCGGTGGCGAACAGGCGCACGCCCTTCTCGTAGAAGTAGCGGATGTCCTTGGATTTCTTGATGGTGTTGCCGTAGCTGATGCGCTCCGGACCGACGCCGGTCTTCATCACCTTGTCCAGTTCGTAGATCGAGGCGATATCGAAGTTCGAACCCTTGTCGCGCAGCAGCTCGGTGATTTCGGTAGCGGGATTGGCCTTCACCGCGTAGTAGATCCTGGCGAAGGGGAAGCAGTCGGTCAGTTGGTCGTAGGCATCGGCGATGGTCTGCTTGTCGATGACCACGAAGGGGGTTTCCTGCTTGTCGGCGAAGGCCTTCATGCGCTGGAAGGTTTCAGGGGCGAAATAATCCTCGACCTTGATGGACATGGTTGGGACTCCCAATGGCAAAACACATGGATTCGTAGGGGTGAAGCTGAACGTCTAATCCGTTTCCCCACTTTGGTTCGCCTACTTCCCAAGGCATGTCGCCGAGTATCACCTGCCTGCCGGCAGCCACCGCCTGTTCATCCTGGTAGGTCGCGCGCGTGTCCCGCGCGACGACCTGGCCGCTTGAGCAGCGGACGTCGCCTTGCCACAAGGCGATCTCTCGTCGTCAGTACTTGAGCCGGATGGATCGTTTCCAGCATGGACGTTCGGGCGCGAACTTTAGGACCAAGGGGACGCGAGATCAATAAAAAAATGCCGCGATTTCGCCTCCGCCTGTCGCACCGCCGGATTGACCTGCTCAGCCTTTACCCCATGTGCATGACAGTGGGATGTCCCCGTCCGCCCAGCGTTCAATCGGATGGACGAAAAACGTCCCGCGCAGGCCTTGCGCCTACACCCGGAACGCGCCGATCAGGCGTTTCAGCTGGGTCACCTGGGCGCCCAGTTCGCGGCTGGCCCGTTCGGTCTGGCTGGCGCCTTCCGCGGTGCGCTCGCCGGCCTGGTTGATCTCGACGATGTTCTGGTCGATATCGTGGGCCACGGCGGTCTGTTGCTCGGCGGCGGCGGCGATCTGCTGGTTCTGGTCGACGATCATGCCCACCGCGCCGAGGATATTCTCCAGTGCCTGCTGCACCTGCGCCGACTCGTTGACCGTGCCATCGGCGGTATGGTGGCTGCTGCCCATCGCCTTCACCGCCGCATCGACGCCGCCCTGCAGGCGCAGGATCATCTGTTCGATCTCGGCGGTGGATTGCTGGGTGCGCTTGGCCAGCGTGCGCACCTCGTCGGCCACCACCGCGAAACCGCGCCCCTGCTCCCCGGCACGAGCGGCCTCGATCGCCGCATTGAGCGCCAGCAGGTTGGTCTGTTCGGCGATGCCCTTGATCACATCCAGCACCTGGCTGATCGAGGCGCTGTCACTGGCCAGGCGATTGATCGCCGCCACCGACTGGTCGATCTCGCCGGCCAGGCGCTGGATGCTACCCACCTGCGACTCGACCAGGCTGCGCCCGCTGAGGGTTTCCTGGTTCACGCTGTTCGCGCTGCTCACCGCCATCGCCGCGCTGCGTGCCACTTCCTGGGCGGTAGCGGCCATCTGGTTCATCGCCGTGGCCACCTGCTCGATCTGGCTGCGTTGCCCGGCTACCGCCTGGTTGCTTTCGGCCGACACCGACTCGACGCGCAGGGTCTGCCGCTCGACCTCGCCGACGGTCTGGCTGACCCGCTCGATCAGGTCGTGGATCTTCGCCACCGATTCGTTGAACGATTGTCCCAGCTCGCCCAGCTCGTCACGGCTGCGGGCCTGGAAGCTGACCGTCATGTCGCCGCCGGCGACGCGCTCCATCATTCGCCCGAGATCCTTCAGGGTGGCGCGGGTGGAAACGTAGAAACCGCCGTAGAGGTATAGGATCGCGGCGAAAACCACGGCCAGCGCGGCGACTAGCAACAGCATCTGCGTGCGCACCTGTTGCAGGCGCTTTTGCAACTGGGTATCGAGATAGCCGAGAACGGCGTCGTCGAGCTGGTAGGTCTTGTCCATCGCCGCGCTGACCTGATCGTAGAACTGCGTCCACGGGGTATCCAGCGTCTCGGCCACGATCACCCGGTCCTCGAACAACTGCCCCAGTCTCTTCAGGGTCTCGCGACTGGCCTGGGCGGCCTCCGCGAGCGCCGGTGGGCTGCCGGCCAGGGACTCCTGCAGCTTCAGGCCGTACTCGCCATGCAGTTTCTCGAACTCCAGCAGCAGTTCGTCGAGCCGCGCGCTGGAGGACGAATTGAGGAAACCCTGGCCCAGGGAGTAGGCGCCGATGGCGCGCCCCTTGCTGATGGCCGCCGTCACCTCCGGCGTTATCGAACCGACCAGCTCGCTGAGCTGGCGCACCTGGCGCTGGCTGTCCTGGCTGAGCCCGGCCTGGGCGATGAGCAACTTGATGAATACCTGTGCGCTACCGAGCAGCTTCTCCGCCCGTGCGCCCTTGCCCTGCAGGGACCCTTCGGCCTCCACGGCCTGCAAGCCGTTGAGCAACCGGTCGCGCTGGGCCTCGAATTCGGCTACCGCCGCACCATCCTCGCTGAGCGGCGCCAGCGCCTCGAGCCGCCCGCGCAGCCCCTTCTGGACGTCCGCGATGCGCGCTTCCAGATCGCCGGCCTTGCCGGACTGGCCGATGACCGCATTGATCTGCAACAGATCGTTGAGGGACTCCAGGCCACGCCGGATCTGAAGTCCGCTACCCAGCAGCGTCAAGCTCTGCAGTTCGATCCGGGTGTCGCTGAACTGGCGATAGGCATCGCGCACCAGATAGAAGCTGGTGATCAGCAGCGGCAGGAAGAACAGCACGCTGATCAGGCCGAACTTCATGCCGAAGCTGAGCCGGTTCATCAGCGCGATGGCGGGATAGAGTACGGTCTTCACCCAGACGTCTCCTGATTGTTCTTATCGTTCTGAGAGATGCCGCCGCGTGGCGACATTGACGCACGGAGTCCGCTCGGTAATGGCCTTTCGAAATCATGCGGACACGTTCACCTGTGTACCCGATATCGGCCTGGTGTTCTGTAACTTAAGGTTAACGGGGAATCGCAGGCGGATTCCCCGTCGCTGCGCTCAGAGGAACAGCGCGCAGAAGGCGAACACGGCGTACCAGAGCACGGCCGCACGCACCAGCAATTGCCAGAGCGCATCCAGGCTGGCGACGCCGGCGGCACCCAGTTCGACCGCTTCGACATCGCTGGCGACCCGTCCGGCCTTGCCCAGCAGCGCGGCCGCCGAGATGTCCCAGGCCAGCAGCCAGTGCAGCAGCACGCGGATAACCGCGAGGAAGTTGCCGACCAGGGCGAAGCTCAGCACCAGCGCACGCACCGGCAACCAGTCGAAGATATGCCGGACGCGCGCCGCCTGTTCGCGCAACGCCGGCTGGCGGGCGTGCTCCAGCGCCAGTGCCAGCAGGCGATAGGCCAGGGCCGCCACCGGGCCGAGCAAGGCATACCAGAAGATCACCGCGAAGAAGCTCTGGTAGCCCTGCCAGAGCAGATGGCCGTGCACCCGGCCGATCAGGTCGCTCTCGCTGCCGCCCAGGATCCCCAGATCGCGTTCGGCGACATGGAAGGCAGCCTGGGCCTCCTCGCGCCGCCAGGCGTCGCGGAACGGCCCGAGGTCGGCCATGACGTCGCCGCGGCCGAGACTGTAGACCACCACCAGAAGATGCAGCGGAAGGCTCAACCAGCCATAGGCCAGCGGCTGCAGCAATGTCAGCAGCAGGGCCAGCGGCAGCAACGGCAGGACCACCGCGAGCAGCAACCCCAGCCAGGAGCGGCGGGACACCGAGGGCAGATCCTCGACCAGGCCCAGCCAGGCGAGCCAGGCGCCATCGCGCTGGATACGCCGGCGCCAGCCGGAGAACTTCTCCAGCGCAAGGGCCAGCAGCAACACCAGGAACGTCATGTTTCCTCCTTGGAATCGGTCAATCCGGCGCGGTAGCGCGACCAGTCGAAAGCCTCGCCGGGATCGGTCTTGCGCTCCGGGGCGATATCGCAGTGGCCCTGGATGCGTTCCGGGGTGATCGCCGGGAAGGCCGCGCGCAACAGCCGCGTCAGCCCGGCCAGGGCAGTGTACTGCGCGTCCGTGTACGGTTCCGTGTCGGTCCCCTCCAGTTCGATGCCAAGGGAGAAGTCGTTGCACGCCTCGCGACCGTCGAAGCAGGAAACCCCGGCATGCCAGGCGCGGTCGTGGCAGGAGACGAACTGGGTGATGGCGCCGTCGCGTTCGATGAGGAAATGCGCGGAAACCGTCAGGTGGCGGATCTCCTCGAAATAGGGATGTTCGTTCGGGTCCAGGCGATTCTGGAAGAACGCCTGGACCTTGCCGGTGCCGAACTGTCCCGGCGGCAGGCTGATATTGTGGATGACCAGCAGCGACACCGCGTCCCCTTGCGGACGCAGGTTGAAATTCGGTGAAGGGCAGTGGCGGACGCCACGGACCCAGCCGGTAACGGAATCGAAATGCATACGGGCTCCTGAACGAGCCCCCACTCTAATCCAGCGGTGCCGGAATGACGATCAGGCGGGCTCTGGATCGGCCGCTTCGACATGCGTCGAGGAAAGGTATTACCCGCAAGAACGAAAAGACCCGGCATCCGCCGGGTCCTCGAGAAGCGGCTAGGCGCCCTTGAGGCGCCGCAGGTTGCCGATCACCGACTCCAGGGCCCGGTCGAACAGCAAGGCATCGTCCAGCAGGCGTACCGCCTGCCGGCGAAACTCCACCGCCAGGCCCATGCGGGTCTTTTCCAGGACCTTCATCCCGGTGCGATTGACGAAGATGTAGCGACCGGTGGGCCGGATCACTGCCGCCAGCTTGCAGCGCAGCTTGTGCTCGGCGTCCTCCTGGATCTCCACCCAACTGCCGACACGCAGCGCATCGACCCGCAGCAGTGCCTCGTCGTTGTCCGGCAGGCGCACTTCGCTCTCGACAGGCGCCGGGGCGGCGTCCGGCGAGGTCAGGACGATTTCCTCGACCACCCGCAGCATGACCGGCACCCGGGGCTTTTCCGCGGCCGTGCCCGGGGTCGCTTCGTCGAGCAGGGGGCTGTCCGCGACCGCCGCCTCGCCGCGCTTGTCGCGCTGCAGGCCCTGGACATGCAGGGTTTCCAGCTGGCTGAAGAATTCACCGGTGGAAAACGGATCGAAGGCTGCGCTGGCCAATCCCTCGCGCAGCGCCTTGAGCAGGCCTGGCACGCGCTCCAGCAACTGTTGGCGGGACAGCGGATCATCATGCGGGCCGACGCTCCAGATCAGCTCGTCCATGGTATCCAGGGCCTCCCGCCACTCGGCCGAAGCCTTGCCATGCTTAAGGCAGATCAGCAGCATCACCTTGCTCCAGGCATCCCGCAGCAGGCGCACCACCACCTCCGGCAGGACCTTGCCGAGCAGTCGCTGGTTCAGCACCTGCTCCACGTCCTGCCGAGCCAGTTCGGCCTTGGCGCGGCCTTCCTCGGCGTCGCGGGTGCGCTGCTCGAGGAGCTCGCTGCGGCGGCGCTCGTCGCCGGTGAAGGCAATGAAGTCCTCCAGCAACTCGGCGAAGATCGCCGGGTCGTCGACGAAGTCGTTCAACAGCCGCATCACGACCTGTTCGATCTTCTGGTACAGGCTGTCGCGCCGGGCATCATTGTGTTCGGCCCAGCCCAGCGACGCGGATGCGATCTCGTTGAGCAGGCGACGCGCCGGATGGCTACCGCGGCTGAAGAAGGTCTTGTCGAGCAGGGCCACCTTGAGCATCGGGATCTGCATCCGACCGATCAGGGCCTTCAGCGAATCAGGCAGGGTGCGGTCGTCGAGAATGAATTCGAACAGCATCGACACCAGGTTGATGACGTCATCGTCCACCTGGCCGACCACCCGAGAACGGCCGCTCTTGTGGCTGACCCGCTGGAGCAGTTGATCGACCCCGTCGCGGACGTCGAACTCCGCGGCGCCAGGGCCCGGCAAGTGCTGTTGCAGGTGGGAAAGCAGGCGCATCAGGTCGTTGCTGGAAATCGGCGCGGCATTCTCAGGCGTTTCGCGACGGTAGAAGGAAGGATTGTCGCGGACCTGCGCCAGCAGTTCCTGCAGCGCGCCGAAGACTTCCTGCTGGCCGCCGTCGAGCAGCGCAGCCTGTGCCTGCAGGGTCCCGGCATCGCGTACCGCTTCGGGACGGACAGCGGGCTGACGCCGCGGCAGCGCGGATTTGAGTTCCGGCAGCACGCCCGCAGCGACCAGGATCTGGTTGGCCTCGGCGTACAACTGGTCGCAATGGGCCAGGACGTACTTCTCGAACAGCTTGAGAATGATCAGCTTGACCTTGATCTCGACGCCGAGCCCCTGGCAGGCATCGAGGAAAGCCGCGGTCAGCGGACGCGGAGCGAGGGGATTGCTCTTCTCGTCGACCTTCCGCCCGACCAGGGTGTTCAGGCGGGTGCTCAGGTGGGCCAGCGCGGTGGCATCGCGGCTCATCACCCGCGCCACCATCGCGTCCACCGCGACGGACTCCTCCAGTTCCTCGTTCTGTACCAGGCTGAGGCTGTCGAAGGACACGGTATCCAGGGTCGGCACGGATTTGCCGGACTGTACCTGGTTGAGCGCCGAGAACTCCTCGAAGACCTTCTGCAGGTAGACCCGCTCGATACTCTTGCGCTTGAGGCGCAGGTCGCGCATGGCTTCGAAGAAAGCGTTCTGTTCGAGGTTGCTGGTGGCTCGGTCGGCCATTTCGAAGAGGGTGTCGTCGGCGTTGTCGAACAACGCCTGCAACGCCTGTTTCAGCTGCAACGCCGCCTTGTCGCGCACCTGCACGAGGATGACCGGCAGGCGCCCCGCTCCGGCGTTCGGCGACGGCTCGGAAGCGACCCTGGTCAGGTGCACCACATTGGCATCGTTCTGCATCGGGACTCTCCTGCCACCCTCGCGGCCGCGCATGGAATGGCAAAAATCGGGCACAGAGGATCGATTGGCGTCGTCCGTAACGTCAATTTCCAGGCGTCAAAAACAAGTATCTACATTCATTATAGAGATACTTTCAAATCTAGATAGAGGGTTTTCCTATAGACATGACTCTCTTCACACAAGCGAAGGCCGATGAATGGCGGCCGTCCCGACCGGCGCCCAGGCAGGCACAGACGCCGTCCGCTGCGCTCCGTATAATCGCCCGATCTCGTACAGGAGCCCGCCATGCCTAACCTCACCCTTGCCGACCTCCAAGGCGAAATCCAGGCCAACGTCCGCACCGCCCTGGCGGAAGACGTCGGCGGCGGCGACCTTACCGCTCAGTTGATCGATCCACAGCGCGAGGCCGAGGCCCGGGTGATTACCCGCGAGCACGCCACGATCGCGGGCCGCGCCTGGGTCGACGAGGTCTTCCGCCAGGTCGATCCCCGAGTGCTGGTGACCTGGCAGGTGGAGGACGGCCAGCGAGTCGAGCCGAACCAGATGCTGTTCCAGCTAAAAGGTCCGGCCCGCGCCCTGCTCACCGGCGAGCGCAGCGCGCTGAACTTCCTCCAGCTGCTTTCCGGTACCGCCACCCGCAGCCAGCACTACGCCGACCTGGTCGCCGGCACCGCGGTGAAGCTCCTCGACACGCGCAAGACCCTGCCCGGCCTGCGCCTGGCGCAGAAGTACGCGGTCACCTGCGGCGGTTGCCACAACCATCGCATCGGCCTCTACGATGCCTTCCTGATCAAGGAAAACCACATCGCCGCCTGCGGCGGTATCGATCGGGCAATCGCCGAAGCCCGGCGCATAGCACCCGGCAAGCCGGTGGAAGTGGAAGTGGAGAACCTCGATGAACTGCGCCAGGCGCTGGAGGCCGGCGCCGATATCGTCATGCTCGACGAACTCAGCCTGGACGACATGCGCACCGCCGTCGCCCTCACCGCCGGCCGTGCCAAGCTGGAAGCTTCCGGCGGAATCAACGAGAGCACCCTGCGCAACATCGCCGAGACCGGCGTCGACTACATCTCCATCGGCACCTTGACCAAGGATGTCAGGGCCGTCGACCTGTCCATGCGCCTCACCCTCTGAACGAATCGCAGGCAATAAAAAGCCCCGCCGAAGCGGGGCTTTTTTATGCGACTGGTGCCGGATAGAGGAATCGAACCCCCGACCTTCTCATTACGAATGAGCTGCTCTACCGACTGAGCTAATCCGGCGGCGCGGGGAAGGTATCACTCGGCACAGCCGGATTTCAACCGATATTCCCCCTCACATGGGAATCCAACCCTGAATCCAGAAACGTGGCGCCTCACCGCCGCCGTGGATTTCCAGGTAGCGCTCCTCGGCCGCGGTCAGCCCCGGCACCTCGAGCAGCAGCACGCGCCCCAGCACGACAATGACAACGACAGCCAGGCCCCGACAGAGCCAGCGCTGTGCGGGGGACGGCGCGACCGGCTTCGACCAGCGTGCCATGGCGATGCCTACCAGCAAGGCCAATACGGTCTGGGTGAAGGGCATGACGAACACGCCGTCCACCTGGGCCAGGACCAGGACCGAAACGAGGGCCAGCCACAGTCCGGCATCCATCGGATCGCCCTGTTCACGCAGGTAACGCGCGCCGCGAAGCAGACCAAGGATCATCAGCCCAACCACCAGAAGGCCAGCGACCCCACCCCATTCGGCGAACCATTGCAGCAGCATCTGGTGCGGGTGGGCACCGACGCTATTCGGCACCGCCGAAAAATGCATGGGCCCGACCCCAAGCAAAGGATGGGCTACGAACATGCCCCAGGCATCTCGCCACAACACGTCGCGCAGAGACAGACCACTGCGCATACCGGACATGAGGGTCATGTCGATACCGAGCCAGGTCGGCAAGGCAACCATTAGCAGGAAATAGAGCGCCAGTCCGACGAATACCGCGGACAACTGGACGATCAAGAATCGGCGCCCCACGGGGCCGATCCAGCAAAGCGCGAGATGCGCGACGGCGAAACCCAACCAGAGCCCGCGCCCAGCCAAGGCGAAGGAGATGCACCACTGGATGGCCAGCAGCAGCATGACAAGCCAGGACAGCCTGAACCGCCCGGTCTCTCGCAGGTACAACCCCAGCGCAGCCATCAGCGGCAGCAGCATGGCCTGGAACTGCCCCATGGTCCGGACGTTGGAAAAGCCGCTGAGCAAAACCCTGGGATTCAACTCACGGAGTCCGCTGACGAAGGCCGCGAGATAGGAAAGCAGGAACTGGTAGCAGAAGAACCCTCCCAACACGACCAGCCCCCAGATAGCGGCACGGCGAACCCACTCGGGACTGACGGAAATATTGAAGGAGAACAGCATCAGGCCGGAGAATACCGACCACTCCTTGAGCGCCCAGGAAGAATTATCAGAAAGAAAGGAGGAAAAAACACCCAGCCCGAGAGTCAACAATAGAGCGGCAAAAACCTTTCGCCTAATAAGCGAAGAAGGAAAATACAAGAAAAAAAACAGTGACGAGCCACTCAGCAACAGCAACTGGAATATGCGTTGCTGGTCGTGCCAGTTCGGAGAAACCCCATAATGAATTACAGTCGATAGCAGCATAGCCGCTATCAGGGATAGCAGTGCAAGCCCTACGAAAGAAGGCAAAGCAGTCCCGTCTTGCCAGATCACTCTTGTTCGATTCATCGCGAGTCCATAATGAAAAAACCCCGCAATGCGGGGTTTTTTCTTTTACCACTAGACCAGACCGAAAAGCCTATTAGGATTTCGGGCAATTGGCCGGAGCGTAGTTGGCTTTCCAGTTGGTCGGCGAACCAGTGATGCCGCAGGTCCATACTCCTTTATCATCACGCTTGACAGTGATGACAGCGCCAGCAATACCTTTACCAGAAGAGCGGCCCAAGGTACCAGAAATCTCCGGAGTTGCGGTATCAGCTTTGTCAATCTTGATCTGCCCCTTACCGTCACCGGTAAGCAGAGTAGAACTGGTAAAGCCAAGATCATACTCATCGTTTTTGGGAGAATCGTTGGAAACGAGCTTCTTGCCTTCCAGAATCGCCGACTCCGCAGCGGTCTTCAGCGCGCTGATTTCACTCACGGCACGGGTCACCTGGGTACGGGCGGTGTAGTCCTGGTATTGCGGGATGGCAATGGCGGCCAGGATGCCGATGATCGCGACCACGATCATCAGTTCGATCAGAGTAAAACCCTTCTGAGCTTTCATGAATATCTCCATGTGGTATGTATAGGCCAAACGCCTTCCCCCTCCAAAGCAGGTTGCATGCCAACCTTTCAAACTCCCTCCTTTCGCAACTCTTGCGGGGACTTCGAAAGTGTTCCGCTCTCCCCTGCCGGCAATATGTGACACTTTTTGGCATCTCGGAATCGTCGGTTTGGCAGCCTTTGGCATCTGCGTTATAAGTCTCGCTCCAAGCCTTCTTCAGATGTTCCCCAATGAACGATTCCACGCCTCTCAGCGGCCTTGCCAAGCAACTGGTCCTGAACGAACTCCTCGACGAAAAGACCGCCCGCCAGGCCCAGGTGCAGGCCGCGCGCAACAAGCAGTCGCTGGTCAGCCACCTGGTCCAGGCCAAGCTGGTGCAGAGCCGGGCGCTGGTCGAGGTGGCCGCCGAGCAGTTCGGCATCGCCTATTGCGACCTGAACAGCCTGGATCGGGAAAGCATTCCGAAGGATGTCATCAGCGAGCGCCTGGTCCGCCAGCACCGCGTGTTGCCGCTGTGGAAACGCGGCAACAAACTGTTCATCGGTCTCTCCGACCCGACCAACCATCAGGCGGTCACCGATATCCAGTTCAGCACCGGCCTCACCACCGAAGCCCTGCTGGTAGAGGACGACAAGCTCGGCGTAGCCATCGAGAAGCTTTACGAGGGCGCCATGGACGCCCTCGGCGACCTCGGCGATATCGATCTCGACGGGGTCGATGTCGGCAAGGCGGAAAGCGCCAGCCAGGACGACGGCGGCGACGATGCCGAAGACGCCCCCGTGGTGCGCTTCGTCAACAAGATGCTGCTCGACGCCATCCGCGGCGGCTCTTCCGACCTGCACTTCGAGCCCTACGAAAAGACCTATCGGGTGCGCTTCCGTACCGACGGCATGCTCCACGAAGTGGCCAAGCCGCCGATCCAGTTGGCCAGTCGTATCTCTGCTCGTCTCAAGGTAATGGCCGGCCTGGATATCTCCGAACGACGCAAACCGCAGGACGGACGGATCAAGATGCGCGTATCGAAGAACAAGTCCATCGACTTCCGCGTCAACACCCTGCCGACCCTGTGGGGCGAGAAGATCGTGATGCGGATCCTCGACTCCTCCAGCGCGCAGATGGGCATCGACGCACTGGGCTACGAAGAGGACCAGAAGGAACTCTACCTGGCCGCGCTCAAGCAGCCACAGGGCATGATCCTGGTCACCGGCCCCACCGGCTCGGGCAAGACGGTTTCGCTGTACACCGGTCTGAACATCCTCAATACCACCGACATCAACATCTCCACTGCCGAAGACCCGGTGGAGATCAACCTGGAAGGCATCAACCAGGTCAACGTCAACCCGCGCCAGGGCATGGACTTCTCCCAGGCGCTGCGCGCCTTCCTGCGCCAGGACCCGGACGTGATCATGGTCGGCGAGATCCGCGATCTGGAGACTGCCGAGATCGCCATCAAGGCGGCGCAGACCGGGCATATGGTGATGTCCACCCTGCACACCAACAGCGCCGCCGAGACCCTCACCCGCCTGCTGAACATGGGTGTGCCGGCGTTCAACCTGGCGACCTCGGTGAACCTGATCATCGCCCAGCGCCTTGCGCGAAAACTCTGTTCGCACTGCAAGAAAGAACACGACGTGCCGAAGGAAACCCTGCTTCACGAAGGTTTCCCGGAAGAGCTGATCGGCACCTTCAAGCTGTATTCGCCTGTAGGCTGCGAAAACTGCAAAGGCGGTTACAAAGGTCGCGTCGGTATTTATGAAGTGGTTAAAAACACCCCCGCCCTGCAGCGGATTATCATGGAAGAAGGCAACTCCATCGAGATCGCCGAGCAAGCCCGCAAAGAAGGCTTCAACGATCTGCGCACCTCAGGCCTGCTGAAAGCCATGCAGGGAATCACCAGCCTGGAGGAAGTCAACCGCGTGACCAAGGATTAATCCATGGCGGACAAAGCGTTAAAGACCAGTGTCTTCGTATGGGAAGGCACTGACAAGAAAGGCACCAAGGTCAAGGGCGAGCTGTCCAGCCAGAACCCGACCCTGGTCAAGGCGCAACTGCGCAAGCAGGGCATCACGCCGGTCAAGGTCCGCAAGAAAGGCATCTCCCTGCTGGGGGCGGGGAAGAAGATCAAGCCTATGGACATCGCCCTGTTCACCCGCCAGATGTCCACCATGATGGCCGCCGGCGTGCCGCTGCTGCAGTCGTTCGACATCATCAGCGAAGGCTTCGACAATCCGAACATGCGCAAGCTGGTGGAGGAGATCAAGCAGGAAGTCGCCGGCGGCAACAGCCTGGCCAACTCGCTGCGCAAGAAGCCGCAGTACTTCGACTCGCTCTACTGCAACCTGGTGGACGCCGGCGAACAATCCGGCGCCCTGGAAACCCTGCTCGACCGGGTCGCCACCTACAAGGAAAAGACCGAGGCGCTGAAGGCCAAGATCAAGAAGGCCATGACCTACCCGATCGCGGTGATCGTCGTCGCCATCATCGTTTCGGCGATCCTACTGATCAAGGTGGTGCCGCAGTTCCAGTCGGTGTTCGAGGGCTTCGGCGCCGAACTGCCGGCCTTCACCCAAATGGTCATCAATATCTCCAACGTGCTCCAGGAATGGTGGCTCCTGGTACTGCTGATGATGGGCGGCGCCGGCTTCCTGCTGAACCACGCCTACAAGCGTTCGGAGAAGTTCCGCGACGCCACCGACCGCACGGTACTGAAGCTGCCTATCGTCGGCGCCATCCTCTACAAATCCGCCGTGGCACGCTACGCGCGGACGCTGTCGACCACCTTCGCCGCCGGCGTGCCATTGGTGGAAGCCCTCGACTCGGTTTCCGGCGCCACCGGCAACGTGGTGTTCAGGGACGCGGTGGGCAAGATCAAGCAGGACGTGTCCACCGGCATGCAGCTGAACTTCTCCATGCGCACCACCAACATCTTCCCCAGCATGGCCATCCAGATGACCGCCATCGGCGAGGAGTCGGGCGCGCTGGACGACATGCTGGCCAAGGTCGCTGGCTTCTACGAGCAGGAAGTGGATAATGCCGTGGACAACCTGACCGCCCTGATGGAACCGATGATCATGGCGGTCCTCGGGGTCCTGGTCGGTGGCCTGATCATCGCCATGTACCTGCCGATCTTCCAGCTGGGCAACGTCGTCTAAATGACCCTCCTCGACTACCTGGCCAGCCATCCGCTGGCCTTTGTCTTGTGCGCCATCCTCCTTGGCCTGCTGGTCGGCAGCTTCCTCAACGTCGTCGTGCATCGCCTGCCGAAGATGATGGAGCGCAACTGGAAGGCCGAGGCCCGCGAAGCGCTCGGGCTGGAGCCGGAACCCAAGCAGGCGACCTACAACCTGGTGCTGCCGAATTCGGCGTGCCCGCGCTGCGGCCACGAGATCCGCCCCTGGGAAAACATCCCGCTGGTCAGCTACCTGGCGCTGGGCGGCAAGTGCTCGTCCTGCAAGGCCGCCATCGGCAAACGCTACCCCCTGGTGGAACTGGCCACCGCCCTGCTTTCCGGCTACGTCGCCTGGCATTTCGGCTTCACCTGGCAGGCGGGCGCGATGCTCCTGCTGACCTGGGGCCTGCTGGCGATGAGCCTGATCGATGCCGATCACCAACTGCTGCCGGACGTGCTGGTGCTGCCGCTGCTCTGGCTGGGCCTGATCGCCAACCATTTCGGCCTCTTCGCCAGCCTCGACGATGCGCTGTTCGGCGCGGTGTTCGGCTACCTGAGCCTGTGGTCGGTGTTCTGGCTGTTCAAGCTGGTGACCGGCAAGGAGGGCATGGGCTACGGCGACTTCAAGCTGCTGGCCATGCTCGGTGCCTGGGGCGGCTGGCAGATCCTGCCGCTGACCATCCTGCTGTCGTCGCTGGTCGGGGCGATCCTCGGGGTGATCATGCTGCGCCTGCGCAACGCCGAAAGCGGCACGCCGATCCCTTTCGGTCCCTATCTGGCGATTGCCGGGTGGATTGCTTTGCTCTGGGGTGATCAAATAACCCGGACCTATCTGCAATTCGCCGGATTCAAATGACCCAACCCTGGATACTAGGCCTCACGGGCGGTATCGGCAGCGGCAAGAGCGCAGCCGCCGAGCATTTCATTTCCCTCGGCGTCCACCTGGTGGACGCCGACCATGCCGCCCGCTGGGTGGTGGAGCCGGGGCGTCCGGCCCTGGCGAAGATCGTCGAACGCTTCGGCGACGGCATCCTCCTGCCCGATGGCCAGCTCGACCGCGCCGCCTTGCGCGAGCGGATCTTCCAGGCGCCGGAGGAACGGCGCTGGCTGGAGCAATTGCTGCACCCGCTGATCGGCGCGGAGATCGTCCAGTACCTGGCCAGGGCCGAATCGCCCTATGCCATCCTGGTCTCGCCGCTGCTGGTGGAGTCCGGCCAGCGCCAGATGACCCACCGCGTGCTGGTGGTGGATACCCCGGAACATCTGCAACTACAGCGCACCATGCTTCGCGACAAGGTCTCCGAGGAGCAGGTGCGCTCGATCCTCCAGGCCCAGGCCCGGCGCGACGAGCGCTTGAAGCACGCCGACGACGTGCTGGTCAACGACGGCGACCTGTCCCACCTGCAGCGTGAAGTCGAACGACTGCACGCCTTCTACCTGACCTTGCGAGGAGGCCGAGCATGAGCCAGCCCCTGACCGTGGAGTGCCCGACCTGCGGCGCGCCCGTCGAATGGAAAAGCGACAACAAGTACCGCCCCTTCTGCTCCGACCGCTGCAAGCTGATCGATCTCGGCGCCTGGGCCGCCGAGGAACATGCGATCCCCGGCGACACCCTGGAAGACGACATCTTCTCCGCCGACCTGCCGCCTCGCGAGCATTGAACGCAACGGGCCAGCCAATCCGGCTGGCCCGTTCCTTCAGGGGCGCATGAAAGCGTAGTCGCGCTGGTCGTCGAGATTCTCCGCAAGAAACTGCAGTTCGCTGGCCAGGTCGCCAGCATCGCGCTCCGCCCGGTTCAGTTCGACGATTGCGCTGAGCAACGCGCGCAGGCGCATTGCCCGGTCCGCCTCGTCGCTCTTCGACAGCAACTCTCGCAGGCCCTCTCGGGCCCATTCATGGACACCCATGTTCCGCTCCTCACCTGGGAAAACGGCAGGATCGCGGCCGGCTTCGTCCGAAACACTGACGCAAGTCAGCCGCTGCCCGCCATGAACCTGGCGAATGACTGGTCATCAGGGCTTGCGCTCTTCGTCCTTCCAGGGCGCCTGCAGGTAGCGCGTGCGATTGAAGGTTTCCAGCCACTCCGGGTAGTAGACCACCAGGCCGGTGATCACCGTGCCGTTGATGAAGGCCTCGGGGAACATGATCAGCCACAGGTAACCGGCGAAGTCCTCCAGCCAGGGCGGCATCGGGAAAAGGCCGTCGATCCAGACCACGCCAAGGCCGAGCAGCAGGACCACCACCGCGGTGAGGGCCGCCGGGAAGAAACCGCAGCAGAAGATGTAGACGAACAGGTTGCGCGGCTGGCGCTTTTCCACGAACAACGCCGCCAGCTCCGCGATCAGCGCGGGGATCGCCACCAGCAGCACGCCGTTGACGCCGATCGCCAGCCAATCCTGGCGGCCGAGCAGGCACAAGCCCAGTTGCGCCACCAACCCCACCACGATCGCCAGCGGCCAGTCGAGCAGCAAGGTGACGGCGGTCATGCCGATGAAATGGAAGGACAGCCCCGATTCGAAGTCCCGGCGCACCAGCCAGAGCAGGAACAGCCCGAGCATGGTACCGAACACCAGGTGCTGGCGGCGGGTATCGCTGACCAGCTCGACCCAGGGCGCGCGCCAGGCAGCGAGCAGCAGCACCGGCGCATAGATGGCCCAGCCCAGTTCCAGGCTTTCCGCCGACAGCAACTCGGCAGCGATCACGGCTGCAGTTGTTCCAGGGCGATGCGCAGGGCCACCGGCGAATCCAACTGGCGGGTTTCCAACACGCGGCGCTGCTCCAGCCTGACCCAGAGGACCTTGCCCTCGTCCGAGGCATAGCGAGAAGCGATGGCCGCGTCGCGATCGAGCAGCACCGGATAACTGTAGTCACGCATGGCCGGCACCGCGAAAAGCCGGGAAATCAGCGCCGGCATGCGGCTGATGTCCGCCAGGAACAGCGCGTGGCGCGCCTCCAGGTAGCCCTTTGGGCGTTCCGCCAGCGCCGCCTTGACCAGCTTCGAGCCGTCCATGTCCCGCGCCACCAGCAGGACCCGGGTGGAGTCGTCCAGCGAGTGCGCCTTTTCGAACTGGTCCTGCAACGTCCAGGGCTCCAGGGTGGAGCCCTTCTCCACGGCCAGCGCCAGGCCGGGCAGCAGCATGCCCAGCAGAACCCAATGCAATCGTTTCACGCGTGTCCCTCCCGAGTGGAAAATACCTGGATGTCCTTGCGCCGCTCCCAGCCCGACTGGGCTCGCCAGAATGCCTGTGCCTCCTCGGCGGCATCCAGGACGAAGACATGGGATTTGCCGATCCCCTCCCTCGCCAGGCGTGCCAACACCTCGTCGAGCATCCGCCGCGCCAGCCCCAGCCCTCGATAACCGGGATCGACCACCAGGTGCTGGAGGTAACCACGGCGACCGTCATGCCCGGCCATCAGGCAGGCGATCACCTCCCCTTCGGTTTCGACCAGCAGGCTCAGCCCGGGGTTGCGTTGAAGGTAGGCGAGGAAGAAGGGATAGGCGTCCTCCGCACGGAGGCGGATACCTGGCGTTCGCGACCATAGCGCGAAGAGTGCCGGGTGATCGGCGGCGATGACGCTGCGAAGTTGCATCGGAACGGCTCCGGCCCAAGGGAAACGGCAGTGTACACCGAGCCTCGCCGCTGGCGCGCTCCGGGACGGATTGTCGCGGCCGGAGCGCCTGTGGGCTGGAAAGCGGGCCCGCCGGCAGACTAAGCTGAGCCCATGAACGAAGCGGATTATCTGCGCCTGCTCACCCGTCAGGCCGAACAAGCCAACGACTTCCTCTCCAACGCACGTAAATGGGACCGCGAGCGCTGGGTCTGCCAGCGCTTCCTCGAGGCCCTCAACGTGCCCTATCGCCAGGAGGATTTCGCCGCCCCCGGGGAACAGCCGCCGGACGTCCTGTTCAAGGGTGCCGGCTTCGAGGTGTTCTTCGTCCTCGATGAAGGTCGCCGGCTGAACGAGGAGTGGCGCGAGGAACTGACCCGTCGCCGCCAGGCCGTCAGCCTGCGCCAACTGATCCGCCGCGAAGAGCGGCCACAACGGATCGCCGCCGCCGAGCTGCAGGCACGGCTGGCGCCAACCCTGCGCAAGAAGGCGCACAACTATAGCGAGCGCGGCATCGACCACGGCGAACTGGACCTGCTGGCCTTCGTCAACCTGAAGCGCGCGGTGCCCGATTTCAATACGCCCTTCCCGCCGCCCACCGAATACCTGCGCCAAGGCTGGCGCTCGCTGTCGATGGTCGGTCCGACCTTTGCCCGGGTGCTCTTCGCTCACTCCGGCGCCCCCGAATTCCTGCGCGCCAACCTCGGCCGCAGCATCCTGTTCGACGCCGGGGTAGGCCTGTGAGCGAAGGGCGGGTGAAGTGGATCGGCGTGCGCTCCGGCAGCCGCGCGCCGATCCAGGAACTGGAGGCGGTGGAGGCACGGCGCGGCCTGGGACTGACGGGCGACCACCCGCACCCGCCGCGCCAGGTCACCCTGGTGCAATGGGAACATATCGAGGCCCTCGGTACCCTGCTGGGCAGGCCGCTGTTGCCCAACGAGATGCGCCGCAACATCGCCGTCGCCGGCATCAACCTGCTCAGCCTGAAGGACCGTCGCTTCCGCCTCGGCGGCGCGCTGCTGGAAACCACTGGCTGGTACCAACCCTGCGGACGCCTGGAAAAGCACATCGACCACCGCACGCTGAAAAGCGTGCGCGAACAGGGCGGCATCACCGCGCGGGTGATCGGCAGCGGAGTGATCCGCCTCGACGATCCGCTGGTGATCGAGCCCCCTGTCTGTCTAGAATGACCGACATCGAAAACGGAGGCCTGCCATGTCCAGCCGACTGAGCCCCGAAGACCAGCAGAAGGTCGAGCAGTACCTCGCCTCGCCGCTGCACCAGGTCGAGCGTGCGCCGTTCCGCCCGTGGTTCCTGATGTTCGTCCTGCTCGCCGTGGTCATCGGCCTGGGCCTGCTCAGCCGCCTCCTCAGCTACCTGGCCTGAGTCGTCCGGTCGAGCCACGCTCCCGACGACCGCCTCACGGAATTCCCACTATGAGATATCCACATGTCCCATCGCATCGTGATCGTCGGCGGCGGCGCCGGCGGGCTGGAGCTCGCCACCCGTCTCGGCCGCACCCTGGGTAAACGCGGCAAGGCCCAGGTCACCCTGGTCGACGCCAACCTCACCCACATCTGGAAACCCCTGCTGCACGAAGTCGCCGCCGGCTCGCTCAACTCCTCCGAGGACGAGCTGAACTACGTCGCCCAGGCGAAGTGGAACCACTTCGAATTCCAGCTCGGCCGCATGCAGGGCCTGGATCGCGCCGGCAAGCGGGTCCGCCTGGCCGCACTGGTGGACGAGAATGGCGTTGAACTGGTTCCCGAGCGCGACATCGCCTACGACACCCTGGTGATCGCCGTCGGCAGCACCACCAACGACTTCGGCACCGAGGGCGCTGCGGAACACTGCATTTTCCTCGATACCCGCGCCCAGGCCGAACGCTTCCATCGCCAGCTGCTCGGCCAGTACCTGCGTGCGCATACCGGGCACGACGCGAACAACAACGCAGTGAGTATCGCCATCATCGGCGCCGGCGCCACCGGCGTCGAACTGGCTGCGGAACTGCACCACGCTGCGCAGATGCTGGCCGCCTACGGGCTCGACCGGATCCGCCCGGAAGACCTGCACATCAGCCTGGTCGAAGCCGGCCCACGGGTGCTGCCGGCGCTGCCCGAGCGTATCAGCCAGCCAGTGCACCAGACCCTGAGCAAGCTCGGCGTACGGGTGATGACCGGCTCCGCGGTGAGCAAGGTAGATGCGGACGGCCTCTGGACCGGCGACGGCGAGTTCGTCCCGGCGACGCTCAAGGTCTGGGCGGCAGGCATCCGGGCTCCGGCCTTCCTCAAGGAACTCGACGGCCTGGAAAGCAACCGTATCAACCAACTGGTGGTCCGCCCGACCCTGCAGACCACCCGCGACGACGACATCTTCGCCTTCGGCGACTGCGCCGCCTGTCCCCAGCCGGCGCAACCGGGAGAGCAACCGCGCAACGTGCCGCCGCGCGCCCAGGCCGCGCACCAGCAGGCCTCGCTGCTGGTGAAATCGCTACGTGCCCGTCTCGAAGGCAAGCCGCTGGGCGAATATCACTACCGCGACTACGGTTCGCTGATCTCGCTGTCGCGCTTCAGCGCGGTCGGCAACCTGATGGGCAATCTGATGGGTAGCGTCATGCTCGAAGGCTGGCTGGCGCGGATGTTCTACGTATCGCTATACCGCATGCACCAGATGGCGTTGTACGGTCCGCTGCGCACCGCGATGCTGATGCTTAGCGGCCGCCTGCGCAGCACCGAGCCACGCCTCAAGCTGCACTGAGCCATTACGCCCCGTTTGCCGTCGGCGCGGGGCGTTCCTTCAACAGCGAAGCTGGCGCAACTGCGCCAGCCGACTGGCGGTACGCTGCATGTCCGCAGGCAGGTCGCTGCCCTCGACCAGGTCCGGCAGCGCCTTTTCGGCACTCAGGAAAAAACGCCGGTCATTGTCGTAAAGGACGTCGACGAGATTGATGAAGCGCTGCTGGGCGGCGACCGAACAGCGCGCCATCGGCGGTACGCCCTCCAGCACCCAGGTAGAGAAGCGTTCGCCGAGGGCAAGGTAGTCCATCACCGCGGTTGGCGCCTCGCAAAGGTCGGCGAAGGCGAACCACACCAGGTCGCCGCACACCGCGCGCGCCTGCAACGTTCTCGCGCCGCTTTGCAGGGTCACGCGTTGCGAGGGCTCGGGCGCGGACAAGCCCAGCTCGTCCAGGCAAGCGCATGAGGCTGGCCAGCAATACCCGCCGCTGGCATAACCGGAAGCGATCTCCTGCCGCGGCGAAATCGTCCGGTAGTCCCGGGCGCCGGCTACTTCCAGCACTTCCATGCGCGTCTCGATCAACCGGATCGCCGGCAGGAAGCGTTCGTGGTAGAGCGGATTGGGCAGCAGTTGCCGCGGCGCGTAGTTGGAGGTGCAGACCAGGGTGATCTTCCTGCGGAACAGCTCCCTGAACAGGCGTGTTATCAGCATCGCGTCGCCAATGTCGTGGACATGGAATTCGTCGAAGCAAAGCAGCCGGCAGTCTCCTAGCAGTTCGTCGAGCGCACCGCCCAGGGCATCGGGCCGCCCCTGGCGGCGGAACATGCCGTCATGAAGCCGGCGAAAGAACGCATGGAAATGCGTCCGGCGCAGGCCCTGCAAATCGGCGCTGCGAAAGAAGCCATCCATCAGCCAGCTCTTGCCGCGCCCGACCGGCCCCCACAGGTAGAGGCTGCGCGGCGCTTGCCGGAATAGCGACGGACCTCGACGCAAGCGCTCCGCCAATCGATCGAGATGAAGAATGGCATTGCCCTGGGCTGCGTCCAGCACATAGCCGCGCCGTTGCGCCTCTTGGTGGAAATAGCGGGCTACGGGCGTTTTGGGCTTGGTGCCGGTCATGGGTGAACGCCGCGAAAAAGAACCGAAAGACACACGCCGTTGATGCTCAGCCTGAGAGGGACCGTAAACCGAGACGGAATTCTAGCGCTGCGTCCTGCCCATGCTCCAGCCGCCAGATCGAACGGCGGGCGATAGTCGGACAGGCCCTTTGATCATGACCGCCACGGTCGCGATACGGAATCGCGCTCAGCCGCTACTTCCGCCCCACTGTTTCCGCCGCTTCCGCAGCCGAGCCCGTTATCACCGGAGTTTTTTCCTACAGCAGTCCTCCCAGTCCCCTACGAAAACCAAGAAGTTCTACCGGCCAACGCCAGAAAACTACGATTGTCGCCGTTTCAGCCTCGCCCCAGGCTATCGCCCACTCGATTCTCCGCCTTGAAACCGATCGTTCTGCGACATGCCTGCGGATATCGGTTTCTTTTCCCTGCAAGAACCGCGCTCCGGGCCGATTGACCATGCATCCAGCTTTTCCGCGTAACCAGGCTAGCCTTTCTTTCCCGCCGCCCTCCCCAAAGCCTTCCGGCAGTTCCACTTCGATCGTTCCATCCCTCAGGGCCGGACCGCTGCTCCGTACGGGCCTCATGGGAATGGCCATGCTGTCGTCCGGCCTTGCCAGTGCCGCCCCGGATGCGGGGCAGGCGCTGCGTGACGTGGAAAGCCGACGCCTGAACCTGCCCGCGCCGGTGGAACTGGACGCCGAGCGCCCCAGCCCCGAGGACGGCGTATCACGGGCTGCCGAAGAGGGCGGCCCGACGGTGCTGGTCAAGCGCTTCCAACTCAGCGGCAACAGGCAGTTCGACGATCGACGCCTGCTGGCGCTCCTGCACGACCTGCCGGGCCAGGAACTCAATCTGAGCCAATTGCACGCCGCCGCCGCCCGCATCGGCGATTTCTATCGGGAAAAGGGATATGTGCTGGCGCGCGCCTTCCTCCCGGCACAGGAAATCCAGGATGGAACGGTACGCATCGAAGTGCTCGAGGGGCGCTACGGCAGGATCGAACTGCACAACACGTCCCGAACGCTGGACCGCGTTCTACTCCGCCCCTTGAGCGCACTCGAACGAGATACCGCGGTCCAGGGCTCCGAGCTGGAGCGTGCGCTTCTGCTCCTGAGCGACATTCCCGGCCTCCAGGCCAAAGGCACCCTGCTGCCGGGCCAGGCGCAGGGAACCACGGACTTGCGCGTCGAGGCCCGCCCCGGCCCGCTGGTCGGCGGCAGGCTGGAGGCAGACAACTATGGCGGCCGCTACATGGGGGAATATCGCCTGGGAACCACCCTCGACTTCAACAGCCCGCTGCGACTGGGCGACCAGGCGAGACTGAGCCTGCTGGGCAGCGATCGGCACCAACGCTACTACCGTGCAGCCTATCAACTGCCCCTTGGTTCCCGAGGCACGCGCATCGGACTGGCCCACGCCGAGACGACCTATCGACTGGTACGCGACTTCTCGCGCCTGGACGCCCATGGCCGGGCCATTACCGACAGTCTGTTCGTCAGCCAGCCCCTGCTGCGTAGCCGCAGCTTAAGCCTGTCCACCCAGTTGCAATATGAAAACAAGCGACTTCGCGATGACCAGGAGCGTACCGGGAGGCATAGCCGCAAGGAGATCCGCCTGTGGACCGCCAGCATCAGCGGAAACGCCCAGGACCGCTTGTTCGGCGGTGGACAGAGCGGCTTCTCGCTGGCCTATGCCCACGGCCAGCTCGCCATCGACTCCGGCGAAGAGCGGCTGCTGGACCGCTACACCATCGGTACCGCCGGCAGCTTCGACAAGATCATGCTCAACGCCGTACGCCTGCAGCACCTGGGCGACCGCCTGCAGTTGTTCGCCCAACTCAACGCCCAGTGGAGCGGCGGCAACCTCGACAGCGCGGAACAGTTCGACATGGGCGGCCCCTACGGCGTTCGGGCGTTCCCCCTGGGCAGCTACAAGGGCTACGGCGACGAAGGCTGGCAAGCCAGTGCGGAGCTGCGCTACAGCCTGGCTCCGGGCTGGCAGCTGAGTTCGTTCGTCGACCAGGGCGCGGTGAAATTCCTCAAGCACCCCAACACCACGGAAGGCAATCGCAACCGCATGGCCGCCGTCGGCAGCGGCGCAACCTGGTACGGAACGGATCACCAGGTCAGCCTGACCGCCGCCTGGCCCCTGAGCCAGGAAAACAACATCGAGCCCGAGCGCACTCCCCGGCTGTGGTTGCAAGCGACCCGCTACTTCTGAGCAAGCTCCCGCCCGCCATGCCGGCGGGCCCCACTGAAAGGAAAAGCCATGAACAAGAGCTATACGCTGGTCTGGAACCAGGCCACAGGCTGTTGGAACGTCGCAAGCGAAGGTACCCGTCGGCGCAGCAAGAGCGGACGCGGCAAGGCGCTCGTAGTCGCCGGAGCGTCACTGCTCGGCCTGTTCTGCCAGGCCCCCGCCTTCGCCCTGCCCAGCGGCGCCACGGTCGTTTCAGGCGATGCCGGATTCCAGACATCCACCGATGGCCGGCATATGGTCATCGACCAGCAGAGCCACAAGCTGATCACCAATTGGAACGAGTTCAGCGTCCGTGCCGATGAGCGGGTCAGCTTCCACCAGCCGGGCCAGGACGCCGTCGCCCTGAACCGGGTGATCGGCCGCAACGGCAGCGATATCCAGGGGCGGATAGATGCCAACGGCAAGGTCTTCCTGGTCAATCCCAACGGCGTGGTCTTCGGCAAGTCCGCCCAGGTCAATGTAGGCGGCCTGGTGGCTTCCACCCTGGACCTGGCCGACAGGGACTTCCTCGCCGGCAACTACCAGTTCTCCGGCGACTCCGGCGCAACCGTAAGCAATGCCGGCAGCCTGCAAGCCAGCGAAGGCGGCAGCATCGCCCTGCTGGGCGCCCGGGTCAGCAACGACGGCGTGATCCAGGCGCAACTCGGCGACGTGGCCCTGGGCGCAGGCCAGGGCATCAACCTCAATTTCGACGGCGACGGCCTGCTCAACCTGCAGGTGGACAAGGGCTCGGTCGACGCTCTCGCACACAACGGCGGCCTCATCCGCGCCGATGGCGGCCAGGTGCTGATGAGCGCCCGCAGCGCCGACAGCCTGCTCAAGACCGTCGTCAACAACCAGGGCACTCTCGAGGCCAGGACGCTACGCAGCGCGGAAGGACGCATCGTCCTCGACGGCGGCGAACAGGGGACCGTGCGGGTGGCCGGCAAGCAGGACGCCAGCGCCATCGGCGGAGGCAATGGCGGCCTGGTGCTGAACCAGGGCGCGAACGTCGAGATACAGCGAACCGCGCAGGTGGACACCCATGCCGACCAGGGCGCAACCGGCACCTGGAGGATTCTCTCGCACGAGGTCAGCGTAGCCGCTGTCGGCCAGGCAAACGCTGCCGGTGATGGTTCCGGCCAGGTCCATGTAGCGCAGGGCCCAGCCGGGGCCAATGCGTCCGATAGCAACGGCGTGACCATCGTTCAGCAGCAGCCGGCCGTCGACCTCGCCGCCGGCGCCAACGGTACCTCCGCAGTGCAGAGCCAGAGCGGCGCCAACATCGGCTCGGGCGCCAGTGGCATCAGCGTCGTGCAAAGCCAGAACAGCCCCAATATCGGCTCGGGCGCCAATGGCATCAGCGTCGTGCAAAGCCAGAATGGCGCCAATATCGGCGCCGGCGCGAGTGGCATCAGCGTCGTGCAGAGCCAGAACAGCCCCAATATCGGCTCGGGCGTCAATGGCGTGACTGTCGTGCAGAGCCAGAACGGTGCCAATATCGGTTCTGGCGCAAGTGGCATCACCGTTGTGCAAAGCCAGAATGGCGCAAATATCGGTTCAGGCGCGAGTGGCATCAGCGTCGTGCAGAGCCAGAGCGGCCCCAGCATCGGCTCGAGCGTCAATGGCGTCACAATCGTGCAGAGCCAGAGCGGTGCCAACATCGGCCCCGGCGTCAGCGGAATCGATGTCGTCCAGACCCAGACTCTCCCCAACCTGAGCCCAGGCGCCAATGGCTCCAGCATCGTCCAGGTCCAGACGCTACCCGATATCGCCGCCGACGCCGGCAATGTGCATGTCGTGCAGGTCCAGACCGGCGGTAACAAGGTCTTCGGCAACTACGCCACCAACGTCAGGTCACGTACCGTTCAGGCCCGGAGTAGCGAGAATGTCGGTTCCGGCCTGGCGAATCCAAGCAGCGCGGGAAAAGGCCCGACGTTGCATGCCGATACCCTGGCCCGCAACCTTTCCACAAGCAACGTCGAAGTGGTCGCCACCCGGGGCAACGCGCATGTCGGCGCGCCGCTGTCCTGGGACAGCGGCAACGGCCTGACGCTAACCGCCGAGCGCGGGGACCTCAGGATCAATGGCGCGCTGACGGCCCAGGGAGAAAACGCCAGCCTTACTCTCAATGCCGGGCAGCGCCCTCTCCGTATCGACGACAGCCTCTCTCTCACTGGCCAGGGAGCCCGGGTCGAATTCAATTCGGACAAGGGTTATGCCCTGGCCGAAGGCACCCGGATCACCCTGTCCGGCAAGAACGCAGGATTCCGCGCCAATGGGCGGGACTACAGCGTGATCCAGGACCTGCAGCAGTTGCGCGGCATCGATAGGAACCTGGGCGGCAGCTATGCCCTCGGCAATCGAATCGCAGGCGGCCATTCCAGCTTCCTGTCGATAGGCAACGCCAGCGCCTTCGGCGGTACCTTCGACGGCCTGGGCAACACCATCGATAATCTCGCCGTCTACGGCACCGGCGCCTACTCCGGCCTGTTCAGCGTCAACCGGGGCACCCTTCGCAACCTGAACCTGGAACGCATTTCCGCCGATGGAGCACAGGCCACCCACTACAACGTCCAGGTCGGTAGCCTGGCCGCCGTCAACCTCGGTCGCATCGACAATGTGAACGCCAGCGACATCCGTATCGCCGCGGCCTCGCAGCTGAACAGCCTCGGCGGGCTGGTCGCGCTGAACCTGGGCAGCATCGACAACGCCAGCGCCAGCGGCACGCTGGTCGGCAACCGCCACACCTATGCTCTGGGCGGACTCGCAGCCGAAAACATCAGCACAGCCAGGGGCGTGGCCAGCATCTCCAACAGCCGGGCCGATTTTGCCATCTCCGGCCAGTTGAAGGACCATGCCAGCCACTACGGCGCGGGGGCCTGGTAGGCAGGAACCGCGGCGGCCTCATCCGCAGCAGCGGCAGTCAGGGAACGCTGTCGCTGAGCGGTCACGGGATGAACCTGGGAGGACTGGTCGGATACAGCTCCGCCGGCGGACTGGCGGACGTTTCCGCCTCCGTCGACGTCTCAGGCAACGGACAGCGCGGCCTGTACGGTGGGCTCATCGGCCTCAACGTAAACAGTGGTATTGCCCACGCCACGGCCAGCGGCAAGGTCCGGGGCACAGACGCGGAAGCACTGGGCGGGCTGATCGGCCGGAACCTGAACGCGGCCATCAACAACGCCAGCGCCCATGGCGATGTCAGCCTGCAAGCCGGTCGCTACCTGGGAGGCCTGATCGGCCACAACCAGGCAGGCAACCTGGCCAACGTCAGTGCCAGCGGCAACCTGAGTGGTGGGTCGCTGCTCCAGGCCGGCGGCCTGATCGGTCTCAACGCCAATGCCTCGCTGGTCAATGCCTCCGCCAAGGGCAGTGTCGCTACCCGCGGAGCAGAAGCGGTTGGCGGTCTGCTCGGAGAAAACCTGTACGGCTCCGTCATCAACGGTTCCGCCAGTGGCGAAGTCACCGACGGCAGCGGCAAAACCCTGGGTGGCCTGATAGGGTCCAACCTCGGCGGCAATCATTCCAACCTGAAGGCCTCCGGGTGGGTAAACGCAGGGGCGAACAGTGACGTGGGAGGGCTGATCGGCCACAACCGGGGCGGCAACCACAGCACCCTGGCGGCATCCGGCAATGTCACCGGGGGCAAGGGCAGTCGCGTCGGCGGACTCGTCGGCTATAACGATGCCGCCTCGCTGACGAACGTCTCGGCTTCGGGCAACGTCAGCGCCAGTGGTTCCAGGGCCATCGGCGGGTTGATCGGCAGTGACCTGCGAGGTTCGCTGATGCTCGCCAGCAGTCATGGAATCGTGAACGACAAGACCGGCCACAACCTGGGAGGGTTGGTCGGCCGCGGTGAAAACACCTCGATCCGCTCCGCCAAGGCCAGCGGTGCGGTGAGCGGAGGCGCCGGGATCAGGGCCGGCGGACTGGTCGGCTCCCTGGAGGGCTGGCAGGCTCTCATCCTGGGGGCCTCGGCCGGCGGCGATGTGACGGCGGGCTACGATAGCTATATTGGCGGGCTGGTGGGCTTCAGCACCGCCACCATCAGCGGCGCTTCCGCTTCCGGCAAGGTCGGAGGCTCGGGTCTGCTGGGCGGCCTGGTCGCCTGGAACCAGGGGAATGTCATGGGTTCTTCGGCCAGCGGCAGGCTGGAGCCACAAATCCCCAACCAGATCCATGGCGGACTGATCGGCATCAATTTTGGCTGGCAGTCCTGGAACTCGGTATACGGGGCTGCGGCGACCGTTCCAATGATAGGTCGCCACTACAACCTGTGAATCGATTCTCCCGGTACCCGTACCGGGAGGCTTCCTGTTCGATGGAGCGGCCGGGCCTCAGGGCCCGCCGCCTCCAGACGCTCGATGAATGCCATGCGGGAAGGCCAGGCGTCGGAGAAACAGGGCTGGAAGAGCGGCCCCTCCTCCTTCCCACAGGCCAGCATTCGGAAAATAAGGGTACAGAAACGAAAAAGCCCACCTTCGCAGGTGGGCTTTTTCGTCTTGAATATGGTGGGTCGTGTAGGATTCGAACCTACGACCAATTGGTTAAAAGATAATTGGTTGCAGGCCTAGAACCCTCATCAGGAAGAAGCCAGAACTACTACCGCCGCAGCCTCTAATGACCCCACATTAGAGGCTGAGAACATGATAGCGACTTCGGTCATTTCCACGAAGGGTGGTGCAGGCAAGACTACCACCACCGCCAACCTCGGTGCATTTTGCGCCGATGCAGGCATACGAACCCTCCTCATCGATCTGGACCCCGTCCAGCCCTCCTTATCCTCGTACTACGAGCTTCCGGAAGTTGCCCAGGGCGGCATCTACGACCTGCTCGCCGCCAACATAACGGACCCGGCGAGGATCATCTCCAGGACGATTATCCCCAATCTGGACGTCGTGATTTCCAACGACCAGAACAATCAGCTCAACAATCTACTGCTCCAGGCGCCCGATGGGCGGCTACGCCTGGCGAACCTGATGCCCGCTCTGAAAGAAGGCTACGACCTGGTGCTGATCGACACCCAGGGTGCGCGTTCAGCTTTGCTCGAAATGGTTGTGCTTGCATCGGACCTGGTTGTTTCCCCCCTCCAACCCAACATGCTTACCGCCCGTGAGTTCAACCGCGGCACCATGCAAATGCTCGACGGCCTACGCCCCTATGAGCGTCTCGGCATGCGGATCCCCAATGTTCAGATCGTCATCAACTGCCTGGACCAGACCAATGACTCCCGGGCAATTCACGAGAATGTGCGTGCCATCTTCGATGAGCATCAGGACATTTCTGTGCTCGAAACGACTGTCCCGGATGCCGTCGTGTTTCGCAACGCAGCATCGCGCGGGCTACCAGCGCACCGCCTCGAAACGCGGCAACCCTCCAATCGCACATCGGCGCCCGCGCTGGAAATCATCCGCAACCTGGCCATCGAGGTCTTTCCCGAGTGGACTGATCGCTTCCTGGCGCTGACGCCGGAGGCGGTTGCAGCACTGGTCAAGGGAGGGCGCTGACATGGCGAAGACTCCTATCACCCAAGCCCGCGACGTCGACGCGGAACTTGTGCTGCAACTGAACAAGTTCGGCAGCGCCGCCGACCTTCGGAGCCAGCAGGCCAAATTGACCGGCGCTGCGCGAGAAATACGCAAGCTGACTGGTGGCGGTACCGACTTGTTCGGGAAGCTGGGTTGCTACTTGAGCTTCGAACAAAAGCAGCTCCTACAAGACGCTGCGCGCTTGCTCGACTCGGTGAACAAGCAGGTCGAGCATGCGAAGGAAAAGCGTGATCGCGACGAGAAACAAGCCAAGAAACGGCGTGAGCTGCGTGGGCGCCTGGCCAAGCAACTGGTCGCCTCGAACTACCCGCTTCCGGGAAATACGCTCGAAGAGCGGCTGGAGATCCTGCAGATCGCGTTGATCTACAACCGTGCCAAGGTGTTCGATCTCCAGTACTCCACGCACCAACTCCACTCAAAACTCAAACGCTGGTTGGAGCGTCCCAAGCAGCTCATCGGGTGGCGCAGTGAAGCCGAGTATTTCGCTAGTAAGGTGGGGAGCCTGCGATGTGACTTCATTAGCCATCTGACTAACGAAATCGCGTACGACGATGGCAGTGAAGTCGAGGAGCGCCTGCGCGTAATCAAGCAGAAGGTCGCTGACTGCACCGCTCTGACCAGCGAGGAGCAGGAAACCCTTCGGCTCTGGAAAGACGCTCTGCAATCGGCTCCGGAGGGCCTCATATGAACCTCCAGAACCGCA
>NZ_JAEMVM010000146.1:0-270 GCF_016463925.1 Pseudomonas sp. P20 | reverse complement strand
CCAGCCGCACCACGCGCACCACCCGCCGCGACTACGACTTCGAGAAGCCGCGGCTGCTGCTGGAGGCCGGCAACCGCCCCGCTGCCGACGCCCCGGCCGAGCCGGACCTGGAGGACTACGACTACCCCGGTCGCTTCGTCGATCGCCAGCGCGGCAAGCTGCTCAGCCAGCGCGCCCTGGAGCGCCACCGCGCCGACCGGCGCCTGGGCGAAGGGGTCAGCGACCAGCCGCTGCTGGTCAGCGGGCACTTCCTGGAGATCGCCGAGCACC
>NZ_JAEMVM010000145.1:0-604 GCF_016463925.1 Pseudomonas sp. P20 | reverse complement strand
GATATCAACAAGGGCCTCGCGAAGATCGTCGACACCATCGATTACCGCTTCAACAACAACGTGACGGTAACGGGGGTCCCGACAGGCCTGAAGGATCTCGACGAGCTCTCCGGCGGACTACAGAAGTCGGATCTCATCATCGTCGGTGCCCGTCCCTCGATGGGCAAAACGTCGTTTGCCCTCAACTTGATCGACGCCGCGCTACAGAGCGACCAACAGAAGTCTGTCCAGGTTTACAGCATGGAAATGCCAGCAGAGCAGCTGCTGTTCAGGCTTGCTGCCCTGCTCGGCCACCTGGACCTTGGCAAGCTGATGAAGGGCCAACTGCAAGAAGAGGATTGGCCCAGGCTGACCGTCGCGATCCAGCGCATAAACGACTATGGCAGCCGACTGGTCATCAACGACCAGGGCAACCTGACGCCGACAGAGCTGCGCGCCAAGGTTCGCCGTGCAGCCAGGAAGTACGGCCACCCCGTACTGATCCTGGTCGACTACCTGCAGCTGATGCGCTGCCCAGGCCTGGAAAACCGAGCCACCGAGATCTCGGAAATCTCCCGCTCGCTGAAAGCACTGGCCAAGGAAATGGATTGCCCCGTCGTGGCCC
>NZ_JAEMVM010000144.1:0-327 GCF_016463925.1 Pseudomonas sp. P20 | reverse complement strand
CGGTTATTCGCCCTACCAGGTCCACGTGCCACGCAGAAGGCCACCCTGGAGGGGGCTCCGTTCCGTAGGGCGAATAACGCCACCGGCGTTATCCGCCGATATCCCGCCGCAACGGCGGATAGCCGCAAGCGGTTATTCGCCCCACCAGGCCCACGTGCCACACTGGAAGGCCACCCTGGAGGGGGCTCCGTTCCGTAGGGCGGATAACGCCACCGGCGTTATCCGCCGATACACCGAAGCCCGACGGCGGATAACCGCAAGCGGTTATGCGCCCTACGCGATGCCGACCCCTGGGGTAGGGCGAATAACGCCACCGGCGTTATCCGC
>NZ_JAEMVM010000143.1:0-702 GCF_016463925.1 Pseudomonas sp. P20 | reverse complement strand
AGGCCCTGAGCAGCCGGCCGAGTAACCTGCGCGGCCTGCAGGGCGATGTGGTGATCGACGAGGCGGCGTTCCACGAGTCCCTGGAGGAACTGCTGAAGGCCGCCCTGGCTCTGACGATGTGGGGTAACAAGGTCCGCCTGATCAGCACCCACAACGGTGTCGACAACCCGTTCAACCAGTACATTCAGGATGCCCGCGAGGGCCGCAAGGATTACAGCGTTCACCGCATCACCCTGGATGATGCGATCGCCGAAGGGCTGTACAAGCGAATCTGCTTCGTCACCGGTCAGGAGTGGTCGCCCGAGGCCGAGAAGGCGTGGCGCGATGGGCTGTACAAGAACGCCCCCAATACCGAGTCCGCCGACGAGGAATACGGCTGCATCCCGAAGAAGTCCGGCGGCGCCTACCTCTCTCGCGTGCTCATCGAGCAGGCGATGGTCCAGGACCATTCGATCCGTATCTACCGGTACGAGGCGCCGGAAGGTTTCGAAGGCTGGACGCCACAGATGCGGGAAGACGAGATCCGCACCTGGTGCGAAGAAAACCTTCTGCCAGAGCTGGCCAGGCTGGACCCGGAGAACACCCACAGCTTTGGCGAAGACTTCGCGCGCCGTGGCGACCTGACCGTGTTCACCCCGCTGCAGATCTCGCCGACCCTACGCAAGCGGGAGGCGTTCCGGGTCGAGCTGCGCAACCTGACCT
>NZ_JAEMVM010000142.1:0-702 GCF_016463925.1 Pseudomonas sp. P20 | reverse complement strand
AGGTCAGGTTGCGCAGCTCGACTCGGAACGCCTCCCGCTTGCGCAGGGTCGGCGAAATCTGCAGCGGGGTGAACACGGTCAGGTCGCCGCGGCGCGCGAAGTCTTCGCCGAAGCTGTGGGTGTTCTCCGGGTCCAGCCTGGCCAGCTCTGGCAGAAGGTTTTCTTCGCACCAGGTGCGGATCTCGTCTTCCCGCATCTGTGGTGTCCAGCCTTCGAAACCTTCCGGCGCCTCGTACCGGTAGATACGGATCGAATGGTCCTGGACCATCGCCTGCTCGATGAGCACGCGAGAGAGGTAGGCGCCACCGGACTTCTTCGGGATACAGCCGTATTCCTCGTCGGCGGACTCGGTATTGGGGGCGTTCTTGTACAGCCCATCGCGCCATGCCTTCTCGGCCTCGGGCGACCACTCCTGGCCGGTGACAAAGCAGATTCGCTTGTACAGCCCTTCGGCGATCGCATCATCCAGGGTGATGCGGTGAACGCTGTAATCCTTGCGGCCCTCGCGGGCATCCTGGATGTACTGGTTGAACGGGTTGTCGACACCGTTGTGGGTGCTGATCAGGCGGACCTTGTTACCCCACATCGTGAGCGCCAGGGCGGCCTTCAGCAGTTCCTCCAGGGACTCGTGGAACGCCGCCTCGTCGATCACCACATCACCCTGCAGGCCGCGCAGGTTGCTCGGCCGGCTGCTCAGGGCCT
>NZ_JAEMVM010000015.1:0-117209 GCF_016463925.1 Pseudomonas sp. P20 | reverse complement strand
TGACGGTGCGGCCGAACCTGCAATACATCAAGCAGCCGGGCGGGGTCGACGAGGTCGACAACGCGCTGGTGGCGGGGATCAAGATCCAGACGGTGTTCTAGGCTGTTGCTTCGGACAACCGCGATTCGGTCATGGCCAGCGGCCATTTCTTCAGCGCCGCCCAACGCGGCGCGGCGGGCTGAACAGCCCGGCGTGCAGAACGTAATAGGAGAGTAAGCAATGCCTGTCATCAACCCCGAAGGGAGTACCGGACGATGAGCGAAGGTAACCGCAGTCGATCGCGCCTGCTGCCGAGCCTGCTCGGCCTGTTGATCCTGCTGTCCGGCCTGGCGCTGCTGGCCGGCGGCATCAAGCTGGCGAGCCTGGGCGGCTCGCTGTACTACCTGCTGGCCGGCATCGGCCTGGCCCTGAGCGGACTGTTGCTGCTGCTGGGCAAGCGTGCGGCGCTAGGCCTGTACGCTCTGGTGCTGTTCGCCAGCACCGTCTGGGCGCTGTGGGAAGTCGGCCTGGACTGGTGGCAACTGGTGCCGCGCCTGGCTCTGTGGTTCGTCTTCGGCCTGCTGCTCTGGCTACCCTGGTTCCGCCGCCCGCTGCTGGCCGACGGTCCGGCGCCGCTGGGCACCGCGGCGCTGGGCGTGGCGGTGGTCCTGGCCGGCGCCGCCGCGGTGGGCAGCCAGTTCACCAATCCGGGGCAGATCGTCGGTCGCATCGACCGCGACAGCGGCATGACCAGCACCGCCCCGGCGATGCCGGACGGCGACTGGCAGGCCTACGGGCGCACCGAGTTCGGCGACCGCTACTCGCCGTTGAAGCAGATCACCCCGGCCAACGTCGGCCAGCTCGAGGAAGCCTGGCGCATCCGTACCGGCGACCTGCCGACCGCCGACGATCCGCTCGAACTGACCAACGAGAACACCCCGCTGAAGGTCAACGGCATGCTCTACGCCTGCACCGCGCACAGCAAGGTGCTGGCCCTCGACCCGGACACCGGCGCGGAAATCTGGCGCTTCGATCCGCAGATCCAGAGCCCGGTAGGCTTCAAGGGCTTCGCCCACATGACTTGCCGTGGCGTCTCCTACTACGACGAAGAGCAGTACGCCAGGAGCGACGTCGGCGCGCCGCCGGCCGCGCTCTCCGAGGCCGGCAAGGCGGTCGCCGCCAGTTGTCCGCGGCGCCTGTTCCTGCCCACCGCCGACGCCCGCCTGATCGCGATCAACGCCGACAACGGCAAGGTCTGCGAGGACTTCGGGGTCAAGGGCGCGGTCGACCTGACGGCCGGCATCGGTCCGTTCACCCCGGGCGGCTACTACTCCACCTCGCCGGCGGCGGTCACCCGCAATCTGGTGATCATCGGCGGCCACGTCACCGACAACGAGTCGACCAACGAGCCGTCCGGGGTGATCCGCGCCTTCGACGTGCACGACGGCAAGCTGGTGTGGAACTGGGACAGCGGCAACCCGGACGAGACCGAGCCCCTGGCTCCCGGCAAGTTCTATACCCGCAACTCGCCGAACATGTGGTCGCTGGCCAGCGTCGACGAGAAGCTCGGCCAGGTCTACCTGCCGCTGGGCAACCAGATGCCCGACCAGTGGGGCGGCAACCGCACCCCCGGTGCCGAGAAGTTCAGCGCCGGCCTGGTGGCCCTCGACCTGAACACCGGCAAGCTGCGCTGGAACTACCAGTTCACCCACCACGACCTGTGGGACATGGACGTCGGCAGCCAGCCGACCCTGCTCGACCTGAAGACCGCCGATGGCGTCAAGCCGGCGCTGATCGCGCCGACCAAGCAGGGCAGCCTGTACGTGCTGGACCGCCGCGACGGCACGCCGATCGTGCCGATCCGCGAAGTGCCGGCGCCGCAGGGCGCGGTGGAGGGTGACCATACCGCGCCGACCCAGGCGCGTTCCGACCTCAACCTGCTGCGCCCGCCGCTGACCGAGCGCGACATGTGGGGCAGCAGCCCGTTCGACCAGATGCTCTGCCGCATCCAGTTCCGCTCGCTGCGCTACGAGGGCCAGTACACCCCGCCGTCGGAGCAGGGCAGCCTGATCTATCCGGGCAACGTCGGAGTGTTCAACTGGGGCGGGGTGTCGGTCGACCCGGTGCGCCAGATCCTCTTCACCAGCCCCAACTACATGGCCTTCGTCTCGCAGATGGTGCCGCGCGACAAGGTGCCCAGCGGAAGCAAGCGCGAGGGCGAGACCAGCGGCGTGCAGCCGAACACCGGCGCGCCCTACGCGGTGATCATGCATCCGTTCATGTCGCCCATCGGCCTGCCGTGCCAGGCGCCGTCCTGGGGTGACGTGGCGGGTATCGACCTGACCACCGCCAAGGTCGTCTGGCAGCACAAGAACGGCACCAGCCGCGACAACACCCCGGTGCCGATCGGCCTCACCGTCGGCGTACCGAGCATGGGCGGCTCGATCACCACCGCCGGCGGCGTGGCCTTCCTCAGCGGCACGCTCGACCAGTACCTGCGCGCCTACGACGTGAAGGACGGCAAGCAGCTCTGGCAGGCGCGCCTGCCGGCCGGCGGCCAGGCCACGCCGATGAGCTACACCGGCAAGGACGGTCGCCAGTACGTGCTGATCGTCGCTGGCGGACACGGCTCCTTCGGTACCCGCATGGGCGACTACATCATCGCCTACGCCCTGCCCAGGCAATGACCCGCCCACCGGGAGCCCACAGCCGGCTCCCGGCCTTCCGGGCCTCGGCCCGGAAGGGGCTTTGCCAAGGGGAGGCGCGTTCCCGCCCTTGGCAAAGCCCCTTCGATACCTTGCGACCCGCGGAACCCTGCATGCCGTCCCGACCCCGACCCAGCTTCGTCTCCCACCTGTTGCCCGGCTCCCTGGCGCTCTGCGGCCTGGCCATCGCCTGCGCCGTCCAGGGCGAGGAGCGACGCAGCCTCGAACCCATGGTGGTGACCGGCAGCTACAACCCCAGCGACACCTTCGACCTGCCGTTCTCGGTGGATAGCATCGAGCGTCGGCAGATCGCCGACGGCCAGCTCGGCATCAACCTCTCCGAAGTCCTGCCGCGGGTACCTGGCCTGGTGGTGCAGAACCGCCAGAACTACGCCCAGGACCTGCAAATCTCCTCGCGCGGCTACGGCGCCCGCTCGGCCTTCGGTATCCGCGGGCTGAAGCTGCTCGCCGACGGCATCCCGGCCAGTACGCCGGATGGCCAGGGCCAGGCCGCGACCCTCAACCTCGACGTCGCCGAGCGCATCGAGGTACTGCGCGGGCCGGCCTCGACGATCTACGGCAGCAACGCCGGCGGGGTGATCCAGATGTTCTCCCGCGACGGCCAGGGCGCCCCGCGGGTCGGCGCGGAAACCTCCGTCGGCAGCGATGGCCTGAGCCGCAATCACCTGTACACGGAAGGCGAGGGCGACGGGGTCGGTTTCCTGGTGGATGCCTCGCGGATGGACACCGACGGCTACCGTGACCACAGCGCCGCGCGCCGCGACCAGACCTTCGCCAAGCTCAACTTCAGGCCCGACGCCGACAGCCGCCTGGCGCTGATCTACAGCAGCCTGGAGCAGAACGACACTGAAGATCCGCTGGGGCAGACCTGGGACGCCTACAAGCACGACCCGCGCTCCGTCACCGCCAACGCCGAGCTGTACGACACGCGCAAGAGCATCGACCACCAGCAGGCCGGGATGAACTACGAGCGCTACTTCGGCGAGGCGACCTTGCAGGTCAACGCCTACGTGGGCAAGCGCAGTGTCGTGCAGTATCTGTCGATCCCCAGGGGGGTGGCCTCCAACAGTCAGCGTGGCGGCGGCGTGGTGGACTTCGACCGCGACTTCCACGGTGGCACCGTGCGCTGGCTGCAACCGGTACGCCAGGCGCCGGGCGTGCTGAACCTGACCGTCGGCCTCGACTACGACCAGAGCCGCGACGACCGTCGCGGCTACCAGAACTTCAACGGCGACCAGCTCGGCGTGAAGGGCGAGTTGCGCCGCGACGAGGTGGACACCGCCACCAGCCTCGATCCCTACCTGCAGGCGAGCTGGGCCATCGACGCCTGGACCCTGCAGGCCGGGGTGCGCCACAGCACCATGAAGATGGAGGTCGACGACCGCTACCTGAGCAACGGCGATGCCAGCGGCTCACGGCGCTACCGGAAGAACACCCCGTCGTTCTCGGTGATGTACGCCTTCACCCCCGACCTGCACGGCTACCTCAGCGCCGGCAAGGGCTTCGAGACTCCGACCCAGGCGGAGATGGCCTATGCGCCGGTGGCGGCGAACGCGCCGGACGTCTTCAACTTCGGCCTCAAGCCAGCCACCAGCAGCCAGTACGAAGCCGGGCTGAAGGCGCGCCTGTGGGGCAATACGCGGGTCAACGCGGCGATCTTCCAGATCCGCACCGAGGACGAGATCGTCGTCGCCAGCTCCCTCGGCGGTCGCACCAGCTACCAGAACGCCGGCAAGACCCTGCGTCGCGGCTTCGAACTGGGCCTGGAGAGCGAACTGAGCGAGCACTGGAACGCCAACCTGGCCTATACCCGGCTATCCGCCACCTACGATTCGGATTTCGAGGCCGGCGGCAAGACCATCGGCAAAGGCAAGCACCTGCCGGGCGTGCCGGAAAGCAGCCTGTTCGGCGAACTGGTGTGGAAGCCCGCGGAGGGCATCAGCATGGGCTGGGAAGGCATGTACCGCAGTCAGGTCTACGTCGAGGACAGCAACAGCGAAAAGGCCGCGCCGAGCTATGCGGTATTCAACTGGCGCACCCGCTTCGAGCAGCGCCTGGGAGCCTGGGCCTTCCACCAGCTGGTGCGCCTGGACAACCTGTTCGACCGCCAGTACGTCGGCTCGGTCATCGTCGGCGACGGCAACCGGCGTTACTACGAAGCGGCCCCCGGGCTGTCCTGGTACGCGGGAGCCGGGGTCGAATACCAGTTCTGAAGTGCCGGATGCGCTTGTTCGCGCTACCCGGCCAGCCCTTGTCAGCGTCGTCAATTCCGATTACTGTATGAATGTACAGTAATCGGAAATCGCCTGCCTGCGCGACAAGGAGCACCGATCATGAGCCACAACCTTGCCGAACTGCCGCTGTCCCGACGCCGCGCCCTGGAGCGCGAGAAACAGGCCTGCCTGCGCCTCCACCTGTCCCGCAATCGTGCCAGCGAACGCCTGGAGCGCGCCGTGCGCGACGAAGTCGAGCGCCTGCTGGGGGCTCGCGAGCGCCAGGGGACCGGCTGGCCGGAGTGGGTCAGCGCGGAGCTCTGCGTGGCGGACGACCCGCTCTTCGTGCGCAAGGTGGTGGCGCGCCTGAAAGCCGCGGTGGACTGGCAACGCCAGCGCGCAGCCTGAGCGTTGCTCGCTTCAGGCCCCGCTGCCGTCGCTCCCGGGCGCGCGATGATGTTGCAGGGCGCGCTGGCGATGGCCGGCGAGGATGTACCGGTAGATCAGTCGTGCGAGCGGCTCCAGCTCCATTTTCTGGCCGTTCAGCGCGGCGCCGCACAGCGCCAGCTTGACCCGCTTGCCGCCGGCCACCGCGCGGGCTTCGGGGCGGGCGAAAGCCCGCGGGTCGAAACGGGCATGGTTGTCGAAGCTCGGCGCCGTGCAGTCGAAGGTGGTCGCGAAGGTGAGTTCCAGCCAGCGCCCGCGCTCGATCTCCAGCGACTGGAAGGTGTACATCGGCACCTGCGGCGCGTTGGCGAAGGCGATGCTCTCCGGCGTCAGGGTGAGCGCGACCTGGCCGTGGCGCCGGTAGAGGAACACGCCCGCCAGGCAGGCGTACAGGCCGCCGCCCAGCAGCAGCGCGGCTGGCAGCCAGAACAGCCATTGGCCACTGGCCAGGCGCCAGGCGTTGGGCAGCGAAGCGAGCCAGAGACCGGTGGCGCCAGCCACCAGGCCAGCGAGCAGGGCAACGCAGGCGGTGCCCCGCGAGACCTCGCGGATCTCGCAGCGGGCTTCCAGCGGCGGCAGTTCGTCGAGGGTTTCGTCAGTTTCTTGCATGGGGATTCTCACAGGTCTTGCCGAGCAGGTCGGCGCTGAGCGCTCGGCTCAACGCCAGGGGGGCGCCGAACCAGACGCCCAGCGCCTGGCTCGGCGGTCGTGTCGGAACGGCCCGGCCGGCGGTCCCGGCCCAGGTGCGTTCGAAGCTCTCTCCCAGCGCCGTGCAGCGCAGGCCCAGCGGAGGGTGGGTATCCTGCGGATGGACCTGGAGTCCCTCCGCCCCGGGGGCCGGTGCTTCCAGGCCGGACTGGCCCAGGTAGACGTGGATGGCGTCCACCAGGTTGTCCGGCGCGCGCGCCGGAGCGAGCAGGCAGTGTTCGAGGAACGCCCGTATCGGCGCGCCGGCCGCCGCGCTGCGCAGCAGGGCCGAGGCCATCGCCGGCGCACCGGCCAGTTGTGCGGCGCGGCGGTCGGCGGCGAATTCGCGCAGGCGGCTCCAGTGGTTCACGGCGAGGCCGAAACGTTCGAGGAAGTACCCGGCCAACAGTCGCGCCGGTTCCAGTGCCGCACGTTCGAAGACGTTGGCTTCCTGCTCCTCGATGGCGGCCAGTTGGCTCGCGGCGCCCTGGTAGATCGGCAGGAAGCGCAGGCTGTAATGGGCGTCGCGGCCGGCGAAGTGGGCCAGTTCGTGAGCGATCACTGCACTCAGTTCGGCGCGGTCCAGCAGGCCCAGCAACGGTAGCGAGAGGTATAGGCTGCGTCCTTCCAGATGCTCGCCGGAAGGTTGCAGGCAGACGCGGTTGGCGGTCACGTAGAAGCCGTCGCAGAGACCTACCAACAGGTGCTGCGGGGCTGGCGTGTCGAGGCGCGCCGCCAGCTCGCGCAGTAGCGTCCAGAGTTCCGGTGCATCCTCTTCGCCCAGCCGGCGGCCGATGACATCCAGGGCCGGCGCCGGGCGCAGGCGCAAGCGGCTGATCTTCGCCAGCATTTGCCACGCCGACGCCAGCAGGCCGAGAAGGATCAGCGCCACGCTCAGTTGGGTGCGTCCTTCGCTGACCGGAACCTGGCCGACCCGCCACAGCCCGAGGATCTCGAACGTTCCGGCACAGGCCAGGGCCAGGGCGAGCAGGCCGATCTGGGCGAGGAGCAGGCAGGGCAGCAGGCGTCGGCCCAGCTCGAACCACAGGAGCAGGCAGCGACGCGAGCGCAGTGCGCTGCGTGCGGCGCCGGCGATGCCGGCCAGGGAGACGGCTCCCAATACGGCGACCAGCGCCGCCAGGCAGGCTCCGCTATCGGCGAGGACGGCGGCGAAGCGATTCAGGCGCTGTGCGCTTCGTGTGTCGGCGAGTCGCTCGTCGAGCCGCGCCAGGGCCAGGTCGCGCACATAGGCCCGGCCGTCCACCCGGACGCTGGCCCTCGGCGGCAGCGCCCGCGCTTCGGCGAGCGCGCGCTCGACCCGCTGCTGCGCGGCGCCCAGTCGCTCGGCCTGCTGCTCGGCGCGCCAGGACTGCCAGGCGCCGAGCCCCGCCAGCAGCGCTGGAACCAGCACCAGGCAAAGCAGCAGCCTTCGCGGATGGACCGTGCCCTTCACTCAGCCCTGGCTGCGCAGTTGTTGCAGGTAGCGCTGGGCGTGGGCGGCCTGGATGTAGGCGTCGAGGATCGCCGCCATGTCGTCGCAGTCCAGCTTCTTGCCATCGCTCTGCAGGCCGGCCGACATGATGGTGATGCGCGGGTCCTTGCCTTTGAAGGCCATGGCCTGGGAGGCGAACACCTGGCGTACGGCGCGATGGGTCGGCAGCGGCGTTTCGGGCCGCAGGTGGAGGGTCTGGGTGGTTTGCAGCATGTCGGCCTTGACGCTGAAATCGATGACGTCGGCCAGCTCGAGCGGAGCCGACAGGCTGTCGGCCCAGAGCTGGGTACGGGTCAGGCGCATGAAGGGGGTCTTGCCGGAGTTGCGATGCTGGTAGCCGAGGAACAGCCCGAACAGGCCGAGCAGTAAGCCGACGACGCCGCCCCCCGGCTTGCCCTGGGAGAACCACATGCCGGTCATGATGAAGGGCACGATGCTCAGCAGCGGACCCAGCACCACGTACTTGCGGGTATTGGTGAACTCGGTGGCCGGCGGTACGTTGGCGATCACCCGCTCCAGGTGGGCGATGACCTCGGCGGTCTTCGCCTGGTTCAGCTCTTCGTGTTCGGCACCGAGGGTTTCGGCGAGGTTGGAGACGAGGTCCCGGGGTTCCTGGTTGCTCATGGAAATATCCTTGGAGTTGGGAGTGAAGAGGAAGCACTGGGCGGGATCTCGCCCAGTTGGCGGAGCCGGGCCTGGGCGCGGGCGATGTCCAGGTAGAGGTCGATGACCTCCGCGGCTTCCAGTAGCGACAGGTTGCGACCGTTGAGGCGCCAGCCGGGGGACAGCAGGCGAACCCGTGGGCCGTCCCGGCATTCGCTGACGGCACGCGCGGCGAACGGATCGAGCGGGCGCGTGGATGGTGCCGGTAGCGCCTTGCCGTGCAGTTCGAGGACTATCGCGGAGAACCAGACCCCGTCCTCCAGGCGCAGGTCGGCGACCTCCAGCAGGTCCAGCGGCGCCGACAGGCTGCGGGCGCGCAGGCGCCCCTGGCCGAGGACGAGGAACGGCGCGCTCCTGGCGTTGCGCTGCAGGCAGGCCAGGCACATGAGGAGGGCGGCCGCCGCCAGCAGGCACAGCGCCGCCGCCTCATGGCCGGGACCGGGGTGGTCGCGCAAGGTCCAGGCGCCGCCGAGCAGCAGCAGGCCGAGCAGGGCGGACAGCGGCGCCGCGCCACGGGCGGCGCCGATGCTTATCCGGTTGGGGACGCTGGCGACGAAGCGCCGCAACTGCGTGGCTTCGTCGCCCCTTGTCCCGGCGGGGCAGGGCGTTTGCGCGCCCGGCGGGATCACCGGCTTTCCCCGTGGCCTGCATCGAGCAGGCGGTTGAGCCACTGCGTGTCGTCGGCGCTGACGATGCGCCTTGCCTGTCGCAGCAGATCGTCGTCGAGCGCCAGGGAAAGGTCCGCGATCCGCTGGAAGGTCGGCGGGTGACTGTCGAAGGGGTGTTCCAGGCGGCGAGCGCTGTCGTGTTCGTCCAGTTCCAGGGAGTTCCCGCGCAGATGGTCGGTCAGCGCATGCACCAGGTTGCGCGTCTGCGGGCTGGCCAGCAGGCGTTCGATCAGTCCTGCAAGGGCGCAGGTGCGTAGCAGCGCGATGGCGAAGACCCGCGCGCCGGCTACCCGCGCCCCGACCTTGTCGGCGGCCAGTTCCTGGCGGCGATTCCAGTGCAGGTAGGCGCGCTCGAAGCGATCGAGGAAGTACAGCGCGGCCCACAGGCCCGGCTTGCCGAGCAGGCCGACATGCCCATCCTCGGGGGCGGCGATGCGTTCGATGCGCAGGCGCACCTGCCGCTGCAGGAGCGACAGGGATGCACCGTGGGCGGTGTCTCCGGCGGCGAAGTGGCCCAGTTCGTGGCCGATGATCGCGGCGCTTTCGGCCTCGCTCATGACCGAGGCATAGGTCAGCGGGATGTACAGGGTACGCCCCTCCAGCGGAATGCCGCGGGGTGCCAGCAGGACCTTGGCCTGGGTGACGAAGTAGCAGTGCTCGATGCCGGTGACGACATGGTCCGGTAGCGGCGCTCCGGCGCGGTCGGCGATCTGTCCCAGCCATTGCCAGAGGCCGGGCGCGGCGACCCGGTCGAGTTCGCGGCCGAGCAGGTGGAGCACCGGTTCCTCCAGCGGCAGCAGTTCGCCGCGCAGGCGCCGCAGCATGAGCAGGCCGCCGAGGAACAGCAGCCACAGCGGCAGTGAGAAGAGCAGGGCGACGAAGCCGTGGCTGTGCCAGTGGCTGTAGCTCCACAGCGCTTCGTAGAGCAACTGGCTGGCCAGGGCGGCGACCAGCAGGCCGGCGTGCAGCGGGACCAGTCGACCGAGGCGCCGCCAGGCCGGCGCGAGGTGGCCGAGCAGGTAGGCTTGCGAGCGCATCGAGCGGCGCCCGTCGTATTCCAGTCTCGCCAGCAAGACGGCCGCGACCAGCGCCGACGCCAGCGCGCAGAGCTTGCCGATAGCGGCCAGCCAGCCGCGCAGAGCCAGCCAAGGATGGTCGCGGCGGATGGCCTCGGCGTCTTCGGCGAACTGGTGAAGATGACCTTCGACGCCATAGGCCGGACGGAACAGGTGACGGGGAATGGCGCCGGCGGTGTCCGGGTCGTTGCGCACCGAGGCGCTCCAGTCGCGCATGAACTGTTCGTCGCGCAGGGTCGAGTCGACCCGGAAGGCCTGCACGGCGGACCAGGCGTAGAGCGCCAGGGGAATCAGGAAGAGGAATGCGAGCAGCCTTACCCGCAGCGTATCGTGGCTCATCCGCGTTTATTTCTGCTCGAGGTAGTCGGTCAGGAATGCCTGGGGCTCGCCTGCGGACGACAGCGACTCGCTATAGGCGACCTGCCGCGTCTGCTGTTCGCCGGGCAGGTAGAGCTCGCCCCAGCCGTCGCGCACGATCAGGATCACATACTTGCTGCCGTTCAGTTCGGTGGAGTAGCGACTGTCCCTGGCGCTCTTTTCCACCTTTACCTTGTGGATCAGGCGGTCCCAGTCGTGGTCCAGTCCTTCGACCTGCAACAGCGCTTCGCCGGCCGCCGCTTCGCCGATACGCAGGGTCCAGACCTTGAGCCCCTGCTGGCCCTGATAGGCCACCACCTTGTCGGCGACTGGCGGCCGCGCCTGTTCGGCCTGCGCCGTGCAGGATCCCCACGCCAGTGCGCCCATCAGCAGCGCCGCAGTCCACTTTGCTATCATTCTCGCCCCCTTTGGCAACGCGATGTAAAAGGGGCGCATCTATTAATACAGGCTCGGACCATGAACAACCGAGGCGGCCGCCGCTCACAGGAAAAGTGTCGTCGCCCACAGGTTCGGTTCGATCAGCGCACGGAACCATCCTGGAAAGCCGCTGCCTGAACCGGTTCAGATGGTTGCGTCCCACCGATACCTACGCCATGGAAAGCTGGAATCCCTACCACGACACGGAGCTTTATTTCGACGCTCCTTCGCCCCTGTGCCAGTCGCAGATCCTCGACGCGCGCGAAATGCTCGGCAGCGCCACCGGTCACTACCAGGCGCGGACGGTGCGCCCGTCGATGCAGTATTTCGATTGCGACCTGAGCTTCACCGAGCCGCTGCGAACCCACAAGGTGCTGCCGGAAGGCCTGTGCATCGTGCAGATGTTCGACGGCCAGTGGCGGCACAGCGTCGACGGCGGCGAGCCTTATCTCTACAACCTGGGCGGTCCTTCGGTGCTCGGCACCGGCGAGCCGATGGAGGCCTTCGACATCCTGCCGGCGGGCAGCCGCGTGCGCCTGGGCGGGCTGCGGATCGCCGCCAGCTACCTAGAGGAAGAACTGGAAACCGGCGATGGCGCCCTGCGGCCGCTGGCGCGGCTGAAGGGCGACGGCGCGAGCTTTACCCAGTTGTCCCGTTGCGGCGCCATCACCGCCCTGTTCGAGCGCCTCTACCAGAATCCATACCGCGGCGCCCTCGGACGCCTGCACGAAGAGAGCCTGACCCTGGGCCTGCTGGTGGAGCTGGCCGCCTACCTGGGCGGCGCGGACCTTCGTCGCGCGCGCACCCCACGCGCCCAGCGCGACCTGGCCCATGAAGCGCGCCGCCTGCTGGAGGCGAACCTCGGTGAGCCGCCGGCCAGCCTCGAACTGGCGCGCCAACTGGGGGTCGGCGAAACCACCCTGCGGCGGATTTTCAAGAACGAGTTCGGTCGCTCGATGTTGCAGTACGTCCGCGACCGGCGTCTCGAGATCGGCCGGCAGATGGTCCGCGAGGGTCGCTGGCAGATCGCGCAGATAGCCTATCGCCTGGGTTACTCCAGTCCGGAAAACTTCACCCATGCCTACCGCGCGCGCTTCGGCCATCCGCCGGGGCGCGAGTGAGGCGGACGCGGTTCAGAGCGAACGCTGGTCGACCCGCGCGGAAAGCTGCTCGGCGCTTTCCTTGCGCTCCGAATAGCGGTCCACCAGGAAGTCCGTGCGCTCGCGCAGGAGCAGGGTGAACTTGAACAACTCCTCCATCACGTCGACCACCCGGTCGTAGTAGGGCGATGGCTTCATCCGGCCCGCTTCGTCGAACTCCAGGTAGGCCTTGGGAACCGAGGACTGGTTGGGAATGGTGAACATGCGCATCCAGCGACCCAGCACGCGCAACTGGTTGACCACGTTGAACGACTGCGAGCCGCCGCAGACCTGCATCACCGCCAGGGTCTTGCCCTGGGTCGGGCGCACCGCCCCGAGTGTCAGGGGAATCCAGTCGATCTGCGCCTTGAATACCGCGGACAGCGCACCGTGGCGCTCGGGCGAGCACCAGACCTGGCCTTCCGACCACTGCACCAGGTCGCGCAACTCGCGGACCTTGGGATGCTCCACCGGTGCATCGTCGGGCAATGGCAGCCCGGAAGGGTCGAAAATCCGCGTTTCGGCACCGAAGCGTTCGAGCAGGCGTGCGGCCTCCAGCACCAGCAGGCGGCTGAAGGAGCGCTCGCGGGTCGAGCCGTAGAGCAGGAGGATGCGCGGCCTGTGCCCGGAGACGGGGGGCGGGTCGCCGAGCAGCGCGGGATCGAGGTTGGGTAGTTGTTCGGACATGCTTCCTCCGGTCAGAGCGAGCCGATGCGCTCCAGCTCACGCTTGAGCTGGTCGCGATCCAGGGTAGCGAAGGGCAGGCCGAGGAAGGCTCGGCAACGCTGTTCGATGCGTGCCAGGGTGGCGTGGAACGCCGCATCCCGCAGGGCTTCGTCGCCATCCAGGGCGGAGGGATCGGCCAGGCCCCAATGGGCCTTCAGCGCTGCGCCGAGATACAGCGGGCAGGCTTCCCCCGCGGCGGCGTCGCAAACGGTGATGACGATGTCCGGCGGTGCGCCTTCGAAGGCTTCGCTGCCCTTGCTGTACAGGCCGTGGGTGGCGATGCCGGCCTGTTCGAGGGTCGCCAGGCTGCGCGGATGCACCCGCCCGCTGGGCTGGCTGCCGGCGCTGCATGCCTCGAAACCCGGCGGGGCCAGGTGGTTGAACATGGCTTCGGAAAGAATGCTGCGGCAACTGTTGGCCGTGCACATGAACAGGACTCGCATGGGATGCTCCTGCCGCCGTCCCGGCGGCCGTCAGATGGCCAGGCGCAGGGCCAGGGCCGAAAGGGTCGCCAGCAGGACCGGCAGGGTCAGCAGGGCGCCGACCCTGAAGTAGTAGCCCCAGGTGATGCGCATGCCTTTGCGCGCCAGCACGTGCAGCCAGAGCAGCGTCGCCAGGCTGCCGATAGGGGTGATCTTCGGACCCAGGTCGCAGCCGATGACGTTGGCGTAGATCATCGCTTCGCGCACCGCGCCGGCGGTGTCGCTGGCCTGGATCGACAGGGCGCCGAGCAGCACGCTGGGCATGTTGTTCATTACCGACGAGAGGGCGGCGGAAAGCAGTCCGGTACCCAGCGCGGCCGCCCATACGCCGTGCTCGGCCAGGCGGTTCAGGAGCTGCGCCAGGAGGTCGGTGAGACCGGCGTTCTTCAGGCCGTAGACCACCAGGTACATGCCCAGCGAGAAGACCACGATCTGCCAGGGCGCTTCGCGCAGCACCCGCCGGGTCGAGATCACCCGCCCGCGCCCGGCCACCGCTAGCAGCAGTGCCGCACAGGCCGCGGCCACCGCGCTGACGGGGACGCCCAGCGGCTCCAGGGCGAACAGCCCGGCGAGCAGGACCAGCAGCATCCAGCCACCGACGACGAAGGTCGCGCGGTCGCGGATCGCCGCCCGCGGCGGCTTCAATTGCTCCAGCGCATAGACCGGCGGCAGGTCGCGGCGGAAATAGAGGAACAGCACCAGCAGGGAGGTCGCGACGCTCACCAGGTTTACCGGCAGCATGACCGCGGCGTACTCGCCGAAGCCGAGCCCGAAGTAGTCGGCCGAGACGATGTTCACCAGGTTCGAGACCACCAGCGGCAGGCTGGCGCTGTCGGCGATGAAGCCCGCCGCCATGACGAAGGCCAGGGTCGCCGCCGGGCTGAAGCGCAGGGCCAGCAGCATCGACATCACGATGGGCGTGAGGATCAGCGCCGCGCCGTCGTTGGCGAACAGCGCCGAGACCGCCGCGCCGAGCAGCACGCAGAAGGCGAACAGGCGCCGGCCGTCGCCGCCAGCCCAGCGCGCGACGTGCAGCGCGGCCCATTCGAAGAAGCCGGCCTCGTCCAGCAGCAGGCTGATGACGATCACCGCGATGAAGGTGGCGGTGGCATTCCAGACGATGTTCCAGACGGTCGGGATGTCGCCCGGCGCGACGCTGCCCAGCGCCAGGGCGAGCAGGGCGCCGATGCTGGCGCTCCAGCCGATGCCGAGGCCCCTGGGCTGCCAGATGACCAGGACCAGGGTGAACAGGAAGATGGCGAAGGCGATCAGCATGGGGCGGCTCGCGCTATTGGCAGCAGGCGGAGGCGCGCTGCGGGCGGCCGTCCATGTCGCGCAGGCGCGCTGCGTCGGCTTGCAGCCAGTCGCCGTTGGCCCGCAGGGTCACTTGCAGGACTTCGTGGATCCAGGCCGGCAGCGTAGGGTTCAGGCGGTAATACACCCACTGGCCCTGGCGACGGTCGAGGAGCAGCCCGGCACTGCGCAACTGGGCCAGGTGGCGGCTGATCTTCGGCTGGCTGTCGGCGAGGGCGCACATCAGTTCGCAGACGCACAGTTCGCCCTGGTCGACGATCAGCAGGGTGGCGCGAACGCGCGTCTCGTCGGCCAGGCACTTGAACACTTCGGCGGGGCTGGGCATCGCTGGGCCTTCCTGGATATATGGAAAGCTGAATATACGGATATCCGTATGTATTGCAAGCGCCCCCGCTCCCGCCGGCTAGCGGCGGGCGGCCTGGACTTCCTCGCTCGGCGTGCGCCCGAAGTAGCGCTTGAACTCGCGGCTGAACTGCGAGGGACTCTCGTAGCCGACCTGGTTGGCGGCGGTACTGGCGTTCAGCCCGTCCTGCACCATCAGGCTCCAGGCCTTGTACAGGCGCACGCTCTTCAGGTACTGGAGGGGCGAGGTGAAGGTCATCGCCTTGAAGTTGTGGTGGAAGGTCGACACGCTCATGTTCGCCTCGCGAGCCAGGGTGTCGATGTCCAGCGCACTGGCGTAGTCGGTGTGGATGCGCCGCAGGGCCCTGGCCATGCGCCCGTAGCCGCTGTGCCGGCCGGCCACCGCACGCAGGGCGTTGCCCTGCTCGCTGCGCAGGGCGCGGAAGATGATCTCGCGGACCAGTTGCGGGCCGAGGATATGGCTGTCCAGCGGGCTCTGCAGGCAGCCCAGCAGGCGCATCACCGCATCGGCCATCCCCGCGTCCAGCGGTACCGAAGCCATCGGCGCGCTGGGTGCCAGCTCATTGTCGTCGTCGCTGCCGGGAGCCTCTTCCATCTGTAGCAGCAGTTCCTTCAAGGTGCCGATATCCACGTCGACGCTCACTCCCAGCAAGGGTTCGGCGGCGGAGGCGTGGGTTTCGCATTCGAACGGCAGGGGCACCGACATCACCAGGTAGCGTTCGGCGTCGTAGCGGTAGGTTTCGCCGCCGAGGAAACCGATCTTCTGGCCCTGGGCGAGGATGCAGATGCGCGGCTCATAGAACACCGGGCTGCGCGGATAGGCCTGTTCGGCGCGCATCAGGCGAACCCCGGGGATGCGGGTGGCGTCGAAACCCGGTTCGTCTTGCAGGGTGGCGATCAGCGACGCCATGTCGGTGGAAGTAGTGCTCATGCCTTGGCTGTTTCTCCAGGAGGGGAGGCAAACGTAGCAACCCCGTGCGCGCCTGGGCAGTGGCGGCACGCAACATCGGCACGAATGGGCAAGGCTTCGACAGGAATGGACATTCTGCGGCGGCGCCCATCCGGCGAACAATTGCCCCCCGAACGGACCGCCGCCAGCAAGCCGTCGCGGCCCGCCATCCTGCGAAGAGGACACACCGATGACCCTACAGATCCGCGGCTACGCCGCCCAGTCCGCCAGCACCCCGCTGACCGCCCATCGCTTCGAACGCCGCGCGCCGCGCGCCGACGACCTGGTGATCGACATCCTCTACTGCGGCGTCTGCCACTCGGACCTCCATCAGGCGCGCAACGAATGGCACAACAGCCTGTACCCGCTGGTGCCGGGCCACGAGATCATCGGCCGGGTCGCCAGCGTCGGCGAGGCGGTGAGCGGTTTCGCGGTCGGCGAACTGGTCGGCGTCGGCTGCATGGTCGACTCCTGCCGGCACTGCGCCGCCTGCTCCGAGGGCCTGGAGCAGTATTGCGCGGAATACCCGACCCTGACCTACAACGGCCGCGACCGCCACGACGGCCTGCCGACCTTCGGCGGCTACTCGGAGCGCATCGTGGTCTCGGCCAGGTTCGTCCTGCGCATTCCCCAGGGGCTCGATCCGAAGGCGGCGGCGCCGCTGCTGTGCGCCGGGATCACGTCCTACTCGCCACTGCGTCACTGGAAGGTCGGTCCCGGCAGCCGGGTGGCGGTGGTCGGCCTGGGCGGCCTCGGTCACATGGGCCTGAAGTTCGCCAGGGCGCTCGGTGCCGAGGTGGCCCTGTTCACCCGCTCGCCGGGCAAGGAAGAGGAAGCGCGGCGGCTCGGCGCCGACCAGGTGATCCTTTCCACCGACCCACAGCGGATGGCCGCCGTCGCCGGACGCTTCGACCTGATCCTGGACACCGTGCCGCACCAGCACGACCTCAATCCCTATCTGGCGACCCTCAAGCGCGACGGCACCCTCGTACTGGTCGGCCTGCTCGAGCCGCTGGAGCCGGCGGTGCACGGTGCGCAACTGGTGATGGGACGCCGCTCGATCGCCGGCTCGGCCATCGGCGGCATCGCCGAGACCCAGGAAATGCTGGATTTCTGCGCGGCCCACGGGATCGCCTGCGACATCGAGATGATCGAGATCCAGCAGATCAACCAGGCCTACGAGCGGATGCTGGCCAGCGACGTGAAGTATCGCTTCGTGATCGACATGGCCTCCCTGCAGAAGTCCTTCTGAGACGGGCCGTCGGCGCCGGCGGGCTCAGCAGCCCTCGGCGTCGACCAGGAAGGTCTCGAAACGCACGCTTTTCGCCCCCAGCCGCCAGACGCCCGCGCTCAGCGGGCCTTGCGCGTCCTCCCGGGCCTGCCAGGCGCGTTCGCAGTCCTCGCGTGAACGCCAGCAGGTGTAGTTCAGCACGTGCTGGCCGTCCTCGCTGGGGTGCAGGCTGGCGGACAGGTAGCCCGGGCAGTTCCTGAAGCAGCGTTCCAGGCGTTGCAGGTGCGCGTTCTGTTCCAGCGCCAGCGACAACTGGCTGGCGGGTTCCACCTCGATATCGATGAGTTGCGCGTAGCACGGCGACCGCTCGCTAGCGGCCGGGCACTGATCGTCGGTGCAGCAGTAGGAGGAGGGGATGAGCATGGCGGGTTACTCCGGGTGACTTGTGTCGAGGGCCGGCCCAGGGTAAAACCTCAAGCAAACTTGAGGTCAAGCCAATCATGAAGAATTCCTGCGCATCTCGTGAACTGAGCGTCGGCGAACTGGCCAGGCGTGCCGGCGTGGCGGTCTCCGCCCTGCATTTCTACGAAACCAAGGGGCTGATCAGCAGCCAGCGCAACGCCGGCAACCAGCGGCGCTTCAGTCGCGAGACGCTACGCCGGGTGGTGGTGATCAAGGTCGCCCAGCGGGTCGGCATTCCCCTCGCGGAGATCGCTCGCGCCCTGCAGACCCTGCCGGCGGGGCGTAGCCCTAGCGCGGCGGACTGGGCGCGCCTGTCGGCGCAGTGGAAGGAGGATCTCACCGAGCGCATCGACAAGCTGCTGCTGTTGCGCGACCAACTGGACGGCTGCATCGGTTGCGGCTGCCTGTCGCTCCAGGCCTGCCCGTTGCGCAACCCCGGCGACCAGCTTTCCGCCGAGGGGCCGGGAGCGCACTGGCTGGACGCCGAGGGCCGCGAGCACGACGGCTAGGCAGCGGTCAGCCGTGGTGCTGGCGGTCGGCGACGGCCGGGCTGTCCTGCAGGTTGTCCGGCGGGATCGCCAGGGCGCGTAGCGATCCGGCCATGATGTCGCTGAAGGTGGGCGCCGAGACCAGGCCGCCGAAGTAGCCGATCCTGGTCGGCGAATCGATCATCACCGCCAGCACCAGTTGCGGGTCGGACGCCGGCGCCATGCCGACGAACAGCGAACGGTAGGACTTGTCCGCGTAGCCCCGGCCCGAGGCCTTGCGCGCGGTGCCGCTCTTGCCCGCCACGTGGTAGCCCGGCACGCGGGCGCGGACCACGCCCTTCGGGTCTTCCACCACGGTTTGCAGCATCGCCCGGATGCGCCGTGCGATCTGCGGGTCCATCGCCTGGCGCACCTGGTTCTGCGGGTTGTCGCGGAGCAGGCTGAGCGGCACCAGCTTGCCGTCGTTGGCGAACACCGAGTAGGCCTGGGCCAGCTCGGCGGTGTTCACCGCCAGGCTGTAGCCGAACGACATGCTGGCGGTGGCGATGTTCGACCATTTCTCGTGGAACGGCAGGTAGCCCGGGTTCTCGCCGGGGAAGCCCAGCGACAGCGGCGCGCCGAAACCGACCCGGCCGAGCTGTTCGAGGATCGGCTTGGGTCCGATCTGCAGGGCGACCTTGCTCATGCCGATGTTCGAGGAGTTGATCAGCACTCCGGTCATGGTCAGTACGTCGCGCCGGGCGACGTCGTGGATGGTGTGCCCGTCGATGGTCATCCAGCCCGGTGCCACGCTGACTTGACTGTTCTCGTCGAACTTGCCGGAGGCCAGCGCCGCCGACATGCTGAACGGCTTGATCACCGAGCCCGGCTCGAAGGTATCGGTGAGGGTGCGGTTGCGCATGAAGGCCGGGGCGAAGCTGGCGCGGTTGTTCGGGTTGTAGGAGGGGAAGTTGGCCATCGCCAGGATCTGCCCGCTCTTCGGGTTCACCAGGACCGCCGAGCCGGAGTGCGCGCCGAACTTGAGCACGGCCTTTTCCAGCGCCTTGTAGGCGATGAACTGTAGTCGCAGGTCGATGCTCAGGGCCACGTCCTGGCTGGCCTTGGGCGTCTTCAGCACCTTGATGCTGTTGACCAGCGAGCCGCGCGGGTTGATCGCCACCTCGCGTACCCCGTCCTTGCCGCTCAGCCAGTCGTTGAAGCCCAGTTCGGTGCCTTCCTGGCCGCGGCCGTCGATGTTGACCAGGCCGATCAACTGCGCGGTCAGCTCGGAACTGGGGTAGAAACGCTTGTATTCCTTGATCTGGTGTACCCCCGTTATGCCCAGGGCCATCACCTCGCTGGCCTCGATCGGCGACAGGCCGCGCTCGAGGTAGAGGAAGCGCTTGTTCGGGTTGGCCTGGAGCTGGGCCAGCAGCGCCGCCGCGGGGCGGTGCAGGGCGCCGGCCAGGCGCGGCACCTCGTCGAGGTGGGCGGCCATTTCCCTGGGGTTGCACCAGATCGACGCGACTTCGGTGGATACCGCCAGCGGCTCGCCGTTGCGGTCGGTGATCATGCCGCGGGTGACCGGGATCGGCAGGTCGCGGATCGAGCGGAGGTCGCCCTGGTCGGCGAGGAATTCGTGGTCGTGGACCTGGAGATAGACCAACCGTCCGGAGACGGCCAGGGAGGCGAGGACGAACAGGGTGACGACAAGGATGAAGCGGTAGTTTCGGCGTTGACTGCTCATGCAAGGGCACACTGGGGAAGAGGGAGAGCGGAAGCCCGTCCGGGGCAGTGCTGAAACATCCTGTTGCAGTTGGCAACTGTACCGTCACCCGCCACCCGCCGGTCAAGCCCTTTGCCGCCGTCTAGAGCACCAGGCGCATCGCGCAGCGGCTGTCGGCGGCGAAGCCGATCTCCTGCTCGTGGCCGAGGATCGCGCGCAAGCGCTCGCCGGCTTCCTGCCAGGTCAGCCGCTGGAAGCCCAGGCGTGCGTAGAACGGCGCGTTCCAGGGCACGTCGCAGAAGGTCGTCAGGGTCAGCGCCCGGCAGTGGCTGGCGTGGGCGTAGGTCACCGCGCGCTCCAGCAGGCGGCGGCCCAGGCCCTGTTGCTGGTGGGCCTGGGCGATGGACAACTCGGCGATGTGCAACTCGTCGGCGCAGCGTTCGGCGGCGAGGAAACCGACCGGCTGGCCATCGGCGTCTTCCGCCAGCCAGTGGCTGCCGCGCTCGATCAGGCGGCGATGGAAGTCCACCCCGGCGACCCCGGCGTCGGCGATCCAGGCCAGCTCGGGCAGCAGGCGGAAGCTTTCCCCGGCTGAGCGCTCGATGGCCGGGAGCAGCGCGGCGTCCTCGTCGCGGCTGGTTCTGATGCGGTAGTCCATTGGCTTTTCACTCCATGAGCAGGCCGTCGAGCAGCACGTCCAGGGCCTGGCAGGCCCTGGCCAGGCTCTCCGGCGGGTGTTCGGCGTTGGCGATACGCAGGGCGGCGTCCACCAGCGCGCCGTTGAGCAGCCAGGCCAGGGCCTCGGCGTCGGTGCGGCGGACCCGCCCGCTGTCCATCAGTTCGCGCAGTTGCCCGGTCATCGAGCTTAGGCAGCGCAGTTGGCTGGCCTCGCTGCTGGGGCTGCCGAGGATGGCCGGGGCATCGCGCAGGACGATGCGCTGGATTTCCGCTTCCAGGGCCATTTCCAGGTAGGCCCGGTTGTAGGCACGGAAGCCGCTCCAGAGGTCCTCGCCGGCAGCCAGGATGGCGCCGAGGCGAAGATTCATCTCGTCGTCGATCTGCTGCACCACCGCGGCCAGCAGGCCTTTCTTGTCGCCGAAGTGGTGATACAGCGCGCCGCGGGTGAGGCCGGCGCTGGCGGGCGGTCAGTTCGTCCATCGAGGCGCCGGCGTAGCCGTTGTCGGCGAACGCTCGGCGCGCGGCGTCGATCAGCTTGGCGCGGGTTTCCTCGATCATCTCGGCGCGAGGCTTGCGGGCCATGCGAGGTCTCCGGGTGGCGAAGGGGCTTCAGGATAATTGACATACGCTGCGTATGTCTCCATGATTTTTGACATACGCAGCGTATGTTAATTTCGTCTTCTCTCGTCGTCGCCGGTTCCGCTGGAGCCGGCCAGCCGAGGCTTTCCATGAGCAACCCCTATCTCGAACTGTTCGCCGCGCCCGGCGCCAAGGGCTTTTCAGCCGCCGGCCTGCTGGCGCGGATGCCCCTGTCGATGACCGGCCTGGGCATCGTCACCATGCTTTCCCAGGTGCATGCCGACTACTGGCTGGCCGGTACCGTGGCGGCCACCTTCGTGTTCTGCAATGCCTTGCTCGCGCCGCAGGTATCGCGCCTGGTGGACCGCTTCGGCCAGGGCCGGGTGCTGCTCCCGGCCGCGCTGGCCAGCGCCCTGGCGATGAGCGCGCTGTTGCTGTGTACGCACTATCGAGCGCCGAATGCCTGGCTCTACCTGTTCGCCTTGCTCGCCGGGGCGATGCCGAGCATGCCGGCCATGGTACGGGCGCGCTGGACCGAGCTGTACCGGGGCTCGCCGAAGCTGCACACGGCGTTTTCCTTCGAATCGGTGATGGACGAGGTGTGCTACATCATCGGGCCGGTGCTGGCGGTGAGCCTCAGCGTCGGCTGGTTCGCCGAGGCGGGGCCGCTGCTGGCGACGCTGTTCCTGGTCGCCGGGGTGAGCCTGTTCAGCCTGCAACGCGGCACCGAACCGCCGCTGCATGCCCATCCGCGGCGCCGCGCCGGCAGCGCGCTGGCCTATCCGGCGGTACGCGTGCTGGCGCTGGTGCTGGCCGCCATCGGGGTGATCTTCGGCGCGGTGGAAGTGGTCAGCGTGGCCTTCGCCGAGGCGCACGGCAACAAGGCTGCGGCAAGCCTGGTGTTGTCGGTCTATGCCGTCGGCTCATGTCTCGCGGGTTTGCTGTTCGGGCTGCTGCGCTGGCGCCTGGCGCTTTCCCGGCAACTGCTCTGCATGGTTACGCTGATGGCCCTGAGCCTGATGCCGCTGCTAGGGGTGGAGAGCATCCTTGCGCTTGCCCTGACCGTGCTGGTGGCCGGCTTCAGCGTGGCGCCGACGATGATCCTGGCCATGGGCCTGGTCGAGCGCGCGGTGGACCCGGCGCGCCTCACCGAAGGCCTGACCTGGGCCATCACCGGGCTGGGCATCGGCATGGCCTTGGGCTCGGCGCTGGCCGGTTGGGTGGTGGAGGGCTACGGCGCCGCCAGCGGTTTCCTCGTCGCGGTCGGCGCCGGCTGGCTGGCCTGGCTGCTGGCCCTGGCCTGCTTCCGGGTGCTGGCTCAGGACGAGGCCGGAGACTGCGCGGTGTCCGGCTGAGCCGGGAAGGCGTATTCGCGTTCGACCCGGGCGATCCGCATGCTGAAACCGGCGTACCAGTCGCGCCGGCCGCGCGCCTGGGCGTCGCGGTGCTCCGCGTGGCGGCTCCAGGCACGGATCGCCGCCTCGCTGTCCCAGTAGGAGACGGTGATGCCGAAACCGTCGGTGCCGCGGACCGACTCCACGCCGAGATAGCCCGGCTGGCGGCTGGCCAGTTCCAGCATGCGCTCGGCCGCTTCGGCGTAGCCGTCGTCGACGGCGCTGCGATGGGAGCTGAAGATCACTGCGTAATAAGGTGTCGGGCCGCGCCGGGGGCGGTCGCGGCGCTGCGTCCGGCACGCCTCGACGAATGCCTTCGGCAGTGGCGGCAGGACGCCGGCCAGGGCTGCCCGCTCGGGTTGGAACAGGGTGGCGACGAAGAACGGATGCTGTTCCAGCTCCACCGCGCGGATCGCTCCGTCGGCGCTCCAGGCGCTGGCCCGCAGTGCGCCGCCGGTAAGTTCCGCGGCGAAGCGCGGGGCGATTGCGTAGCGGCAATGGTAGTCCGCCTCGATCCAGTCGGCGGCATACGCCAGGGCCAGGCGCGAGCCGCGCAGCAGGCGGACTTCCTCGCGGGCTTCGAGCAGAGCGCAGGGCAGGGCGGCGATCACCGCCTGGTCGCTGTGCGGATGCTCCTCGCCATGGGTCGCCGCCTGCCAGCCGAGGGCGTTGCGGGCGAACTCGAGGATCGTGTGCTGGAAGCCGGCGCAGGTACCGAGGAACGGCCGGCGCCGGCCCCGGGCATGGGCGATCAGGCGCAGCACCGCGTCGGCGTCCGGCACGCACCAGAACCCGTCATAGCGGCTCGGCGGGCAGGCGGTCGCTGGCCAGCCAGTCGAATGCGATCTCCAGGCCGAGTGCCTCGCCGGCCAGGCGCAGGGCTAGGGGAATCGCCCGGTGGGTGGTGATGTGCGGGTCGTGGTCGCCGACCAGGGCAATGCGCAGCGGCGCCGCGGGAGGGGTGGACATCCGTTTTCGCTCCAGTTTCGCCACGCCGGTTGGCGGGCCCTGGCGCTCACTCTATAGTTGCGTTTCCGCACTCGATATCGGCGCCAATGCAAAAGATGAATGCACCGCTGCAATATCGCCTGGACCATGCCGATCTTGCCCTGGTCCTCGCCCTGGTTCGCGGCGGTAGCCTGGCGCGGGCCGCGGAGTTGCTCAGGGTCGATGTGTCGACGGTTTTCCGGGCCATCCGCCGGCTGGAGAAGAACCTCGGCAAGGCGTTGTTCGACAAGAGCCGCAGCGGCTACCTGGCGAACCAGACCGCCCGCCGCCTGGCGCAGCAGGCGGAACTGGCGGAACAGGCGCTGGAGGCGGCGCGCATCGGCCTCGAACTGGAGCGCGAGGTGCTCAGCGGTACCGTGCGCCTGACCTGCTCCGACGCCGTCCTGCATGGCCTGCTGCTGCCGGCGCTGGCGCGCTTCATGCCTGGCTATCCGGCCCTGCAACTGGAGCTGGCGACCTCCAACGACTTTGCCAACCTCAGCCGGCGCGACGCCGACATCGCCCTGCGCATGACCCGCACGCCGCCGGAACACCTGGTCGGGCGCAACCTCGGCGAGGTGCGCTACGTGCTCTGCGCCAGCGAACGCTACCTGGAGGGCCGCGACGCGACGGAGCCCGCCATGCTGCACTGGATCGCCCCGGACGATTTCCTTCCCGACCACCCGAGCGTGGTCTGGCGTCGTCGACACTATCCCGGGGTGCTGCCGGCCTACCGCTGCAACGGCGTGCTGGCGGTCGCCGAGATGGCCCGCGCCGGCCTCGGCCTGGCGGCGATCCCTGCCTACCTGCTACGCGACGGCGACGGCCTGCGGGTACTGGACGCCGACCTCGAGGGCTGCGCCAGCGCCCTGTGGCTGCTGACCCGTCCGGACTGCCGGGCGTTGCGCTCGGTGGTCGCGTTGTTCGACGAGCTGGGGCGGCATGTGCGATTGGGAGATGAGTGAAGGGGTGGCCGTGCCTGGTATGGCAACCCTCTCCCGCGAGCGGGAGAGGGGCTGGAATGGCAGGCCTGGCGCTCAGCCGCGATCCGCCGCGGCCGATCCCGGCGGCGGAATGTCGCCCACCGCCGCCGCGCCGGTGTCCTTGCGCAGGCGCCTGACCTCGTCGACGCTGACGCTTGGCGCCTGGTTGCCCCAGCTGGTGCGGATGAAGTTGACCACGTCGGCGATCTCCTGGTCGTTCATCCGCCAGCCGAACGGCGGCATGGTGAAGCTCGACGGTGCCTGGTGGGTGGCCGGCAGGGTGCCGCCCTTGAGCACGATGTGCACCAGGGAGGTCGGGTCGCTGCCGGTCACTACCGGGTTGCCGGCTAGGGCCGGGAAGACCCGCGCATAGCCCTTGCCGTCGGTGCGGTGGCAGGCCCCGCAGTTGTCGACGTAGAGCGCCGCGCCGGTCTTGCTGTCGTCGCCGTGGAACAGTGCCTGGGCTACGCTCTCATCGTAGACGTGCGGCTGGTCGGCGGGGTCCGCCGGCGGCAGCGACTTGAGGTAGCGGGCGATGGCGGTGAGGTCGGCGTCGGTCATGTACTGCATGCTGTGCACCACCACGTCGGACATGCCGCCGAACACCGCGCTGCGCTCGCTGCGGCCGGTACGCAGGAAGCTGACCAGGTCGGCTTCGCTCCAGCTGCCCAGTCCGGTCCGGTGGTCGCCGCGCAGGCTCTTGGCGATCCAGTTCTCCAGCGGCGCGCTGCCGGACAGGTAGGCCGCGCCATCGCTCGCCGCCAGGGCCTTCTCCTGCATGCCCAGCCCACGCGGGGTATGGCAGGCGCCACAGTGGCCAAGGCCTTCGACCAGGTAGGCGCCGCGCGCCAGCACCGGGTCCTGCCCGGCGGCGGCCTGGAAGTCCTTCACCTCGGGAGCGAAGGTCCAGCGCCAGAATGCCAGCGGCCAGCGCATCGACAGCGGCCAAGGGATGTCGCTGGCCTTGTTGGGCTGCTCCACCGGCTCCACGCCATGCATGAAGTAGGCGTAGAGGGCGCGCATGTCCGCTTCGCTGACTCGCGCGTAGGACGGGTAGGGCATCGCCGGGTAGAGCGTGTCGCCGGACCTGGCCACGCCGTGGCGCACGGCACGGTCGAAGTCCTCGAAGCTGTAGTCGCCGATGCCGGTCTTGCGGTCCGGGGTGATGTTGGTCGAGTACACCGCGCCGATCGGCGTTTCCATCGGCAGGCCCCCGGCGAACGGCTTGCCGTCCCTGGCGGTGTGGCAGGCCACGCAATCGCCGGCGCGGGCCAGGTATTCACCCTGCCTGACCAGGGCCGGGTCCGGCGCTGCGGCGGCCTGGGCGATGCCGCAGGCGAGGGCGGAGAGGGCGAGGAAGGCTGTCGGTTTCATCGTTGCGCTCCTCATGCCTGCACCAGCGGACCGGGGTTCTTCAGGTATTGCTCGCGGATCGCCTTGGCCGACCAGTAGGCCAGCGCCGCCACCAGCCCAGTGGGGTTGTAGCCGGTGCCCTGGGGGAAGGCCGAGGCGCCCATGACGAAGACGTTGTGCACGTCCCAGCTCTGCAGGTAGCGGTTGAGCACGCTGGTCTTCGGATCGCTGCCCATGATCGCCCCGCCGAGCAGGTGGGTGGTCTGGTAGACCCGTGTATTGAAGTGGTCGCCGAAGTTCTTGACGTTCACCGAGATGGCCTTCGGGTTCATCGCTTCGGCGATCTTGCGCATGTGCTCGGTGACGTAGCGGCTCATGCGGATCTCGTTGTCCTTCCAGTCGAAGGTCATGCGCAGCAGTGGCTGGCCGTAGGCGTCCTTGTAGGTCGGGTCGAGGTCGAGGTAGTTGTCGCGGTAGGTCATGTTGCTGCCGTGGGCGTCCATCGACACGGTGTGCGTGTAGGCGTCCTTGACCGCCTGTTTCCAGCCGCTACCCCAGCTCGGCGTGCCGGGCGGCACGGCGAGGCCGCCGATCGGCTTGGAGCCGGCCTGGTTGACCCACATCGGCGAGCCGCCGACGAAGCCCAGCGGTCCGTGGTCGAAGTTGTCGGCGTTGAAGTCGTCCACCGCCACGCCGCCACCGCCGGTGCCTACGAAGGGGTTGGTATGCACGTCCTTGTCGAAGAACGCCTTGATGGTGGCCATGTTCTGGTAGGCGAAGTTCTTTCCCACCACGCCCTCGCCGGTGCGCGGGTCGTAGGGCTTGCCGATGCCGGAGAGCAGCAGCAGGCGCACGTTGTGGAACTGGAAGGCGCTGATGATCACCAGCTTCGCCGGCTGCACGATCTCGCGCCCCTGGGCGTCGACGTAGGTCACGCCGGTGGCCTGCCTGCCGTCGCTGTCGAGGTTGACCTTGAGCACGTTGCAGTTGGCGCGCAGTTCGAACAGCGGGGTCTGGCGCAGCGCCGGCAGGATGTTCAGGTTCGGCGAGGCCTTGGAATACATGTAGCAGGCGTAGCCGCTGCAGAAGCCGCAGAAGTTGCACGGCCCCATCTGCACCCCGTAGGGGTTGGTCCAGGGCCCCGAAGCGTTGGCCGCCGGCAGGTCGTAGGGGTGCAGGCCGAGTTCCTCGGCGGCCTTGCGGAACAGTTGCGCGGAGTACACCTGGCGCAGCGCCGGCAGCGGGAAGTCGTCCGAGCGGTCGGCGGCGAACGGATTGCCCTTGCCGACCACCTGGCCCTTGACCGTATGCGCGGTGCCGGAGGTGCCGAAGACCTTCTCGGCGAAATCGAAGTGCGGCTCCAGCTCTTCGTAGCTGACCCCGTAGTCCTGGATGGTCATGCCTTCGGGGATGAATTTCTTGCCGTAGCGTTCCTCGTAATGGCTGCGCAGGCGCAGTTCCTCGGGCATGATCCGGAAATGCACGCCGGACCAGTGCAGGCCGGCGCCACCGACGCCGTCGCCGGGAAGGAAGGCGGAGAGCTGACGGTAGGGCAGCGCGGTGTCGTTGATCCCGTGGCGGATGCTCACGGTGCTCTTGGAGAGATTCTGGAACAGCTTGCCGCGTGTGTTGTAGGTCAGCTCGTCGAGGGTGTTCGGGTAGGCGCCGTCGGGATAGGTATCGCGGTTCTCGCCGCGCTCCAGCGCCACCACGTTGAGCCCGGCCTCGGTCAGCTCCTTGGCCAGGATCGCTCCGGTCCAGCCGAAGCCGACCACCACCGCGTCCACCGGTTTGAGTGTCGTCGCCATGTTCAACCCCTCTCGCCGGAAATCGCCACCGGCGGGAAGGGATACTTCTCGCCGCGGTCGGCCCAGTCCATGAAGTCGGCGCGGGCGCCGGGGAAACCGACCAGCTTCCAGCCCACCAGGCCGCGATTGCCGCCGTGCTGCGGATCGGAGAAGAAGCCTTCGTGGGTGTTTTGCAGCAACTGGCCGAAGAGCAGCTTGGCCGGCAGGTCCTGCAGGTCGATCTGGCCGGCTTCCAGGCGTTGCAGGATGTCGTCCTGCGCCGACGGCTCCAGCTCGGCGAACGGCTTGCCCTGGTTGGCCTTGCTCCAGCGTTCCAGGGCGGCGATGCCGACCCGGTAGATGTCGCGTGGCACCAGCTTCAACTGATGGCCGAACTCCGGCGCGGCGTCGGTGACGAACGGCCCCTGCATGTACCAGAGTGCGCCGTGCCCGTAGGGGGTTTCCATCTGTCGGTCGATGAACTCCGGCACCCCGGCCTCGATGGCGCCGGGGCCGTTGTCGTCGCTGGGGATCAGTCGCGCCACCGCGGTGTTGACGAAAGCCCATTCGGTGTTGGTGAAGAAGCGAGGCTGGTAGCGTTCGCGGGGTTTGTCCTGCTCGGCGGCGGGCGTCTGCATGGCATGGCCGACGCCATAGCCGGCCAGGGTCACCGCCGGGATCACGGTCAGGGTCTTGCGCAGGAAGTCGCGGCGGCCGTTGACGGCCTTGTCATCGGGCATGGTGGGGTCCTCTCTGGATCATCACGGTTTCGTCTTTCTGATAATGATTAGCAGGCTAATTATAAGTTCATGTGTCACGTTGAAAAAACGTTTCAGCAAGGATTCAGGCAGGCCAATACCGGCAAGTGAAGCAGAACGGCGCGCCGGGCGTCGGCCCGGCGCGGCCTTCAGGCGCCTCGCCGTCGCGCCCAGGCCGAAGGATTGACCAGGTTCAGCGGCCGCTCGCCGGCGAGGGCGGCCAGCAGGTTGTCTACCGCGCAGCGGGCCATGGCTTCGCGGGTTTCCTCGGTGGCCGAGCCGATGTGCGGAGTGGCCACCACGTTCGGCAGGCGCAGCAGCGGCGAGTCGGGAGACAGCGGCTCGCGCTCGAACACGTCGAGGCCGGCGGCGCGGATCCGCCGCTGGGCCAGGGCCTCGATCAGGGCCGCCTCGTCGACCACCCGGCCACGGGAGATGTTGATGAAGATCGCCTGCGGGCGCATCCGGGCGAACTGCTCGGCACCGATCAGGCCTTCGGTGGCGGCGGTCAGCGGCAGGGTCAGGCAGACGAAGTCGGATTCCTCGAGCAGCGCGTCGAGGGGGCGGTAGCTCGCTGCGTAGCGTTCTTCGACGTGGGGCTTCGGGCTATGGCTGTGGTACAGCACGCGCATGCCGAAGCCGTGGTGCCCGCGCCGGGCCAGGGCCTCGCCGATGCGGCCCATGCCGACGATACCGAGGGTCTTGCCATGCACGTCGGTACCGAACTGGGCGGCGCCGACGCTCTTCTTCCATTCCCCGGCGCGCACCCAGCCGGCCAGTTCCACTACCCGCCGGGCTGTCGCCAGGATCAGCGCGAAGCCGGTGTCGGCGGTGGTCTCGGTGAGCACGTCGGGGGTATTGCTGAGGAGGATGCCGCGGCGGTCGAGGTAGTCGATGTCATAGTTGTCGACGCCCACCGAGACGCTGGCGATGGCTTCCAGTCGCGGTGCCAGGTCGAGCAGTCCGGCGTCCAGGCGCAGGCTGGCGCCGAGCAGGCCGTGGGCCTCGGGCAGGGCGTCGCGCAGGCGGGCCAGGCCGTCGCGGCCGGGCTCCTCGACCAGGAGCACCTCGACCCGTTCGCGCAGGCGTTCCATCAGGGGCGCGGAGAGACGTTTGTAGAGAACCACTTTCTTCATCGGATGCTCCGGAGTCGGTCAGGGGTGGGCCGGCGCCGCCCGCCGCGAGGCGTGCGCGCGAGCGGCATCGGGCTCGCGCTTGTCGGCGTGCGGGTTGAGGAACACGGTGAGCAGCACCGACAGCAGCAGCGCTCCGCTCATGAACAGATAGGAAGCCCCGGGCCCGCCGGTGATGCCGTTCAGGTAGCCGACCAGCCAGGAGCCGGAGAACGAGCCCAGCGCGCCCATGCTGTTGATCAGCGCCATGGCGCCGCCGGCGACGTTGGCCGGGAGGACTTCCGGGACGATGGCGAAGAACGGTCCGTAGGGCGCGTACATGCAGGCCCCGGCCAGCACCAGCAGGGCGTAGGACAGCCAGAAGTGCTCGCTGCCGAGGGCGTAGGAACCGTAGAAGGCGATGGACGCGATGAGCAGCGGCGGCCAGACGAAACGCTTGCGTTTCTGCAACCGGTCCGAGGCCCAGGACACCCCGAGCATGGCGATCACCGCCGCCAGGTAGGGCAGCGCCGACAGCCAGCCGGCTTCTATGATGTCGATGTTGGCGCCGTGCTTGAGGATCGACGGCAGCCAGAGGACGAAGCCATAGACGCCGATGCTCCAACAGAAGTACTGCAGCGAGAGGACGATGACCTTTGGCGAACGGAACGCCTCGCGGTAGTTCTTCACTGGCTTGATGCCCTGCTGCTCGGCGGCCAGGGCGTCTTCCAGGTCGCGTTTTTCCGAGCCGCTCAGCCAGGCGGCCTGGCGCGGGCGGTCATCCACCAGGCGCCACCAGATGAAGGCCCAGATCACCGCCGGCAGGCCTTCGATGATGAACATCCAGCGCCAGCTGAAATGCTCCACCAGGTAGCCGGAGACCACCGACATCCAGAGGATGGTCACCGGGTTGCCGAGGATCAGGAAGGTGTTCGCCCGCGAGCGCTCGGCGCGGGTGAACCAGTGGCAGAGGTAGACCAGCATCGCTGGCATCACCGCCGCCTCGACCACGCCGAGGAGGAAGCGGATGCCGATCAGCAGATAGACGTTGGCGACCATCCCGGTCAGGGTGGCCAGTCCGCCCCAGAGGATCAGGCTGACGAAGATCAGCTTCTTGACGCTGCGCTTTTCCGCGTAGATCGCCCCCGGCACCTGGAAGAAGAAGTAACCGAGGAAGAACAGCGCGCCCAGCAGCGAGGACAGCCCGGGAGTGATCCGCAGGTCGTCGGCCATCCCGGAGGCGGCGGCGAAGCCGTAGTTGGCGCGGTCCAGGTAGGCCAGGCTGTAGGTGACGAAAACGATCGGCATGATGTACCACCAGCGGCTGCTGGCGAGGCGAGGCATGGTCATGGTCGGGTATCTCCTGAGCTTGTCTTGTTCTTGTCGCAACAGGTGCCGTGTGGGCGGCGGGTTCAGGCGCTCCTGCGGCGCTCGCGGTCGAGCAGTTGGCTGCGTTTCGGCAGCCCCTCCATGTCGCCGCGGACCTGTACCGCGCGGCTGCCGATCCAGTTGCCGCGCGCCACCGCGTCGGGCAGCGGCAGGCCTTCCAGCAGCGCGCTGACCACCCCGACCGCGAAGCCGTCGCCGGCGCCCACGGTGTCCACCACGGTCGCCACCGGCACGCCGGGGACCAGCCCTTCGCCGTGGGCATCGCGATAGTAGGCGCCGCTCGGGCCGAGCTTGATCGCCACCGCGTCGACGCCCATGTCCAGGTAGAACGCGGCGATATCCGCGGGTTCCTGCCAGCCGCTGAGCAGGCGGCCTTCCTCCAGGCCCGGCAGGACCCAGTGGGCATGCGCGGCGAGGGCGTTGATCTCGGCGATCATGCGGCGCTCGCTGGGCCACAGCGAGGGCCGCAGGTTGGGGTCGAAGGACAGGCTGGCGCCCTTGCCGCGCATGCGCCGCATCAGTTCGTGGGACAGTTCGCAGGCACTCGCCGAGAGTGCCGGCGGAATGCCGGTGGCGTGCAGGTGGCGGGCGCCGAGCATTTCTTCGCGGATATGGGCGAGGCCCAGCCGGCTGGCCGCCGAGCCGCGGCGGAAGTACTCGACCCGCGGGTCGGCACCATCGACCTCGCGGGACTTCATCTGGAACCCGGTGGGCGCTTGCGCGTCGACCTCGACGAAGCGGCAGTCGAGGCCCTCGCGGGTCAGGCTGTCGAGTACGAAGCGGCCGAGCGAGTCGTCGCCGACCCGGCTCAGCCAGGCCACCGCGAAGCCGAGGCGGGCGAGGCCGATGGCGACGTTGCTGTCGGCGCCGGCGATGCGCTTGCCGAACTGCTCGACCCGGTCCAGTTCGCCGGGCTGTTCGGCGACGAACATGGCCATGGTCTCGCCGAAGCAGAGGATCTCGAAGTCAGCCATGCTGGCGTTCCTCCTGGGGCTGGCTGAGGCGGGCGAGGGCGGCGATGTGCCGGCGGCTGAGACTGAGCAGGTCGTCGCCCTGCAGCGGGTATTCGATGGCCCGCGCCACGCCTTCCGGGAAATGCTGCAGCAGGCGCTGCCAGTACTGCAGGTCGGCGGCCGACGGCGGCACCGCGACCAGCTTGCCGTCGCGGTTGCGGATCACCGCCTTGCAGTGCACGTAGCCGACATAGCGGCCAAGGCGCAGGGCGGCTTCGTCGGCCGCCTGCTCCTGCCAGCGCCAGTTGCCGATGTCGAAGGTCATCGCCAGGTTCAGCTGCTGGCGTTCGGCGAGGCGGAAGAAGCGTTCCAGCACCTCGATCCGGCCGCCCTGGGGCGTCTGGTCGTTCTCCACCAGCAGTTGCAAGCCGTGGCGCGCCAGGCGCCGGCCGAGGGCGGCGAGATCGGGCTGTTCCGGCAGAAGGCCGAGCGAGACCTTGAGCCATCCGGCTCCGCAAGCTTCGGCGCGGCGCAGGGTCGGCTCCAGCTCGGGGTTCAACTGGCCGTCTTCGCGCCACAGCTCGAGGGGTGAGGAGAACACGCACTCCAGCCCCTGCAACTGGATGGCGGCGGTCAGCGCCTCGGTATCCGGCGGGCCGGCGAAGAGTTCCTCGCGCAGTTCCACGCGCTGCGCGCCGGCCATCGCCAGCAAGGGCAGGAAGCTGGCCTGGCCGCGACTGCGAACGAGGTCCGCGCCATAGCTGGAAAGACTGATGGAGACGGGGTGAAGGGACATTGGCGATCCTCTGAAACCGGTTTCATTTCAAGCCGTGCGAAAGCCGCCGGCAACGCGCCGGCGGCGGGCCGCTAGCCGCGTGGATGGGTCGAGCCGCGAACGATCAGTTGCGCCGGGAAGGTCACCCGGCGCGCCGGCTCGCGGTCGCCTTCGAGTCGCGCCAGGAGGCGCTCGAAGGCGGTGCGGCCGATTTCGTCGGTGGGTTGGGCGAGGGCGGTGATGCCGCTGCCCACCAGTGGGTACCAGTCGAGTTCGTCCAGGGCCAGTAGGCCGACCTCATCGAACAGCCGGCAGCCGAGGTCGCGCAGTTGGCGGGTGGCGCAGAGGGTGGCGACGCCGTTGCAGGTGAACAGCGCCTTCGGCCCGGGGCCGCTGGCCGAAAGGAAGGCGCGCAGGCCGTCGCGGAAGAAGTCGTCGGTTTGCAGGACCTGGCCCTTGAGCGCCGGTCGCCGGCCGATGGAGGCATTGAAGGCCTGGACCCGCTCGATCCGCGAGCTGGTGCCGTCGAGCGGTTCGGTGACCAGCAGGATGTCGCGGAAGCCGCGGTGCTGCAGGTGGTCGAGGGCCTGTTCGACGGCGTCGGCGTTGTCCAGGCCGACCAGGTCGGTATCCAGCTCGGCCAACTGGCGGTCCACCAGCACCATCGGCAGTTCGCGGTGCAGGGCGCGCAATTCGCCGGGATGGTGGCCGAGGGTGTTCACGATCAGTCCTTCGACGTTGTAGGACTGCAGGGCGGCCAGGTGATGACGCTCCTGCTCGTCGTCGCGGTCGGTATTGCACACCACCAGGCTGTAGCCGTGTTCGCGGCAGGCGGTTTCCACGCCATGCATGACGGCCACGGAGTAGGGGTTGAGGATGTCCGCCACCAGCATTCCGATTAGCCGTGTGCGCCCGCGCTTGAGGCCTCGGGCCATCTGGTTGGGGCGGTAGTCGAGCTGGTCGATGGCGCGCTCGATGCGCCGGGCGGTGGCATCGGCGAGCAACTGGCGGTCGCCGCCGATATAGCGCGACACGCTGGCCTTGGAGACGCCGGCGGCCTCGGCCACCTGGTTGATGGTGACGCGGCCACGGCTGGGCAGTACTGAACCATTCACGGACCTGGTACCTCTTGGTGCTGTTCTTATTGGTGTGTCCGGCTGGTCTTCGCCAGCGGATGCCAGGATTTGAAACCGGTTTCAGAAAATACCAGAAGGCCGATGCCCGTCAACGGGAAAAAAACGCCTACCGGGGCCGAGCCAGGCATGAGGCCAGGACGTTGTTCATGAAAACCGAATAATCGTTTCGAATGATGGTTTGCAATTATTAATGTCGAATGGAATGAATGTGCCATATCTCCATAAATAAAAAGGAAGTTTGTCCAATACTTAAGAAACTACTTTAAGAAGGTTTTGTCGGTAGAAAGCGATCAATCAGGCGAGCTTCGCAGACATGAAAAGCACCCGGCCGACCGTCTGAAGCAGTTCTCATTTATCGGAATACGAAGGTGGCGCGCTGAAACTTATGCGCGCCTGGCGGTCTTTATCGACGACCTGACCGCCCGGTCGCGTCATCACGCTCACCGATCGTTGCGGGTCCTGTCGAATGCCGCCGTTCCGTCGCAGCAGGATTTTTCGACAAGACCCGTCCGGACCCACTTCCCGGCTAAGGAATGACAGGATGAGCGCCGCCCTGGAGCGATTGAATCATCTGAACCTGAATCACTTGTATGCCTTCGTCGCCGTCGCCGAACACAACAGCTTCACCGCCGCGGCGGAGGCCCTGGGCTTGTCGAAATCGCTACTCAGCGAGCAGTTGCGACGCCTGGAGGCCGACCTCGGGATCCAGTTGCTGACCCGTACCACCCGTCGCATGACCCTTACCGATCGCGGCGAACTGCTGTTCGGCGTGGCCCAGCGCATGCTCGGCGAGCTGGACGGCGCGCTCTCCGATGTGCGCGACCTGCAGGGCGAGCCCAGTGGCCGGTTGCGCATCACCGCGCCGCAGGACTTCGTCAAGTGGCACATCAGCAGCGTTTCCGCGGCGTTCATCCGGCAGTTTCCCAAGGTCCAGGTGGAAATGCTGGCCGATGACCAGTTCAGCGATCTGGTCGGCCAGCGCATCGATCTCGCAGTACGTATCGGCTGGCCGCGCGACTCCGGCCTGCATGCCAGCAAGCTGTGCGACTTCCAGCAGGTTGCCGTGGCGACGCCGGGATACCTCGCCGGCCTGCCGCCGGTGCTCCAGCCGCACGACCTGGCGCGTTGCGAATGGATCGGCCATACCCGCCTGAGCACGCCCTGGACCTGGACCTTCGAACGCCAGCGCGAGCGTGCCACGGTACAGACCCGAGGGCGCCTGCTGGCGAACAACACCCTGGCGGTGTACCGCCTGGTGCTCGACGGTGCCGGCGTCAGCGTGCTGCCGAGCTTCCTGGTAGCCCGCGAGATCGCCCGCGGACGGCTTGTCCGGCTGCTGCCCGGTTGGCGCCTGCCGCAGGGCGGCATCTATGCCCTGTACCCCTCGGCGCGCTACATGCCGGTGCGGGTCAGGGCGTTCATCGAGTCGCTGCGCGAGCATCTCGGTCGCGAGCCGTTCCGCCTGGCGCAGAGCGAATGAGGCCGGGCATCCGTGCCTGGGGATAGGGCGAATAACGCCACCGGCGTTATCCGCCGCCGATGCCAGGGATAGGCGGCGGATAACCGCGAGCGGTTATTCGCCCTACGGCCCCAGGCTGCCCAGGTAGCCGGCGAGCGCCTGGATGTCGCTATCCTCCAGGCCGCCGGCGACCGCGCGCATGGTCGCGCTGTTGCCGCGCTTGCCGTCGCGGAAGCCGTGCAACTGGGTTGCCAGGTATTCCGCCCATTGCCCGGCTAGGCGCGGCGCCTTCAGCGCCGCCAGGCCCTGGGCGGCGGGCCCGTGGCAGGTGACGCAGGGCGGTACGCCGTGCTGCGCCAGGCCATTCTTGAAGAGCTGGCGGCCGCGTTCGCGTTGCCTCGGGTCGGCCAGGGTCTGCTCGCCGGCACTCATGCGCTGGGCGGCGAACCAGGCGGAGACGTTGACCACGTCCGCCGCGCTCAGCTCCTCGCCGCGGCCGTTGGTGGCCGGGTTGCGCCGGCGCTGGGTCTTGAGGTCGTAGATCTGCTTGTACAGGTATTCCCGGTCGAGCCCGGCGAGCTTCGGGTAGCTGCGGTTCGGCCGCGGCCCGCCGTTGCCGTCGTCGTCGTGGCAGCGCGAGCACATTTTCTGCGCCATCGCCTTGCCGCGCGCCAGGTCGGCGGGCGCGTCCGGGCCCGGCACGGCGGCGGCCAGCGGCAGGGAAAGCAGGGCCGAGAGGCAGCCGGCCAGCCAGCGTTTGCGCTCAGTCATGCTGCCAGGGCCCCCGCAGCCAGCCGTGGATGTCGTAGTCGGCCATGCAGCGCTGGACCATCGCCTCGCAGTAGGCCAGGTGCCCGCGACGGCTGGCCCAGGCCAGCGAGTCGAGGCGGATCTGCTCGGCATTGCCGGAATAATGGCTCTCATAGACCGCGTGGCGCGCGCCGAACTCGCTGCCGGTGGCGTCCCAGATCAGCTTGAACAGCTTCAGGCGCTGCTCCGGCTCCAGCTCGGCACCGCGGTAGTAGCTGTCCACCAGCCGCCGCGCCTCGCCGTCGCGCAGGTCGGCGGCGCCCGAGACGGTGACCAGCGGGGCGCCGCCGAGAGCGCTTTCCAGCAGCTCGCGGACCCGCTTCCAGATCTGCGGCACCTGGATGCGCAGGGCATTGGCGTACTCCAGGCGCGGCACCGCCGACCCGGCGGCGTTGCGCTCCGGGTCGCGGGCCATGGCGGTGGTCAGCGCCTGCAGCAGGTGCTGCAGGGCGATCAGCTCGCCGAGGGCAGCCTGTATCCCGCGGAAGCCCTGGGTGCCATTGGCGCGCACGCCGAGGGAAAGCAGGCCGATCATCAGCTCCAGCTTCACCCCGAGGCGGATGCCGGACTGGAAGTTGTACAGGTTGGCGAAGCCCGACTCGGCATAGAAGCCGGTGGCGCGGCGCAGGTCGCGGTAGACCAGGACGTCCTCCCAGGGAATCAGCGCCTTGTCGAACAGCAGCACGCTGTCGTTCTCGTCGAAGCGGCTGGACAGCGGATAGTCGAAGGGACTGCTCGCGCGCTCCTCATAGGATGGCCGGCACATCAGGCGCAGGCCGGGGTTGTCCATGCGGGCGAAGAACACCAGGGCGAAGTCCTCGGCCTTGCCGGCCTCCATCTGCGCCGAGGCGACCGGGGCGACGAAGGTGGCGTTGGTGATGGCGCTGCCGGTGGCGAGCATCTTCGCCCCGCTGACGACGATACCCTGGTCGGTCTCGCGTTCGACGTGGACGAACACGTCGCGCATCTCGTGGATCGCCTTGCTGCGGTCCAGCGGCGGATTGATGATCGCGTGGTTGAGGAACAGCCCGCGGTCGGCGAAGGCGCGGTGCCAGGCGCAGGCGTTCTGCCGGTAGTCGCCGTAGAAGCCGGCGCCGGCCTCCAGCCCGGACATGAACGCCGCCTTGTAGTCCGGGGTACGCCCCATGAAGCCGTAGGTCATGCGCGACCAGCAGCCGATCGCCTCGCGCGCGCCGAGCAGGTCCTCGGCGTTCTGCGCGGGGGTGAAGAAGCGGTGGCTGCGGCGGCCCTGGGCATCGACCCGGGTGAGGACGTCGCGCTGCTCGCCGTGGAGGCCGTCGTAGAGCCCGGCGATGCTGCGGCAGGCGTTGCGGAACGCCCTGTGCCGGGTGACGTCGGCGACCCGTTCGCCGTTGAGGTAGACCTGGCGACCGTCGCGCAGGCTGTCGAGATAGTCGGCGCCGGTCATCAGCGCGTTGGGGACGGAATGGCTCATGCTGGTTCCTTGTCGGGACGCCGGCCGTGGCGCGCACGGCCGGCGGGGCGGTCAGTCGCGCTGCAGGTGCGGGTTGCGCAGCGCCGGCTCGGCGTGGATATGCACCCGCCGCAGGTGGCGCGGCGCGCGGTGGGCGAAGGCCTCGCGACCGTGCAACAGGGTCAGGTTGTCGGCGATCACCAGGTCGTCGCTGCGCCAGCGGTGGGCGTAGTGCGCCTGTGGGTGGTACAGGCAGCGGCGCAGGCTGTCGAGCAGTTCGCCGCGCTGTTCCGGGGCGATGCCGTCGTAGTGGAACTCGGAGGGGTTGATGAAGCTGGCGTCGCCCTCGACCGGCGGTTCGCAGAAACGCAGGATGGGGAATTCGCGGCGCGGGTGGCGCTCGACTATCGGCGCCGCCGAGCGGCTGCTGTAGTGCGCCGCGCTGCGCTGGTACCGGCCGCTGGCGCGGCGCCAGACTTCCAGCTCGCTACTGTCGGCCAGTTGCAGCGCCGCCGGGGTCGAGCTGAAGGTGGTGCGGCCGCCGTCGCTGTCGCCGGGCGCGTCGACACAGTGGAACACCTGGAATTCCGGGACCGTCTCCAGGTACATGCCGTCCCAGTGCAGCGGCACGTAGTTGTTGGCGAAGATGTGGTCCTCGGCGCCTTCCTGTTCCACCAGCTCGAGCACCGCGCCGAACGGCCACAGCATGACTTCGCCGAAGTCGTGGCAGTAGCGGGTCAGGCTCTCGGCGTCGGCGAAGGCGGCGAAGCCGCGCAGGAGCAGCAGGTGGTGGCTGCGAGCCAGGCCCTTGAGCCACTGCGCCGGCAGCTCGCCGACGTGCATGCCGGGGCGGCCGGGCTCCAGCAGCAGGCCGAAGCGCGGCTGGTTGCCCTGTTCGTCGCGCAGCGGCGAGAGACGTACCGGTTGATCGCTGAGATAGGCGTTCATCGTCTGGCTCCTCGGGCTCAGGCCACGGCGGCGCGCCGGGCGGCCCTGGCCGGCAGGCGGTAGTGACTGGGCTGGCCGTTGATCTGCACCAGCTCGCCGCCGAGTTCCAGCACCTCGCTGCGCTTCATCAGCACGAAGCGGTCCTCGGTGTTCACCGCCACGCCGTGCCAGGGCGTCAGCCAGTCGTCGCGGGTCGGCATCATGTGGATGCCGAACTTCAGACTGTCCGCCGGCTGCGGATGGATGGACAGGCGGATCGCGCGGGGGAACTGGTCGGCCAGCAGCGCGCCCCAGGCCCAGCTGCGCTGGATCACCCCGTAGGCGCGCTCCTTGGCGTCGCGTTGCAGGGCAGTCTTCGAGCCCTGGTAGTCGGGGGTCAGGCCGTCCTCGTAGAGGAAACGGGTGATGGCGCGGTACAGCAGCAGGCCTTCTTCGCTGGCCAGCAGGGTCTCGCGGATGCTTTCCAGCGGCTCGGCGTAGCCGTCGATCAGCAACTGGCGGAGCTGCTCGTGGTTGTCGCGCTGGGCCTCGAAGGCGCGTACGTCCTCCAGGTTGAACACGCCGATATGGGTGGCGCCGATCTCCTCGATCATCAGGCGCAAGGCATCCTGGTAGGCGCTGATGTGCGCATCGCCGATCCTCACCAGGTCGCCGAACACCCGGCCATCGGAGCAGACGGTGATCTTCGCGCCGGGTGCATAGAACAGCTGGATGCGCTGGCACAGGTGGTTGAGGAACGACAGCGACAGGCGCTCGGCCATGTCCGGACGGCTGTCGAGGACCTTACCGGGGTTCGGCGACTTGGCCGGAAACGCCGGCAGGACGAATTCAATGGGCTCGCCGGCTTCGATGAAGGCGGCGATGCGCGGCAACTGGACCTGTTCGATGCGGCGGATCTCGTCCGCTTCGCTGGCGCTCTGGCGATGCTCGGGGTAACGGCGGCGATAGAGCAACAGTTCTTTCAATACGCGTGCGGGAAGGGTGTCTTCGGCGATGGCGTACATGCAGGTGTTTCCTCCTTGTGGGCGGATGCCGGCGGGGCCGGCAGCGGAAGGCGACATCCTGTGGACTCGCCGCCGGGGGATAAACCGGGGAAGGCCGGAAACACTGTTCGCTGAAGCTTGACGATGGGCGCCGGGCACGGGCGGGCCGCCGGCGTTGTCGCGTATCGCGGGGAGGGCTGAAGGAAGCGGCCGCCGGCGGGCGGCCGCAGGGCGGTCAGTCGGCGTTCTCGCCGCACAGGTCGAGGGCGAACCAGCGTTGCGCTTCGTCGCGTCCGAGGCCGGCGCCGAGCAGGCCGAAGAGCTTGCCCAGGGCCGCCTCGCGGGTCATTCCGCCAGCCGAGAGCAGGCCGGCGTCGCGCAGGCGGCTGCCGGCGGCGTAGACGCCGAACTCGACCTGGCCGTAGGCGCACTGGCTGACCGCGGCGAGCAGCACGCCGCGGGCGTGGGCTTCGCGCAGCAGCGCCAGCAGCTCCTCGTCGTCGGACGGGCCGGTGCCGCTGCCATAGCATTCCAGCAGCAGCGCTTCCACGCCGCTGTCGAGCAGCCCGCGCAGGTGCGCGGCGCGCAGCCCTGGATAGAGCGGCAGCACGGCGAGGTTCACTTCCCGGCGCGGCTGGCGGTAGCCGAGCGCCGCAGGCACCGGCGCATGCTCGGCGTGGCGCGGTCGCGGCAGTTCGGCGAAGGCGTCGAACGCGTCGCTGCGCAGCTTGCTGACTCGCGCGCCGTGCAGCAGGGCATCGTTGAAATAGACCTGTACGCCGCGCGCGTGGCCCTCCTGGAGGACGCGCAGGGCGCCGACCAGGTTGTCCCAGGCATCGCTGCCCGGCGCGCCGGCCGGCAGCATGGAGCCGGTCAGCAGCACCGGGATCGGCAGGTCGAGGAGCAGGAAGGACAGCGCCGCGGCGCTGTAGGCCAGGGTGTCGGTGCCGTGCAGGAGCAGCACGCCGTCGTGGCCGGCGTCGAGCGCGGCGACGATGGCGTCGCGCATCGCCAGCCAGTTGCCCTGGGTCATGTTGGCGCTGTCCAGCGGCGGTTGCAGTTCGGCGAAGCGCCAGCGCAGGTCCGGGGCGTCGCCGAGGCTTTGCAGGTGGTCGCGCATGCGCGCTTCGAAGCCACCGGCCGGAGCCAGACCCTGCGGGGTCTGCAGCATGCCGATGGTGCCGCCGGTGTAGAGCACGAAGAGGTTCTTGACTGGGAGCATCCGTAATCCTTGTGTCGGGCCTTTTCGCGCCGGACGTGCGAAGAGGGGACACCATTGTGGCGCAGGCGCCGCTCCGGGGGGAGGGCGCCTGCGCGAGACTCAGCGATTGCCGCTCGGCAGCGGCTCGGCGTCCGCCTGCGCCGGGGGCTCGGCGCGCTGGCCGGCGGGCCAGGCTTCGCGGTCCAGGTCGAGGTCGGCGAACTGCGCCGAGTCGAACACCGGTTGCTTGATCCCGGCGCGGCGCTGCACGTCATAGTCGCGCATCACCCGCAGGCCGACCTTGAACAGCAGGGCCAGGGCCATCAGGTTGACGAAGGCCAGGCAGGTCATGGTGATGTCGGCGAAGGCGAACACGGTGGACAGGTCCTGCACCGAGCCCCAGACCACCAGGGCCAGCACCAGCGCGCGGTAGCCGATCAGCACCAGGCGGTTGCGGCTGAGGAACTGTAGGCTGTTCTCGCCCAGGTAGAAGTTGTAGAGGATGCAGGTGAAGACGAACAGCGACAGGGCCACGCTGACGAACACCCGGCCCCAGTCGCCGACCACTGCGGCCAGGGAGTTCTGGGTGAGGACGATGCCGTCGCCTTCGAAGCCCGGGGTGTAGAAGCCCGAGAGCAGGATCAGCAGGGCGGTGCAGGTGCAGATCACGAAGGTGTCGAGGAACACGCTGAAGGCCTGGACCACGCCCTGTGCCGCCGGATGGCGCACGGCGGCGACCGCGGCGACGTTCGGCGCGCTGCCCAGGCCGGCCTCGTTGGCGAAGACGCCACGCTTGACGCCCATCACGATGGCGCTGCCGAGCAGGCCGCCGAACGCCGGGTCTAGGCCGAAGGCGCTCTTGACGATGGTTTCCAGCATTGCCGGGACGTGCTCGATCTGGCTGGCGATGACGTACAGGGTGACGCCGATGTAGGCCAGGGTCTTGATCGGCACCAGCAGGTCGGAGACCGCGGCGATGCGCTTGATGCCGCCGATGAAGACCACGCCGAGCAGCACCGCCAGGGCGATCCCGGTGTGCTGCGGGGCGAAGCCGAAGGCGTTCTGCAGCGAATGGGTGACGGTGTAGGACTGCAGGCCGTTGAAGGCGAAGCCGTAGGTCACCAGCAGGAGTACCGCGAAGACCACCGCCATCGAGCGCAGCTTCAGGCCGTGCTGGATGTAGTAGGACGGGCCGCCGCGATACAGGCCGTCGCCGTCGCTGCGCTTGTAGACCTGGGCCAGGGTGCATTCGAAGAAGCTGCTGGACATGCCGACCAGCGCGGTGACCCACATCCAGAACACCGCCCCCGGACCGCCGAGGGTCACGGCGATGCCGACCCCGGCGATGTTGCCGGCGCCGACCCGGCCGGCGAGGCTCAGCATCAGGGCCTGGAAGGAACTGAGCTGGCCGGCCTGGCCGCGCAGCGATTCCCTGAATACGCCGAACATGTGGCCGAAGTGGCGGAACTGGACGAAACGCGAACGGATCGTGAAGTAGGCACCCAGGCCGACGATCAGGACGATGAGGACTTTTCCGGAAAGGAAATCGTTGAGCATTTCAAGCATGGAGGTCTACCTCGGTTCTTATTCTGGTACCGGCGTGCGCTGCGGCAGCGCCTTGGTGCGCGGCGCATGGTTGGCCATGACGCACCTGGTTACAATTTCGCGGGTTGCTCCTGCTTGATGCGACCTGATGCTAGAATCGCGTCCATAGCATCAGTTTTGGAGCCATCGATGTCCGAGCACCTGGGCGCCAATCTCAAGCTGCTTTGCAGCCATTACCGCTCGATTTCCGAGGTTTGCCGGCAATTGGCGATCAATCGCGCACAGTTCAACAAGTACCTCAGCGGCCAGAGCCAGCCGACGCCGTACAACCGCAAGCGGATCGGCGACTTCTTCGGCGTCGAGGACTACGAGCTGGGCTTGCCGCCCGAGCAGTTCGCCCGCCTGATCGGCGCCCGCACCAGCGCCCAGCCGCGCCAGCCCAGCAACGACCCGCTGTTGCGGCTGCTGCAACCGCTGCGCGCCGAGGCCGGCGACCTGGGCCGCTACTGCGGCTACTACTTCGAATATGCCAACTGCATGTCGGTGCCAGGCAGCATCCTGCTCTCCCTGGTGCATCTCTACGAGGAGGACGGCGTGTTCCTCTTCGAGCGCCAGGAACGCCAGGAGCGCACCAGCAGTACCGACGTGCAGGCGGAGGAGTGGGCGCGTTGCCGCTATCTCGGCGCGGCCTTCCAGTTGCAGGACCGGGTGTTCCTGATCGACTACGAGTCGCTGACTCTCAACGAGATGAGCCAGACCATCCTCATTCCCAGTTTCAAGAGCCGTATCACCCGCCTGAACGGCCTGAAGATGGGCGTTTCCAGCGGTGACCGGCGGACCCCGGCATGCAGCCGGGTGGTCTGGGAGTACCTCGGTGCGGAAATCAACCGGATCAACGCCTACCGCCAGGTGCGCCTGTACCGCCCGGACGATCCGCGGATCGACGAGGATATTCGCCAGCGCCTGGCGGCGGGGAGCTTGCGGCATGGGTTGCTGGAGACGGAGTGAGGGGCGGGGGATCGCGCAGGGCGGTGAGACCTGCTGACGACCCGGTTCGCGGCCACGAAAAAAGCCCCCTTGCCCGACGGGCAAGGGGGTAATGTGCGCCGGTGTTGGCCGGCTACCGAGGTTCGCGGGAATCAGATGTGCAGGGCGTGTCCCAGCGCGCGCAGGGCGGCTTCCTGGACCGCTTCGCCGAGGGTCGGATGGGCGTGGATGGTGCCGGCGATGTCTTCCAGGCGGGCGCCCATCTCCAGCGACTGGGCGAAGGCCGTGGACAGTTCCGAGACCGCCTTGCCCACCGCCTGCCAGCCGACGACCAGGTGGTTGTCGCGACGCGCCACCACGCGGACGAAGCCTTCGTTGGCCTCCAGGGTCATGGCGCGGCCGTTGGCGGCGAACGGGAAACTCGCCACCAGGCAGTCCAGGCCGGCATCCTTCGCCTGCTCCGGGGACAACCCGGCGACCACCACTTCCGGATCGGTGAAGCACACCGCGGGGATCGCCACCGGGGCGAACTGGCGACGCTTGCCGGCGATCAGCTCGGCGACCATCTCGCCCTGGGCCATGGCCCGGTGCGCGAGCATCGGCTCGCCGGCGAGATCGCCTATGGCCCAGACATTGCGCATCGAGGTGCGGCACTGGTCGTCGACCTTCACCGCCCGGCCGTTCATGTCCAGGCCCAGGCTTTCCAGGTTCCAGCCTTCGCTGCGCGGCTTGCGGCCGACCGCCACCAGTACCTGGTCGGCGGCGATCTCGCGCTCCTCGCCGGCGCCGTCGCGGACCCGCACGCCGTTCTCGCTCGGGCCCAGCAGGCTGTGCCCGAGGTACAGCTCGACGCCCAGTTTGCGCAAGGCCTGGGCTACCGGCTTGGTCAGTTCCTCGTCGTAGCCCGGCAGGATGCGCGGTTGCGCTTCCACCACCGCCACCTCGACGCCGAGCTTGCGGTAGGCGGTACCCAGCTCCAGGCCGATGTAGCCGCCGCCGACCACCACCAGGCGCTTGGGCAGGCTGCCGGGCGCCAGCGCCTCGGTGGAGGAGATCACCTTGCCGCCCAGCGGCAGGATCGGTAGCTCGACGCTCTGCGAGCCGGCGGCCAGCAGCAGGTGCTCGCACTCGATGCGCTGGCTGCCGCCGCCGGCGAGTTCGACCGCCACGCTTTTGCCGTCGAGGATCCTCGCCCAGCCCTGGACGACATCGACCCCGTGTTTCTTCAGCAGCGCGGCGACGCCGCTGGTGAGGCGGTCGACGATGGCGTCCTTCCATTCCACGGTGCGGGCGATGTCGATGCTCGGCGCCTGTACCTGGATGCCCAGCGCCGACCGGCCGGCATAGTGGCGGGCCTTGAGGTATTCCTCGGCGGCGTGGATCAGCGCCTTCGACGGGATGCAGCCGACGTTCAGGCAGGTGCCGCCGAGGGCGGCGCCCTCCACCAGTACGGTGGGAATGCCCAGTTGCCCGGCACGGATCGCCGCGACGTAGCCGCCGGGACCGCCGCCGACGATCAGCAGGGAAGTCTTCAGGATCTGGCTCATCGCTTACTCCAGGAACAGGGTGGCAGGATGTTCGAGCAGGCCGCGCACGGCCTGGATGAAGGCCGCCGCGTCCATCCCGTCGACGACCCGGTGGTCGAAGGAGGAGGAGAGGTTCATCATCTTGCGCACGACGATGTTGCCGCCGACCACCATCGGTCGCTCGACGATGCGGTTGACGCCGACGATGGCCACCTCCGGATGGTTGATCACCGGTGTGCTGACGATCCCGCCGAGCGCGCCGAGGCTGCTCAGGGTGATGGTCGAGCCGGACAGCTCCTGGCGTTGCGCCTTGCCGCTGCGTGCGGCTTCGGCCAGGCGCGCCACTTCGCTGGCGTTGCCCCAGAGGTCGCGCGATTCGGCGTGGCGCAGCACCGGCACCATCAGGCCGTTGTCGCTCTGGGTGGCGATGCCGACGTGCACCGCGCCGTAGCGGGTGACCACCTCGGCCTCGTCGTCGTAGCGCGCGTTCAACTGCGGGAAGTCGCGCAGCGCCACGACCATGGCGCGGACCAGGAACGGCAGCAGGGTCAGCTTGCCGCGCTGGCCACCCCATTTCTGGTTGAGATGGGCGCGCAGGGCTTCCAGATCGGTGACGTCGATTTCCTCGACATAGCTGAAATGCGGGATGCGTCGCTTGGCGTCCTGCATCTTCTGGGCGATCTTGCGACGCAGGCCGATCACCGGCACCGCCTGTTCGTCGTGTCGCTCGGCATACCCCTGCGCGGCGGCGCCGCTGCGCGCGACGCTGCCATCCTGGGTCAGGTAGGCATCGAGGTCCTCGTGGAGGACGCGTCCGGCGGGACCGCTGCCCTGCACGAACTGCAACTCGATGCCCAGGTCGCGGGCGCGCTGGCGCACCGCGGGGGAGGCCAGCGGGCGTTCGCCGGGCTGGCGCCGCTGCCGTGGCGCCTCGCTGTCGCGCAAGGCGCGCGGCGCTTCGGCGGCGGCTTTCGGCGCCGCGACCGGGGCTTCCTTCGGTTTCTCCGGGGTGGCGGCGACGGGCGCGGCCGGCGTCGCCGCGGCCGGACTCTCGGCGAGGTTGCCGGCGCCTTCCACCTCCAGGCGGATCAGTTCGCCGCCCACCGCCATCACCTGGCCCGGCTGGCCGCCGAGGGCGAGGATGCGTCCGGCCACCGGCGAGGGAATCTCCACCGTGGCCTTGTCGGTCATCACCTCGGCGAGGACCTGGTCTTCATTGACCGAGTCGCCGACCTGGACATGCCACTCCACCAGTTCGACCTCGGCGATGCCTTCCCCGATGTCCGGCATCTTGATCACATGGGTACCCATTCAGACCTCCATCACACGCTTGAATGCCGCGCCGACGCGCGCGGGGCCGGGGAAATACGCCCACTCCTGGGCATGCGGGTAGGGGGTGTCCCAACCGGTGACGCGCTCGATCGGCGCCTCCAGGTGGTGGAAGCAGTGCTCCTGCACCAGCGACATCAGCTCGGCGCCGAACCCGCAGGTGCGGGTCGCCTCGTGGGCGATGACGCAGCGGCCGGTCTTCTTCACCGAGGCGACGATGGTTTCCAGGTCCAGCGGCCAGAGGCTGCGCAGGTCGATGATCTCGGCGTCCAGGCCGGTCTCGTCGGCCGCGGCCTGGGCCACGTAGACCATGGTGCCGTAGGTCAGCACGGTCAGCGCCGCGCCGGGGCGGACGATCGCCGCCTTGTCCAGCGGCACCTTGTAGTAGCCGTCCGGCACCTGGCTGGCCGGATGCTTGGACCAGGGCGTCACCGGGCGGTCGTGGTGGCCATCGAACGGGCCGTTGTAGAGGCGCTTGGGCTCGAGGAAGATCACCGGGTCGTCGTTCTCGATGCAGGCGATCAGCAGGCCCTTGGCGTCGTAGGGGTTGGACGGCATCACCGTGCGCAGGCCGCAGACCTGGGTGAACATCGCCTCCGGGCTCTGGCTGTGCGTCTGCCCGCCGTAGATGCCGCCGCCACAGGGCATGCGTACGGTCATCGGCACGATGAAGTCGCCGGCCGAGCGATAGCGCAGGCGCGCCGCCTCGGAGATCAACTGGTCGGAGGCCGGGTAGACGTAGTCGGCGAACTGGATCTCCACCACCGGGCGCAGGCCGTAGGCACCCATGCCGACCGCGGCGCCGATGATGCCGCTCTCGGAGATCGGCGCATCGAACACCCGCGAGGTGCCGTATTTCTTCTGCAGGCCTTCGGTGCAGCGGAACACGCCGCCGAAGTAGCCGACGTCCTGGCCGAATACCACCACGTCGTCGTCGCGCTCGAGCATGATGTCCATCGCCGAGCGCAGCGCCTGGATCATGGTCATGCTGGTGACCGTCTGGGCGTTCTCGTGTTGCGGGTTCATGGCATTCATACCCCGAGCTCCTGGCGTTGCCGGCGCAGGTGCTCCGGCAGTTCTGCATAGACGTCCTCGAACATGCTGGCGGCGCTCGGCACCCGGCCGTCGATCAGGGTGCCATGGCTCTCCGCCTGTTTCTGCGCGGCCAGTACTTCGGCTTCGAGGGCCTTGTGGGTGGCTTCGTGCTGTTCCTCCGACCAGATGCCGAGGCCGATCATGTGCCGCTTCAGGCGGGCGATCGGGTCGCCCAGCGGGAAGTTGGTCCAGTCGTCGGCGGGGCGGTACTTGGACGGGTCGTCCGAAGTCGAGTGCGGGCCGGCGCGGTAGGTGACCCATTCGATCAGGCTCGGCCCGAGGTTGCGCCGGGCGCGCTCGGCGGCCCACTCGGAGGCGGCGTAGACCGCCAGGAAGTCATTGCCGTCGACCCGCAGCGAGGCGATCCCGCAGCCCACGCCACGGTTGGCGAAGGTGGTGCCTTCGCCGCCGGCGATGGCCTGGAAGGTGGAGATCGCCCACTGGTTGTTGACCACGTTGAGGATTACCGGCGCGCGGTAGACATGGGCGAAGGTGAGGGCGGTGTGGAAGTCCGACTCGGCGGTGGCGCCGTCGCCGATCCAGGCCGAGGCGATGCGCGTGTCGCCCTTGATCGCCGAGGCCATGCCCCAGCCGACCGCCTGGATGAACTGGGTGGCGAGGTTGCCGGAGATGGAGAAGAAACCTGCCTCCTTGCTCGAGTACATGATCGGCAGCTGGCGGCCCTTGAGCGGGTCGGCCTCGTTGGAGAGAAGCTGGCAGATCATGTCCACCAGCGGGTATTCGCGGGTGATCAGGATGCCTTGCTGGCGATAGGTCGGAAAGCACATGTCGCCGTCGCGCAGGGCCAGGGTGTGGGCGGTGGCGATGGCTTCCTCGCCGAGGCATTGCATATAGAAGGAAAGCTTTTTCTGCCGTTGCGCGGTGAGCATGCGCGCGTCGAACAGGCGGGTCTTGAGCATCGCCCGCATGCCGCGCAGCAGTTGTTCGTTGCTGAGCTGCGGATTCCAGGGACCGACGGCGTGGCCGTCGTCGTCGAGCACACGTACCAGGCTGTAGGCCAGGTCGCTGGTCTCGGCGGGCTCGACATCCACCGGCGGCTTGCGTACCTCGCCGGCGGGGGACAGGTGCAGATAGGAAAAGTCGGTCTTGCAGCCAGGACGCCCGGTGGGCTCCGGGACATGCAGACGCAACGGCTCGTAATCACTCATGACAGGCCTCCGGCCCGGTCCGGGCCAAACGGTTGGAGAGATCAGAAACGGGCGAACGGCGCTCGAAGCGGCGGACTGGGCGGATGGCGGGTTCCCGTCCTGTGGGTGGGGGCGGGTTGCAGGCATGCCGGGGTACAGCAGGCGCGGTCGTACTGGGTGACGTCACTCATGGTGAGGCCCTCGGGTTTTGTTTTTGTAATTTCAGTATAGGCTTCGGGTGCTAGTTTTTTGCTCCAAATTGACTAAGGTATTCCGGCAGTATTGGGTTGTTTGAACTACAAGAATCGCTAACAAGAGAAACAACGCACCATGGCTGAACTCGACCGCATCGACCTGAAAATCCTCCGTGCCCTGGCCGACGACGGCCGCCTGAGCTGGCGCGATCTCGCCCAGAAGGTCGGCCTGTCGCTGACGCCGACGCTGCGCCGGGTACGCCGCCTGGAAGAGGAACACTACATCCAGGGCTACTTCGCCCGGCTCGACGAGGAGCGCCTGTCCGGGGCGATGAGCGTGTTCGTCTCGGTGTCCCTGGAAAAGCAGACCGGCGACTACCTCGCTCGCTTCGAGGAACGCATCGTCGATGCGCCGCAGGTCATGAGCTGTTTCCAGATGACCGGCGATGCGGACTACATGCTGCGGGTTGTAGTCAAGGATCTCGCCGCCTACCAGGCGTTCCTCACCAATACCCTGACCTGCATTCCCGGCGTGGCTGGCATCAAGTCGGCCTTCGCGCTGAAGTCGGTGATGCTGCGCTCGGCCCCGCCGCTCTAAGCATAGACCCTGTCTATCTGCGTAACGTTACGCTATTCTGATTGCGTAACGTTACGCAGATAGAGGCGTTCATGAAAGCCAGCAAACCCGGGCCCAAGCCGAGCGGCAAGGCCAAGTCGGCCGCCCAGCGGATGCGCGAATACCGCGCGCGCAAGGCCGAAGAGGCCCTCGGCGCCGAGCATTCCGACAAGGAGCGCGAGCGGCAGATCCGCCGTGAGGCGCGCGCCGAACTCGAACGCGTGAAGCTGGAGCAGCAGCGCCGCGAACACACCCTGCGCAAGGAACTGGAAGCCTGCCAGACCGAGATTGGCCGCCTGCTCGGCCTGCTGCGCCGGCACGGCATCGATCCGCACCCGGGCAACTGATCAGCCGGGCGTGTCGAGGAAGGCCAGCAGGGTCGCTTCCTCGGCACTCAGCCAGCGGCGCTTGCGGGCGCGCCTGAGCTGGCCCAGTTGCCCGGCCTGGTAGGCCTCGATGATCGCCGGGTGGATGTAGCATTGCCGGCAGATCGCCACGCTGTTGCCCAATTCGGCGGCGACCTCCGCCACCACCGCGCCAAGCCCGTCGGCTTCGGCACGCCGCAGGCGCTCCAGCGCCAGCGCGCTGCCGGCCCAGGTACGGTAGTCCTTGGCGCTGAAATCCTCGCCGGTATGCCGGCGCAGGTACTCGTTGATGTCGTGGGAGCCGATGCGGTGCGGCTGGCCGTCCTCGTCCAGGTACTGCAAGAGGTCCTGGCCGGGCAATTCCAGGCAGCGCCGCAGCACCCGCGCCAGGCGCGGATGCTCCAGGCTGACGTCGTGCTCGATGCCGCTCTTGCCCTTGAAGCGGAACCGGATGCGACTGCCGTTCACGTCCACGTGCCGGGTACGCAGGGTGGTCAGGCCGTAGGAGCGGTTGTCGCGGGCGTAGCGGTGGTTGCCGACGCGGATCAGGGTGGCGTCGAGCAGCGCAACCGCCAGGGCCACCACCTTGTCGCGACCGAGGCCGGGCAGGCGCAACTGGGCGTCGATGTGCCGGCGCAGCCGCGGCAGCGCCTGGCCGAAGCGCAGCAGGCGCTCGTACTTGTCGGCATCGCGTACCTCGCGCCAGCGCGGGTGGTAGCGGTACTGCTTGCGCCCACGGGCGTCGCGGCCGGTGGCCTGGAGATGGCCGTTGGGGTCGGGACAGATCCAGACCTCGCGATAGGCCGGCGGAATGGCCAGCTTGTCCAGCCGGCGGATCTCCTCGGCGTCGCCGATGCGCTGGCCGTCGGCATCGAAATAGACGAAGCGCTTGCCCTGCCGGCGTCGACGGATGCCCGGCTGGCGGTCGTCGACGTAGCAGAGGCCGGCGGGCAGGGCGGGGATATCCGGTGGCGCTGCGCTCATGCTTGGGTTCCGAAGGAAAGCTTGCCTGTTTAGGCCGCTGCGCCCGCTGGAACGTTCAACCGCGCTGCGCTTGCTCCTGCTCGTAGCCGAGGGCGCCGGCGATATGGCGGCCGGCGATGTAGCCGAAGGTCAGCGCCGGCCCCAGGTTGATGCCGCCGGAGGGATAGTGGCCGGCGAACAGGCTCGCCATGTCCGCGCCCGCCGCGTACAGGCCGGGGATCGGCTGCCCGCCGCCGTCCAGCACGCGGGCCTGGGCGTCGGTCTTCAGCCCGGCGAAGGTGCCGAAGCAGCCGGGCTCGACCTGCACCGCGTAGTACGGTCCGCGTTCGATGGGGGCGACGCAGGGATTCGGCCCCGGATACGCCGGGTCGCCCTGCTTGCGGTTGAATGCCGTGCCGCCGCGGCCGAACTCTGGGTCGCGGCCCTCGCGGGCGTGGCGGTTGTATTCGGCGACGGTGGCGGCCAGGCCGGACGGGTCGATGCCGCAGCTCCTTGCCAACTGATCCAGGCTGGTCCCGCGCTTGAGATAGCCGCTGCGCAGGTGCGCGGCGATCGGCAGCGGCGCCGGACGCACGTAGCCGAGGCCGTAGCGACGCAGGAAGCGCCGGTCGCAGACCAGCCAGGAGCGTGCCGGCTGCCCGGGCGGGGTGGCCTCGAGCAGGGCGGCGACATAGTCGTGGTAACCGTGCGCCTCATTGACGAAGCGCCTGCCGTTGGCCAGCACGCCGATCAGCCCGGGCTTGCCGCGCTCGATGATGTGCGGGAAGTGCCCGGTCTCGCCATCGCCGTGGGGAACTCGCGAGACCGGCGCCCAGGCGATCGGCGAGCGCAGGTCGTCGGCCACCCGGCCGCCGGCGCTTTCCCCCAGGCGCAAGCCGTCGCCGTTGCAGCCCGGCGGCGGCAGCGGCAGCAGGGTGTCCAGGGTGGGGGCCAGCTCGGCGCGGCGCTGCGGATCATGGGGAAAGCCGCCGCAGGCCAGGACCACGGCGCCTGCCTCGATGCGCAGGAGTCCCTCGGCGCTCTCGACCAGCGCGCCGACCACCTTGCCGTCACGCAGCAGCAGTTCGCGGGCTGGCGCCGATTCGATCAGGCGCACACCCAGGGCTTCGGCGGACTTGGCCAGGCGCGCTACCAGGGCCACACCATTGACCAGGTGCATGGCGCGACCGTAGCGCAGCAGGTGCCAGAGGTGGCTGGAAAAGCGCCGGGCGACATGCAGGAAGGCCGGCAGCGAGCGGGTCAGGTCGAGGAAGGCGGCGAGGTCGGCGCCGGCCATGATCGGCATGCCCATGAACGAGGTCTCCCGCAGGGTCTTGCGCAGGCGCGGCAGCAGCGGGCCCAGTTGCCGTGCGTCATAGGGCGCGGCGACCAACTGGTGGCCGCCCTCGGCGGCGCCCGGCGTGTCGCCATGCATGTCCGGGATGCCGTTGCCGTCGACGAACCGCAGGTGGGTGTGGCGCTCGAAGAAGGCCACCATGTGCGGGCAGGCTTCGAGGAAGGCGTCGATCCGCGCGGCGTCGTAACGCTCGCCCAGTTCGTGGCGCAGGTAGGTACGCGGTTGCTCGATATCCTCCTCGATACCGGCGCGACGCGCCAGCGGGTTGCGCGGCAACCAGGCCCAGCCGCCGGACCAGGCGCTGGCGCCGCCGAACACCGGGTCCTTCTCCACCAGGACTACCCGGCGCCCGTGCCAGGCCGCGGTCACCGCCGCCGCCAGCCCGGCGGCGCCGGAGCCGACGACCAGCACGTCACAGGTTAGCGGGGTGGTCTCGACGGCCGCAGAGGTCATGGCTTCTCCCTTTTTCAAGATTTCGGAACGATGTTCCATATTCTAGGGAGGCAATGCCCGCGTACCAACCCGCTCAGCGAAAGGAGCGGGCGATCATCGGCCAGGTCGAAGCGAGGTCGGCCGCCCGTTAGGGAAAAGGGAGACGGGAGGGGAAAGGCCCGGCGCAGGCGCGCCGGGCCGAGGGCGTCAGCGCGCTTCGCCGCCGCCCTGGACCGCGGCGGCCTTCTTGCGCACCGGGAAGGGGAAGTAGAGGGCGCGCAGCAGCGCGACGCGCTTGATCACTTCGCCGATCAGCAGCGAGACGATCACCGAGATCACCAGGGCGACGCTGGCAGCGGCCGGTTCCGACAGACCCAGGTGGACCAGCAGGTTGAAGGTCTTGTGCTGGATCTCGCCGTGGAAGATCAGCAGGATCAGGGTCGACTGGCCGATGTAGGTCATCGCCTTGCCCAGCCAGTCGATCTTCATCATCAGCCCGGACAGCGCCCAGCACAGGTAGACGCCGCTCACTGCCTGGACGGTGGCCCAGAACCAGTGGTCGTAGCGGCGCTGCGCCATGTCCACCACCGTCGGGTAGTAGAGGAAGCTGGCGGTGGTCACGGCAAGGGCGATGCACAGGGTCAGCAACGAACTCTGGTGGCGACGCAGGACGTCGCGCAGGACATAGCCGAACATGAAGTGGGCGCTGCTGATCAGGGTGATGTCCAGGCTGAACGGCAGGCCCGGCAGCAGGTACTGTTCGCCGCCGAACTCCACCGGGATCTGCCAGAACGTCTTGAGGAACAGGATGCCCAGGCCCAGTTGCACGGCCAGCAGCACGCAACTGGCGGCGAGGGACAGGCCGAGACGCTGGATGACGCGCAGCATGAACCAGGCGAACAGGGTCGCTACCCAGAAGTGCGGCAGGTACCAGAGCGCCTGCCAGGGCAGGGTGTCGACCGAGGCGTACAGCACTCCGCCGATGTCCGGCAGCAGCGGCTGGCCGCGCAGCAGGTCGCGGAGGATGACGTAGCCGAGCATGGTCACGAAGAACGGCTTGAGCAGGGCGTCGGCCTTGCGCAGGGCCATCTCGCCGAAGGGTTGCTCGGTCCTGAAGAACACCCCGGAAATGAAGAAGAACAGCGGCAGGATGAACGGAGAGAGCAACGGATAGAGCACGGTCGGCGAACTGGCGACGAACCAGCTGTGCCCGAAGACGATGATCAGGATGCCCACGCCGCGGGTCACATCCATCTGAATCCAGCGTTTTTTCACTTTGCAACTCCCGCTTGACGCGCTAACTCACAGTGGTTGTTCGAAGGCCCCCAGGGCCAGGCTCCCTACCCGGAGCCATGGGTCAATCGGTGCGCCAGGGCCGCAGCCAGAGCGCCATGCCGAGCAGCGCCAGGCAGCCGGCGACGGTGCCCAGGCCCAATTGCAGCCAGATACCGTCGATGCGGAACAGCAGGCCGGCGGCGAGCGCCATGGCCAGGGCGCTCAGTAGCCACAGCCGGGCCCAGGGCAGGGCGCCGAGCAGGGCCTGGCGACGCATCAGCAGCAGCGCGGTGCAGAGCACCCCGCCAAGGGCCGCGAGGGGAATCCCCGGCAGTCCGAAAATCAACGGCAGGACCGCCAGCAGCGCGGCGTTCAGCGCGCTGCCGAGCAGCTCGCAGCGCAGCGGCAGGCGAGTATCGCCGGCGGCGTAGGCGTAACGCGCCAGCAAGGCATTCCAGGCGCCGAACACCAGTGGCACGGCGAACCAGGCCAGCAGCGCCGGCAACGGCGAGCCGGCGGTCTGCCGCGGCAGCAACAGGGCCACCAGGCCGGGTGCGGCAGCGACCAGCCCGACCCCGGCCGGCAGGGTCAGCAGGCTGGCGGTCTCCAGGCCGCGGCGAAGCAGGGCCAGGCGCTCGCCACCCTGGCGTCGGCTCATCATGCCGAGCAACACCTGGTTGAGGCTCATCAGGGCGATCAGCGGCAGGTTCATCAGCTTGCGCGCCAGGTTGACCCAGGTCACCGCGCCTTCGCCGAGCAGCGAGGCCACCAGCCGCTCGACCAGCGCCAGGCCCTGGCTGGCGGCGTTGCTCAGCAGCAGCGGAGCGATGCGCCCGCCAAGCTCGCCCAGTTCGACGCCGGACAGGCGCCAGTGCCAGGGCCGCCAGCCCTCGATCCATAGCGAAGGCAGCAGCACCAGCGGCATCAGCAGGCTGCCGAGCAGGCAGGCCAGGGCCAGTTGTTCGGGCTGGCTGGCCTGGCCGTGCAAGGCCAGGTAGAGCACCGGCGGCAGGTTGAACAGCAGCGAGCCGAGCCCAGCCAGGACGAAGCGCTCGGCGGCCTGCAGGGGGATGCTGAATAGCGCATGGAGCATCAGCCCCGGCACGCACCAGGCGAGGACCCGCAAGTTGGCCGCGGCCTGGGCGCTGGCCGTCTCGGCCAGGCCCGGACCGAGCAAGCGCACCAGCCAGGGCGCCGCCGCCAGCAGCAGGAGGCTGAGCGCCACGGCGATACCGAGCAGCGCCGGGAGGATTGCCGCCAGCCAGTCGAGGCGACGTTCGCCCTGGCGTTCGAGGAACAGTGGCAGGGCCGCCGCGCTGAGCACGCCGCCGGCCAGCGACATGCGCAGGGCCTCGGGCAGGAACAGGGCGATGAGGAAGGCGTCGCTGCGCTCGCCGGCGCCCCAGGAGGCCACCAGCAGCCATTCGCGGGCGAAGCCCAGGCACAGGCCGAGCAGGGTGGCCAGGGTCAGCCAGAAGGCGGAGCCGAGCATCTCAGGCCTCGGCCCCGCGCTCGAGCTGTCGCTTGAGCTTGCGATAACCCACCGCCCGCGGTTGCGGCTGGCGTTCCGGGAACAGCCGGCGGGCTTCCAGCAGGTTGATCCCGACCAGCAGCCAGAACAGGCCGATCATCACCACGGCGAAGCTGAAGTAGTGGTCGAACAGGCCGCTGACCAGCGCCGCCAGGATGCCGCCCGTACTGCCCAGCCAGATCGCGTTGTCGCGGGTCAGGCGGATCGGGCCTTTCTCCGGACGGGCTTCGCGCCACCAGCGCCAGGTCACCGCGATGAACAGCAGCATGCCGCCGAGGCCGACCTTGTACATGAAGTTCAGCCACAGGTTGGAGATGCCCAGGAGGTCGGTACCCGGCACCGGCGGGTCGACCTTGAAGCCGATTCCCAGCGGATAGCGGGCGACGGCCTTGGGGAACATCCGATACTCGTCGAAGCGCACCTCGGTACTGGCGTTCTGCGGCGAGAAGATGGTCGCCAGGCGTTCCTGCAACGGCGGGTAGCTGAGCACCAGGACCACCACCAGGCCGACCCCGAGCAACAGCAGGCGGCCGGTGTAGGGCACCTTGCGCAGGGACATCCAGAACAGCACCACCGCCAGGCTGAGCATCGCCCCGCGGGAACTGGCGAGGAGGATCGCGGCGGCGCCGAGGACCGCCACGGCGAGGCCCAGGCCGCGCCGCCAGCCCTGGTTGGCGACCCCGTAGCAGAACGCCAGGGGCAGCAGCAGGGCCATGATCCCGCCGGTGGCGTTGGGGTGCATCCATGGCGAGCCCATCCGCGAGGAAAGCGCCTCCAGGCCGAACTTGAGGGTGTCCAGGTTGGCGTAGTTGAACATCGCCAGGATCGGCGCCATCCCCGACGCCGAGCGGTAGCGGATGAACACCGCGATGGACATCAGCAGCATCGCCAGGGTGCCCAGCAGCAGCGCGATGACCAGTGTCTCGCGGTTCTTGCGCTCCACCAGCAGGCGTCCGGCGAGGAACACGATGGACAGGTTGAGCAACCAGCGCAGCCAGTTCGACAGGCCGCTGGCCTCGGCCTTGATGCTGACCTGGCCGACCACGAACGGCAGCACGGTGAACAGCATCAGCCACAGCAGCATGCGCTCGGTGGAGCGGTAGCGCAGCGCCGGCGCCGGCGGCAGGCGCGAGAGGAAGATGTGCCAGAGCACCGCGCCCCAGGTCAGGGCGAGGATCGCTTCGCTGACCGTCGAACGGATCCCCACGTTGACCGTGGAGTAGGGCATGAAGGTCGCCACCAGGGCGAACAGCAGCAGCCCCCAGAACGGGAAGCGCAGGATGGTGACCGCGGCCGCCAGGCCGACCATGGCGGCGCCGGCCTTGGCCGGGCTGAGCATCAGCAGCGCTCCGCCGAAGGCCAGGCCGAAGACGACAGCGACGAGGTTTCCCAACGACATTCTCAACTCAGTTCCTCGATCAGTGCGGCCAGCCGTTGCCGGTAGGCTTCTCGGTTGAAGCGCGCGGCCCAGGCGATGAGTTCTTCCGCCGAGGCTTCGCGCGGCGCATCGGCCAGGCGCAGCATCAGGCGTTCCAGGGCGGCGCCGTCGCTGGGCGAGAAGCGCGGCGCCGACGGCGGGGTGACTTCGTCCAGCGAGGTGCCGCTGGCCACCGCCACCGGCGTGCCGACGCTCAGCGCCTCGACCACCGGCAGGCCGAAGCCTTCCGCGTAGGACGGTTGCCAGAGCCGCTCGGCCTGGCGGTACAGCGCGTGCAGTTCGGCGTCGTCGAGCCCGCCGAGCGCGTGCAGGCCGGGCAAGCCGCGTTGTTCCTCGGGCAGGTGGTCGAGGCTGCCGACCAGCACCAGCGGCGGCACGCCGGGCGCCTGGGCGCGCGCCCGGGCCCAGGCACTGACGAACCAGGGCACGTTCTTGCGCAGTTCGCGGGTACCCACCAGCAGCCAGTAGCGTGGCGGCAGGCCGCGTGCCGAGAGGTCGGCGGGTTCGCCGGCGAAGCCGTCGACCTGGTTGGGCAGCACCCGGACTTTCCCGGCGACCCCGGGAAACAGCCGCACAGCCTCGGCGGCGCTGTACTGCGAAGGGGTCCAGACACGGTCGGCGACACGCAGCGCATAGGCGATCGACAGGTAGTCGCTGACCCGATAGACCAGTGCCTTGAGGCGGTTGGCGTGGTAGTTCTTCAGGGTGATCTGGAACAGGTCGTGGATCAGCAGCGCATAGCGCACACCCGGCGGACGCGGCGGTAGCGGCAGGCCCATGTTGAAGGTGCTGATGTACAGGTCGATGTCCTGTTCGCGCAAGGCGCGTGGGAGGAACCCGGCTTCGAAGCGCAGGCGCTGGTGCGGCTGGTGCATCGCGGTGCGCGGGCAGCCCCACGGCGGGCAGACCGCCCGCTGGCGCAGCGGGTCGTCGAGAGGGGCCACGGTGAAGCGGGTCACCTGCGTGCCGGGCAGGCTTTCCAGGGCCTGCTCCATGGCATAGACCTGGCGGCTGATGCCCGAGTGCGGCGAGCTGCCGACGGTGCGGTAGTCGAGTCCTATGCGCATGCCGGCGCTCCTTCGGCGAGGCCGGCGTAGACCTGTTCCAGTTGGCTGGCGGCGACGCTCCAGTCGTGCGCGCGACGTACGTAGGCGCGGCCGTTCTCGCCCAGCGCGCGGGCCTGCGCCGGGTCCTGCAACAGGCGCACCACGGCGTTGGCGAGCTGCTCGGCGGATTCGCCGCCGAGGTAGTCCTCGCCGTCCCGCAGTTCCAGGCCGGAAACGCCCTGCGCGGTACTCGCCAGCGGCAGCCCGGCGGCCAGGGCCTCGAGCACCTTCAGCTTCGAACCGCCGCCATGGCGCAGCGCGGCGAGGAATACCGAACTGCTCGATTGCAGTTGCAGCAGGTCGGGAACGAAGCCTTGCCATTCGATGCGCGGATCGCTCCAGCGTTGCGCCCACTCCGCCGGCAGCGCATAGCCGCAGACGCTCATGCGCGCCTCGGGGCAGTGTGCCCAGACCCGCGGCAGGATCTCGTCGAGCATCCATTCCACGGCATCGACGTTCGGTGCGTATTCGTAGTTGCCGAGGAACAGCACGCGCTGCGCTTCGGGCGTCGGCCGGGCGGCGGCGAAGTGCTCGCAGTCGACCCCGTTGACCACCACTGGCACCGGGCGCCCGAGCATCGCGCCGAGCTGCCGCGCATCTTTCTCGGTCACGGCGACGACCGCTGCCGCCTGGCTCATCACCCGGCGTTCCCAGCGGCGGTAACGCCACTGGTCGTAGCGCACGAAGGGCAGCGCCCAGCCCGGCAGACGGTCGTAGGTGGCGGCACCGAGGGACGACTCGACGTTGTGCTCGGTGAGCACGAACGGCTGGCCGGCGTCGCGCAGCGGTCGCTCGTAGGGCTGGAAGCTATAGCTGTGCTCGACCTGGACCACGTCCCAGGGCTCGCGCAGCAACTCCGTGGCGGTGCGTTGCAGCTCCGCCGACAGGCCGTTGACGCTGGCCAGCAGCGGGTAGGGCGCGAACAGCGCGGCGAGCAGCGTGGAGAGGCTGCGCAGCGGTCGGCGCGGCAGCACGACCAGGCGTTCGAGGAAGGGCTCCAGGGCCTGGCGGTCCTCGGCGCTCACCGGCTGCTTGCTGTGCAGCAGCACTGTGATCCGGTGGCCGCGTGCCGCGAGGCTGCGCAGCAGGTGGTACTGGCGGGTCTTGCCGCCGCTGGTGGTGGGCCAGGGCGAGTAGGGCAGGATCCAGAGAATACGCATGGGTGGCTTCACTCCCAGACCAGCATCTGCAGGCTGGACTTCACCGGGACTTCCAGGCCGTCGCTGCCGCTCAAGGGCGTGACCTTGCCGCTGAGCGGATCGTGCAGGGTGGCCTCCTTGAGCTTCGGCAGGCGCACGTTGCCGCCGCGGGCCGACCAGAACAGCCAGACGTTGCGACCGTCCTCGCGGGTCCAGCCGATGCTGAAGGAACCGTCGGGCAGGTCCTCGGTGACCGGCGGGTCGGCCGGGCGCAGCTTCGGCCCGGTGACCTTGAGGAAGCGTTGCAGGGCCAGGTAGACCGGCTTGGGGTTGGCGTCCAGGTCGAGCAGGCCGTAGTCGCGGTCGCGCACGCTGGCGCGCTGGTCGAGATCGCTGAGGGTGAAGAGGAAGATCCGGTCGTAGTCCAGCGCACTCATCAGCGCCAGGCGACGCAGCACGTAGTCGGCCTGGCCTTCGACGCCAATGATGTCCTGCAACTCCTTCGGCCCCTTGTAGGCCGACCAGCCCCACTCGGTGCTCCAGATCGCCGGCACGCCGGCGTTGCGCAGGGCGCGGTTGATCTGGTTGGCGTGGGAGACGAAGTCCAGGTTCCACGGGTAGTTGCCTTCCGGCAACTGGGTATAGGGGTGGTAGGTGGCGATGGTGCCGAGGCTCTCCACGCCCAGGTGGCCGAGGGCGTCGAACATGGTGCGGCCGTCGGGCATCTCGCTGAAGAAGGCCATGCCGGCGGAAACCACCGGCTTCTCCGGGTCGACCATGCGCAGGGCGATGGTGCTGGCCTGGAGCAGCTTGGCGTAGCCTTCCGGGTCGGCCTTGGGCCGCCAGAAGCCGATCAGGTTGGGCTCGTTCCATACCTGCCAGGCGGCCACGCTCGGGTAGCGCTGCGAGAGCATCGCCATGCGCCGGGCGAAGACTTCCGGGTCGCGCGGCGGATACTGGTCCTGGAAGGGCGAGTAGAACGGCGCGGTGGTGATGAAGCGGGCCGAGCCGACCAGGTAGAACACCGACTTCAGCTGGCGCGCCTCGAGATCCTTGACCAACTGGTCGAGGGAGGCCAGCTGGTACTGGTCCTCGGCGGTTTCCAGGCGGTCCCAGTGCAGGTCCAGGCGCACCCACTCCAGCCCCAGGTCCTGCAGGCGGTCGATCTGCTTGTTGTAACGCTCCGGGCTGAACCAGAGGAACTGCGCGTTGACCCCGAGGAAGTCTTTCCAGACCACCGCGCGAGGCGCCTTCAGTACCTGGATCTCGGCGTCGGCGGGACGCCCCCAGAACACCAGCAGCAGTACCACGGCGAGCAGCAGCGCGCTGCCGCCCAGATAGAGTCCCTTACGTGCCATGAACGGTTCCCACCATGTCGTTGAACAGTGCCTGGAAGCGCAGCGCGGTGCGCGGCCAGGTCCGCGCATGGCCGATCGCTCCGGCGCGCTCGGCCCAGGCCTGTGCCAGGCGGGGTTCGCGAGCGAGGTTCAACAACTGTTCGGAGAGGGCTGCCACGTCTCCCTGAGGGTAGATGGCGCCGTTGCCGCTGGCGACTTCCTCGGCGAAGGCACGAGCGTCCGAGGTGATCGCGCCGCGCCCGCAGGCTGCCGCCCAGGACAGGGCGCCGCTGGTGCCGCGCTGCTGGCCGAGCAGACCGAGTTTCTTCGACTCGCGGTACGGCAGGACCATCACGTGGTGGGCCTGGATGGTACGCGGGATGTCCGCGGCGGCCAGGTTCAGGTTCCAGTCGATGGCGTCGGCCAGGCCAAGCTCGGCGATCTGTGCCTTCAACTGGTCGAGGTAGTTGCCGCCGGCGCCGAAGGCCATTTCCGCGGCGGTGCCGCCGGCCAGGGTCAGGCGCACGCGCTGGCGCATCTCCGGCGCGCTGGCGAACAGGTCGGCGAGGGCCTCGAGCAGGTCCTCGATGCCTTTGCCGCGATAGATGAATCCGAAGTACAGCAGGCGCAGGGTGTCCAGCGACGGCAGCGGCACCGTGGCGATCTCCAGGTTGCCGTGGTTGATCACCTCGACCCGCCCGGGCGGCAGGCGCATCCGCCGGGCCAGGCACTCGCCGCCCAGGCCGGTGAGGGTCACCAGGCGCGTCAGGCCCTGGGCCACGGCACGTTCTTCGCGCAGGGTCAGCGGGTCGGCGAGCACCACGGCGGCCTGGGGCAGGGGAGAGGGCAGGCGTTCCAGCAGGTTCAGCGGCCAGGGCAGGCGCTCGCGGCGCCAGACCATGCGCTCCGGATCGTGCACCGTGGCGCTCAGCGGCAGGCGCGGGAAGCGCTTGCGCAGCTCGCGCAGGGCGATGAACTCGCCCAGGCGGCCGCCGCCGAGTTCGGCATGGACCAGGTCGAAGCCGTTCCAGTCGACGCTGTCCAGCCGGCTGGCGATATTCGCGCTGTCGGCCGCCACGCCGGCGAGCGGCGTGGCTACTTCGATGCCGAGACCCTGCAGGGCGTTGCGGAAATGACTGGCGTAGTCGGCGATGCCATTCTTTTCCGGCGGCAGGGGCGCGAGGAGGGCGATCCGCATCAGAACGCGCTCCGGTAGCGGGCGATGGTCTGCAGGACCTTGCTCGGCACCTCGAAGCGGCGCCGGTTGATGATGATCCCGTCGACCTTGCCGAATGCCGTGGTGAGGATGGTCAGCGCATGCTCGACCACCGGCACGGTGCTCTTCTGCGCCTCTACCACCAGGGCGATCAGGTCGGCGCGGCGCAGGGCGATGAAGGCCTCGCGGCTGTCCAGCAGGGCCGGCGCGTCGAGCAATACCACCTCACCCGGCTGGGCCGGTTCGCCGCCGATCCGCACGCGCACGCCGTTTTCCTCCAGCAGGCGGCGCAGTTGCTCGATGATGAAGGTCACGCCTTCACCGTGGCGCGCCGAGGTCAGGCCCAGGGTCAGGCCCTTTTCCTCGATGCGCGCGTAGGGCAGCAGCCCGTACAGCCGGTAGATGCTGGCGGTGAAGGCGTTGCTGCTCTCCGCGGTGCTGTTGCTCAGCTCCGGCAGGGTGGTCCACAGCGGCAGGCCGAATTTCTCCTCGACCAGGCCGCCGTCGTGGATGCGCTGGTCGAGCAGGTAGCAGAGATAGACCACCAGCAGGCCGACGGCGAGGCCGAAGGGCACGGCGAGGAACAGCATCAGCAGGGTTTTCGGGAAGATCCGCCCGGGGTTGTAGGTGGCTTCCTCGATCACCGAGATGTTGCTGATCTGGCTCTTGTCCAGTTCACGGTCGATCCGCGATTTCTCCAGGCTGTCGACGTACAGCGCGTAGTTGCGCTCGGTGGCGTTCAGCTCGCGCTGCAGGCGCGCCAGGGTCGGCTCGATGTCCAGCGCTTCGCGCCGTTGCGCCTCGAGTTCGGCGAGCTGCTTTTCCTGCTCCGCGAGCTGGGTGCGCAGGGCCGCGTTGTTGCTGGTCTCGTCCAGCAGGACCCGTTCCAGGTGAGTGGTCAGGGTGTTCGGCGCGCGGTCCTCGGAACTCTGCACGGTGGCGCCTTCGTCCTGGACTTCCTTCTCCAGGGCACGGATCGAGGCGTCCAGGGCCTTCACCGGCGGCGCGTCGTCGGTGTAGGTGCGCATCATGTCGGCGCGTTCCAGGCGCTTCTGGTTGAGCAGCCGGCGCAGGTCCTGCTGCGCCGGGTTCAGCGCGATCTGCCGCACCGTGACGATCTCCCTGGGCAGCCCCTTGAGTTGCTGGCGGGTGGATTCCAGGGCGCTGTCGGAGGAGGCGATCAGGCGGATCGAGTTGAAACGCTCGCCGCGCAGCACGTTGATCCGCTCGGACAGGTCCTGCAGGCGGTCCTCGATGCTGGATGCGCCGATCTCGTTGAGGTGCTTGAGGATCTGCGCCTTGTAGCTCTTGATCTGCGCCGCGCTGTCGGCAGTCTGCGCCTCGTAGAAGGCGTACAGGCTCTTGCGGCCGAGCGCCTGGGTGCGCTCTTCCATGTAGATCTCGATCCAGGCCTTGACCACTTCCTGGGCGACTTCCGGCTCGCTCCAGGTGAAGCTGATCTCCATCACCGTCGAGCCGGCCGCATGGGTGACCTCGAATTTCTTCTCGAGGTCCTTGGCCAGGCGCTCGACCGCGGTGGTTTCCTCGATCACGCCGAAGGTTTCCAGGGTCACGCGAATCCCGTCGAACACCGCGCCGATGGCCTTCTTCACATAGAACTTGGTGCGCTTCCACAGGCCCTCCGGCGGCGGCCGGTTGGCCAGCACCTCGAGGTAGCGCTCGGCCACCTGACGGACGATCGGCCGGCCGGTGAGCAGGCGCTCTTCGTCGACGATAGGGTCGCGCTGGGTGCTCGGCATCACCAGCGCCTGGCGGTTGCTGATCTCTATCGGCAGGGTCGAGTCACGGCCCGGCTTGACCAGCAGGCGTGCGTTGGACTCGTACTTGGCCGGCAGCAGGAAGGCGCCGAGGACGATGATCACCACCGCGCTGAGGGCCGCCAGCTTGAACTCGCGCTGGTAGATGAACAGCAGGCGCAACAGATCACGCAAGGAACGAATTTCTATCATGGCGATGTCGCTCCTCAGCGATCGTTGTTGACGGTGTAGCTGACGCCGACGCCGATGGACTTGGCGAAGGGCAGCAACTGGTTCAGGTAGACGTCGACGCCCTCGATACGGTCGCCGACCATCGACTTGGGCACGAAGACGATGTCGCCACGCTGCATGGCCAGGGGCTTGCGGCCTTCCGGCCCGATCTTCATCAACTGGCTGAAGTCGAGGAAGTAGGCGTGATAGCGGCCTTCCGAGTCCTCGCGCATGAGCGCCACGCGGCGGGCGTCGCCCACCGGCAGGATGCCGCCGGCGCCGAGGATCGCCTGCTCCATGTTGTTGGCGGCGGGGATCGGCACGGCCGACGGGTTGCGCACCGCGCCGCCGACGAACACCGTATTGCCCGGCGCCTGGTTGATGTTCACCGTGACCCGCGGCTCGCGGTAGATCGGCGCGAGCTTGGTGGTCAGCTCGTTGGCGATTTCCTGCGGCGTGCGGTGCGCGGCCTGGATGCGACCGATGAACGGATAGTAGATGCTGCCGTCGTTGAGCACGGTGTACAGCGTCAGTTCATAGATGGTGGCGACGTTGAACGCCGAGAGGGTCGGCATCTCCCCGGCATCGCGGACGATCCGCAGGGTGTCCCCGACGCGCACCCGCTCCATCGCCGGCGGTAGCCTGGCGAGTTCTTCCAGGGCACGCTTGCCGCTGTCCACGGTGTCGCTGTCCGGTGCGGGAATCCGTGCGGGGGTGTTGCATGCGGCCAGGGCGAGCATGGCGAGCATGAGGAGGGTGCGTTTCATGAGGGAGCACTTCCTGTAGGTCATGATGTTCACTTCCAGTAGCCTGGAAACATGCTGATGCGGCGCTTGAGGGCGACCGGCAGGTGGCGTTCCAGCTGGCCAAGGCGGTAGCCGAGCAGCTTGAACGCGCTACGCAGCGCTATTTCAGGTACGCGATACAGGGCACCGGCGGCACGCAAGGCCTGTATCTCGGCGAGGACATAGCGCTTGCCCTCGCCACCCGCGCCGCCGAAGGCGGCACGTATCCAACGCTCGCGGCCGTAGAACACGCCGATGTCGAAATAGCGGCGGAACTCTTCCAGCAAGCGGTAATCGTGGGAATGGTAGACCTCGGCGCTGGCCGCGTAGCGCACCGCGTAGCCGGCCTGCAGCAGGCGCGCGGCGACGTAGGCGTCCTCGCTGCCGATGACGTCTTCGGGGAAGCCGCCGACGGCCGCCAGGGCGTCGCTGCGGTAGGCGGAGAACGAGTCGGAACTGAAGCAGGTCTTGATCCCCAGTTCCGAGGCGTCGGCCAGGCGCTTGCTGCGGCTTTCCGGCGGGTAGTTGAAGCGCCGCGCCTGGGCGCCGAGCAGGCCGGCGCCGGGGTGCGGCAACTGGCGGCCGTAGGCCACGCCGATGTCGGCCTCGGCATAGAGTTCGTCGAGCAGGTTGGCGAAACTGTCGGGCGAGGCGGGAATGGCGTCCTGGGTCAGGTAGATCAGCGCGTCGGCCTCGACCTGCTGGCTGGCCCAGCGCCGCGTCCCGCCGTGGTTGAAGCTGGCCGGCTCGATGACCTCGACCCGCGCGCCGAAGGCGCGGAAGCGCTCCACCGTGTCGTCGCTGGAGCGGCTGTCCACCACCAGGATGCTGTCCGGCTGCCGCCGTTGCGCGGCCAGGGCCGGCAGCAGCCGGTCCAGGTGCGCGCCGGCGTTGCGCGTGGGAATGACCAGGGCGCAGCGCATCAGGCTTTCTTCTCGTCGCTGGCGGGGGCGCGACCGTAGATGTCGTTGAAGCGGACGATGTCGTCCTCGCCGAGGTACTCGCCGCTCTGTACCTCGATCATCACCAGGTCGATGATCCCCGGATTGCTCAGGCGGTGGCTATGCCCGGCGGGGATGAAGGTGGATTCGTTGGTGTTGAGGAGAAACTCGCGCTCGCCGTTCTCCACCAGCGCCATGCCGCTGACCACGATCCAGTGCTCGCTGCGATGGTGGTGCATCTGCAACGACAGCGAAGCCTTGGGGCGCACCACGATGCGCTTGATCTTGAAGCGGCGGCCTTCCTCGAGCACGGTGTAGGTGCCCCAGGGCCGGCTGACCGTGCGGTGCAGGCGGAAGGCGTCGTGGCCGCGACGCTTGAGTTCCTGGGCGACGAACTTGACGTCCTGGCTGCGCGCCGCGTCGGCCACCAGCAGGGCGTCGGGGGTGTCGACGATGATCAGGTCGTGCACGCCGACGGCGCCGACCAGGCGCTTCGGCGAATCGATGTAGCAGTTGCTGACGTCGTGCAGCACGCTCTCGCCGCGTACCTGGTTGCCGTTCTCGTCCGCCGCGCTGAGTTCGCGCAGCGCCTGCCAGGAGCCGATGTCGCTCCAGCCGATGGAGCAGGGCACCACGGCGACCTTGTCCGAGCGCTCCATCAGCGCGTAGTCGACGGAGATGTCCGGCGCCTCGGCGAAGGCCCCGGCGGCCAGCTCGCGCTGGCGGCACTGGCCGTTCTCCAGGCTGCTGCCGTCGGCCAGGGCGGCGCGGGCGGCGATCAGCACCTCCGGCGCGTGGCGCTCCAGTTCCTGCAACACGGTGGCGGCCTGGAAGCAGAACATGCCGGCGTTCCACAGGTACTTGCCGCTGTCCAGGTAGGACTGGGCGGTGGCCTGGTCGGGTTTCTCGACGAAGCGCGCGACCCGGAAGCCGTTGCCCAGCGGGGCGCCCTGTTCGATATAGCCGAAGCCGGTCTCGGCGCGCTCCGGGGTGATGCCGAAGGTCACCAGGTAGCCTTGGGCCGCGAGTCCGCGAGCCTCGGCCACCGCCGCGGCGAAGGCCTGCTCGTCGCGGATCAGGTGGTCGGCGGGAAGGATCAGCAACTGCGCCTGGTCGCCGAAGTGCTCCTGCACATGCAGCGCGGCGGCGGCGATGGCCGGCGCGGTATTGCGTCCCACCGGCTCCAGCAGCAGGTCCTGGGCCAGGCCGCTGCGGTTGACCGCGCGGTAGTCGTCCAGGGTGCGGAACAGCAGGTCGCGGTTGGTCACCGTGAGCAGGCGGGCGACGTCCGGCAGCCCGGCGATACGCAGGAAGGTCTTCTGCAACAGGCTCTGGTCATCGGCCAGGCGCATGAAGGGTTTCGGCATGCTCTCCCGGGAAACCGGCCACAGGCGGGTCCCGGAACCGCCGGAAACGATGCAGGGGATCAGCGGGGCGACGGCGTTCATCAGTAGACTTCCTTGGTCAGGAGTACGGCTGGCACCGTACGGAACAGGATGTAGAGGTCGAACCACACCGACCACTTGGCGATGTATTCGAGGTCGTATTCCACGCGTTTCTTGATCTTGTGCAGGGTGTCGGTCTCACCCCGGTAGCCGTTGATCTGCGCCCAGCCGGTGATGCCGGGCTTGACCCGGTGGCGCGAGCTGTATTCGCTGACCGCCTCCTCGAAGGGAATGCCGGCGGCCTTGGTCGCGGTGGCGTGGGGGCGCGGGCCGACCATCGACATGCTGCCGGCGAGCACGTTGAACAGCTGCGGCAGCTCGTCGATGCTGGTCTTGCGGATGAAGCGGCCGACCCGGGTGATGCGGTCGTCGTCGCGGGTGGTCTGGCGTTCGGCGTTGGCGTCGGTCCTTTCCGTGTACATCGAGCGGAACTTGAAGACCCAGATCAGCCGGTTGTTGTAGCCGTAGCGTTTCTGCCGGAACAGCACAGGCCCCTTGGAGTCGAGCCTGATCGCCAGGGCCACCAGGGCCATCAGCGGGGCGAAGAGGACCAGCGCGATGCTCGCCAGGACCAGGTCCTCGCAGCGCTTGATCAGCGGCGACCAGCCGCGCAGCGGCAGCTCGGACGCGTTGAACATGGGGATTCCGGAAACGTCGACGATGCGGTTGTGGGCATGCCGGAAGGCAGCCATGTCCGGCACCAGCAGGACGTTCACCGGCAATTGCCGCAGGCGGTGGACGATGGCGCCGATGCGCCCCTCGGCGAACCAGGGCAGGGCGACCAGCACCTGGTCGACCTGTTCCTGGCGGATCAGCTTCTCCAGGTCCTTGGTGTTGCCCAGCAGCGGCAGCGAGTTGTAGTTCTCCGGGACCCGCTCGGAGCGGTCGTCGATGAAGCCGATGATGCCGGAGCGGATGTCGTGGTTGCGTACCAGGTATTCGGCCAGGTGCATGCCGCTCTCGGTGAAGCCGAGGATCACCGTGCGTTGCAGGTACATGCCGCGTTTCATCCAGGCCCGGTACAGGCGCAGCACCAGCAGGCGCTGCACGCCGAACAGCAGCAGGCTGCCGGTGAACCAGAAGATCACCAGCTTGCTGCTGAGGTAGGGAAACAGGCCCAGGCCCTGGTACATGAACAACAGCAGGCAGAACGCCGAGGCCCAGGCGAAGAACATGATGCGGAAGCGCAGGCGGTTGCTGAAGATATCGTCGGAGTAGACGTCCAGTGCCTGGAACATGATCACCGTGAGCGCGCCGAAGAACAGCAGCAGCCCGAGCATGTTGCTGCGCAGCTCCACGGGAACCAGGCCGGGGTAGTACAGCAGGAACAGCGCCGGGGCGATGGCGGTGAGCGCGTGTACCAGCTTGGTCGCGACCAGGAAGTACTCGATGAATCCAGCCCGTGTCAGCGACAGGCTATCTACCGACTTCGAATGCATGTTGTTTGCTCTGCCGATCACGGGCAGTCCATTGAGTGGATAGGGAAGAGCAAGGCGGTGAAGCGTCAATTTAGTGACTATTTTTCATTTGCCACGCGGTTTAGTCATTTTCCCGTCGAATAGGTTCATTCGTCGATAGTGGCTTTGTGATAGCTATCTTAGCATTCCCAGGGAAATATCCGTAGTCTGGGTAAGTTTTTTTAGTCAATTTATTGACGTATTTCTGGCGCCAAACTTTTATCCAAACAGTAGACGAGGAAATCTGACGCCGCCAATCCGCGAGCGCTCTGGCCTGGGAAGCGAAGCGGGGTGAAAGGTGAGGGCAGGCCGCTCGGCCAGGTGGCCAGCCGCCGGTTCGACGACCCGCCTGTTCACTGGCGCTGCGGGCTGCCTGGGCAGGATGCGCCTGCGGTTCCATGACGCAGGTTGGCCGTTCGAGCGTGCCGGTCCGACCTGGGGGGCTTGGCGGACGTTGTCCGTTGCCCTCGTCGAAGGCGGAATAGGTTCGGGCCTGCGGCGTGCGCGGACGGGCTACCAGAACCAGCCGCCGCGCGACAGTTCCTGCTGGCAACTGCGGTACTGGGCGCCGAACAGCGAGGCGCGGGACTGGACCTTCTGCGAGACGTTCTTCAGCCATGGCTTGGCGTCGTAGCTGCGGTTGCGGTAGCCGCCCCAGCCCTCGTGGTAGTTCAGGTACTGGCCGTAGGCGTCCCACTTGGAGACGCCGTTGACCCGCTGGCTCTTCTGGATGTACCAGCCCATGAAGTCCAGGGCGTCGGCGAAGTCGTCGCGGCTGGCGCCCCAGCCGCCGGCCTCGCGCTTGTAGTCGGCCCAGGTCTCGTCCTTGGCCTGGGCGTAGCCGTAGGCGGAGCTGACCCGGCCCCAGGGGATGAAACCGAGGAAGTAGTAGCGCGGCGGCAGGGCGTCATGCTTGAAGGAGGATTCCTGGTACATCATCGCCATCGGCACCTGGACCGGCGCGCCCCAGCGCTGCTGCATCTTCAGCGCCGCCTCGTGCCATTTCGGTTTTTCGCGGAAGATCTCGCAGAGGTTGTCGGGATTGGCGGGGGGCTTGGTGGCGCAGCCGGCAAGAGCCAGGAGCAGGGCCGGCATCGAGAGCCGCAGCATGAAAGGGGTCCTTTGGCAGACGTCTGGGTCGCTTAACGCTGGCGCTTTATACCCGCTTTCCGGCACTCCATGCATCCCCAGGCCGATTCCCTGCCTGCGGGGGGCGTCGGCGCTTCCTCAGGTCGGCCTGGGCGTCTCGGCCTGGCCGGGGGCTCCCTCCAGGCGCGGCCCCCAGTCCTCGACCTGGCCTTTTTCCAGGCGCCGCTCCAGGGTGCGCCGCCAGGATGGCGTCAGCGGCAGCGCCAGGCACTGGCGCAGCAGCTCGGCGTCGGCCCGCCTGTCGAACAGCACCTCGGACAGGCGCAACAACGACCAGTCCGGATGGCGCCGTTCGACCAGTTGCAGGATATCGCCAGCCGCCACCACGCCTTCCTCCAGCACCCGGTAGTACCAGCCGGTGCGCCCGGACTCCTGCACCCTCAGGGACATCCCGGCGACCTCGAAGCGGTCGTTGAGCTTCCAGCAGGGCATGCGCCCCTGGGACACCTCCAGCAGCGCGGTGCCGGCCCGCACGCGGTCGCCGAGGCAGACGTCGGCTTCGCTCCAGCCGCTGGTGCTGAAGTTCTCGCCGAAGGCGCCCGCCTGCATCAGCAGGGGGTGTTCGCCCAGTTCGGCGATCCAGGCGGCGTAGTGTTCGCGTGGGTAATGGTGGATCGCTTTCTCGACGCCGCCATGGACGCGCAGGTCGCCCTGTTCGTCGCCCTCCAGGCCGACGGGGGTGACCCTGAGCGCACCGTCGCGCGGAGACTTGGCGATGCCGCTGCGCGAGCCGGGGCGGGTGAAGGGCCGGGCGCGGCCGGTGAGAAGGGCATCCAGGGGTAGGGCAGGCAGGGGCATGGGAGGGTTCTCTAAGATGCAAGATAGTATCGACTAAACACAATATAGAGTCCGCCAAGCCTTCGCCCGCTGTCAAGCCGCCAGACCCTCCGGATGCGTCGATAACCTCGGTGGGCGGGGAGACCCCAGGACCTAGCTGAGCTGGCCGTGGGATTCTGAAGCTCGTCAAGAATCTTGGCGTAATGGTCACGCTGGCTTGCACGCTACGGTGCTTACGACATTACTTTGCGTACGGAACCTAGCGCAGAAGTAACACAAGATAAGTGTTAAATCGATATCTCCAAGCATGAAATGGATTTTCGAATCTATAAATTGTAGCGAATACCTCTAGTCGACTCATCTACGATAGTTACAATCTGGACGACAAGTCATTAGTACTCTCCACGGGGTGTTTAATGAAATAAAAGCGCAGATAAGACATGGTGCCGCTAAGGACCTGCCGAAGAGGGTGTCCGAAAATATCCGGCATTTGTCCGAAGATACTCTAGCAAAAAGATGCTTCATACTGGTTTTATCAGCTTTCGGGCTAGTAGTACGCATGAGGCGGCGGATGGAAATAATGAAAAAGACTGAATCTATCCTGTTGCTGATCCTCCGGGATATGCGGCGATGTTGGGTCTTGTTTATTGCGGGCGTCTATTGATGAGTCTGCCGATTCATCCAAGGGCGATATCGATCATGCTGCAGTGTTTCGTGTTGCTAAATTGAAAGCATAGTCCAAGGGAGGCGGATACCTTCGCGACTCAGATAATAGTAGTGCATGGCATGCGTGCGGAGTAGTGTTAAGCGAGTTAAAATTAAATATCAGTAGATGGTGAAATGCCTTGATCTTCACCTTTAAGAGAAAAGTCCTTAAGGACTTAACCTTGCTCCACTACCGGATAGTCACTGGCTGTTAGCTGGGTCGAGACGAGCTAGCACAAACTGAGAGATCGACAAGAATGATAAATAAGAGAAATGCTATTTTCCTCTCAATGATTCTCATCTTTTTTAGCATCGCCTGCATTGGTAGTGCAGGTGTGAGAGTGTGGAATTTTTACACTTTGTTTGACTCGGGGAAAATTGCTGAAAATTTTCGAGCAATGCCGAGACTGTTTAACTCGGTCCCAATAAAGAAGAGCGGAGCGGCTCATTTTTTTGAAAAAAACCTCAGGGATATGCCTGGCTCATTTAGCTTTCAAGGTCACGAGATTGGCTTTAAAGACTGGTTGGCGAGCAGCAATACCACCGGCCTTATAGTTCTCAGTGACGATCGCATTGCCTTTGAGGAATACTACCTGGGCAATAGTGCGAAAAGCCTTGCTATTGGCTGGTCGCTAAGCAAATCACTAATGTCCCTCTTGATTGGAATGGCAGTTGATGAAGGATCAATACACAGTCTGCTAGATCCTGTGAACCTGTACGCCCCACAGCTTTCTGCTGGCGGATATGCGGGTGTTTCTTTGAGAGATGTGCTTGAGATGTCATCAGGAATAGCTTTCAGTGAGGACTACGGGAATTCGGACTCCGATATCAACCAGCTAGGTAGGACTATAGCGCTTGGCGGATCAGTAAATGAAAAAGTGAGTTCATTGAGAAGAGAAGATGCCCCGGGGAGAGTGCACCACTACGTTAGCGTAGATACCCAGGTGCTTGGTATGGTCTTATTGGGCGCGACTGGTATGGGCCCCTCACAGTTTATGAATCAAAGACTTTGGCCCCAACTGGGTGCCGAATGTGAAGGTGCTTGGTTAACAGACGATCGGGGCACAGAGCTAGCATTCGGTGGGGTGAACCTTTGCCTAAGAGACTTTGCACGCATTGGTCTATTATTTCTTCATGGCGGTCGCAGCCTGACTGGAAGTCAAATTGTAAGTGCTGAGTGGGTCAAGGCATCAACCAAACCTCGGAGTGCTCACTTGCGTCCTGGACGTTACATAGAGGATGGTGAGCCAAATCTTGGGTATGGTTACCAGTGGTGGATTCCAGAAGGCAAAGAAGGGGAGTTCTTGGCTATCGGAGTGTACGGGCAGTTTATTTATGTAAATCCACTTAGGCGTGTGGTGATTGCAAAGACCTCCGCGTATGTCGACTACAACGTTGACGGCATCCGTATGGAGCATGAGGCACTTGCAGCGTTCAGGGCTATATCAAGAACAGTAGGGGTGAGGTGAATATAGACATGGTGACCGAACACATATTTGATTTTGAATGGCGCCCTCTGCAGAACTATCTTCGTGATCGTGATATCGCAATACCACCCTTTGCGGCAGAACAAGAGTCAAGAAGTGACGCACTTTACAACTGGATAGTCAGCAAGGGGTATTCAGGAAAAGAAGGACTGAATCTTGGAACTTATTACCATATATCTGATTATGGCGTGATAGGATTGGCGTTGCTATGTGCCGAGAACGTAGGTGATATTTTGAAAGTCATCAGGGCCTATGTCAAGTTGTTCAATCGTGATATAGCTAATGTTGGCGTCAAGCCTAGGGAGAATTACGAAGTAGAAATCCATATTTCAGTTAACTTTAAGCCAGAGTGGAATGACGCATCCCGTCAGTTTCATGTAAATGTTATAGCCTCTGCAACCTACAAGCTCATTATGGATCTGTTAGGTAATGACTTTCCCATCTCTGCATTGACAGTGCCTGTGCACGGCGCAGATAAAACAATATATGAAGGTTTCTTTTCTTTGCCTGTGAAGCATGAAGGAAATGACATAATATTTAGCTTTCCAGCTCATCAGTTGAATAGAACACTGGCGACTGCCAATCCGGCGGTATTTCAGTCGGCCCTGACTATGGCAGGTGAGAGTTTCAATGCTCTGTTGGAAGTAGAGATGGGAGGGCTCCGTCAGCGAATCGAGTTATTCCTTGATTCCATACCAGATCAATACCCTAGCTTGGTGACTACCGCAAAGTATTTACGCATGAATGAGCGGACGGTAAGACGTCGCTTGGCGGACGAGGGCTGCACTTATCGCCAGATTGTAGATAAGGCCCGCAAAGAACGAGCAATTGCACTGCTACTGAATTCATCGATACCAGTTGATCGTATTAGCGATATTCTGGGGTACTCGGAAACAGCGAGTTTTAGACATGCATTCAGACGTTGGACCGGGCAGTCTACTACAGAATTCAGAAACAGTTTCCACTGATCTATCTAGTTTGAGATTGGGCAAGGAGCATCTTATGAATTTCAATAATCGTAATAATCAGATTCTGTCTATGATTGCCGAGACTCAGTTCGATGCTTACGTTTTGGGCTATATTGCGAAGGCGCGGACAATCTCGATTGCTGATGATTCCCTTCGCATTGAGGCCGAAGGATCAGCAATGCTTGCTGGACTAATTAGCGACTCATGCAGGAAGCGTCGAACTCAAAAGAATCCATTTCCATATCTGCTACTTCAGATTGCGCACGAAGCCTTGGATCGAATCAGGCTTAATCTCGCAAATATTCGTAATATATCTAGCGCTGATGCATTGTATAAAGAGCTGCTTAGTCAGGCTGCGTGGGACGCCTCAGTTGCTATGGATAATATATCGGAATTTGTCGAGCCAGATCAGGGTGGCGTCAGAGTAATCGAGCGACTTGTCGAGTTTGCACATAATTCGGGTATTGCAGAAGGTCAAAACCTGGCGCTGGAAGCTCTTGCAGTTCTTGGCTTAGACGTCAAGAGTCATTTTTAGATACTAAAATAAAAGACTGCCTCTTTTTCAAGGAGGAAGAGCGTTGAGGATAGTTTGCCTATTGGTATTGCTGAGTCTGATCGGCGGCTGCTCCCATTCAGTCACTTTGCAGGAGCGAGCAGAGCAAGAGGCCATTTTTATCCAGGAATTCCGCCAGGAATTCGCCAAGAGGCTTCGTTACCCGCTGTTCGCACCGGGAGATGAGATCCCCGAGGCCGATGTTATGGTGTTTTTCCGCTTCGCAAGCTCGTCGGGGCGCATAAGCAGTTGCCGGGTACAGTACGGCGCGGGGAATGATAAGAGCCGCAGTACGCTCGATGAAGTCTTCGCCAAGCGCGTGATAGCCACCTGCCGCGAGCCCGATCTACCGGTTGCTCCGCCGGCGCTGCTGGATGGTGGCGGAGGTTTCAGCTTCAAGCAGAGAGTGATGTTTCGCAAGGAAGTGGAACGCCTCAGGTGAGCAGCGTTCAGCGTCTAGGGTCGTTGCCGCAACTTTTTCCAGCTCATGCTCAATGACGTCTAAACTTTAGTGATGTTGAACATGAAGTGCTGGTAAAACAGAATGACTCTTACAAGTCTGCTTGTGTTTTTTGGGCGGACTAGCCTGCTCGACGGAACTTATAGATCAGTCGATCTGACCAGCAAAAAAACCATCCTATATGGGATCACCCAGCGCCCCACCTAGCTGCTTTCATGCAGGGCATAAACATGAAGCTCAAAAGCATTAGCATTTTTGCCATACTCACCCTTTACTACAATATCACTCTTTGTGTCGCTGAAGAACCAAAGAGCTACTTCCCTCCTGGGGATTACTATAGGACTGGAAATAGTGGGCTGCTGACGATATCTCCGTTATTCGAAGGACTTCAAAAGTTTCGGATACGAAGCACTGGACACAATGCACATGCTTGCGGATTGAATGGAACTATAGAGTCAGGTCATGTGCAGGTCGACGTCCGTGGCATCGGCGATATGTCGTGCGATGTCGTTTTCAAACTGAATGATGACAGAATTACCATAGAGAAAGGAGCCGCAAGCAGGGACTGTCAGGGCTTCTGCGGGGCGGCAGCAGGTTTTACTGGTACGTATTGGAAGCCTTCCCCAATCTGCGAGCCCGCCTCTATAAGATTCAACGACAAGCAAGTGAAGAAAGCACTGAAGAATAACGAGACAGAGAAGGCCTACTGGATTTCTCGAAAACTGATAACAGAGTGTAGGGATATGTTTGAAGGTTTTGGTTATCTCTCTCGTGTTTTTCATACGGCACATCTCTCCTTGTCTGCCAAAAACCACCAATGCAAGAAGATACTAGAGAAGGGCAGCTTCTTCAGAGACCTGAAGCGAGAGTATTTGCCGGAAAAAATGCAAAATGAATATGATAAGTATTCTACTGAGTTCAATCGTCTAGAAAGCGAGTGCGAACAGTCAATGAAATAACAAATTGGCTTCACTAAGCAGAGGAGACTAAGGTGGATAGAGAATTGGATCAGACCCTTCAGCGCAATCTGGAGCGGCTATACAATTACCTAGAAAATCCAGAACGAGAGGAGGCACAGCGTGTTCTGCTCGCAGCGGAACCAGAGCCTATCCGAATTACTCACGGAATTCCTGACCTCTATACCGACTGGCTGTCATCCCCCAGCTACTCAGCACAAGGTGGGTTGACGGGGCAACTGACGCAGGTCATAAGCCAGACTGCCGGGCGGCCCGTTCTAGTCTTCGACGACTACTTCAAGGTTCATGAGGTCACTATTCGTACGGTCGCCGAAACCGGAGGAGCCAACAGTATTTCGGTGAGCGACCTCCAGGTGCAATTGAACCAGCAGATCAATACCTTTATCCAAGACCGCATCGATGGTGACAAAGCCGATAAGGTCAGCCGCCTCCAGTCCAATATTTCCTATCTGATTGAAATGGGTATTAATATCGATTTCACCGCCCGTCATGAGCTTCCTCCTGGTGGGCGAGGCAACAGAGCTACTATTCCGACCTCTGACCCCAACGGTGAATCAGGTGTAACGATTGGCTATGGCTTCGATGTCGGCCAGCACGATGAATCCGGCATTCAGGCTCTGAACATTGCTGAATCCACGCGCAAAAAAATTCGCCCCGCCCTCGGCTTGAAAGGAGCGAACACCGCGACCTTCCAGGCATTAGCCCAACTCATCCCGGTACTCACAGATGAAGACGGGCTGTCCCTCTTTACCGCCAAGATGATCAAGGTCACTGATCGGATGAAGGTGAAGTTCCAGCAGTGGAGCACCTTACCTCCGGCGGTCAAAACCATAGTGACAGACCTGTATTACCACTATGGTGAGTATTCCTCGTTCCCAAACTTTGAGACTGCTATTTCCCAGAGCGACTGGCCAGCCGCCATTAGGGAGTTGAGGAACTGGAATGGTACTCCCAACAGTACCGATCCGAGCGATGGCATAGCCAGGCGATTGAACAATCGCGCGGACTATCTCCAACGATCCCTGGGACTCTAGAGGTGGCGACGATGGCCGAGATCAATATCTACCAGAATCCTGGTCAATCCCTGGCTAATATCTATAAGGGTTTTGCCCGTCAATGCAATCCTGGCTTTGTCTTCCCCGAAGCACAGACTATAGAGGCATGGGACATTCCGCTGAGGCTACACCCGGAATTCATTCCGGGCGGAGACATCAGCAAAGCGGACCAGCAATACTCGACGTTGCTTGCCCAGGAAATAGCCAACGGCGTAACCATTGGTTTCAGGATGGTTAATGAAAAGGAACGTGTTTGCAACGTTGAGATACTTCCTTTGCTCACCTCCATGGCGCAGAATCTTGATCGAATAAAAGCCCGTTTCGGCAGTGGATATCTTGACCGCTTCAAGGGCAGTCCGAACGTCTATCCAACCGACGTTGGTTTCTCTACGGATGCATCCGGAGGCATTTCGCAGGAATCCGGACTACTGGTTACCTACGGTGTGAATCTGAGGACACTGACTCCTGGTACTTGGCAGGCAATGACGCTCCCTGAGGATATCAAAGCGTTAGTCGGACCTGGTGTTGGTTTACGTCTGGACGCTCCCAACTTCAGCGACGTATTCAATACGATCAAATCGGGTCTCCGCTATACGACCGCAGTAGCCTTGCTGCTGGCCTATTTCGCAGCGATCTAGTGTTATCTGGCCCTCTCCTTCGATAAAGAGGGCCAGATAAAAAATTATCACGCCCGCTAAATAATATGTGGATACCATCGTCCTTAATTCCGGAACTCGGAGAAGCGTTATTCCACACTGTCAGGTGTTGGAAAAACTCAGCTGGTTGGCCCGCAGCGCTATTTGTAGCGGTTTGCAAACGAAAGTCGCTACACTTATCGAACTATTTTTCTAGAAACCTGTCGACTCCCCACATGGGGAAATTCGTGTCACAGTTATAACTCCACGCTATACGTGTGGATGCCCAAACGATTTGCGTACCGATTAAGCGAGTCCAGTGATCCAAATACGCGCACAAGTTCACGTCGAGAACGTAGCGGGTAATATTGACCGTCGGGACTGTAGCGCACTTGGAGCTGCCAACCGTGGCCGGAAGGCGCAGGAATAGCACGTAAGTCCCGCGCAGCTCCGGCAACCACTAGTATCTTCAGTGCCTCGGCGCTGATTGACTCACGCATGGCGACTTCGCCTCGATGGTGGCGTGTTATCCAGGGCAGCGGCGATATCTTCCGGCATCAGTTCTCGCTGCGCCTTCTTCGACAGCATCTTGCCTTGCGTTGACTGCCGCGGATTTCCCGGTACCGATTGCGAGCGCCGACTGTCGCGCTGCGCTTGGACGAGCTGGGCGACTTGCAGCACATGACCCAAGCGCTTGTTCTCGACGATGGCACCCTGGTCTATCTCGCAGAGTTTGTCGTAGGTGGTAAAGGGGAGGGCGGTGCCGTCCACCCTGGGCTCGATGCGGCCATCCGGGTAGTGGTAGATCTCGACATGATCACCCGCCAGGCGACGGGACTGCGGAGTGTCCGCTAGCAGATACAGCACCTTGTCGTACTGCACGGTCAACCGCTGCGAAACTCGCCGCGCTTCTCGCCAGGCGAAGATCAGATCCAAATCTTCATCACTGTGCAGCGGGCGATGGCAGTCATGCTCAGAGCGCGGCGGCTTGGCAAAACGCGCGTTGTAGCTGGCCATAAAGTGGGCTGCAAAGGCATTGGCGTCGGGCATGTTGCTGATTCCGCGAAGCCGCAGCTCCTTGACCAGGCGATCCTGCAGAGTGAGGTTCGCACGCTCCACACGACCTTTGGCCTGGCTGCTGTTGGCGCAAATGCTCTCGATGTTCAACTCGTACATCGCTCGGCCGAACTGGGTATAGCCGTCGCCGCCCTGAGGCGCCTTGTGGTTACTGCGGAACACGCTGGCTTTGTCGCTGTAGAAGGCCAGCGGCTTTCCATCATCGATCTGGATCAGTTCGCCGCAACAGGCGCGCCGGTTGCGTGGCTGATAGACCTTGGGCGGCCGTTGCTTGCGCGGTACCCACATGCCGGCATCAACCATGATCCGTCGTACCGTTTCTTTGGCCAGCTTAAGGCCGTGGCACTCGACCAGTTTTTCCTGGGCCAGAGTTGGACCAAAGTCGCTATAGTTCCGTCGAATCAAGCTAATGGCGGGATTCTCCAGACCTGGCGACAACTGCCGGTTACTCGGCTGACCACGTCGACGAGATGTTAGGCCGGCTGGGCCGTCCTCGCGATAACGCAGAACCAGCCGGTGCACCTGACGTGTCGTCAGGCGCAGACGCTGCGCCGCAGCGGCAGGTTTCAACCGACCCTCGATGATTGCCTCGATGACCTTGAGGCGATCCAGCTCCCGCATGCTCATGGTGACCCATCCGCAAGTTGCCGCAGTCATGGCGTGCCTCCTGTGATGCAGGAGGGAAACCCTAGACGCCATTACTATTTGGCCGTAACACCATGGATTCGCATAATGTATATTATGTTAAATTAAATGCTATGTTAGAAGCCAGGATGATTCAGTCCTAAAGCGTCAAGCCCGATCTGGCGCTGTGCTGTACGGTGGTCGCTAAGCTGCTACCTTCAACGCTCAGGCGTCCTCAGATGTCATTGCCGAGGGCCTGGTGGTTGCGATGATGACGTCGTCCTCTGAGGTCACCGTTGCCAAGTACCCCTCAGATCTCATCTCGTTGACTAACCTCCGGTTTGACTCGGTGTTTCTTACCTTGATCTTCTTGACCTTCGCGCTCACGGTTTTGAAGTCCTCATCGTCGAGCAACCCTAGAGCTGCGGCAACCTCCGGCCACTTCATCCCAGGAAGACATTGTGTCAGCATTTCAGAGCGCTGCTCCGAGGTTAGGCTCGCGTTGCGAACCAGATGTCGCAGCACAGGCATCAGCGGATCAGCAAACCTTTCGCCAGCTTTATTGGCCAGCATAGATACACGGCCGAGCTCTGGAACCGCTTCCGGTTTGCTTTCAATCGTCTCTAGGCTAAGCCCTGACCACATCTGAATTTTCTGTGTGAGTGGCAGCGCTTTGCTTTTGCTCAGAGTGAGCATCGAGTCGAGCTGGAGAGAACTGATATCGATCTCTGCCTTTGCTAGATCCCACCGTTCAACCAGGTACTGGCCTTCGAGATGTGGGCAAGTATTCAGTACGATCTCCCTGACTTCCGAGCTGTATGGCAGAAATGATGAGGCTACCAGCATGACCCACCGCCCTTCAGGTAGCGCTGCTTTTATCATTGATAGGTCTTGAAGCACGACGCCATCGAGCAATATTTTGAGCACGTCATTACTGATACTGGTGGAGCTCAGAAGATACTGTTGCAGCGACCAGTCTGCGCTCGTTGACTGCCACAGCTTGCCCTTGAGAGACGATGCGTTCCGAACGATGAAATCGGTGAACACCGTTTGTAGTGGTCAACCCATCCCGGACAGTGGGTTGAGTTTTTCTTCGGCCACCGCAGGTGGTACCGCTGGACTTCCTGCGCCGTCAGGTAGCCAGTCGGCGGGACCCATTCCGACTTCAGGCTGCGGAACAGACGCTCCATCGGCGAATTGTCCCAGCAGTTCCCCCGGCGGCTTATGCTCTGCTGCATCCGGTAGCGCCACAGTCGCTGCCGGAACAAGCGGCTGGCGTAACTGGCTGAATCCGAATGGAACAGCACCTATTGTGGCTTGCCGCGCTGTTCGTAGGCCATGTCCAGGGCCTTGATCACCAGCTCGGCATCCGGCTTGGCCGAGAACGCCCAGCCGATCACCCGCCGTGCCTGCAGATCCAGCACCGCCGCCAAGTAATGCCAGCGGCCTTGCGCCCAGATGTACATGATGTCGCCACACCACACCTGATTGGGATGCTCGGTCGCGAATTCGCGGTTCAGCCGATTCGGGATATCCGGCCGCTCAACCATGGCCTGTTTGTAGGCGTGCGAGCCCGGTTGCTTGCTGACCAGGCCCAGCTCACGCATCAACGCGGCGCGCATCGACCCGACGACGTCGAAGACGGTGGACGTAGTAGCAAGACCGCGCCACATCGAAAGCTGAACAGACCACTTCCACCGACTATCGAGTTTGTCCGACATCAAGAGAGCGGTAGCCTTTTTTAGGATCGCTTTCTCCCGCTCCAGCCGGTTGATCCGAGCCTCCAGCTCCTGGATCTTCTGCTGTTCTGGGGCGAGCGCCTTGCTCTTCGGGGTCACGCCGTCGCGCTCCTGCTGGAGCTGTTTCACCCAACGGCGCAAGGCCGACCCAGCGAACGGCAGGCGTCGATATGGCTGTAGCCTTGGTCCAACACCAGGGGCGCGGCCTCTCGCTTGAACTCGGCGGAAAACGTACGTCGTTGCTTGCTCATCAGACACCTCTCTCACGGCAAGGATTGTCGCCTAAATCGGTGTCCGGGATTACAAACTGCCCTTCAAAGCTAGCTATTGGTCGTTCTCTGCCGGTCTCAGATCCGATGCAAATGCTTAGTCCAGTCAAATGCAATCAGGTGGTCAAGTAAGCGCAATTGCGCAGCGGCGAGCGGTAGTTCAGTGCGCTGCGGATGTTCCTCGTTGTAATCCTCTCTCCCCTTCAGGGCCTGACACAAGAAGGGCATAATGGCATAATGCAGCCACCTGCATCGCTTGCTGCCAGGAAGCGATGACGTAGCGATAAGGAAGTCGCCCCGCAATGCTCTTCCCTTGCTTTCCGTCATTTCTTGATATCCGTAAATCATCACTACCCTCTCGATGCAACGACCAGAGTTGCGGGTAGTTCAAGGAGAGACCGTGCGTTCGACTCTGCCACCACTCACTGGTTTGCTGATGCTTGGTCTGGGCGGGTGTGTTTCGTTCCATCCCGCCGGTCCCATCGGCGCACCTTCAGAAACAGCGCAAAGCACCTACCCGCACGCTGTTCAGGTGGAAGAGGTACAGATCACCGACAGGAAAATTACCAATGCTGACTGGCGCCGCACCGTCAGCGCGGCCCTGACCCAACAGATCGGGCAGCATGTCGAGCGCGGTGAGTATTTCGGGCGCTTGATCAGCTTTCCAGCGAAGGTCGAAGGCAATGACGTTGTGTTGAAGTTCAGCTTCTCCTCGCTAGAAGGCAAGCGAACCCCGCATCCCGGCTATATCCCAGGTGCCCTGCTGACACTGACTGCATGGATCTGGGTGAACGGCCCAATCTACGTGGACAAGTACGATCTGGTCGGTGACCTGTTGATCGAAAACGCTGAGGGCAAGGCGCTGGCCAGCAGCCACAAAGCACTGGACGTCCAGCAGAACACAGGCCTCTGGGATCACGACTATGCCGCCTTCTCCCTGGGCAGTGTGCAACTCACTCAACTGGTGGAGTCGCTGCTGAAGGATGCCACTGCGCAGTTGCCCTGCCCTGAGGGGGAGCCTTGTGAAAGCAAGCCGGATTGACCAGGGAACGGTTGCAGTCCGCCAAACCGGTAGTTTCACCATCCAAACAGCAACAACGGCGATTCAAAGCATTAGCCACTGCAAGATCATCCAGAAGGCCGATGGCTACGCCTTTTTCTCACACCCTACCGATAGCACCCCCCAGAAGGAGGCAGCGAGAGCAGGGTCACGCTTCGCGTGACGCGCTATCCCTCCTCGCCCAAGGACGAGGTTTCTCGCGCAAGACTGATGAAGAAATACCACCTCGCGCTATTAGGCGCTCTCTGCCTGCAACTCACCGGCTGCATTTCCTATTCGCACCAGCAGCAGGCAGACGCCAGCGCTTGGCCGATTCCACTGAACTCGGCCAAGCCCACCGTCAGCCTCAAGGTCGATACCGACTATCAGTTCAACGGTACCCCCAGTCAGCGCGGATTCAATCTACCTCGCCTGGAGAGACTGCTGATCAAAGAGTACCAGAGCAGTCAAGCGTTCGAGCAAGTCGCGCTCGGACTCAATACTGCGGACGTCTACGCCAAGGTGAAGGTTAGCAACCATGAAACCGGCAGCATGCTTCTGGCGATCCTCTCAGGCGCTACTTTACTGGTGATTCCGGGAACCTTTGACAATGAGTGGATCATGGAGACTCGTTTCTTCGATGCCAATGGCAAGGAACAAGGACGCGTGGTCAAACGGGAGATAACGACTACCTGGACGCAGCTACTGCTGGTGTTCGCCCTGCCCTTCAACGAATCGACTGATGAGATCTTGGCCAAGTTGGCACGGAGCACTCTGGAAGAAGCAAGTCAGCGCAAGTTGCTCTGAATGACGTTACGGTAGGGGGCATCAGTAGGCCGACCAAAACATCTTGGCGTAAGACTGGGTAGGTGTGATGATCAAGGCAGTCAATGTGCCCGCGTTGCAGTGACCTGCCCCCAGTTTTAGTACCGCTGCCTAGTTAGTAGGCCCTGGGGTTGATATTAATTTTTCCTGCTTCAGCTGCTGCTGGCGAGTTCGCCAACTTGCAGCAAATTCTGCCGGGGTGGGATTGCCAATCGCGCTGTGCGGTCGGTGTGCGTTGTAATCCCGCCGCCAGGCCGCGATGCGGATTCTCGCTTCGGCCAGCGAACAGAACCAGTGCTCATTGAGGCATTCGTCCCGGACTTACCGTTGAACGACTCGATGAAGGCATTCTGCGTGGGCTTACCAAGCTGAATCAGCTTCAGCTTGATGTCGCGCTGATAGGGCATTTGATCCGCCGCCCGTTGCTCAGTGCATCGAAGACGAAGTCCATCGACCAGACTTGGTTTGGTGCGCTCGGCAAACTCAGGCGTTCGCGCTCCACCGCGACGCCATGGCGGCGGCGCCGCCGTTTCACCATCAAGCCGGCAGCGCGGTACAGGCGATAGATCCGCTTGTGGTTGACCTGCACGCCAGCACGCCGCAGCAGGATGTGCAGGCGGCGATAGCCAAAGCGCCGGCGCTCTTGGGCCAGTTCCACCAGTTGGGCTTGCAGCTCGGTGTTTTGCACACTGGCTCGCGGCTGGTAGCACAACACCGAGCGGGACAGCCCGATCAACTGACAGGCACGACGCTCGGAGATGCCGGTTCGCGCCTGCATCTCCTGCACCGCCTCCCGCCGTGCTGTCGGGCTTACCCTTTTCCCCGGGCGACCACTTTCAGCGACTCGATGTCGAGGTGGGCCTCGGCGAGCAATTTCTTCAATCGGCTGTTTTCCAGTTCAAGATCCTTCAACCGTTTGGCGTCCGCCACGGTCATACCGCCAAACTTGGCCCGCCAGGTGTAGAACGAGGCATCACTGAAGCCGTGTCGGCGACACAGTTCCTTCACCGGCACACCGGCCTCCGCCTGCTTGAAGAAGTCGAGAATCTGCTCTTCGATAAAACGCTTTTTCACTGCCGTCTCCTGCTCGGAAAACGGACTCTACTAAGTTTGACGTGGTACTGAAACCGGGGGGCAGGTCACCGCCTCTGCACGGAGCCCACTGCATGAAATGCTGTATCGCCGATACGGGCCCGTCATGAGCAAATACTCATCCTCACGCTGAATGTCCCACAGCCATGACGGTCCATCTATGCCGCATATTCGCAGCCTGCCGGCTGCTCTGGCACTCCGTCTGGACAATGGATTGGCAATCAACAGTCGAATGGATAGATCGACGTTGAATGCATTGGGACGACGTCCGCTGTCTTGAGTCGAAACCGGAACATGACATGAAGATGAAATTGTAGGTATGTTCCATTGACGATGACGGCGCTGCTGCAGCAAGCGCCGTCCTGCATTGAATATTCAAAAAGTGTTCTGGCGGGACTCATCTTTCTATTCGAAGATGAAACCAGCAGGCAACCATAGTAGAAGGACGACGGATGTCACCTAGCCCCTCCCCCGACGAGCGTCGGCTTGTATTCGAAGCGCGCCGACTGACCATTGAAGCACTGGTGAAAATCTATCTTGAGCAGGTTTCTTCCTCAAGGAACCTGGTGACGGTCTACCTTCGCCTCATGTTCACGTTGTCACTCGGTGCCCTCGCCGGCGTGATAACTCTATATGGGACCATGCTTCGCTTTGGCACTTCGGCCAGTATCAGCATGATCACTCCCCTGGAGGTGGTTCTTGCTATCGCAGCGCTTGCGGCCCTGGTCACTTCGGCTCTGCTTTCCGCGCGTGCGCTCCAGAAAAGTGCATTCGATGTCGCTCCGCTCTTGCATAACCCATTTCCAAGCGCGGACTCGGTGATCGATTCAATATTCGATGCAGACGATATCGATGAGCGGCAAATACTCAGAAAGCTTTATTTCGCCCTGGACAAGACTGTCGAGCATCAGCCTCCTCTCAGGCTCAGCACTCGTCTGATCACCCTCTTCCTTATTGGCGGTCTTTTCCTGACCGGGGCATCCTTTTTACTGTGAAGAGCGCGTTCGGTCTTTATGGTTATTTATCATCATCGATCAGGGGAGTACTCCAGATCACCAGTTCAAGGGCCGCGGCGATCTGAATGCGATGATCGGCAAGCCGGACGGGCAACAGGTCCTGGGCACGCTCCAGCCGGCGCAGCAATGTGTTGCGATGCGTGCCCAGCGCTTCTGCGGTCTGGGTGACATTGCAGCCATTGGCCAGGAAGGCGTGCAGCGAGCGCTGAAGCACCGAAGGCTCCGTCGCCAGCCGCCCCAGGGTGCTCAAGACGAACTGCCTGGCCGCGCGGTCGTCCTGGGTCATCAGCGACACCATCCTCACTTGGTCGATGGTGGCAACGGCGGGTGCGCCCGCCAGGCGGCCCATCAGCCTTTGCGTCGTCAGTGCCTCCAGATGCGAGCGACGGAAGCCATTGACTCCCGTGCCCGGCGAGCCGATTGCCGCGCGAATCCCTGAAAACCGCAGTGCGATGCCTTGCAGCAGGTTCAGGTCCAGCGGTTTCGCCGCATGGCTCCAGACCCACAGGGTCGCGGGGCCGGCGAATACGATCAACGGCGCCGCCGTGCCCGTGAGTTGCGCCAGGGTACGCGCCACATCCTCCAGAAGGCGGATCTCGGCGTCCGGGCTTTCGCACCAGACCAGGCCGGCGTAGTGCTTCTGGAAAAGGCTGTAGCCCAGCCGCCTGCCGAATTGCTCCGTATCCACATCCCTGCCCTCGAGCAGCCGACTGACCAGGCTTCGTTTGTCGATCGGGTCGTCATGGGCCTGGGCGCTCTTTTCTTCGAGGATGATCTGGGTCACCACACGCATGTTGCTGTCGATGAACTCCGAGATGGACCGCGACGAGACCTCCAGGAATTCCTCAAGCACCCTGGGATCCTGCGTCAGGTTGAAGGCCATCTTCATCCATAGCTCCCAGGCGGTGTTCTGTGTCGACCTCGCGACATTCATCAGCAGCTCGGACAGCCCTCTGCGGGCGAGTTCCCTGGCCGTGTCCACCATGTCGGCCGAGACGTAGGGTTGCACCGGTTCTCCGGGGCGCTGCAGATTGGCGTTCGCCCAATGCAGCAACTCTGCGCGGTTGGCGCGCCGGCACGCCGCGAGGATGACCGGGTCCTCCAGCAGCTTGGCATCTTCCGGTGAAGAGAACAGCGCCTGATTGAGGCGCTCGACCCACTCCGGCGGCAGCGTCTGAGCGAGCTCGGCGCCTTTGCGCATGAGTTCACGAACGGCTTCCGATGGGCGTGGCCAGGAGGATGGCGTACTGGTCATGGGCGGTGCAAAACACTCAAAAATCACAGAGGAAATGGTGCAGTTCGTACCTTGGCGCAAGGTTGGGGGAAACCTAGCATGAACTCACTGCCTGAACAAAAAAATACAAGGAGGCGCCGTGACGCTCCATGTTCTTTTTTTGGGGTTTAGCGCAGTGGCAAGCGGGCTTGTTCGCCGGTGCCCGTTGCCCGGGCAGCGACCCGCCTGCGCCAACCGTTCCTTCAATCCGGAGTTCTTTCAATGTCAGCCTCTCGCGATACCTTCAGCCTGCCCGTCGTAACCCGCTCGACTCCAGCGCAAGAGATTGCACTGCTGAGCGACCAGGCAGGTGCGGTGATCATCCGCAACTTCATGACCCCCGAACAAGTCGCACGGATCAACAACGAACTGGACGCTCCCCTGGCCGCGCTCGAGGCCGGCTCCAAGCACCAGCACGAGCTGATCGCCGAGTTCCATGGCCGCCAGACCAAACGGCTCACCAACCTCGTCACCCACAGCAAGACCTTTCGCGAGGAGATCCTCGATGACGACCTCTTTCACGACCTGGGGAACGTGCTCTACGCCGCGGAGTGCGGTGATTGGTGGCTGACCACGGCCCAGTTGATCGAGATCGGCCCAGGCAACAAAGCGCAAATGCTGCACCGCGACATGGCGCAGTACCAACCGTTCGTGGCCATGAATAAACATGCGCCGCGCACCATCACCAACCTGATGCTGGCGCTGACCGATTTCACCGAGGAAAACGGTGCCACGCGCTTGATCCCCGGGAGCCAGGACTGGGATGACTTCGACGATGTAGGAACCCCAGAAATGACGATCCCTGCCCTGTTGAAAGCAGGAGATGCCGTGCTGTTCGGCGGGAAAGTCGTTCATGGCGGCGGGGCCAACGTGACCGCTGACTTCTACCGTCGCGGGCTGACCATCCCGATGCAGGCTTCGATCATCACGCCTGAAGAGGCCTACCCGTTGATCGTGCCGCTCGAACTGGTCAGAACGCTTGCTCCGCGCGTTCAGAAGATCCTCGGCTTCCGCTCCCAGTACCCCAATGGCAGCCCAGGCCTGTGGCAACATAACTACGCAGACCTGGCCGACTATCTCCAGCTCTAGAAGCCTTCCACGCTGGCCGGCCTGGCCCCGAAGGCGCCAGGCCCAACCGCGTCCCCGGACAAGCAAAGAGGCCGGTGAACACTTTCATTCCTGGCGGGGCATTACTCCGCGACGTGAAAACAGCAGCGGCGTGCCGTCGGCGTTGAACAGTGCCGCCGTCAGCGAAAGGCCGTCAGCCGACGGTGCTTCCTGGAAACTGTTTCCACCATCCCTGCTCCGTACCTTCAGTCCGTCAAGCCCGACCGCCAATACCCGAGCGCCAGCCACTGCTATGGATGTGACCGAGCCCTTGCCTTGCGTCGGCACTCTGCGAAAAGCCTTGCCATCGGCAGAGCCCTGCAACAGGGTGCCACGCTGACCACCCAGCAGCAGACGCCCATCGGCCAGCACCGCGCCAGACCACAGGGTGCCCTCATAGCCGGTATCCAGGTAACGCCAGTTCTTCCCCTGGTCGTCGGAGCGCAGCACCTGCCCATGCTCGGCCGTGGCGTACAGGGTGCCGTGGTTGTCGGCAAACAGCCCCATCAGGTTGAGGTCGACCCGCTTGGCTCCTGGAGGCGCTTGCAACGGCTGCTCCGTCCATGTCTTGCCGCCATCCTCGGTGGTCAGCACCAACGACCAGAGCCCTACCGCAACGCCCTGCCGGGCATCGAAAAAATGCACGGCGAACAGCGGCCGGTCTTCTTCGCTCGACAGGCGCTGGACCTGCCAGGATTCCCCGCCGTCGGCGGTGGACAGGATCGCCCCCCAGTGACCCACCGCCCAGCCGTGCCTGGCATCCACGAAGGACACACCCGTCAATGGCGTGGATAGTGGGACCGAGCGTGCCTGGCGCCACTGCCTGCCCTGGTCGTCGGACAACAACACGACACCGTGGTCGCCCACGGCAACCACCCGCTCTCCGGCCCAGCCGGCGGCCAGCATGGTGGCCTGCGTGGCATTGCCCGCCTGCACGGCCGGCACGGTCTGCAACGGCGCGGCCTGGAGAGACATCAGCGGCAATCCTGCTGCGAGCAAGGCCGCGGTGAATGAAACCCTGAACTTCATGCTTCTCTCCTCAGTGCACCAGCGCGCCGATCATGCGCACGGGACGTTTGCGCGGGAACGCCCGCTCCAGCCATACGGCGAAGGCCGGCAGCACGGTCATGGCCATGACCATGTTGACGACGAACATGAAGGCCAGCAGCTTGCCCATGTCGGCCTGGAACTTGAGCTCCGAGAAGGCCCAGGTGGCCACGCCAACGGCCAGGGTGATGGCGGTGAAAATGGTGGCGACGCCCACCTCGAGCAGCGCGTACTCCACCGCCTTGGTGATCGTCTGGCCATGGGCCAGGTGCAGTTGCAGGCGGTTGTAGATGTAGAAGGCGTAATCGACGCCAATGCCCACTGCCAGCACCATCACTGGCAAGGTGGCGATGGTCAGGCCGATCTGCAGCTCCTTCATGAACCAGTAGCCAATGAAGGTGCCGATGGTCAGCGGCAGGCAACACACCAGGACTGCCCGCAAGTCGCGATAGACCACGAACACCAGCAAGGCGATGGCGGCATAGACGTAAAGCAGCATGGGGGTTTCGCTCTTCTCCACCTCTTCGTTGATCGCTGCCAGGACGCCGGCGTTGCCGGAGGCGAGGCGAATCGAAATGCCTGACATCGGATACTCGCTGCGGAAGGCCTTGGCGGCGTCCACCACTCGGTTGATGGTCGTGGCCTTGTGATCGGCAAGGTACAGGTGCACGGCCGACATGCTGCAATCGGTGCGCATCAGCCCGGGGGTTCGCGCAACCTCGGTGGCCAGCGCGGCGTAGTTCATCGGGTCGATGGGCACCGCCGCCATCTTCGGGTTGCCTTCGTTGTAGCCCTCGTTGAACTGACGCATGGTGGTGGAAAAGGACGCGACCGAGAGGACGCCGGGCACCCCCTGCATGGCCCACACGAAACGATCCTGGTACTGGCCCAGGGCAACATCCTCGCAGGCCACCTCGGAAGGAGCCTTGTCGACTTCGAACACCACGCTGAGCCAGTCCAGGCCAATGTCGTAGTTGCTGGCGATGGAGACCGCGTCGCGATTGAAGCGCGAGTCCTCGCGCAACTCCGGCGCACCCGCCTGCAGCGTGCCGACGACGCGGTCATGGCTTTGCCAGATCGCCGCCAGGAACACCGCCAAGGCTGCGCCGAGCACCCACTGCGCCTTGCGTGGCTCGGCGAGCCGGGCCAGGCCCCGCAGCCAACGGCTGCGACGCTGCCGGGAAACCTCCTGGGCGGCTGCGTACTTGTCGTCGACGCGCAGCAACGACGCCATCAACGGCAGCATCACCAGGTTGGTGACGATCTTGTAGGCCACGCCAAGCGAAGCCGTGATCGCCAGTTCCCGCACCATCGGGATCGGGATCAACAGCAGCGTCACGAAGGAAACCAGCGCGGTCACCAGCGCCAGCGTCCCGGGAACCAGCAACCCGGTGAAGCTCGAGCGTGCCGCCTCTTCGGCGCTCTTGCCGATGGCGATCTCGCGCACGATGAAGTTGATTTGCTGCACGCCATGGGAAACCCCGATGGCGAACACCAGGAAGGGCACCAGCACTGCCAGCGGATCGAGCCCGTAGCCCAACAGGCGCAGGCTGCCGAACTGCCAGACCAGCGAGGCCAGCGAACAGACCAACGCCAGCAAGGTGAAACGCAGCGAGTGGCAATACCAGTACACCGCCCCCGCCGTCAGCAGCAACGCCAGCAAACAGAACTCCAGCACGGCTGAAGCTCTGTCGGCGATGTCGCCGATCTGCTTGGCGAAACCGATGATCTGGATTTCGAAATCGCCGTCTTCGAAGCGCTGGCGGATCTCTTTCTCCAGCCGATGGTTGAAGGTTACGTAGTCCAGATGGGCGCCCTGGCTATCGTACTCGTTGAGTTCCACCGTGATCATCGCGCTGCTCTGGTCCCGGGAAACCAGCGTACCGATGAAGCCGCCCTGGGCAGTGGAATTGGCGATCTTCGCGATGATCCGGTCATCCAGGTGCTCGGGAGAAACCGTTCCGGGTACCAGCGGATCAGCACGAAAACCTTCCTCGGTGATTTCGTTGACGAAGGCGTTGGGCGTCCACAGGGAGCGCACGCTGCTGCGCGATACTCCCGGGAGGAAGGTCACCGCCTGGGTGACGTCATACAGCCGCTTCAGGCCCGGGGCGCTCCAGATATCGCCCTCTCGGGCCTTGACCACGATGGTCAGTCGGTTCGCCCCCAGCAGGTCATTGCGGTAGGCCTCGAATGTCTCGATGTATTCGTGGCCTACCGGCAATTGCTTTTCGAAGCCGGCATCCATGCGCAGCTGTACGGCGAACCAGCCCATGATCAGCGTGAATACCGCCAGGCTCGCCAGCACCAGCCGGCGATGCCTGAACAACACACCTTCGACATATGACAACAGGCCACGTGTCGGGGCCTCAGGTAGCTTTACAGAACCGTTCACGGCAAGCCTCACAAGGTGCGGGAGATCGCGATGCCGACATAATCGCGGTCACGATAAAGCTGGTCGTAGGGCGTCTCACCGCCCATGAACTTCGCGTAGTTGAGGGAAATCTGCCAACTGGCCGGGTTCCGCACGAAGTTCAGGTACAGGTTCATGCTGCTCGCGTCCTCGGTGAAGGTTGCGCTGAGGTTCGGTGTCCGTCCTCCCAGCGACCGTGCATAGAAGACGCCCGGCGTGACCTGCCAGCCCGGCAACAAGGTGCCGTCATAGGTCAGGCTGAAGTCCAGGTTGATCCCTGAAGAGGTCTTGTCGCCACGGGACTTCGGCGCTCTGGCAGGATCCAGCTGCCAGGCATTGAGTCCCGCGGCGAGCGGTTCGCCATTGACCTCGTCATGCAGCCCCGGGTACTTGATGACCACCAGTTCGGTCAGCAAGCTGCCCGTGCTGGCCCCGCTGAAATCCAGAAGCGTCGGGGAATTGGACGGCGTGAAGCTGTACAAGCCGGTCAGGTGCCACTGGAATTTCTTCTCGTCCTTCCAGCATTTGCCGCCGTTGCCGGTACACAGGTCGATGACCGGGTTGAGCATGACCGAGTCCTTCGGCCGGTACGACAGCTCCGTACCGACGGCCCAGTCACCGATCGGCATGTTGGCACTGATGCCGTACATCATCCGGTCTTCCTGGTACTCCCAGGTCGGTGCCGCCGCGAAGGTGTTCGGGTCGAGAATGGCGACACGCAACGATGGCAACTTGTCGTGATAACGCATCACGTAGAAGCCATAGGCGACGTCGCTGTCCTCCGGCTGCCAGCGCAGCGAAAGGCCCCACTGGCCGCTGTCGCGGGCGTCCTTTTCGGAGAATCCATAGTCCCCCCTGCCCTCACCCAGCGCGTTGGTGGTGGACCAGTAGCTGCCTACCGGCGGCAATTCGCTCTTGTTCCAGCGGAATTGATAGTAGGCCTCGACGTTGACACCCGAGCCCAGGCCCGACGCGACACTGAGCATCGGCGCCGGCAGCACGGCCTCCTTGAGCTGCACGCCGGGGCGCGCCAAGGCCTGGTAATCGTAGGCGTTGGTATTGTTGATGCCACCGGCCACGAACAGGCTTTCGCCCCAGTTGATCACCTGGTTGCCCAGGCGTGCGCGGACCCGCTGCCCGCCCACGTCGAAGCCTTTGCTCACCCACAGGTCCAGCAGGCGGGCCTTGAACGCGAGGTCGTCGCGAGCGTCGTCGCTCAGCCCGTTGCTGCCGACGCTCTCCGGGGTGTTGAACGACAGCGTGCCGGTGGTATCGGTGGCAGCGAAGTCGCGGATCCAGGTGCCGCGCGCCATGAAGGTGATGTCCTCGGGCATCTTCAGCAACAGCTCATGGGTGCCCTTGAGGTAGTTGGTGAACATGTCGCCGCGGTCGTAGTTCAGGTCGCCCTGGTCGGCCACGCCGGAGCTCTGCGCCAGGCAGCCGGAGGGCGCGTTGTGCCCGGTCGGTCCCTGGTTGATCAGGTTGCAGCCCCGTGACTCGGTACGCAGACCCATGCCTGCGGTGATCGTGGAGTCGAAGGAGCCATTGAGGGTTTCGGTTTCGAACGTGAATCCCATTGCCAGTGGGGTTGTGCACGCGATGACAAGGCCTGAGGCTTTCGTAATTATTTTTTTCATGCTGGCTCTCGATCTGGCGTCGGTTAGCGCTCGCTGATGGCTCGCAGATTGTCGGAGGTGAAGAAGTCACGCTTCAGGCGGGGGGAGCCGTTGTCTTCGGTGAGCCAGCGAATATCGTTCTTGCCCGCACCGATCGAGGTCATGTCGAAGAGGTAGCGGCCATCCGCCAGGTTGTACTGGACCTGGGCCTGGACGTCGCAGGCGCCTGTCTCGTACACGGGAATCGAGAACCCTTCGCGCACTTTCCAGATCTGCCCTTGCTTGTCGTAGTCCACCGCCAGCAACGGGTTCCAGCTGTCCTCGTCGATGTAGAACATGCGCTTCGGCGCCTGATGGCGCATGCCTTGACGGACATTGGCCTCGACGACCCAGACCCGATGCAGCTCATAGCGACGCGACTGCGGCGCGATCGAGTCGTTGCCGGCAAACGTCTCCACCTTGGCGCCAGTGTCGTAGGCACCGAAATCGTTGTAAGGCACCAGCAACTCCTGCTTGCCGATCAGCTTCCAGTCGAAACGGTCCATGGTGCCGAAGAAGACGTTCGCCTCGTCGACGGTGTACTGGTTATCCAGGCCGATCTGTGGCGCATCGTAGGAGTACGACGGCATTCGCCGCACGCGGCGCTGGCCGGGGAAGTAGTAGAAGGTCGTGGCCTGTTCGCCGGCCACGGCAGTCTGTACCGCGGACTGGCCGGCCAGAGCAGCCGGCTCGAGGTAGTTGAAGAAGGTCGCATTCTCCAGGCGGCCAACTGACGAGAAGAGCGCACTCCCCTTTTTCCCCCAGGGCGTGAAGAAGAAGGTATCTGTCGACTGACGTAACCATTCCCCCCCCTTGCGTGGAGAAATTCCGGAAATGGTCCGGGGAATTTCGACGCCAACGCCGCGGTAGCGCATCTTCATGTTCCACATCACCTCGGCACCGGTACTCGGCATGGGGAACGGGATGCCCGGAACGTGAGCCTCGTCCAGAGCGAGGCCGGCAGCATCGAGCTTGGCGAAACCAACGTTCTGCCGGGTGTTCTCGACCACGAAGTCCGGAGCGCTACAGGTCCGACGGGTCGGATACACATCCATGCGATAGCCGGGAATCCTCTTGAACAGCTCGACCTGTCCGGGGGACAGCTTGCTCGAGTGTTGCGCGAGATTGTTCGCGTCGATGCTGTAGAGCGGCTTGTCGCCCTTGAACTTCCAGTGCTCTCCTCGCACCTGGCCGTAGCTCCATCCCTCGTCCTGCTGTCCAGGCTGCGTCCAGGCAGGAATATCCCCGCTTGCACTCGCTGCGATCTCCCCGCCCAAGGGGGTCAGTTTCGACCCCAGCGCCTCGGGGCCCTGGGGCGCAGCCTGGACCGAACAGAGCACGGTCGATACCGCGAGGGTCATGAACAACTGCTGCTGGAAAACACGACGGGTGGGCGCTTCACCTTCCAGCCGTTCAGTTACATCTTTCATTGGATGGCTCCTCACACAGGGCATGGACCGGTTGCTCGACCTCCCAAGGGGATGAAGTCGGCTCCTGTCGATAATGATCATTTGACCTGATCAATTGACCATGTCGGACGATCATGAGGCAAACCATATGCCAGTTCTCTTTCATGTTTTTTTAATTGTTATAAATCAGGCGGTTATGGAAAAAGTTCTGTTCCAGGCCCAGTGCCCTGTGCACCACCTTGGGAAGTAAAGAAACATGTGTTACCTGGAGATGCTTGGTAACAGGGCACAAGAGAGCTTGAGGGGAACTTTCGTAGATATCGGCTCGGGCATTTTTAATTGTCGTTTCGCCTCGGGTCAGAGGGAGCGATTGGATATGACCGGTCATGAATCGAGCAACTTTATCCGACAATGCACGCTCCGCGGCGGAGCGGGACTATAGCGGATGTAATGCCTGCAAAAAAAACCGCCCCGAAGGGCGGTAAAAGGCAGGGCCAGGGCCTGCCATGGAGTTACAGCAGAACAGTTCTGCCAGGTTATCGGGTCAGAAAGAAAAACTTGTCGCGCCGTATTGTTTATCGTGGACGAGGAAACGCTTGGCCGTATACCTTGTTCGAACGCTCCAGCGCACCATAGGCATAGTACAACTGCACCATGGAATAGGACCAAGCCAGGAAGGCCATGGTCATGAAGACCATCTTCGTGTCGTCTCCCGGAATCGGGAAGAAGTCATATCTGAGCGCTACTACCAGGCCCGCCAGCCCGCCAGCGATGGTGGCCAGAGTATGGAGGGCTTCGCCTGCACGGGCCAGTTGCAAGGTGAAGTAGCAAAGATACAAGGTATAGGCTGACCACATGAATACATAGAAATAAGGGAGGAATCCCTCGATGATTCCAGACAGGAAATAGACGCCGGTAGCGGCAAAGCCAGCTACAAAAATGAGGATGTCCTTGGCGGGCGACGGTTTGTAATCGTGGGTAACTGCCATTAGCCCGAGCGTAGCGATAACTGGCACTCCCACCCCTCGCGAAAAGGCGTCGAGAAAGATCGCGATGTTGTAGTTGGCTTGCCAGCCGGTGGCTATGAATGTAGTGAAGTTCGATGCCGAGATACCTACGATCAAGAACTCCAGGCCAAGCAAATAGTTTTTCCGCCTGATGAATGCAGCGCCATAAAACAATCCGGAAATCACCAGGAGAATACATGAGAGCAGAGCGAACAAGTCTCTCGGTTCCACGTTAACTGCCCCTTCAGATAGAGTTGTATCGATGCCTTGTGTCTAATCGGTGCAAGGGAGTACGGGCATAACCCCATTAACTCCCCGCATCGTTATCAGCCGTTCAAGGCTTTGTCTTTGCGCACTTTCTTGTCGGTCCATGCATCCAGTAGCCTGGCGGCCGCAAAGGCCGTCTTTATGGCGCACCATTGAAGTGGCTCGGGTAGCATGGATGGCGTCTTGTGTTCCAGCGCCGCTAGCAGCGGAGGCTCTCCACCGCCGATTCGCTCGGCGAAAAGCGCGCCCATGAGCGATTGAGTGGCAAGGCCATGCCCTGAACATCCCGCCGTATAGAAGATGTTCTGCCTGGCCCCTGTCACCCCGACCACGGGGAGGAAGTCGTAGGCCCCGCTGATATACCCGCTCCAGCAATGCCGAATGGCAAGGCCCTGCAAGGAAGGAAAACGCTCGCGCAACACTCTCGACAACGCGGCGTAGGCGGCGTGGTCCGGAACATTGGGTGTCTTCGAGCCGTAGGCATAACCCAATTGCTTCACGGTCAGCAGCAGGGTGTCATGGGCCGTCAGGCGATGACTTTCCATGGTGTAGTGCGGCGTAATGAGGCCTTCACGCTCTTGCCAACCCAGGGACGCCAGTTGCTCCGCCGATAGCGGCTGGGTTTCGATTGCCGAAACCCGGATCGGTGCAACCTTGTTGCGTAGCACTCCCAGCTGAGGCGTGTAGGCGTTGGTCGCCAGAACCATTACAGGGGCGGTGGCGATACCCTGGGCCGTATTGCAGGTAATCACCTGCCCTTCACAGTAGGAAAGCACCGGCGTGCGTTCGTACAATTTCACGCCAGCCTTGATTGCCGCACGACGCAGGCCGTTGACGTACTTTCCCGGATTCAAGGTGCCGCCACGCTGCTCGCTGCCAAACAGGAATGCGGGCGGTATGCCTCGCGCGCGCATCTCGGCGCTATCCACGAAGCGCGTGACAGAGCCCAGCGCGTGGCCAAGCTCCATGTTCGCTCGCAGTCGCTTTTCCTGGCTGGGATGGACGGCGGCCCGGATGATTCCCGAGGGCGTGTAATCGCAATCGATGTCCAGCGCAGCCAAACGCTCTTCCACATAGGTGACGGCCTCGTCATAGAAACCGACGAACTTACGTGCCTGCTCAAGCCCCACTCGCTTGACGAAAACCTCGCATTCTATGCCCATGCTGCCGAGCAGATAGCCGGCATTGCGCCCGCTGGCCCCGAAGCCTGCGAACTGCTGTTCCAGAACGATGACGTTCGCTCCACGCGCCCTTAGTTCCAGCGCCGTTGACAGGCCGGCGAACCCGGCGCCGACCACGACTACGTCTGCGTGCTCGTGGCCTTTCAGCGCCGGCTGCAGGTCGTCTGGCTGCTCCACCCATCCGCCAAGGCTGCGGAATCTCATGGGTTCGGCATTGTTGCGTGCCGCTCCGTTGAAGGCATTCATTCACATCACTCCCGGGTTGCCGGACGTTGTTCCTCTCATGGGCCGATCCATGGCAGTGCCGCTAGAACCCCTTCCCTGCCTCGGAAAAGGAGGGCATGCCCAGCAGCTCTTGCGGGTCACGCATCTGACCATCGATCTCCACCCATCCCAGTAGCGTGGAACTGGCACTCCACCCCAGCAGACGCTGCATTTGCGCGGGGAGTTGCCGAACGCGCTCGACGGGTATGGAAAGGAAGTGGTTTTCTTCCAGGCGCAGGAAGGCCAGGTCGTAGGCCATGGTCAGGCCTGTGCGAGGAGCGTCGGATCTGTTGGCGCCACCGCCGTGATATACCGATCCCAGCCAGAGAAGCGCAGTGCCTGCCTTCATTTCTGCGCCGATGGTTTCTTCCTGGGTGGGCATCCGTTCGTCATCCCATTGATGACTGCCAGGAATGACCCGCGTCGCGCCGTTCTCTTCGGTGAAGTCGGTAATCGCCAGCATGAGCTGCAAGCGAGCCTCGCGACCATACTGCGGATGCCGCCAGAGCGAAGTGGCATCGTCGCGATGCAGGGGTTGAAGACCTTGTCCAGGCCCGATCTGTATGGCCTGGGTCATGCTCAGTTGGATATCGGGCGTGATCTCGACCCGATCGTTCCCTACCCAGACATGGGTGGGAGTCTGCAATACCTGCTTTGCCGTCTCGAGGAACAGGGGGTTCAGTGCCACTTCCACGGCGGAGTCGCTTTTCGCCAGGATCCGCGCGGTACGTCGAGTCTGGGTGCCGGCGAAGTAAGGGTCCATGCCGCAGGGGGTAACGCCCAGATAGCTGTCCAGGTCCTCGGTAAGAGACTTCAAGGTTTCTTCCGAGACGAAGTTGCAAATAGCGACAGCGCCATCACGCCTGATGATTTCCACTACCTGCTCGATCGGGGTGTCGCAGCTGACTGTCGTCAATCTTCGCGTACTCATCTGATGCCTACCTGTGTGGTGTTGTCATTGTTCTGCAGGGCCTCCGCAATCAGCCTCAGCCCATGAGCGTTCACTCTCATGCGGTCAGACCGCCCTCTCCTTGCGCCTGGCGAGGAAAGGAGGTTTGATCATACGACATGATCATATGATCAAGTCAAACGATTAATAATTCTGCGTGGCATCTCGGCGCTCAGGAAAGGCCTGCCGAATCAAGATCCGGCTCTACGCGGGTTCGCGCTGGCGATAGCGGATTGCCCAGGCTCGATCCTGTTCCGCTTCGGCTACGCATCGCCTGCGGTCGGAGCGAAACATCTGGAGAGACAAAGGGTCGCTGCCTTGGTCTTCAGGCGTGTCGACTCATGGATTGGAGAACGGCCATGCGTTAGCATTCGTCCCGGTCGACAGCGGACCAGTCGCCTGGCGGCAACACCGAAGAAGGAGAAGCTGAATGGCTCGAGTGGGCGCCGAAGTGCGCAGGCAAGACTTTATTGAGGCCGCCGTGAAGGTGATCGCGGAATATGGTGTGGCGAATGCCACTACCCGTCGCATCGCGGCCGCGGCGAATTCTCCATTGGCCTCCCTGCACTATGTCTTCCACACCAAGGACGAATTGTTCGACGCGGTCTATGAGTCCCTGATAGACAAGCCACAGCAGTCCTTGCTGCATGTTACGGCGGGAGCCACGGCGGCAGACTCGGTAGCAGAGATATTGCGCCAGTTGGTCGGATGGTTCACCACGCATCCGGAACTGGCGACTACGCAGTTCGAGCTGTTTTTCTGGAATCTGCGTAACAACCCCGCTATGGCGAGCAAGATCTACACCGATTCCGTCGAAGCGACGAAGCAGGCCATCGAACAGGTCGCTGGCTCGGTGCTGGACCAGGAAGCGCTGGCCACTGTCAGTCGCTTGCTCATCAACCTGTTCGATGGCTTGCTTCTCGCCTGGTCCGCCCATGGTGACCAGGAGCGGCTGAATGCCGAGACCGAAGCCGCCTGCCAGGCTGTGAAGCTGTTGGTGGCCAGCTTCTGATCTTTTCGAAGGCGCATCTCTAGAGAGGGGCATGGTGACACGGTTCGCCGTGCCCCTGCTCTTCGGGCCTCTTGCCAGTTCAGGTGCGGCGCCTCTTCTAGTTCTCCTCTCCCCGCCTCCGCTTCCAGCGGAATCCTGGGCGGCTATCTCGCCGGTCCTTCCCCCTCATAGTCCTGCAAGTTGACTGTGCGCTTCTCGTCCATGCAACAGGCCTTCCGCCATGGCCTGGCGGGAACAGGCTGCGGCACCTAGGTGCAAATAAACCCAAACCGATGGAAACCTGGTGCATTTCGCACCTTGTACCAGCAACTCGCTCGCGCCTATTCTGGTCAAACGATCAAGTCAAAAGATCAAGTCTCTATAACACAACAATAGGAGGCGACATGTCCTCTCACACTGCTCTTCCAATTGAGCCGCTCGATGTTCTGATCATAGGAGCCGGTGTGTCTGGCATCGGCGCTGCGGCTTACCTTCGACGTCACCAGCCGCACAAGGTGTTTGCGATTCTCGAGTCCCGGGAGCGAATGGGCGGCACCTGGGACCTGTTCCGCTATCCCGGCATACGCTCCGACTCGGACCTGTACACCTTCGGCTTCGACTTCAAGCCTTGGACCAAGGCGAAATCTCTGGCGGATGCCGCCGACATTCTCGAATACCTGCGAGAAGCCGTCGCTGAATACCAGTTGGACCCCTTCATCCAGTACCGGCAGAAAGTGGTCTCGGCGAATTGGCAGAGCGACAAAGGGCTGTGGGCAGTATGCGTCGAGGACGGCCACACGGCAGAAACCCGCACCATCGAATGCCGCTGGCTGTTCAGCGCAGGCGGCTACTACCGTTATGACCAAGGCTTCAGCCCACGCTTCGAGGGCGCGGAGCAGTTCAAGGGGCAAATCATCCACCCGCAACACTGGCCCGAGCGCTTGGACTATCGGGGCAAGCATGTGGTGGTCATCGGCAGCGGCGCAACGGCGGTGACCCTGATTCCCGCCATGGCCGACGAGGTCGCCAGCATCACCATGCTGCAGCGGACGCCCTCCTATATCGTCAACCAGCCCGCCAACGATTCCGTTGCCGCTTTTCTTCGCAAGATTCTGCCGGCGCAAACCGCCTACTCACTGACGCGCTACAAGAATGCCAAGATCACCCTGGTCTTCTGGCGATTCTGCCAGCGCTTCCCCGGGCTCGCCCGCAAGCTGCTCATATGGCTGACCCGTAGAGAATTACCGAAGGGCTATCCGGTCGACGTTCATTTCAACCCGCCCTACAAGCCCTGGGACCAACGCTTGTGCTCGGTTCCCGAAGGCGATCTTTTCAAGGCCATCAGTGCAGGTAAAGCCTCGGTCGTTACCGACCATATCGAGCGCTTTACCGAGTCCGGTGTCTTGCTCAAGTCCGGCACGGAACTGAAGGCCGATATCATCATCACGGCCACCGGTCTGAACGTGCAGTTGTTCGGCGGTATCGCCCTGCACAAGGATGGCGAGCCGGTAGTGTTGAGCCAGACGCTGGCGTACAAGGGCACGATGCTTTCCGGCGTACCCAATTTTGCCTTTGCGGTGGGCTATACCAACTCATCCTGGACGCTGAAAGTATGCCTGCTGTGCGACCACTTCTGTCGCTTGCTGGGCTTCATGGACAGCCAGGGCCATAACGTCTGCGAGCCGAAGGCGCCGGATGGTGTCGAAACCCGTCCCCTGCTGGATTTCGGGGCCGGATATGTCCAGCGGGCATTGGATAGCATGCCGCGCCAGGGGCCTCGCGAGCCCTGGGTGATGTCGATGGATTACTTCCGTGACATCAAGCTTTTGCGCCGAGGGAAGGTCGCCGACGAATGCCTCCGGTTCAGCACGGTGCCTGACGCCTACCTGCACAGAAGCGTGGCGCTTCAGACTCAGGGCGGCGGGCGATGACTGCGGATCGGTTCTGCGAGCTACCGGGCAAGCGTAGCCTCTGCTATCGCAGCCACGGTCCGGAAACCGCGCCTGCGGTCATCCTCATCGTCGGCCTGGGGCTGCAATTGATCTACTGGCCTGAAGCGCTCATCGCCGGCCTGGTCGAGCGGGGCCTGCGCGTGATCACGCTGGACAACCGTGACTCGGGCAGGTCTTTCTTCACCGAGGTCACCCCGCCCACGACCCTGCAACAGTTCTTCCGCAAACCGACTGCGGGGTATGACCTGGGCGACATGGCCGACGATGTGATCGGCCTCATGGATGGCCTGCGCCTGGGTGCGGCGCACGTCGTAGGGATGTCGATGGGCGGCATGATCGCCCAGACACTTGCTGCTCGTTATCCGCAGCGAGTCATGAGCCTGGCGTCCATCTTCTCGACGACAGGATCGCTGCGAGTAGGCCAGCCAGCGTTCAAGACCATCTTGCAGCTTCTCCGGCGTCCTCCCCGGAACCAGCGGGAGAGCGTTCGCGACTATGTGGAGATCATGCGTTCCGTCGGTACGACGCTGGAATGGGACGAGCAGGCCCATCGCGACTACGCCATGCAAGCCTGGGAGCGAGGCGGCGGGGAAGCGAGCAACCTCGGGATGGCGAGGCAGATCGGCGCCATCATCAACTCGGGCGACCGAACGCAGGAACTCCAGCGAATTCGCTGCAACACGCTGGTCATCCATGCTGAGAAAGACCTCATGGTCGCCACCAGCGGAGGCTTCGCCACGGCGGCGGCCATTCCCAGGGCGCGCTTGGTGCTGTTGCCGGGAATGGGGCATGACTTCCCCGCCTGCCTGACAGGAACGCTGCTTTCCCTGCTCGCAGGCCAAATGCATTAGTACGGAGCATCCCTTCAGGGGCGGGTGGGTGCCGCCCCTCTTTTTACACCTCGGGACTTGCATGGGGCTTTTCGAAGTTCGTGCTTATCCAGGCCCACATAAGACAAAAAGGTTCCCGGTTGATTCTCGACCGCAGAGCCATGCATCACACGCCGGAGCCGTTGGTTCGCCCTGCGCGTGAATTCCTCCACTGCCGTTCAACAACGACAAAAATCGAGCAAGAGGTACGTATGGAATTCAAGTTCTTACTCCCCGCCAAAGTCGTGATGGGACCCGGCCTGCGTGAGCGCACCGGCGAATACCTGCGGGAACTCGGCATGGCGCATGTGCTGATCGTGACGGACGCCGGGGTAAAGGCCGCAGGCCTGTTGAATGGCGTGTATGCCAGCCTGAATGAGTGGGAGATCGCGTTCGACGAGATATCGGACGTCAAGGCAAACCCTCGCAGCGAAGACATCAACCAGGCGGCGCAGCTGTATCGCGGCAAAGGTATCCAAGGCCTGCTGGCCATCGGCGGCGGCAGCGCGATGGACGCGGCCAAGGCGATCAGCCTGCTGCTGACCCACGAGGGTCGGATCGAAGACTACGAGGGCTCTTTCACCCTCAGGCACGCCATCCCGCCTATCGTCGCCATCCCGACCACCGCCGGAACCGGCAGCGAAGTGACCTGTTTCTCGGTGATCACCGATACCGCCCGGCATTTCAAGATGAGCGTCCAGGATTACCGGGTGGGCCCCGTTCTGGCATTGCTCGACTCCCGCATTCTCGACACGCTGCCTGCATCGATTGCCGCCGCAACCGGCATGGATGCCCTCACCCACGCCATCGAAGCCTACACCTGCCGTGTGTCGAATCCGATCAGCGACGGGCTGGCGCTGCATGCCATCCGCCTGATCAGCCAATACCTCAGGCCCGCCGTACTGGAGCCGGGCAACCTGCATGCACGCGAGCAAATGCTGGTGGCCAGCCTGATCGCCGGCATGGCCTTCGGTAACGCGGACGTCGGCAGCGTGCACTGCATTTCCGAAGCCATCGGTGGCATGTACGACACGCCACACGGCGTGGGCAACGCGATCTTCCTGCCCTTCGTGTTCGGCCATAACCGCGACGCCGACATCACCCGCCACGCGCAGGTCGCCTACGCATTGGGTATCGACCCCAACCTCTCGCCGGCCGAGGCCGCCGAGGCCGCCGTTGGCTACCTGTTCCAGATGAGCAAGGACCTGGGCATCCCCCGCTTCGCCGAGGTGAAAGGCGTGCGCGAGGAAGACTTCCTGAGCATCGCCGAAAAGTCGAAGAAGAATTTCTCCGACGGCAGCAATGCCAAGCAAATGACGGTGGAAACCTACCGTGAAATCGTCGCCGCCGCTTACCACTACGTAGCGTGAAGGAGGCCCGTCATGAGCGAATCAATCGCCGGCGCTTCATTGAAGCGCACGCTGGGTCCGTTTTCCGTTCTGCTGTTCGGTCTGGCGTTCCTCGCTCCGTTGATCGTGTTCGGCACCTATGGCGTGATCACGCAGGCCAGCGGCAACACCACTGCGGTGGCCTACCTGATCGCGGCAATCGGCGTGGTGTTCACGGCCTTGAGCTATGGCCGGCTGGTCAGGGTGTTCCCGGTCGCCGGTTCGGCCTACACCTATACTCGCAAGATGCTGAGCGCGAACCTCGGCTTCATGGTGGGCTGGGCCGCCCTGCTCGATTACTTCTTCATCCCGATGCTGATCTGGCTGCTCGGCGCCAGCTACCTCAACATGGCCTTTCCAGAGGTGCCGCAATGGGTGTGGATCATCGGCTTCATCGTCTCCACCTCGCTGCTTAATATCCTGGGCATCCAGGTCGCCAACCGCTTCAACGTGCTGTTGATGGTCGCGCAACTGGCCATCATCGTCGTGTTCATCGGCCTGTGCGTGCACTACATCGTCGCGGCCAACGGCCCTGGCGGGCTGCTGTCGGCCAAGCCGTTCTTCAACCCGGACGTGTCCTTCGCCACCAGCATGGCCGGCGCTGCCATTGCCGCGTACTCGTTCCTGGGCTTCGACGCGCTGTCCACGCTCAGCGAGGAGACCCGCGACCCGGGCCGGACACTGCCGCGCGCGATCCTGCTGGTCGCATTGATCGGCGGTTCGGTCTACGTCGGCTCGTCGTACTTCATGTACCTGGCGCACCCCTCCCCCGCCTTCGAGCATGTGGACGGCGCCGCCTTCGAGATCGCCCGCATGATCGGCGGCGACCTGTTCTTCGCCGTGGTCCTGGCGGGGATCATCATCGCCCACTTCGCCGCAGGCATGTCGTTCCAGGCCAGCGTGGGCCGGCTGCTGTACGCCCTGGGGCGGGACAACCAACTGCCGCGCAAGCTGTTCGGTGTCCTGCATCCTCGCTACAAGACCCCGGCCTTCAACATTCTGCTCTGCGGCATTTTCGGCTGCGCGGGTTTTGCCCTGACGATCGCCACCGCGACGTCCCTGGTCAATTTCGGCGCGTTTCTCGCCTTCAGCGCAGTCAACCTTTGCGCGTTGCGGCTCTCCTTCGATACCCGCCTCGGAGACGGGGCGGGCTTGTTGCGCGGGGTGCTCTGCCCGCTCGTTGGCCTGGTCACGGCCGGGTGGATGCTGGTCAGCCTGGATAAAGACGCGCTGATCATGGGCTGTAGCTGGCTGGGCCTGGGGGCGGTCTATCTCGCTTGCCGGACCAGCTTCTTCCGCAACCCGGTGCCCGACGCGCTGGCGTAGTGACCACCCTTCTATCGAACGCTCTGACAACAACCACAAGGCCGGCTTCGAGCCTGCCCTTCAATGGCGAGAATCGATATGCAAACCAAACTTCTGATCAATGGTGCCCTGGTGGCCGGCGAAGGCGAGAGCCACGCGGTGTACAACCCGTCCCAAGGCAACGTCCTGGTGCGAATTACCGAGGCCAGCGGCGCCCAGGTCCATGCCGCGGTGCAGAGCGCGGATGCGGCCTTCGACGCCTGGTCGCAAACGCCGCCCAAGGATCGCGCGGCCCTGCTGCTCAAGCTTGCCGAGCGCATCGATGCCCAGGCGCACGTGTTCGCTCGCCTGGAGGCGGACAACTGCGGCAAGCCTTTCAACGCCGTGCTGCTGGACGAACTGCCCGCCGTATCGGACGTGTTCCGTTTCTTCGCCGGCGCCGTGCGCTGCCTGCAGGGCTCGGCGGCGGGAGAGTACGTCGCGGGGCATACCTCGATGATCCGCCGCGACGCGGTGGGCGTGGTCGCCTCCATCGCGCCGTGGAACTATCCGTTGTTGATGGCAGCGTGGAAACTCGGCCCGGCATTGGCCGGCGGCAACACCGTGGTGCTGAAACCGTCGGAGCACACGCCGCTGAGTACCTTGAAACTGGGCGAGCTGCTTGCCGAGATCTTCCCCGCCGGCGTGGTCAACATCGTCCACGGTCGAGGTGCCTCGGTGGGTGAGCCGCTGACCAGCCATGCCCAGGTGCGCATGGTGTCGCTGACCGGCTCCGTGCGCACCGGCAGCCGGATCATCGAAGGTACGGCCGAGAGCGTGAAACGCATGCACATGGAGTTGGGGGGCAAGGCTCCTGTACTGATCTTCGACGATGCCGACATCGACGCCGCCGTCGAAGGCATCCGCGCCTTCGGCTTCTACAACGCCGGCCAGGACTGTACCGCCGCGTGCCGCCTCTATGTGCAGAAAGGGGTCTACCAGGAGTTCGTTCGCAAGCTCGGCGAGGCCGTATCCAGCATCCGGTGCGGGCTGCCGGACGATCCGGCGACCGAGATGGGACCGCTGATCACCAAGGAGCATCTGGAGCGTGTCGAGGGGTTCGTGAACCGGGCCAGGGAGTTGCCGCACATCGAAGTGGTCACCGGCGGCAAGCGCGCCGAGGGTGCCGGCTTCTTCTTCGAGCCGACGGTCCTGGCCGGCGCTACGCAGGAGGATGAGGTGGTGCGCCGCGAGATCTTCGGCCCGGTGGTGACCGTCTCGTCGTTCGAGGATGAAGCCCAGGCGCTGGCTTGGGCGAACGACTCCGACTACGGCCTGGCGTCTTCGGTATGGACCGCCGATGTGGGGCGCGCTCATCGCCTGGCCGCCCGCCTGCAATACGGCTGCACCTGGGTCAACACCCACTTCATGCTGGTCAGCGAAATGCCCCACGGCGGGGTCAAGCTGTCCGGCTACGGCAAGGACCTGTCGATGTACGGCCTGGAAGACTACACCGTGGTGCGCCACGTGATGTTCAAGCACTGACCGCCCACACCCCGGACTACCCAGATCATTTTTCAAGAGGTTTGCATGAACAACATCGAGACGTTCGAAAGGCTCGAGTCCAACGTGCGGATGTACTGCCGCGACTTGCCCCTGGTGTTCGATACCGCCCAAGGCAGCAGGATCCGCGGCGAAGATGGCCGCGAATACCTGGACTTCTTCGCCGGCGCCGGCGCCCTGAACTATGGCCACAACGACCCGCGCATGCGCGATGCGCTGATCGCGTATCTGTCGGCCAACGGCGTGACCCACGCCCTCGACCTGCACACCACCACCAAGCGCCAGTTCCTGGAAGCGATCGAGCGCGACCTGTTCAAGCCACGCGGCTGGGACTACAAGGTCCAGTTCACCGGCCCGACCGGTGCCGACGCCGTCGAGGCGGCGTTGAAGCTGGCGCGCAAGGCGACCGGGCGTACCAAGGTCGTATCGTTCTACGGGGCTTACCACGGCATGACCGCCGGCGCCCTGGCCGTCACCGGCAACCGCACTCGCCGTGGCCCTGGGCTTTCCACCGACGTGGTGTTCGTGCCCTACGAAGACAGCCCCTATGGCGAATTCGACAGCATTGGCTTCCTCGGGCGCCTGGCCAACGACCAGGGCAGCGGCTCGGAGCTGCCGGCGGCGGTGATCGTCGAGTCGGTGCAGATCCAGGCCGGCGTCTACCCGGCTTCCAACCAATGGCTGCAACGCTTGCGCAAGTGGACCACCGACCACGGCGTGCTGCTTATCTGCGACGAGATCCAGGCCGGTTGCGGCCGCACCGGCGACTTCTTCGGCTTCGAGCGCTCCGGGGTGGTGCCGGACCTGATCACCTGCGCCAAATCGATCGGCGGCTTCGGCCTGCCGATGGCGATCGTGTTGCTTCGTGCCGGGCTGGATGTATGGCAACCGGGCGATCACATCGGCACCTTCCGCGGCAACCAGTTGGCGTTCCTGACCGCCCGCATCGCGCTCAGCTATTGGCACGATGAGCAGTTCCTGAAATTGCTGGCCGGCAACTGCGCGGCCATGGAGCGCGCAGTTGCCGGCTTTGCGGAAATTCCAGGCGTCGCGTCCGCGCGTTGTCGCGGCATGATCGCCGGCATCGATTTCGGCCGCGGCAACGTCGAGGTCGCCAAGGACGCCCAGCAGCGCGTGCTGCAAGCGGGCGTGCTGGTCGACCGCTGCGGCCCGAATGGCGAAATCATCAAGCTGATGCCACCGCTGAACACTCCGACCGACCAACTCGAAGACGGCCTCAGGGCCTTCGGCGAATCGGTCGCGGCAGCGCTGGGCGAATAGCTGCCAGGGTCACCCTTCGGCCTGTGTTGAAGCGCAGGCCGGAGACCTGTTGGACATCAGCCAGAACAATAATCAGGAGACCTCGAGCGTGCGTGAACACAATGATGAAAGCTTCGAGTTCGAAGTGTCCGTGATCGGGCTCGGAGCCATGGGAACCATCATGGCCCAAGCGTTGCTCAGGCAAGGCAGGCGCGTGGCGATCTGGAACCGCTCACCCGGCAAGGCCGCGGCGCTCGTCGCCGCTGGCGCTCACCTGTGCGAGAGCGCCGAAGCCGCGCTGGCTGCAAGCCCGGCCACGATCTTCGTGCTCCTGGACAACCAGGCGACCCACGAGGTGCTCGGGATGCCAGGTGTGATGCAGGCGCTGGCCAACCGTACGATCGTCGATTACACGACCAACGCCCGGGACGAGGGCCTGGCGCTTCAGAGTCTCGTCAACCGCGCGGGCGGCCATTACGTCAAAGGGATGATCGTGGCCTACCCGCGCAACGTTGGTCGTCGCGAAAGCCACAGCATTCATACCGGTGATCCTGAGGCCTTCGAACGGCATCGGGCGCTGCTTGAGGGGCTTGCCGGCCATACGACGTTCCTCCCCTGGGACGAAGCATTGGCCTTCGCCACCGTGCTCCACGCGCATGCGTTTGCCGCGATGGTGGCTTTCTTCGAGGCCGTGGGGGCTGGTGTCCACTTCGGCCTGCCGCCTTCGAAGACCGCTCGGCTCATGCTCGACACGTCGCGCTTTTTCGTCGCCGATGCACTCGAGGAAGCGGTCCGTCGGCTGGAAGCGCAGGATTTCGCAGGCGATCAGGCGAGGCTCGATGTGCATGCCCAGGCCTTCGCCCATATCGCCGGAGCCCTGCACGCACAAGGGGCCTGGACGCCGGTCTTCGACGCGCTGTGCCAGGCCGTGCAACGCGCGGCAGCCATGGGCTATGGCGACCAGGACATCGTAGCCGTCACCCGCCTGTTCGCCCGCGAATGCGACACCGCAAGCGCGGCGGGACAGTGACTGCGCTGCGCTTCTAAGGTCCGCGTGGATAGCGCCCGAAGACAACAACTATAAAAAATCGCTGGAGAATCATATGCGCCGATTCGGTTTTCTACTGGCTGTCCTTGTACTGGTCATCTTCCTGAGTGCACTGTTTTCGAAGCCTTCCGTCGTCAACCGCGGGACGGCTCAGCGCATGGAGCACTACCCCACCGTCGGTATCGGAGACATCTTCCGGGGGCACTAGCCAGGCCTCGGGCGACAGACAGCCTCAAAGCCTGCCATGCGGTCGCTGCCACCCGTTCGACAGCGACCGTGTGCGCCTCAGTGGTCTATGGCTCCGCTGGCGCCAAGGCCGGTCTGGCCTCGTACGTACTGGTCGGCGAAGGCTGCCCTTTCCGCCATGGCCCGCTTGGTCCGGTCCAGGCGGGAAACGCCATACGCCACCAGGAACGCCAACGGCATGGAGAACAGCGCAGGCTGGGTATAGGGGAACAGCGGCTCGGCGAAGTGCAACACATCCACCCACACCAGCCTGGAGAAAACCACGAAGCCCATGGCGCTGAGCAACCCGACGTAGCCACCGGCCAACGCGCCACGGGTGGTCAGCCCCGACCAGAACATCGACAGGAACAGCACCGGGAAGTTGGCCGAAGCGGCGATGCCAAAGGCCAGGGCGACCATGAAGGCCACGTTGATGTTCTCGAACACGATGCCCAGGGCTATCGCCACCAAGCCAAGGCCCAGGGTTGCCAGCTTGGTTACCCGCAGCTCCTGCGCCTCGCTGGCCGCGCCCTTCATGATCACCCGCGCATACAGGTCATGGGCGATGGCGGACGCCCCGGCCAGGGCCAGGCCTGACACCACGGCCAGGATGGTGGCGAAGGTCACGGCGGAGAGGAAGCCCAGCAGCAGGTTGCCTCCCACTGCCTGGGCCAGGTGCATGACCACCATGTTGCCCCCGCCCAGCAGCTTGCCTCCCGCTTCCCCGCCCTCGAAGAACCGGGGCTGCTGGCTGACGATCACGATCGACGCCAGGCCCAGCAGGAAAATGACATTGAAGAAGTAGCCGATGAACCCGGTGGCGTAGAGCACCGACTTGCGCGCCTCCCGGGCATCGCCGACGGTGAAGAAACGCATCAGGATGTGCGGCAGCCCGGCGGTGCCGAACACCAGCCCCAGGCTCAGCGATAGCGCGGTCAACGGGTCGGCCAGCAAGCCACCAGGGGCCAGCAGGCGTTCGCCCAGGGCATGGCTATCCATCGCCTGGCTGACCAGCCTGTCATAGCTGAAGTCGAATTCGCGCATCGCCAGGAACAGCACCAGCGAGCCGCCGACCAGCAGCAGGAATGCCTTGACGATCTGCACCCAGGTGGTTGCCACCATACCGCCGAAGGTCACATACAGCATCATCAGCGCACCGACGATCACCAGGGCGATCTGGTAGTCCAGGCCGAACAGCAGCCTGATCAACTGCCCGGCCCCGACCATCTGCGCCACCAGGTAGAAACACACCACGGTCAGCGATCCGATGGCGGCCATGGTGCGCACCTTGCCCTGGTCGAGACGGTACGAGGTGATGTCGGCGAAGGTGAAGCGGCCCAGGTTGCGCAGCTGCTCGGTCATCAATAGCAGCAGTACCGGCCAGCCCGCGAAGAAGGCGATGAGATAGATGTAGCCATCCATCCCGGAGCTGTAGATGAGCGCGGTGATTCCCAGCAGCGTGGAGGCGGACATGTAGTCGCCGGCCAGCGCCAGGCCGTTCTGCCAGCCCCGGATACCGCCACCGGCGCTATAGAAATCCGCCGTCGAATGGGTCCGTCGTGCCGCCCACCAGGTGATGCACAGGGTGAACAGCACGAACACCATGAACATGCCGATGGCATGCAGGTTGAGCGGCTGGCGCTGGCCAGCGTCCAACGCGGGCGAGGCCAACAGCAGGCCGGAGTGCAGCGACAACGCCAGGGGAAGGAGCTTCTTCATGCGCCCTGCTCCTCTTCCAGCCCAGCGACCAGAGCCTGGGTCAGGCGATCGAATTCGCCGTTGGCGCGGTACACATAGAGCGCCGACAAGGCACAGAAGAACACGAACAGGAACACGCCGGCCGCGACGCCGAAGGTCATGTTCGAGCCCTGCGCCAGACGCCTGGCAATCACCTCGGGGCAGAACGATACCAGCGCGATGTAGCCGTGGAACGTGGCCAGGATCAGCAGGAGCAGGCTCAGGGTGAAACGGTTTCGGCGCGCCACCAGTTGCTGGAACCGGGCACTGGCGCGGATACGTGCGTATAGCAGGCTGGACATGGGACACCTCGGGCAACCTAGTTATTGTTATGGAATGTGCGGGTGCGGCAGCGCCATCAGCGGCCGGCGTCGCCGGCCTCCTCCTCCTGCCGGGCCCACTCGCGCAGGACGAACTTCTGGATCTTGCCGGTGGCGGTCTTGGGCAGTTCGGTAAGCGTCACATGCCGCGGTGCCTTGAAGTGCGCCAGGCGCTCGCGGCACCAGCGGACCAGATCGTCACCCGTGGTTCTGGGTAAGGCATCCGCCCGCAAGGCGACGAACGCGTGGGGTGTCTCGCCCCAGCGCGAATCCGGGCGCGCCACCACCGCGGCCTCGACCACCTCGGGGTGCTGGTAGAGCACTTCCTCGATCTCCAGTGAACTGATGTTCTCGCCGCCGGAAATGATGATGTCCTTGGCCCGGTCCTTGATTTCCACGTAGCCGTCCGGGTGCAGCACGGCCAGGTCGCCGGTGTGCAGCCAGCCGTCGGCCAACGCGGCACGGGTGGCCTCGGGGTTGTGCAGGTAGCCTTTCATCACGGTGTTGCCCCGCACTACCAGTTCGCCAAGGGTGCGGCCGTCGGCCGGGACCGGACGGCCGGTGTCGGTATCCAGCACCGTGGCCTCCTCGAGCATCGGGTGGGCGACGCCCTGGCGGCTCATGAACTGGGCCCGGGCCTCCAGCGGCAATTCGTCGACCCCCGGCTGCCACAGGCACAGGGTGCTGGGGCCGTAGCTTTCGGTCATGCCGTAGGCGTGGGTGATGCTGAAGCCGCGTGCTTCCATGGCGGCGATGACCGCGCTGGGCGGCGCGGCGCCGCCGGTGATCACCGATACCGGCACGGCAGGGACGCTGGCATGCTCGGCATGGATCAGCATCGACATCACCACCGGCGCGGCGCTCAGGTGGGTCACCGCATGCTCGGCAATGGCGGCGTGGATCGCATCTGGCTGGACCTTGCGCAGGCATACGTGCGTGCCACCGGACAGCGTCACCGCCCAGGTATGGCTCCAGCCGTTGCAGTGGAACATCGGCAAGGTCCACAGGTAGACGCTGCGCGGCCCCAACTGGAAGATCAGCGCGCCGGCGCAGGCGTTGAGGTAGGCGCCGCGGTGATGCAGGACCACGCCCTTGGGATCCCCCGTGGTGCCGGAGGTGTAGTTGATGGCGATCGACTGCCATTCGTTCTGCGGCGCACTCAGCGGCCGCCCCGGGTCGCCCTGGGCCAGAAACGCCTCATAGTCCAGGTCGTGGGCGAGGTCGGCGCGCTCGGCCTGATCATCGTCGATGCCCACCAGCAAGGGCGGCGCATCGAGCATGGCCAGCGCCTGCTGGGCCACGGCACCGAACTCACGGTCGCAGATCAGCACCCTGGCCGCGCAGTGGCGCAGGATGAAGGCGATGCTGCGTGCCTCCAGGCGAATGTTGATGCATACCAGCACCGCCCCGGCACCGGGTACGCCATAGTGGGCCTCGAGCATTTCCGGGATATTCGGCGCCAGTATCGCCACCCGCTCGCCCGCTTGTACGCCGACCCGCTCCAGGGCACTGGCCAGGGCGCAACTGCGCTCGTGCAACTGGCGGTAGCTGTAGCGCCTTGCGCCATAGACCACCGCATCGCGCTGCGGGTACACCTGCGCGGCACGCTTGAGGAACGACAGCGGCGACAGCGGGACATGGTTGGCTTCGTTGGGAGCAAGCTCGTGCTCGAGGGTCGGAACCATCATGGCAGCCACCTCATCGACACATTGCTCGGGTCTTGCACGCACATACATACCTCCTGTTCTTGTTGTTATTGCGCCAGGGCGCGTTACAGGCTGCTGCACAGGTGGCCGCCATCGACCACGATCTCGGCGCCGCTCATGGCCCGCCCGGCATCGCTGGCGAGTAGCAGCAAGGCGCCGTCCAGGTCCGCCGGCACGCTGAAGCGGCGGCTGGGGATACGCGAGCGCAACTTGTCGCCGGCCTCGCTGGCCAGGAAGGCCTCGTTCAGGTCGGTCATCACGTAGCCGGGCGCCAGGGCGTTCACCCGGATGCCATGGCGCGCCAACTCCAGCGCCATGGCGCGGGTCAGGTGGGCCAGGCCGGCCTTGGCCGCCAGGTAGGGGCCGACGGCGCCGGCCACACGGCTGGCGAGGATCGAAGTGACATTGATCAGGCTGCCGCCCTTCCCCGCCGCGACCATGCGCCTGGCGCTTTCCTGGGCCACCGCCCAGGCGCCCTTGAGGTTGGTGTCGAGCACGCGGTCCCAGCTTTGATCGTCGCAGGCCAGCAAGGGCTGGCTGTCGCTCACCCCCGCATTGTTGACCAGCACATCCAGCGGGCCGGCGGCATCGAGCACCCGGCAGATATCCTCACGGCAGGTCACATCGAGGGCAAAGGCCTGCGCCCGCCCTCCCGCCACCTCGATGGCCTCCACCAGTGCCTGCAGCGGCGCCTGGCGCCTGGCAGTCACCACCACCTCGGCGCCTGCGGCGGCCAGGGTCATGGCGAAGTGGCGGCCCAGGCCGCTGGAGGCTCCGGTCACCAGGGCGCGGCGCCCGTCGAGGGCGAACAGTCGGGTCAGGTTCGGCTGCATCAGCGGGCCTCCAGGCGCTGGTCGAGCAGTTTCTTCGCCAGGCTCATGCGGTGCACCTCGCTCGGGCCGTCATAGATGCGGAACGGGCGAATGTCGCGGAAGATCCGCTCCACCACGGTGTCTCCGGTCACCCCGCGCCCGCCCAGTACCTGGACGCAACGATCGACCACCCGCCACAACGCCTCGGCGCTGATCACCTTGGCCATGCTGGAGTCGACATTGGCCCGCCGGCCCTGGTCGAGCATCCAGGCGCAGTGCCACACCGCCAGGCGCACCACGTGCAGGTCCATCATGTTGTCGGCCAGCATGAAGCCCACACCCTGGTGCTCGCCCAGCGGCTTGCCGAAGGCGTCGCGGGTGCGCGCATAGTCGCAGGCGATGTCGTGGGCGCGACGCGCGGCGCCCAGCCAGCGCATGCAGTGGGTAAGCCGCGCCGGCGCCAGGCGCACCTGGGCATACCGGAACCCCTTGCCGATCTCGCCGAGCACATCGCTCGCCGGAATACGCAGGTTGTCGAAACGCAGCTGCCCGTGGCCACCGGTGAAGCAGCTGTCCAGCGAGTCCAGCTGACGCTCATGGATGATGCCGTCGCGTTTCATGTCGGTCAGGAACATGGTCGCCGTACCATCCTCCATGCGCGCCATGACGATGCCGAAGTCGGCGCCTTCTGCGCCGGTGATCAGCCACTTGCGGCCATTGATCAGGTAGTCGTCGCCATCGCGGGTGGCGGTGGTGCGCAGCATCGAAGGGTCCGAGCCGGAGCCTGGCGCAGGCTCGGTCATGGCGAAGCAGGAACGGGCATGGCCCTGGACCAGCGGGCGCAACCAGCGGTCTTTCTGCGCCTCGGTGGCGACCACGTCCATCAGGTGGATGTTGCCTTCGTCCGGGGCATGGATGTTCAGCGCCACCGGGCCCAGCGGCGAGTAGCCGGCCTCTTCGAAGACGATCGCCTTGGCCACGTGGCTCAGCGCCAGGCCACCCATTTCGCGGCTGGCGTGGGGCGTCAGCAAGCCGGCCGCGCGGGCGCGGGCCACCAGGTCCTGGCGCAGGGCGTCGCTGGGGCCGTGGCTGTCCTGGCGGGGGTCGTTCTCGAGCGGGATGACCTGTTCGGCGATGAAGTCTCGGGTCTTGGTCTGCAAGGCGAGCAGTTCGTCCGGGAGGGTGAAGTTCATGGTTGTCCTTCTGGGTGCTTGTCTGTCGGGAATGAGATGGCTGACGCCGTTCAGGGCAAGGCCTTGGGATTGCTGATGGCCAATCGGGCGAGGGTGACCTGGCGCAATGTCTCGACCAGGGTTCTATGGTTTTGCGGGGCGTCATGGCTGCCCAGGCGAATGGCCCGTGCCAGTTGGCGGCGCAGGTCGGGCAAGGCTGCGGGCGCCTCGTCGACCAAGGCGGCCAGACGTGTCCGCTCCTGGTCCTCGGCCAGAGCCCCCAGGCGGCTTTCGCGGGCTGCGATGGCCATGGCATTGGCGATCATCAGGGCCGGGTAACGCAGCTCGCCGGGCAGCGCTGGCAGCAGTTGCTCCAGAAGCGTCGAGCGAGCGATGTCGAGCAGTTCATGGGCATCGGGCTGGGTCATGGCGCTTCGGCTCCGGTCATGTGCAGGATGTCGAGCTCAAGCTCCGGCAGCAGTCGTGCGGTCAGTGCCAGCTCAATGGACGGCTCTTCGCCGGACAGGTGGCGCTGGCCTTGCTGCAGGGCGATCACCGCCCAGCGCAGGGTGGCCATGACCTGCCAGTAGTGCAGTTGGCTGCGCTCGATACGCAGCGGAGACACCTCGTGGTAGCCCCCCAGGAAGTCCTCCAGTTGGCCGATACCGCCGGCCTCGAGGTCTGGGCGGGTGAAGCGCCAGCAGCGGGCGGTGAACCAGCCGAGGTCCTCGCACGGGTCGCCCCAGCCGGTGAACTCCCAGTCGAGTACGGCTTCGAGTCCCTGTTCGCTGGCCAGGTAGTTGCCGGTGCGGTAGTCACGGTGCAACAGACACAGGATGCTGTTGCGCGGTGCGTGCAGCTCGCACCAGCGCAGGCCCCACTCCAGCACCGGATAGGCATCGGCGAGGGTGTCGAGGTAGTGGCGATAGGCGTCGATGGTCGCCAAGGCCGGTGAGCGGGTTGGCATCGGCAGGAAATCCAGCGCGGCGCACGGCGGGCGAACCTGATGCAGGCGCGCCAGGTTGGCGCCAAGCTGCGCCGCCAGCTGCGCCTGGCCCTGGGTGCCGGCGCCAGCGCTGAGCAAGCGACCGGCGGCGACACCCGGCACGTACTCCATCAGGAAGAACACCCGCCCATGCACGCGCATATCGCGGCACAGCCACAGCGGGCGCGGTACTTTCACACCGGCCTGATGAACCACTTGCAGCACCTCGAACTCCTGTTCGCGGTCAAGGCTGGCGGGTAGCGCGGAAAGCGCGTCGCTGCGCAGCACCCAACGCCGGGCGCCAGCCCAGGGGCCGCCTTCGATCAGCAGGTCCAGCAGCCAGTTTTCCTGGATGGCGCCGCCGCTCAGGCGCTGGCGTGCCTGGATGACCACCCGCTTCGCTGCGGCGTGCTCGCGGATGAACTCGACCAGTGGCTGGTCGTCCGGGGCCACGAATGTCTCGCCGTCCCGTACGGTCGTAGGAGGAGTGCTCATGGGGTTGTAGGGCCTGCCTGTAGTCATGTTGTCAGACAGCTTTAGCAACGCCTGGGCCAATTTTCGGGATATGCCTGTAACCCGCGCGCTCTCTGGCGCCAGGTTTTTCCATGGCGCTCGACGAAGCAATCCGGGTTTCACTTTTGCAACGAACTGATTCAGTATCGAAACAATTCAATCCTGAACAGGTCTCGACATGCGTCCTCCCCTTTCCCAGGTCGTCGTGCTGGTCAGTCACCTTCAACGACCTCGGCAGCGCAGTCGCCTCGCCAGCCTGGTGGCCGGCCTGGCGGCGGGCTACCCGGACGTCCATATCGAGGTGCTCGACACCTCGGTATCCGAAGCCCTGCAAACCGCCCGCGATCTCGAACAGCGCGGCAAGGCCGACGTGTTCGTCTGTGCTGGCGCCACTGCCGCCTACCTGCGTAGACACCTGGCACGTCCGGTTCTGACGATGCGCGTTGGCGGCGGAGACCTGTTGCGTGCGCTGGAGCAAGCCCGCGAACACTCCTCCCATGTCGCCCTGCTCAGCTACAACCGCATCGACCGGGACCTGCAAGCCATGCGAACGCTGTTCACGGTGCAGGTTCACCAGGTCGCCTACACCACCCTGGAAGAGGCTCGCCAGGCTGTCCTGGAGGTAGCCCGGCTGGGTTGCCGCAGCATCATCGGTTCGTCGACGGTGGTGGAGCTGGCGGAACAGGCAGGCCTGCACGGCGTGCTGTCGCTGAGCGAAGACACTGCGCGCAAGGCGCTCGAGGAAGCCATGGGAGTCCTCGACAGCCAGCGCCTGGAGATCGCCAAGCGGCGGCATCTGGACGCGGTGCTGCAACACATTCCAAGCGGTGTGGCAGCGGTCGACAACCAGGGTGTGGTGCAATCGCTCAACCCTGCCCTTGCCCAGTTGCTGGAGTTGCCGGTCAGCTCGGCTCTGGGTCGACCGTTACAGCAGCTATGCCCGGAGCTTGACCTGCAGCAGGCGCTAGAGGATGGCGGTGGCGAGGAAAACCGGGTGATCCGGCTGGGCTCGCACGCCGTGGTCAGCAATCTCCTGCCGATCCTGGAGAATGGCGAGCGTACCGGCCTGGTGCTCACCTGCCAGGACATCACCGCCGTGCAGCGCGCGGATCAACGCATCCGCTCCACTCGCCGTCCAGGTGCCTTCACCGCGCGTTACCGGCTCGAACAACTCAACGGCGCGAGCAAGGCCAACCGTGAGATGTTGCAACTGGCCAAGCGCTTTGCCGCCAGCCATTCGACCATCCTGATCACTGGCGAAAGCGGCACCGGCAAGGAACTGCTCGCCCAAGGGATCCATAACGAGAGCCCTCGCCGGCACGGGCCTTTCGTCGCCATCAACTGCGCGGCGTTTCCCGAGTCGCTACTGGAAAGCGAACTGTTCGGCTACGAGGAAGGCGCCTTCAGCGGTTCGCGCAAAGGCGGCAAGCCCGGCCTGTTCGAGGCGGCTCACCGTGGCACGCTGTTCCTCGACGAGATCGGCGACATGCCTGTGTCGCTGCAGACTCGCCTCCTTCGTGTATTGCAGGAGCGAGAGGTCTTGCGCCTGGGCGGCACCGAGCCGATCTCCATCGACGTGCGCATCGTCGCCGCCACCCACAAGGACCTGGGGGCCGCCATGAAGGATCGCGAGTTTCGCACCGACCTGTATTACCGGCTGAATATCCTGCGCTTGCAGACCACGCCCCTGCGCGAGCGGCCCGAGGACATTCCTCTGATTTGCCAGGGAATCAGCCAGCGCCTGCTGGTCCAGGGCCAGCCACCGGGTGCCGCAGGCATAACGACGCTCCTGCTACCCTACCTCGTCCGCCATTCCTGGCCCGGAAACGTCAGGGAACTGGAGAATGTCATCGAACGGGCGATGCTCTCCGCCAGCGAAATCTTCCATGAGCACGGCGTGGATGAGCATTACCTGGCTCGCGTGCTGCCCGAGCTATTCGAAGGCCAGCCTCAGCCCAGGTCCCGGAAAGAGCCATCGCGCACAAAGGATTTGCACGCCATCGGCAAAACCGCGCAGTTGCGCTACATACAGGAGACGCTGGACAGCTGCCAGGGCAGCCTTGACGAGGCTGCGCGTCGGCTCGGGATCAGCCGGACCACGCTGTGGCGGCGGCTTCGTTCGGCACGCTGAGCAAAACGATGCGCCTGGGCGATGCGGAACTCGCCCAGGCATGGACGCGGCCGGTGCCGTGAAACTCAATTGATCAGCGGAACCTGCTTGCCGATCTGCAACGCCTCCAGCGCGTCCAGTTGCGCTTCGATCTGCAGGAAGCGCATGGCCCGCCGAGGTGACATCTTCTCGGCCACTTCCTGCACGTACCGGTGCAGCACGGCCAGCTGTTTCTCCTGCAATCCCCGATAGAGGTCGACCATCCTCGAAGCTTCCGCGTCGGTAATGCTGCCGGAACCATAGGCGCGGGCATATTCGAGCAGGAGCTGGAATGTCTCCTTGTGCAGGCTGTCCGTCTCGCCTCGGTAGCGTGAATAGATCGGCCAGAACGTCTCGGCTTCGGTGCCGTCCAGCGCCATGTTTGCCTCGACCATCCGTTTGCGCTTGTAGTTGATGGTTTCCAGCTGGTTCCTGATCTTTTCCTTGTGCTCGTTCATCACCTGCTCGACCGATGGCAGGGGTTCGTCGGCATGAGCGGCAAGGGAAAGGGTCGCGACCAGGGTGGCCACGAAAAGCAAGCGCCTGGACATCGGCGTTCTCCTTCTGGGTTGATCGAATGGATTCATGCTGCCGCGGTGCGATGCGACATCAACGGGCCCCGCTCCTCAGGGCGATCCTGGGCGCCCACTCCAGCCATTCGTCATTGGCCGAATCG
>NZ_JAEMVM010000141.1:0-381 GCF_016463925.1 Pseudomonas sp. P20 | reverse complement strand
AGACCCAGCTCGGCTTCAACCATGGCCGGCGGATCGGCAGTGGCTTCGTCAACCTCGACCTTGGCTGGCAGCAGGGCATCGGCGCCCTTGGCGCGCAGGGTCGCGGCCACCCGCACGCGGGCGATCCGAATGCGCGCTACGACAAGTACAGCCTGACCCTCAGCTACCTGCAGCCGTTCCAGCTATGGGGCGAGCGCTTCAGCTTCGACAGCCTGGCCACCGGGCAAAGGAGCGAGGACGTGCTGTTCAGCCCGCAGCGCATCAGCCTCGGCGGCAACAGCTCGGTGCGCGGCTTCAAGGACCAGACCCTGACCGGCGACAGCGGCGGCTACTGGCGCAACCAGTTGCGCTGGCGGCGTGCGGTGGAATGGGCGCCGCTGC
>NZ_JAEMVM010000140.1:0-1468 GCF_016463925.1 Pseudomonas sp. P20 | reverse complement strand
CGCTACGGCAACTACATCGGCGGCGAGTTCGTGCCTCCGGTCAAGGGCCAGTACTTCACCAACACCTCGCCGGTGAACGGCCAGCCGATCGCCGAGTTCCCCCGTTCCACCGCCGAGGACATCGACAAGGCCCTCGACGCCGCCCACGCCGCCGCCGAGGCCTGGGGCCGCACCTCGGTGCAGGAGCGTTCGAACATCCTGCTGAAGATCGCCGACCGCATCGAGCAGAACCTGGAACTGCTCGCCGTCACCGAGACCTGGGACAACGGCAAGGCCGTGCGCGAGACCCTCAACGCCGACATTCCCCTGGCCGCCGACCACTTCCGCTACTTCGCCGGCTGCATCCGCGCCCAGGAAGGCTCCGCCGCCGAGATCAACGACAGCACCGTGGCCTACCACATCCATGAGCCGCTGGGCGTGGTCGGGCAGATCATCCCGTGGAACTTCCCGCTGCTGATGGCCGCCTGGAAGCTGGCCCCGGCGCTGGCCGCCGGCAACTGCGTGGTGCTCAAGCCGGCCGAGCAGACCCCGCTGGGCATCTGCGTGCTGCTGGAACTCATCGGCGACCTGCTGCCGCCGGGCGTGCTCAACGTCGTCCAGGGCTTCGGCAGGGAGGCCGGCGAGGCCCTGGCCACCAGCAAGCGCATCGCCAAGATCGCCTTCACCGGTTCCACCCCGGTCGGCTCGCACATCCTCAAGTGCGCGGCGGAGAACATCATTCCCTCCACCGTCGAGCTGGGCGGCAAGAGCCCGAACATCTATTTCGAAGACATCATGCAGGCCGAGCCGGCGTTCATCGAGAAGGCCGCCGAGGGCCTGGTGCTGGCTTTCTTCAACCAGGGCGAGGTGTGCACCTGCCCGTCCCGCGCGCTGGTCCAGGAGTCGATCTACCCGGCGTTCATGGAAGAGGTGCTGAAAAAGGTCAGGGCGATCAAGCGCGGCGACCCGCTGGACACCGAGACCATGGTCGGCGCCCAGGCTTCCCAGCAGCAGTACGAGAAGATCCTCTCCTACCTCGACATCGCCCAGCAGGAAGGCGCCGAGCTGCTCGCCGGCGGCAGCGTCGAGAAGCTCGAAGGCAACCTGGCCAGCGGCTACTACATCCAGCCGACCCTGCTCAAGGGGCACAACGGCATGCGCGTGTTCCAGGAGGAAATCTTCGGCCCGGTGGTCGGCGTCACCACCTTCAAGGACGAAGCCGAGGCCCTGGCCATCGCCAACGACACCGAGTACGGCCTCGGCGCCGGCCTCTGGACCCGCGACATCAACCGCGCCTACCGCATGGGCCGCGGGATCAAGGCCGGTCGCGTGTGGACCAACTGCTACCACCTGTACCCGGCCCACGCCGCGTTCGGCGGCTACAAGAAGTCCGGCGTCGGTCGCGAGACGCACAAGATGATGCTCGACCACTACCAGCAGACCAAGAACCTGCTGGTGAGCTACGACATCAACCCGCTGGGCTTCTTCT
>NZ_JAEMVM010000139.1:0-403 GCF_016463925.1 Pseudomonas sp. P20 | reverse complement strand
CGTAGGGGTCGCTGATCCAGCCGAGACCGCCCTGGATGGTTTTCTGGTCGGCGCTGGCGGTCTGGTTGTTGTTGCTCTGGTTGTCATTCACCTCTTCGGCCGGCGCCGGGAAGGTGCGCACGGTCCCGTCGTTGAACACGAACGTGAGGCTGCGGATCTGCCCACGCACGCAGGAGAGTGTCCAGTCGCCCGAGGCGGTCCCGCTGGCTACCGCGCCGGCGACGTCCGGCAGCTCGATGCCGTTGGCGGTGAGGTTGTCCGGGCCGATGAGGATTTTGAACGGGTAAGGATCATTGACCGTCCCGTCGACCGGCACACGACCGATCAGCGCAGACATGGCCACCGAGCCCATGAGCGTCGAGTTCTGCGGCAGCGTGTAGGTCTTGCGGACGAGCTTGCGGTT
>NZ_JAEMVM010000138.1:0-1091 GCF_016463925.1 Pseudomonas sp. P20 | reverse complement strand
CTCTCGTTCTCCCGGTTGACCAACTGCTGGACGCGGTTGAGGACCTCTGGTCGGTCGGTGACGGTCAGGGTGCCCGTGGCACGCGACAGCGACATGCGTCCCATGCTCGGCGTCAGCATCGAGTTGATGCTGTTCTCTATGTCGCTGAGGATCGAGGTCTTCAGCTCGGAGCTGGTGGTCTGCTTGCTGCCGGAGTCGCCGCTGATGCCGGAGCTGCCATTCTGTCCAGTGGATCCGGAGCCATCCCCGCTGATGCCGGCGGCCGTCGTCATACCGGAACGCACGGTGGAGTCCACCGTGTTGACGTCGTCGAAGGCGTAGATGCGGAAGGTCCGAGTGTCCAGGTAGTAGAACTCGACCCGTTTCTCGGTTGGGTTGTAGCGCCAGGACACGCCGGCGCGGGCGGCGATGAGATCGAGGAACCCGCTGACCTTGCCGTTCCATTTGATGTTGTACAGCGACCGCGGGCCGTAGGACCCGAAGCTCGACCCCATGCTGCCGCCGGCACCTAGGGACATGCCGTTGGCGACGGAGGCAGGAAACAGCATGGTGGCCATGTCCTGGCCGCCTTGGATGGGCGGCGGGGCGTTGCTCGCGCGCTGCTGAGGTTGCAGGGCAAAAGCGGCCGGGTTCAGCGCGTCGGGCGTGATACTGACCGCCAGGTGGCATTGGTTGATGACTTCCTGGGCGGCCTCCTGCAGCGACGCTGCGCCTGCAGGGCGCCACGTCACGATGCAGTCACTGGACAAGGTGTGCGAAACGCTCAGGGGCTTCGTGCTGACCCAGGGTTTGTCGGAGAAAACCACCGTATCGCGGCGATCCGGTCGGGTGTTGCGCATCTGTGCTGCGATCGTCGACGCGGAATCTGCCGTAGCTTCGACACGATCCGCCGACTCGTTCACCCGCGTGACCGAGCAACTGGCCAGCGCGGGGATCAGGAGGCAAGGCAAGAGGTTCTTCAGGGGGGCACGCATCAGTTCTTGCGCTCCTTGATGATGATCAGGGACTGCGGCCGGCTGGCGTTCACCAGGAAGGGCCGTTCGGCAGCGTCATACAGCGGGAACAGCTCGGATACCGCGTCCTCGAAGGAG
>NZ_JAEMVM010000137.1:0-725 GCF_016463925.1 Pseudomonas sp. P20 | reverse complement strand
CCGACATGACTGTGCTTCGCCGCCTTGACCACGAAGTTGCCGGGCATGCCCAGCTCGATGTTGCCGCCCTTGAGGGTCAGGTAGGCGCCGCCGCACATCAGGGTGATGTGCTCCTTCGCGGTGACCAGCACGTGCTGCTGGCTGGCGCTGACCTCCACGCTCTGCTCGGCCTCCAGGCGGATGTCGTTCTTCTGCGCCTGCAGCAGCATCGGCCCCTGGTGGGTGATCTGGCGCAGCTCGCCGCCCTGGGCGAACAGGCCGATGTCGCTGCCGGCGTTGATCACCACCTTCTGCCCGGCGGTCACCTGCTGGTTCTGCCGGGCCACGCTGTCGACGTGCTCGCCGGCGGCCAGGGTCAGGCTCGCCGGCGTCGCCGCGGCGATCCCTGCCGGACCGCTCAAGGCGATCGCCGGCTTGCCTCCGTTGCTCTTGCCGGACTCGTCGTTGGCACCGTGGCCGAGGTCGCGCACGGCTTCCTGGAGGGTTTGCTGCGGCGCCGCGTCGTGCCCCACGCCCTGGTGCTCCCCGGCGTAGTCGCCCAGCTCGCGGGCCAGCTCCAGCGCCGCCTCCAGCACCTGCACCACGACGCCTCGGTCGAGATGGCCGGCGCCGGCCCTGAGCTGCTCCTCGGTGCTCAGCAGCAGCCCCTTGGCCGCACGCACCGCGCCATGTTCGTCGGTGCGCAGTTCGAAGCCCTCGCCGCGCGGCTTGCCGCCTTCGGGCCG
>NZ_JAEMVM010000136.1:0-388 GCF_016463925.1 Pseudomonas sp. P20 | reverse complement strand
GACCTGGAACGTGGTCCGTTGCTACGGGTCCTGCTGCTGCGCCTGTCCGCCGAGGAACAGGTGCTGGTGGTGACCCTGCACCACATCGTCTCCGATGGTTGGTCGACGCCGATCATGGTGGAAGAGCTTATGCAGTTCTACGCCGGCTACCGTGAAGGCCGCGCCGTGGAGCTGGAGCCGTTGCCGATCCAGTACGCCGACTATGCCCTGTGGCAGCGCAGCTGGATGGAAGCCGGCGAGCGTGAGCGCCAACTGGCCTACTGGCGGCAGCAGCTGGGCGGCGAGCAGCCGGTGCTGGAACTGCCGACCGACCGGCCGCGGCCGAGCGTACAGAGTCCTGCCGGCGACAGCCTGCAGGTGGAGCTGGGCGAAGACCTGGGTCGCTCGC
>NZ_JAEMVM010000135.1:0-576 GCF_016463925.1 Pseudomonas sp. P20 | reverse complement strand
CGACCATCTGCGGGTCGAACATACCCTCGTTGATGCGGCGGATGGCGTGGGCGTGCTTGGTGATGCCCTGCATGGTCTTGACCCAGTAGTTGCGTGCCTCGGCTGGGCCGCCTTTGGCGAACACACGCATGAAGGCGAGGGTGGGCAGCACCACCTCGGCGACGATCGAGCGGCCGTTGACCCCGGAGCCACGGCAGGCCTGGCAGCCAGGCCCCTTGACGTACACCTGGGAAACATCGGTCAAGCGCTGGACCCGTTCGACCAGGTCGAGCGCGAGCTGGTCTTGGTGGTCTTGGAAGCGCACTTTGCAGTGGGGGCAGAGCTTAGGCAGCAGGCTCTGGTTGATCAGGCCGGTCAGCAGGGCCGGATCGAACAGCAAGCCGGGGTCGACGCCCAGGTCCTTCAGGCGCTGGACAATGCCGATCGCGCTATTGGTGTGCAGGGTCGACCACAGGCCGTGCCCGGTCATCGCGCCACGGAAGGCGGCGACAGCGGCGAAGAGGTCGCGCACTTCGCCGATCATCATGTAGTCCGGATCCAGGCGCATGCCGTTGGCGATGCCTGCGGCCCAGGCCT
>NZ_JAEMVM010000134.1:0-576 GCF_016463925.1 Pseudomonas sp. P20 | reverse complement strand
CGACCATCTGCGGGTCGAACATGCCCTCGTTGATGCGGCGGATGGCGTGGGCGTGCTTGGTGATGCCCTGCATGGTCTTGACCCAGTAGTTGCGTGCCTCGGCTGGGCCGCCTTTGGCGAACACACGCATGAAGGCCAGGGTGGGCAGCACCACCTCGGCGACGATCGAGCGGCCGTTGACCCCGGAGCCACGGCAGGCCTGGCAGCCAGGCCCCTTGACGTACACCTGGGAAACATCGGTCAAGCGCTGGACCCGTTCGACCAGATCGGGCGCGAGCTGGTCTTGGTGGTCTTGGAAGCGCACTTTGCAGTGGGGGCAGAGCTTGGGCAGCAGGCTCTGGTTGATCAGGCCGGTCAGCAGGGCCGGATCGAACAGCAAGCCGGGGTCGACGCCCAGGTCCTTGAGGCGCTGGACAATGCCGATCGCGCTGTTGGTGTGCAGGGTCGACCATAGGCCGTGCCCGGTCATCGCGCCACGGAAGGCGGCGACAGCGGCGAAGAGGTCGCGCACTTCGCCGATCATCATGTAGTCCGGATCCAGGCGCATGCCGTTTGCGATGCCTGCGGCCCAGGCCT
>NZ_JAEMVM010000014.1:0-262717 GCF_016463925.1 Pseudomonas sp. P20 | reverse complement strand
ATCAACCCGCTGGGCTTCTTCTGAGCGGTCCTCAGCCGCCGCGGATCGCTCCGACCCGCGGCCTTTCCGCCAAGGCACCTGCGGGTGCGCTCGTCCCGCGTCCCGACGCGGCTTTCCCCATGGCGGGTTCTGGCGCGACGCGGCCCTGGCCGCGTCTTTTTTTTCGCCTCGCCGCCGCCCCTGCATGGACTAGGCTTCTGCCCTGCACCAGGGCGAACCAGGGGGCGCAACGGCGTTCTCCCGGCGAACCTTGGGCGGGACAGGCAGTCCCTACCAAATCAGGGGGAAAACTCCTTCGAAAGTCTCATTCGGAGCGAGCCCCGCTGATGTTTAACTCGACCTGCCGGAATCGCCCGGCCCCACCAGAGAGGATCGACCCCATGTGGACCAAGCCCAGCTTCACCGACCTGCGTCTCGGTTTCGAAGTGACCCTCTACTTCGCCAACCGCTGATCCGTTCGGCCCCGGTCTTCCGGGGCCTCCCTCCAGCCCGCGGGGCAGACCCATGCACATCCGTATTCTCGGTTCGGCCGCCGGCGGCGGCTTCCCCCAGTGGAACTGCAACTGCCGCAACTGTCGCGGGGTCCGCGACGGCAGCGTAGCGGCCCAGCCACGCACGCAATCCTCCATCGCCCTGTCCGACGACGGCGAGCGCTGGATCCTCTGCAACGCCTCGCCCGACATCCGTGCCCAGATCGCCGCCTTCCCGGCCCTCCAGCCGGCGCGTCGGCCGCGCGATACGGCGATCGGCGCGATCGTCCTGCTCGACAGCCAGATCGACCACACCACCGGCCTGCTCAGCCTGCGCGAAGGCTGCCCGCACGAAGTCTGGTGCACGCAGATGGTCCACCAGGACCTCAGCGAAGGCTTCCCGCTGTTCCCCATGCTTTCCCACTGGAACGGCGGCCTGCGCCATCGGCCGATCGCCCTCGATGGCGAGCCTTTCGCCATTCCGGCCTGTCCGCGCCTGCGCTTCACCGCGATCCCCCTGCGCAGCAGCGCGCCGCCGTATTCCCCGCATCGCGGCGACCCCCATCCGGGCGACAACATCGGCCTGTTCGTCGAGGACCTCGATAGCGCCGGTACCCTGTTCTATGCGCCGGGCCTCGGCGAGGTGGACGAGGCGCTGCTCGAATGGATGCGCCGCGCCGACTGCCTGCTGGTGGACGGTACGCTCTGGCGCGATGACGAGATGCTGGTCTGCGAGGTCGGCGACAAGCTCGGCCGGCAGATGGGGCACCTGGCGCAGAGCGGGCCGGGCGGCATGCTCGAGGTGCTGGCGAAGGTGCCGGCCGCGCGCAAGGTGCTCATCCACATCAACAACACCAATCCCATCCTCGACACCGCTTCGGCAGAACGCGCCGAACTGGATGCCAGTGGCATCGAAGTGGCCTGGGATGGCATGCACATCCAGCTGTAGGGGGCCAACATGAGCCGTGCCGCCATGGATCGCGCCGAATTCGAACGGGCGCTGCGCGACAAGGGACGCTACTACCATATCCACCATCCGTTCCATGTCGCGATGTACGAGGGCCGTGCCAGTCGCGAACAGATCCAGGGCTGGGTGGCGAACCGTTTCTACTACCAGGTCAACATCCCGCTGAAGGACGCGGCGATCCTGGCCAACTGTCCCGACCGCGAGGTCCGCCGCGAGTGGATCCAGCGCATCCTCGACCACGACGGCGCCCCCGGCGAGGCGCGCGGCATCGAGGCCTGGCTGCGCCTGGCGGAAGCGGTGGGCCTGGAGCGCGAGCAGGTGCTCTCCGAAGAGCGGGTGCTGCCCGGCGTGCGCTTCGCCGTCGACGCCTACGTCAACTTCGCCCGTCGCGCCAGTTGGCAGGAGGCGGCGAGCAGTTCGCTGACCGAACTCTTCGCCCCGCAGATCCACCAGTCGCGGCTGGACAGCTGGCCGCGCCACTATCCGTGGATCGAGGCGGCCGGCTACGAGTATTTCCGCAGTCGCCTGGCCCAGGCCCGGCGCGACGTCGAGCACGGCCTGCGGATCACCCTGGAGCACTATCGGACCCGCGAGGCACAGGAACGCATGCTGGATATCCTGCAATTCAAGCTGGACGTGTTGTGGAGCATGCTCGACGCGATGAGCATGGCCTACGAACTCGAACGCCCGCCGTACCACACGGTGACCCGCGAGCGGGTCTGGCATCGGGGGCTGGCATCATGAGCCTGCCGTCGCTCGACAGCGTGCCGATGCTGCGCCGGGGCTTCCGCTTCCAGTTCGAACCGGCCCAGGACTGCCATGTGCTGCTCTACCCCGAAGGCATGGTCAAGCTCAACGACAGCGCCGGGGAAATCCTCAAGCTGGTCGATGGCCGCCGCGACGTGGCGGCCATCGTCGCGGCGCTGCGCGAGCGTTTCCCCGAAGTCCCCGGCATAGACGAAGACATCCTGGCGTTCCTCGAGGTGGCCCATGCGCAATTCTGGATCGAGCTGCAGTGAAAGCGTGGGGCCGCCGCTCTGGCTGCTGGCCGAGCTGACCTATCGCTGTCCGTTGCAGTGCCCGTACTGCTCGAACCCGCTGGAATTCGCCCGCGAGGGCGCCGAGCTGAGTACCGCGGAATGGATCGAGGTGTTCCGCCAGGCCCGCGAGCTGGGCGCCGCACAGCTCGGTTTCTCCGGCGGCGAGCCGCTGCTGCGCCAGGACCTCGCCGAACTGATCGAGGCAGGGCGCGGCCTGGGCTTCTACACCAACCTGATCACCTCCGGCATCGGCCTCGACGAGGCACGCCTGGCGCGCTTCGCCGAGGCCGGGCTGGACCACGTGCAGATCAGCTTCCAGGCCGCCGACGAAGAAGTGAACAACCTGCTCGCCGGCTCACGCAAGGCCTTCGCCCAGAAACTGGCGATGGCCCGCGCGGTGAAAGCCCATGGCTACCCGATGGTGCTCAACTTCGTCACCCACCGGCACAACATCGACAACATTGAGCGGATCATCCAGCTGTGCATCGAGCTGGAAGCCGATTACGTCGAACTCGCCACTTGCCAGTTCTACGGCTGGGCCGCGCTGAACCGTGCCGGGCTGCTGCCGACCCGCGCCCAACTGGAGCGCGCCGAGCGGATCACCGCCGAATACCGCCAGCGGCTGGCCGCCGAAGGCAACCCGTGCAAGCTGATCTTCGTCACCCCCGACTACTACGAGGAACGGCCGAAGGCCTGCATGGGCGGCTGGGCCAGCGTATTCCTCGACATCACCCCCGACGGCACCGCGCTGCCGTGTCACAGCGCGCGGCAATTGCCGGTGCAGTTTCCCAACGTGCGCGAGCACAGCCTGCGCCACATCTGGTACGAATCGTTCGGCTTCAACCGTTACCGCGGCGACGCCTGGATGCCCGAACCCTGCCGTTCCTGCGAGGAGAAGGAGAGGGACCACGGCGGCTGCCGCTGCCAGGCGTTCCTCCTCACCGGCGATGCCGACGCCACCGACCCGGTCTGCGCCAAGTCGGCACGGCACGACCTGATCCTCGCGGCCCGTCGCCAGGCCGAGGAGGCGCCGCTTGGCCTGGACGCGCTGACCTGGCGCAACCAGCGCGCGTCACGCCTGATCTGCAAGGCCTGAGGCAATGGTCGACTACGGCGACTGGCCGAGCGACTGGAGCGCCGAGCGCGCGGTGGCCGCCGGGCGCGATTTCAGCGAGCTGAAGGCGGCCCATGGCGGGCTGGCCTGGGTGGAATTCGATCCGGCCAGTGCGCGCTCGCGCCTGTACCTGTGGCGCGACGGCGTGCTGGAGGAGCCCACCGCGCCGGACGGCTCGGTGCGCAGCCGGGTCTACGAGTACGGCGGCGGCGCCTGCTGCGTGACGCTCGACGGGCTGGCCTGGGTCGACGAAACCGACCAGCAGGTACGCCGCTGGCGAGCGGGCCGCGCAGCCCAAGTGCTGGGCGGCGGGGCGCAGTGTCGCTACGGCGACCTGGCCTACGTCGATGCCTGGGATGCCCTGCTGGCGGTGGAAGAGAGCCATGGGCCGACCGGGGTCGTGCATCGCATCGTGCGCCTGGACGCCGATGGCGCGCGCCGGGTGCTGGTCGAGGGCGCCGATTTCTACGCCGCGCCGCGTGCCGCCGGCCAGGGGCGGCGGCTGGCCTGGATCGAATGGGACCGTCCGCACCAGCCCTGGACCGAGACCCGCCTGGGCCTGGCGGAGAATGGGCGTACGCGCTGCCTGGCCGGAGCCGGAGGCGGCGAGTCGATCCAGCAACCACGCTTCGATCCCGCCGGCCGCCTTCACTGGCTGAGCGACCGCGACGGCTGGTGGCGTCCCTGCGCCGAGGTAGCGTTGGCCGGCCGCTTCGCCGATGCCGACCACGCTGGCGCGCCCTGGCAATTGGGCGCTTGCAGCTACCTGCCGCTGGGAGAGGGAAGGCTGCTGCTCAGTCGCGTCGAGGCCGGCGGCGGGCAACTGTTCCTGCGCGAAGCGGACGGCAGCGAGCGGCGCCTGGCCGCGGACTGGAACCGGTTCGCCGGACTGGCCGCGGATGCCCGGGCGTTCTACTGCATCGCGGCGGCGGCCGGGCGCCTGCCGGCGCTGCTGGCGATCCATCGCGACGAGCTGCGTGTCGAGGTGCTGCGTGGCGGCGAGCGACCGCTGGCGGAGGACGACCTGTCGCATCCGCAGGCCTTCGTCTATAGGCTGGGCAACGGCGAAAACGGCCACGGTTTCTTCTATCCGCCGCGCAATGCCCGCCGCCGCGTCGATCCCCGACGACCACCGCCGCTGCTGGTGTGGCTGCATGGCGGACCGACCTCGATGCATTCGCCGGCGTTCGATGCCGGCCTGCAGTTCTGGACCCAGCGCGGTTTCGCCGTGGCGGCGCTGAACTACCGGGGCAGCAGCGGCTACGGCCGCGCCTATCGGCAGCGCTTGCGCGGCCAGTGGGGGCGCCTGGAGTTGCGCGATATCGAGGCCGCGCTGGCGCAGCTGGACGCGGAGGGACGGATCGACCGCGCCCGGGTCTTCGTCCGTGGCGCCAGCGCCGGAGGCTACAGCGCGTTGCGCGCCCTGGCTTGCCTCGATGGCCTGCGCGGCGGCGCCAGTCTCTATGGGGTCAGCGATCCGTTGGCACTGGCGCGTTGCACCCACAAGTTCGAGGGTGACTACCTCGACTGGCTGATTGGCGACCCGCTGCGCCAGCGCCGTCGCTACCTGGTGCGCAGCCCGGTGCTTCAGGTCGGGCGTATCCGCGCGCCGGTAGTGTTCTTCCAGGGCGGGCTCGACGCGGTGGTGGTGCCGGAGCAGACCGAGGCGATGGTCGCCGGCCTGCGGCGCAGCGGCGTGCGCGTGGAGTGCCACCGCTATCCGCAGGAGCGCCACGGTTTCCGCCAGCCGGCCAATCGCGCCCATGCGCTGCTGGCGGAATGGCGCTTCTACCTGGGCCTGCTGGAGGATTGAAAGGGCCGCCAAGGTCGCATTGCAATAACCGACGAATGCAGTAGGCTGCCGGCAATGTCCGATAACAATAAGAATGGTCTGTCAGATGAGCCACGACCTCAGCCAACTGCGTAAATTCGTCTCGCCCGAGATCATCTTCGGCGCCGGCTGCCGGCACAGCGTCGCCAACTACGTGAAGACCTTCGGTGCGCGCAAGGTCCTGCTGGTCTCCGACCCCGGCGTGCTCGCCGCCGGCTGGGTCGCCGACATCCAGGCAAGCCTGGAGGGGCAGGGCATCGACTACTGCCTGTATACCGACGTTTCGCCCAACCCCCGGGTCGACGAGGTGATGCTCGGCGCCGAGTTCTATCGCAGCGAGGGCTGCAACGTGATCGTCGCGGTGGGCGGCGGCAGCCCGATGGATTGCGCCAAGGGCATCGGCATCGTCGCCGCCCATGGCCGCAGCATCCTCGAGTTCGAAGGCGTCGACCGGCTGCGGGTGCCGAGTCCGCCGCTGATCCTGATCCCGACCACCGCCGGGACTTCGGCGGACGTCTCGCAGTTCGTGATCATTTCCAACCAGGACGAGCGCATGAAGTTCTCCGTGGTGAGCAAGGCGGTTGTGCCTGACGTCTCGCTGATCGACCCGGAAACCACGTTGACCATGGATCCCTTCCTTTCGGCCTGTACCGGCATCGATGCACTGGTACACGCCATCGAGGCGTTCGTCTCCACCGGCCACGGGCCGCTGACCGATCCCCACGCGCTGGAAGCGATGCGCCTGATCGATGGCAATCTGGTACAGATGATCGCCAATCCCGGCGACATCGCCCTGCGCGAGAAGATCATGCTCGGGAGCATGCAGGCCGGGCTGGCCTTCTCCAACGCCATCCTCGGCGCGGTGCATGCCATGTCGCACAGCCTCGGCGGCTATCTCGACCTGCCCCACGGCCTGTGCAACGCGGCGCTGGTCGAACACGTGGTGGCGTTCAACTACAGCGCCGCGCCGGAACGCTTCAAGGTGATCGCCGAGACCTTCGGCATCGATTGCCGCGGTCTGACCCAGGGGCAGGTCCGCCAGCGCCTGGTGGACCACCTGATCGCCTTCAAGCACGCCGTGGGTTTCCACGAGAGCCTCGCCCTGCACGGGGTCGGCAGCTCCGACATTCCTTTCCTCTCGCGCCACGCGATGCAGGACCCGTGCATCCTTACCAACCCGCGCGAGTCGAGCCAGCGCGATGTCGAGGTGGTCTATGGCGAGGCCCTCTGAGCAGCAGCAGGAGGCCCTGGCCGGGTTACTCGGCCTGGGCAGCCACTCCGCGCGCAAGAGCCACTACCCGGAGCTGCTGGCGCGCCTGGAGGAGCTGGAGGCCGAGCGCAACCGCTACAAATGGCTGTTCGAGCACGCGGTGCACGGCATCTTCCAGGCCAGCCTCGGCCAGGGGCTGCGCGCCGCCAATCCGGCGCTGGCGCAGATGCTCGGCTACGACGATCCGCAACAGGTGCTCTGGTCGCTGGAGGACATGGCCGGGCAACTGTTCGTCGGCGGCGAGGCCGAGATGCGACGGATCCGCGCGCTGCTGCGCGAGCGCGGCGGCCTGTTCGGCTACGAGACGCGCCTCTGGCGCAGGGACGGCAGTCACATCGAGGTATTGATGAACCTGCTGCTCAGGCACGACGAGGAAGAATTGGTCGAAGGTTTCGTCGCCGACATCACCGAGCGGGTCCAGGCCCAGCAGCGCCTGCAGACCATGAACGAGGAGCTGGAGCGGCGGGTAGCCGAGCGCACCCACGAGCTGGAAGAGCTCAACCGCCAGTTGCGCCAGGCGCGCGACGCCGCCGAAGCCGCCAACCACAGCAAGGACAAGTACCTCGCCGCCGCCAGCCACGACCTGCTGCAACCGCTCAACGCGGCGCGGCTGCTGGTCGACACCCTGCGCGAACGGGGCCTGCCGGCCGCCGAACTGCAACTGGTGGAGCGCACCCACCTGGCCCTGGAAGGCGCCGAGACCTTGCTCACCGACCTGCTGGAAATCGCCCGGCTCGACCAGAGCGCGATCCGTCCGGACCTGGACGACTATTCCCTCGACGAACTGCTCGCTCCGCTGGCCTCGGAGTTCGAGGAAGTCGCGCGTGCCGCCGGCCTGGCCCTGCGTGCGCGGATCCCGCGACTAGCAGTGCGCACCGACGCGCGCCTGCTGTCGCGGATCCTGCGCAACTTGCTCAGCAACGCCTGCCGCTACACCGAGCGCGGCAGCGTGCTGCTGGGGGCGCGCCGGCGTGGCGGCAAGGTACGCCTGGAGGTGTGGGACACTGGCCGGGGCATCCCCGCCGACCAGTTGCAGGCGATCTTCCTCGAGTTCAACCAACTGGACGCCGGGCGCGCTTCCGAGCGCCGTGGCGTCGGACTCGGGCTGGCCATCGTCGACCGTATCGCCGGCATCCTCGGCTACCGCATCGAGGTGCATTCGACTCCAGGCCGAGGCTCGCTGTTCGCCATCGAGGTGCCGCTGGTCCGCAAGCCGGCGCGGCCAGCACCCGGCGAGGCGATTGCGCGGGTTTCGGCTGGTGATCCGCTGCCGGGACGGCGGCTGCTGGTGGTGGACAACGAGACCGAGATTCTCTTCAGCATGTCCGCGCTGCTCGGCCAGTGGGGCTGCGAGGTGCTTACCGCCACCGACCTGGAAGGCGCGCGCAAGGCGCTCGATGGCCGCGCGCCGGATGCGATCCTGGTCGACTACCACCTGGACCACGGCGCTACCGGTTGCCAGTTGCTGGGCGCCTTGCGCGAGGACTACGGCGCGGAGATCGCCGCGGTGATGATCACCGCCGACCGCAGCGACGATTGCCGCCGCGCGCTGGCCCGCCTGGGCGTGCCGCTGCTCAACAAGCCGCTGAAGCCCGGCAAGCTGCGCGCGGCCCTGAGCGCCTTGCTCGGCGAGCTCTAGAGCGCGTACCGCCGCCTGGGACGGTGCACGCCCTAGCCAGGCCGGCGGCTGCGCCGGTGCAGTGCGACGGCCAGGGCCAGCCCGCCGAGCGAGGCCAGGCAGGCGAAGAGGAACATCGAGCGGAAGCCGAACAGGTTGGCGACGAAGCCCACCAGCGGCCCGGTGATGCCCAGCGACAGGTCGACGAACAGCGAGTAGGCGCCCAGCGCCGCGCCACGGTTGGAAGCCGGTACCAGGTTCACCGCTTCCACGCCGAACGCCGGGAACACCAGGGAGAAGCCGAAGCCGGTGAGGGCCGCGCCGGCCAGGCCGACCCAGGGATTCGGCGCGCTCCACAGCAACAGCAGGCCGAGGCTTTCGACGCCGAGGCAGATGATCGCCACGCGGAAGCCGCCGAGCCGGTTGATGCTATTGGCGAACAACAGCCGGGCGCCGATGAAGCAACCGCCAAAGGCACTCAGGCAGAGCACTGCGTTGGCCCAGCCACGGCTGGCGTAGTAAAGGGTGATGAAGGTGGCGATGGTGCCGAAGCCGATCGCCCCCAGCGCCAGGCCCATACCGTGCGGGGTGACCCGGCCGAGCACATGGTGGAACGGCAGTCGCTCGCCGTGCACCAGCGGCGCCGGCAACTTCGGCCAGGCCAGGGCGAAGCCGAGCGCCCCGAGCAGGACGATGGACGCGCCCATGCTCCACAGCCCCAGCCACTGCACCAGCAGCACCCCTAGCGGCGCCCCGAGGGCGATGGCGCCGTAGCTGGCGATGCCGTTCCAGGAAATCACCTTGGCGGTGTGCGGCGCGCCGACCCGGCCGATGCCCCAGCCGATCGCCGCCGAGCCGACCAGGCTTTCCGCCGCGCCGAGTACCAGGCGGCCGACCAGCAGGCTGGCCAGGCTCAGCGCCGGCCAGCCCTGGATCGCCACCGAGAGCAGCATGAACAGCCCGCTCGCGGCGCTGCCGGCCATGCCGTAGAGCACCGCGCGCTTCGGCCCGAGGCCGTCGATGACGCGCCCGGCGTAGGGCCGGGCGAGCAGGGTGGCGAGGTACTGCAGGCTGATCACCAGGCCGGCCAGCACCGAGCCGTAGCCGAGGTCGTCGTGCACGTAGCCGGGCAGCACCGCCAGCGGGATGCCGATGGTCAGGTAGCCGATGAAGGTGAACATCACCACCGAGACGATCTGCAGGGTGACGTTCTGCCGGGCGCTGTCCTGCGCCGGCGGGGTGGGGCGGATATCGACGGACATGTGGGAAACGCGGTCGCAGTGGGTTGTCGCGGTCCGCCATGATGACCGTTGCAGATGACGAATGAAAGCAGGCTAACGGATTCGCCGGGCTATCGGCGACGCGCGGTGCCCGGCGCTAGCGCGTTCAGAGACGCTGGAAGAGACCCGGGTAATCGATCACCAGGCCCTGTTCGTCCACCAGCAGTACCGCTTTGAACGCGCTGCCTTCGAGGTTCTCGTAGAGGTAGTGGCTGGCGTCCAGGCGGGTGTATGCCTGGCGCATGCTACGCGGCTCCAGGGCCGGGGCCTCGATGTAGAGCGCGCGGATTTCCGCGCGCTGGCCATCGGCCAGGCCCAGGCGGCGGATCGGGAAGGTGTTGGTGAAGGGGCTTGGCCAAATATCGATGTCCAGGCAACCGTCGAATGCCGGTAGCGCTTCGCCGTCGCCGTCCTGCCAGTGGCCGCGGCCATCGGCGAGCAGGTGCAGCTTGCGCACCCCGGTTTCGCTTTCGACGTGGAACACCGCCTCACGCAGATGCCAGTCGGCGTCCCAGCGCAGCCGGTAGTCCAATTGGTAGGGCAGGCCGCTGCGTTCGTCCGGCGCGCGCAACTGGCTTTCCGCCTGGTCGTCCTCCAGGCGCAGGGCCTCCCAGCTGGACGACGGCGAGCGCCACAGGCCGGCCCAGGTGTACAGACGGTCGCGACTCATGCGTCGAGTACCAGGCCGAGGCGCTGGCGCTTGGGCAGGCGCGCCACCACCAGTTGATGGGAACGGACCAGGGCCTCGCGCAACTCCGCCGCCTTCATCGGGTAGGGGCGGGCCATGACGATCCAGTGCGCGCGCGCCAGGTAGGGCGCCGGACGGATGCCGGGGCGGTCGAAATAGCCGAGGAACAGCTCGCTGCCGACCTTGAAGGCCAGGCCGCCGTCCTTGTCGACGAAGTCGAGGATGGCGAACATCTTGTTGCCGGCCACCGAGAACACCCGGTTCGAACCCCACTTGAGGTCTTCCCGGGCGCCGGGCAGTTGCAGGCAGAAGGCGGCGATCTGGTCGGCGGTCATGGACGCTCCGGTGGCGGTTCAGTCGCGGAAATACACTTCCAGGAGATGGTAGCCGAACTGGCTCTTCAGCGGACCCTGGAGCACGCCCACGGGTTTCCTGAAGATGGCATTGTCGATGGACCTGACCATCTGCCCCGGGCGCACCTCGCCGAGGTCGCCGCCGCGCTTGCCGGACGGGCAGGTCGAATGCTTCTTCGCCAGCGTGGCGAAGTCCTCGCCCTTGGCCAGGCGCTGCTTCAGTTGCGCGGCCTCGGCTTCGGTCTTGACCAGGATGTGGCGGGCCATGGCGACGGGCATGGAATTACCTTTTGCGGTAGGACGGAACGCGCATTCTAGCCCAGGCTCGCCGCGGCTTCAGTCGCGCAGTTCGGCGAGGTCGCGATAAAGCTCCAGCGCCTGCGGGTTGGCCAGGGCGTCGGTGTTCTTCACCGGGCGGCCGTGGATCACGTTGCGCACCGCAAGCTCGACGATCTTGCCGCTCAGGGTGCGCGGGATATCGGCGACCTGGATGATCTTCGCCGGTACGTGGCGCGGCGTGGCGTTGGCGCGGATGGTCTGGCGGATGCGTTCGCGCAGCGGCTCGTCGAGTCGCACGCCGTCGCGCAGGCGGACGAACAGCAGCACACGCACATCGCCCTGCCAGTCCTGGCCGATGGCGATGGACTCGAGGACTTCCTCGACCTTTTCCACCTGGCGGTAGATTTCCGCGGTGCCGATGCGCACGCCGCCGGGATTGAGCACCGCGTCGGAGCGGCCGTGGATGACCAGCCCGCCGTGGACGGTTTCCTCGGCGTAGTCGCCATGGGCCCAGACGCCGGGAAAGCTGGCGAAGTAGGCGTCGTGGAACCTGGTGCCATCCGGGTCGTTCCAGAAGCCCAGCGGGATCGACGGGAAATGCCGGGTGCAGACCAGCTCGCCCTTGCCGCTGGCGAGGCGGCGGCCGTCGTCGTCCCAGATTTCCACGGCCATGCCCAGCGCCTTGCATTGCAGTTCGCCGCGCCACACCGGCAGCACCGGGTTGCCGATGGCGAAGCAGGAAACGATGTCGGTGCCGCCGGAGATCGACGACAGGCAGAGGTCGCTCTTCAGCTCGCGGTAGACGTAGTCGAAGCTTTCGTGGGCCAGCGGCGAACCGGTGGAGAGCAGTGTCCTCAGGCTGTCCAGGCGGTGGCTGTGGCGCGGGCGCACGCCGGCCTTCTCGAGCGCCGCCAGGTACTTGGCGCTGGCGCCGAACACGGCGATGTCCTCGGCGTCGATGAGGTCCAGCAGGCGCTCGGGGCCGGGGTGGAACGGCGAGCCGTCGTAGAGCACCAGGCTGGCGCCCACCGCCAGACCGGAGGCCAGCCAGTTCCACATCATCCAGCCGCAGGTGGTGTAGTAGAACAGCCGGTCGCCGTCGCCCAGGTCGGTGTGCAGGCCGTGCTCCTTGAGATGTTGCAGGAGCACGCCGCCGGTGGCATGGACGATGCACTTGGGGACTCCGGTGGTGCCCGACGAATAGAGGATGTACAGCGGCTGCTCGAAGGGCACCGGGGTGAAGACCGGCTCGCCCTCGGCCTGGTAGAACCCGTCCCACAGCGCGACCTGCGCCTGGCAGCGGTAGTCCTGCGGCTGCGCCTGCGGACGGTCGTAGGGCACCACCAGCAGTTGCTCCAGGCCGGGCAGGCCGGCGAGCACCTCGTTGAGCTTGGCGGTCAGGTCCAGCGACTTGCCGGCGTAGCGGTAGCCGGCGCAGGCGATCAGCACGCGCGGTTCGATCTGGCCGAAGCGGTCGATCACACCCTGGGTACCGAAGTCCGGCGAGCAGCTCGACCAGGTCGCGCCGAGGCTGGCGGTGGCGAGCATGCCGACCACGGTCTGCCAGGTGTTCGGCATCAGCGCGGCGACCCGGTCGCCGGGGCCTATGCCCAGGGCGGCGAGGCGCTTCTGCAGGCCCGCCACGTGACGGGCCAGTTCGGCGTGGCTGAGCACCTCGCGGCGACCGTCTTCGCTCACCGCGATCAGCGCCGGGGCATCATCGCGGCGGCGCAGCAGGTGTTCGGCGAAATTCAGCGTGGCGCCGGGGAACCAGCGCGCCGAGGGCATCTGCGCGCCTTCCTCGAGGACCGCACGCGGCGGTTGCTGGAAGCGCACCTCGAAGAAGTCGACGATGGCCTGCCAGAACGCCTCGCGCCGCTGCACGCTCCAGGCATGCAGCGCCGGGTAGTCGACCAGGCCGAGGGCGTGCCGCTGGTTGACGAAGCGTCGGAAGGCCTCCATGCGACTGGCGGCGATGCGTTCGGCGGAAGGGCTCCAGAGCGGTGCGGGCATGGCGTGTCCGTCCTTGTTGTTGTTCCGGGACATGCAGGAAGCATAACCGGACCCGCCGCTGCCTGCCTCACTCCGTGGACTGGTCCTGCGGCAGCGCCAGCGAGCGCCAGTCGGTGCCATGCAGCAGCACGTCGCTGAGGGCCTGGGCGGCGGTGGACAGCTTGTGCTCGCTCAGCCGCAGCAGGCCGACCCGTCGCTGCACCTGCGGCGCGTAGAGCGGCAGGCAGCGCGCGCCGAGTTCCTGCATCTGCTGGATGCACAGGGTCGGCACGGCGCTGACACCGAGTCCCTGGGCGACCATCCGCCCGACCGTGACCAGTTGGTGGCTCTCGAACGCCACCGGCAAGCGACCGTGCTCGGCGGCCACGCTTTCTTCCAGGAGCAGGCGCACCGCCGAGGGGCGTTGCAGGGTGATGAAGGGCTCGCCGAGCAGTTCGCGCCAACTGATCCGCTCCTGCCCGGACAGCGGCGAGCCGGTCGGCACCACGGCGACGAAGCGGTCGCTGTAGAACGGGGTGAACTCGAGGTTTTCCAGGGACTCCGGCTCGAAGGCGATGCCCAGCTCGACGCGTCGGTTGCGGACCATCTCCAGCACCTGCTCGTTGATCACGTCGTGCACCGCCACGTTGACCCGCGGGTGGCGTTCGCGAAAGGTCTTCAAGACCAGCGGCAGCAGGTTGCCGGCGAAGGAGGGCATGGCGGCGATGGAGACCTTGCCCAGTTGCAGGGTGAAGTGCTGGCGCAGCAATTCCTCGGTATTGTCCCAGTCGGCCAGCAGGCGCAGCGCCAGCGGCAGCAGGGTCTCGCCCTCGGGGGTGAGGCTGACGCTGCGGGTGGTACGTTCCAGCAGCGGACCGCCGAGGCTTTCCTCCAGGCTCTTGATCGCCAGGCTCAGGGCCGGCTGGGAGAGGTGCAGGCGTTCGCCGGCCTGGGCGAAGCTGAGGCTCTGCGCCACGGCGAGGAAGGCGCGCAACTGCTTGACGGTCATTTATTTGTTTTTCTCATCAATGGATTGGAAAAACAAACTTAACAAATCAGTCCGCAGCGGAGAAGCTCTGTGCGACCCGGCAGTCAGACTGCCGCACGCACAATCACAAGAGCCGGAAGAGGCACAGCAGCATGAGCGGACTCGACAAGCGAGTAGGCAGTTACGAAGAGGCCCTCGAAGGCCTGACCGACGGCATGACCGTCCTCGCCGGGGGCTTCGGCCTCTGCGGGATTCCCGAGAACCTGATCGCGGAAATCCGCCGGCGCGGGGTCAGGGACCTCACGGTGGTCTCGAACAACTGCGGCGTCGACGGTTTCGGCCTCGGCGTGCTGCTGGAAGACCGGCAGATCCGCAAGATGATCGCCTCCTACGTCGGCGAGAACGCCCTGTTCGAGCAACAACTGCTCAGTGGCGAACTGGAAGTCGAACTGACCCCGCAAGGCTCGCTGGCCGAGAAGATCCGCGCCGGCGGCGCCGGCATCCCGGCCTTCTTCACCGCCACCGGCTACGGCACCCCGGTCGCCGAGGGCAAGGAGGCGCGCGAGTTCAATGGCCGCCACTACATCCTCGAACCGGCCATCACCGGCGACTTCGCCATCGTCAAGGGCTGGAAGGCCGATCATTTCGGCAACGTCGTCTATCGCCACACCGCGCAGAACTTCAACCCGCTGGTCGCCACCGCCGGGCGCATCACGGTGGTCGAGGTGGAGGAGATCGTCGAGCCCGGCGAACTGGACCCGACGCAGATCCACACCCCCGGCATCTACGTCGACCGGATCATCCAGGGTCGCTTCGAGAAACGCATCGAGAAACGCACGCTGCGCGCCTGACGGCGGCCGCTACAACGACAAGAGGTTTCCCCAGATGGCACTTACCCGCGAACAGATGGCGCAGCGCGTGGCGCGCGAATTGAAGGACGGCTACTACGTCAACCTCGGCATCGGCATCCCGACCCTGGTGGCCAACTACGTGCCGGAAGGCATCGACGTCATGCTCCAGTCGGAGAACGGCCTGCTCGGCATGGGCGCGTTCCCCAGCGAGGCGGAAGTCGACGCCGACATGATCAACGCCGGCAAGCAGACCGTGACCGCCCGCGTCGGCGCGTCGATCTTCGACTCGGCGCAGTCCTTCGCCATGATCCGTGGCGGCCACGTCGACCTCACCGTGCTCGGTGCCTTCGAGGTGGACGTGCGCGGCAACATCGCCTCCTGGATGATCCCCGGCAAGCTGGTCAAGGGCATGGGCGGCGCCATGGACCTGGTGGCCGGCGCCGAGAACATCATCGTCACCATGACCCACGCCTCCAAGGACGGCGAGTCCAAGCTGCTGCCGTACTGCACCCTGCCGCTGACCGGTTGCGGCTGCATTCGCAAGGTGCTCACCGACCTGGCCTACCTGGAGATCGAGGACGGCGCCTTCATCCTCCGCGAGCGCGCCCCCGGGGTCAGCGTCGAGGAGATCGTGGCGAAGACCGCCGGCAAGCTGATCGTCCCCGAGCACGTGCCGGAAATGAGTTTCTGAATCGCGGCCCGCGCGGCCGGCGCCTCCACGCAAGGCGCCGGCCGCGCGGACCGTCCTTTCCAGAGGGCGTAGGATAGGAGGCTGTCGCACCGTCTACGTCCACCCGCAGCGATTCGGCCCGGCCACGGGCGAATCCAGGAGAACCATCCATGCAAGACGTCGTCATCGTCGCCGCTACCCGTACCGCCGTCGGCAGCTTCCAGGGCTCGCTGGCCGGCATTCCCGCCCCCGAGCTGGGCGCCGCGGTGATCCGCCGCCTGCTCGAACAGACCGGTCTCGATGCCGGCCAGGTCGACGAAGTGATCCTCGGCCAGGTGCTCACCGCCGGGTCCGGGCAGAACCCGGCGCGCCAGGCGGCGATCAAGGCCGGCCTGCCGGTCGGCGTGCCGGCCATGACCCTGAACAAGGTCTGCGGCTCCGGCCTCAAGGCCCTGCACCTGGGCGCCCAGGCGATCCGCTGCGGCGACGCCGAGGTGATCGTCGCCGGCGGCCAGGAGAACATGAGCCTGGCGCCCTACGTCATGCCCGGCGCCCGCACCGGCCTGCGCATGGGCCATGCGAAGCTGGTCGACAGCATGATCGAGGACGGCCTGTGGGACGCCTTCAACGACTACCACATGGGCATCACCGCCGAGAACCTGGCGGAGAAGTACGGCCTGACCCGCGAGGAGCAGGACGCCTTCGCCGCCGCTTCGCAGCAGAAGGCCATCGCCGCCATCGAGGGCGGGCGCTTCCGCGACGAGATCACGCCGATCCAGGTCCCGCAGCGCAAGGGCGAGCCGCTGAGCTTCGATACCGACGAGCAGCCGCGCGCCGGCACCACCGTCGAGGCCCTGGCCAAGCTCAAGCCGGCCTTCAGGAAGGACGGCAGCGTCACCGCCGGCAACGCCTCCAGCCTCAACGACGGCGCCGCCGCGGTATTGCTGATGAGCGCGGCCAAGGCCAAGGCCCTGGGCCTGCCGGTGCTGGCGCGGATCGCCAGCTACGCCAGCGCCGGGGTCGACCCGGCGATCATGGGCATCGGCCCGGTCTCCGCCACCCGTCGCGCGCTCGACAAGGCCGGCTGGAGCCTGGAGCAACTGGACCTGATCGAGGCCAACGAGGCCTTCGCCGCGCAGTCCCTGGCGGTGGGTCGGGAACTGGGCTGGGATGCCGCCAGGGTCAACGTCAACGGCGGCGCCATCGCCCTTGGCCACCCGATCGGCGCGTCCGGCTGCCGGGTGCTGGTGACCCTGCTGCACGAGATGATCCGTCGCGACGCGAAGAAGGGCCTCGCCACCCTGTGCATCGGCGGCGGGCAGGGCGTCGCCCTGACCCTGGCCCGCGACTGATCCATCGACCTGCCGCTCGCGGCGTGATCGCGCCATGTCCTTTCGCGGGGGCATGGCGCGCTCGTGTCCAGGGAACGAGCGGCGGACGGCCTTGACCGTCCGACCGGCCCCGTACCGTTCCGCCCCTCGGGACGGCCGGGTGCCCAGGGAGCCGTAGCACACACAGGCGGCCCCGTAGTCGCCGAATAACAATAAAACCGAGAGAATCCGCGATGACCGCTATCCTTCCCATCCAAGAAAGCCGCTCCGCGCGCTTCGCCATGCGTTGCTCGAACTGGGCCGAGCGCTGGTTTCCCGACTCCTGGGTGTTCGCCGCCCTGGCCATCCTCATCGTCAGCCTGGCCGCGCTGGCCATGGGCGCCGGACCGACCGCCACGGCGAAAGCCTTCGGCGACGGTTTCTGGAGCCTGATCCCGTTCACCATGCAGATGGCCTTCGTGGTCATCGGCGGCTATGTGGTGGCCAGTTCAGGCCCCGCCTCGCGTCTCATCGACCTGCTCGCGCGGGTGCCGAAGAATGGCCGCTCGGCGGTCTGCTGGGTGGCGCTGGTGTCGATGCTCGCCTCGCTGCTCAACTGGGGCCTCAGCCTGGTCTTCGGCGGCCTGCTGGTACGCGCCCTGGCGCGCCGCAGCGACCTGCGCATGGACTATCGCGCCGCCGGCGCCGCGGCCTACCTCGGGCTGGGCGCGGTGTGGGCGCTGGGCCTGTCGTCGTCGGCCGCGCAGTTGCAGGCCAACCCGGCCAGCCTGCCACCGTCGATCCTGGCGATCACCGGGGTGATCCCGTTCACCGAGACCATCTTCCTCTGGCAGTCCGGGGTCATGCTGCTGGCGCTGATCCTGGTCTCGCTGGTGATCGCCTACATGACCGCGCCGAGCGCCGCCAGCGCCCGCGACGCCAAGGATTGCGGGGTCGACGTGAGCTTCACCGCTCCGGCCAGGCTGGCGCCGACCCGGCCCGGCGAGTGGCTGGAGCACAGCCCGTTGCTGATCATCCTGCTGGTACTGCTGGCCGGCGGCTGGCTGGTCCACGAGTTCTCGACCAAGCCGGCGATCCTGGCGATCTCCGGGTTGAACACCTATAACCTGCTGTTCCTGATGCTCGGCGCGTTGCTGCACTGGCGCCCGCGCAGCTTCCTCGACGCGGTGGCGCGCGCGGTGCCGACCACCACCGGGGTGCTGATCCAGTTCCCGCTGTACGGCTCGATCGCGGCGATCATGACCACGGTCAACGGCAGCGACGGCGAGACCCTGGCCCACCATATCTCGACCTTCTTCGTACAGATCGCCTCCCACGACACCTACGCGCTGCTGATGGGCGTGTACTCGGCGGTGCTGGGCTTCTTCATTCCCTCCGGCGGCGGCAAGTGGATCATCGAGGCGCCGTACGTGATGCAGGTGGCCAACGAGCTGCAATATCACCTCGGCTGGGCGGTGCAGATCTACAACGCCGCCGAGGCGCTGCCGAACCTGATCAACCCGTTCTACATGCTGCCGTTGCTCGGCGTGCTGGGGCTGAAGGCGCGCGACCTGATCGGCTTCTCGTTCGTCCAGTTGCTGGTGCACATCCCGCTGGTGCTGGTGCTGCTCTGGGCCCTGGGCAGCACCCTGGCGTACATCCCGCCGGTGATGCCGTAGCGCATCGGCGGACCGACCTGGCCCCGATAACTTCCTCTCCCTGAAGGGAGAAGGTTGGGGAGAGGGTAGCCGCGCCGGGAAACGAGGTATCGGCGGATAACGCCTGTGGCGTTATCCGCCCTACGCAATGGGGCGGGCGAACTCCGGATGGTTCCCTCTCCCTTCAGGGAGAGGGTCTGGGGAGAGGCTGGCCGCCCCGGCTACTGCGCCACCCAGCCGCCATCCATGTTCCAGGCCGCGCCGCGCACCTGGTCGGCGGCTTCGCTGCAAAGGAACAGCGTCAGTCCGCCGAGTTGCTCGGGGGTGACGAAGGCCAGCGAGGGTTGCTTTTCCGCCAGCAGGTCGTGTTCCGCCTGTTCGGGCGAGACGCCCTCGGCGATGCGCGCGTCGATCTGCTTCTGCACCAGCGGGGTCAGCACCCAGCCGGGGCAGATGGCGTTGCAGGTCACCGGCGTGCGCGCCGTTTCCAGCGCCACACTCTTGGTCAGGCCGAGCACGCCATGCTTGGCGGCGACGTAGGCGCTCTTCCCGGCCGAGGCGACCAGGCCGTGGGTCGAGGCGATGTTGACGATCCGCCCCCAGCCGCGCGCGAGCATGCCCGGCAGGGCCAGGCGGGTGGTATGGAACACCGAGGACAGGTTGATCGCGATGATCGCGTCCCAGCGTTCCGTGGGGAATTCCTGCACCGGCGCCACGTACTGGATGCCGGCGTTGTTGACGAGGATGTCGGCGCCGCCGAAGGTCCGCTCGGCGAAGGCCATCAGTTCGCCGATCTGCTCCGGGCTGGAGAGGTCGGCCGGGTGGTGCTCTGCGCGCACGCCGCGGGCGCGGACCTGCGCCAGTGCCGCGTCGACCTCGCCGAAGCCGTTGAGGAGCAGGTCGGCGCCGGCCTCGGCCAGGCTCAGGGCGATGCCCAGGCCGATGCCGCTGGTGGAACCGGTGACCAGGGCGGTCTTGCCTTTCAGGGTCATGCTGTTTCTCCCGCTGGATGAAAAAAGGGCGGATCAGACCAGGCCGGTGGCGTAGAACAGCCCGATGACGAAGAACACCGCCAGGGTCTTGATCAGGGTAATACCGAAAATGTCCTTGTACGCCTCCCGATGGGTCAGGCCGGTGACCGCCAGAAGGGTGATCACCGCGCCGTTGTGCGGCAGGGTATCCATCCCGCCGCTGGCCATGGCGGCGACCCGGTGGAGGACTTCCAGGGGGATCTGCGCGGCGTTGGCGGCGGCGATGAAGGTATCGGACATCGCCGCCAGGGCGATGCTCATGCCGCCCGACGCGGAACCGGTGATGCCAGCCAGCAGGGTGACGGTGATCGCTTCGTTGACCAGCGGATTGGGAATGCTCTTGAGCGCGTCGGCCAGCACCAGGAAGCCCGGCAGCGAGGCGATCACCGCACCGAAGCCGTATTCCGAGGCGGTGTTCATCGCCGCCAGCAGCGAGCCGGCCACCGCGCTGCGGGTGCCTTCGGCGAGGCGGCTGCGGATCGCCGCGAAGCCGCTCGCCAGCACCAGCAGGATGCCCAGCAGCAGGGCCGCCTGCACTGCCCAGATCGCGGTGAGCTTGCCGACCTCGGTTTGCAACGGCGTGGCCATGCCGGCCAGTTGCAGGGTATGGACCTGGCCGTACCATTGCGGGATCCAGTGGGTGAACAGCAGGTTGGCGACCCCGACCAGCACCAGCGGCGAGAGCGCCAGCCAGGGATTCGGCAGGCGCAGGTCATCGGCGGTCTCCGGCTCGTTGCGCAGGTCGCTGCCGTAGCCTTCGCCGTTGCGCCGCGCCTTGTTCGCCTGGCGTCGCAGGTAGAGCATGCCCACGGCGAAGACGAACAGCGCGCCGAGGGTGCCGAGCCAGGGCGCGGCCCAGGCGTGGGTGCCGAAGAAGGTCGAGGGGATGATGTTCTGGATCTGCGGGGTGCCGGGCAGCGCGTCCATGGTGAAGGAAAACGCGCCGAGGGCGATGGTTGCCGGAATCAACCGCTTGGGGATGTCGCTCTGGCGGAACATCTCCGCGGCGAACGGGTAGACCGCGAACACCACCACGAACAGCGAGACGCCGCCGTAGGTGAGCAGCGCGCAGACCAGTACGATCACCAGCATCGCCTGGCGGGTGCCGAGCAGGCGGATCGCCGCCGCGACGATGGAACGGGAGAAGCCGGCCAGCTCGATCAGCTTGCCGAACACCGCGCCAAGCAGGAATACCGGGAAGTAAAGCTTGATGAAACCGACCATCTTCTCCATGAACACCCCGGTGAAGGTCGGCGCGACCGCGCTGGGATCGGTGAGCAGGACGGCGCCGAGGGCGGCGAGGGGGGCGAACAGGATGACGCTGTAGCCCCGGTAGGCGGCCAGCATCAGCAGGCCCAGGGCGGCAAGGGCGATGATCACGCTCATCGGGCATATCTCCACGGCGCTGCGGGGCGCGCTTCGCATGGGGAAGGCGCTCCGGGCCTGTTTCTTGTTGTCGAACGATGCGGGCACCGGCGTGACGGCCTGGAACGGGGCAGGGCCGTCGGAAAGGCACGTTGCGATAACCGTGCCAGGCCCCAGAATCGCGGTTTTCGTGGGCTGCGGCGAGACGAAGGGGAGCGTGGGGAATAGCGTTGTCTCAAAATGGAGACGTAATCGAGCGAAAGTTCCGTGCTATGCAGGTCTCAGTTCGTCTCTATTTCGAGACGAGTCCCGCTATCGAGACGCATGCCCAGCGCCACGATCTTCTTGTACAGGGTCGAGCGACCCAGGCCCAGGCGTTTCGCCGCTTCCACCACATTGCCGGCACTCTGCGCCAGGGCCCGTCCGATCAGGTCGCGCTCGAAGGCTTCGCGGGCCTGTTGGAAATCCCCGACCGGCCTGTCGTCCGCCGCTCGAGGCAGCTCCGGCAGCGGTTGCAGGGGGCCCAGCGCCGCGCCGAGGGCGGTGGCGTCCAGCAACGGTTGGTCGGCCAGCAGCAGCGCGCGTTCCAGCACGTTGCGCAGTTCGCGGACGTTGCCCGGCCAGGCATGCCGGGCGAGCAGCGCCAGGGCGTCGCCGCCGAGTTCGTGGAGACGGCCGTGGTCGAGGCTGTCGAGGATCGACTCGCAGAGCGCCGGGAGGTCGTCCAGGCGCTGGCGCAACGGCGGGATCTCGATCGGCAGGACGTTCAGCCGGTAGTAGAGGTCAGCGCGGAAACGGCCTTCGCGCATCGCCTGCTGCAGGTCGATGGAAGTGGCGGCGACCAGGCGGATGTCGCTGCGGATCACTTCGTTGGAACCCACCGCTTCGAACTCTTTCTCCTGTAGCACGCGCAACAGCTTGCCTTGCAAGGCCAGCGGCATGTCGCCGATCTCGTCGAGGAACAACGTGCCGCCCTGGGCCACCTGCAACTTGCCTGGCCGGCCCTTGCGCTCGGCACCGGTGAAGGCCCCCGGGGCGGTACCGAAGAATTCGGCCTCCAGCAGGCTTTCCGGGATCGCCGCGGCGTTCACGCTGACGAAGGCCTTGTGCGCCCGCGGCGAAGCGCTGTGGATGGCGTGGGCGAGCAGTTCCTTGCCGGTGCCGGTCTCGCCGAGCAACAGCACCGGCGCTTCGCTGGCCGCGCCACGACGGGCGCGGCGCTTGACTTCCAGGCTGGCCGGACTGGTGCCGACGAAGTGGCTGAAGCTGTACTTGGCCTGGCGCGCCTGCAATTGCGAGCGGGTCGAGGCCAGTTCGCGCTGCATGCTCAGGTAGCGGGTCACCAGCGGCGACAGCGAACGCAGTTCGTCGAGCAGGGCGAAGCCGATGGCGCCGATCACTTCGCCGGCGTCGTCGTGGATCGGCAGGCGCATCACCACCAGCGGGTCCTTCGCGCTGTCCATCATGTCCAGCAGGATCGGCTTGCCGCTGCCTACCACTTCGCGCAGCAGGCTACCGGGGATCACGCTTTCGCAGGGCCGGCCGATGGCCTGCGCCGGGTCGGCGAGGCCGAAACGCTGGGCGTAGCGCTGGTTGATCCAGACGATGCGGGCCTCGCGGTCGACGATCACCGTGCCTTCGCTGGAGCCTTCGACGATCTCGAACAGTGAACGGATCGCCTGCTGGCGCACGCGTTGGTAATCCTGGAGGCTGTCGGCGTCGTTCATCGGCGGCTCCTGCGGCGGACGGCGAAACGGCCCGCCACTGTAGCCGGGAAGCCGCTCGCGGTGAAGGCTCAGGATTCCTCGACGGCCAGCGCGGCGGCGCTTTCCCGCTGCGCCTGGGCGGCGGGCGAGCGGACCTGGAGGATCAGTAGCGCGGCGAGCCCGGCGGGAAACGCCGCAAGCATGAAGATGTTCTCCACGGATATGTGCATGCCCAGCAGCAGGCTGCCGAACAGTGGGCCGAGGATCGAACCGAAGCGGCCCACGCCCAGCGCCCAGCCGGTGCCGGTGGCGCGTACCTGGGCCGGGTAGAAGTTGCTGGCGAAGGCGTTCAGGGTCAACTGCCCGCCGATGATGCAGAAGCCGGCGGCGAAGACGAACGCCAGCAGCCAGCGCGGCTGGTCGTGGTTGAGGCCGAGGAGCAGGGTGAACAGCGCGGCGCCGGCGAGAATCGCCGCCAGCAGGCGGACCTTGCTGCGCAGGCGGTCGGCGAGCCAGGCCAGGAGCATCGCGCCGAGGGTGCCGGCGAAGAGGAACATCGAGGTCGCCAGGTTCGCCGCATTGCGTGTCAGGCCGCTTTCCTGGAGCAGCGAGGGCAGCCAGCTGACCATGAAGTAGAGCAGGATCAGGCTGACGAAGAAGGTCGCCCAGAGCAGCAGGGTCGGCCGCGCGTAACCGTGGCGGAACAGCTCCAGCACGGTCAGGCTTGCCGCCGGCTCGGCGTCGGCCTGTGCCGGCGGCGGCTGCCAGCCCGGCGCCATACGCTCGCTGAGCTGGCGCAGGCGGGCATAGGGCGGTGCGTCGCGGAGCAGGCGCGGCAGCGACTCCGGGAGGAACAGGAGGAGGAAGGGGAACAGCAGCAACGGGGTGACGCCGCCGGCGAGGAATACCGCCTGCCAGCCGAAGCCGTCCATGAAGGCGGCGGCGACGAAACCGCCGGCGGCGCCGCCGAAGGAGAAACCGCAGGCCGCCAGGGTGACCATCAGGGTACGCAGGCGCGGTGGCGAATACTCGGCCATCAGCGCCATGGCACTGGGCATCGCCCCCCCCATTCCGATGCCGCAGACGAAGCGCGCCAGCATCAGGCTTTCCAGGGAACCGGCGAAGACCATCAGGACGGTCAGGCTGGCGTAGATCAGCACGCAGCAGAGCAGCACCCGGCGGATGCCGAAGCGGTCAGCCAGCGGCGTCACCAGCAGCGAACCGACGGTCAGGCCGAACAGGTTGGCGCTGAACACCGGGCCGAATGCGGCCTTGTCCAGGCCCCATTCCTGGGCCAGGGTCGGCACCACGTAGCCGAGCACCTGGGCATCGTAGCCATCGGTGACCAGCAACAGGGCGAGGAGCAGCAGCAACAGCCACTGGTAGCGGGACACGGGGCGCGCGTCGAGCGCCGCGCGAAAGCTGGCGATCTGGTTGTGCATCGCAAGGTACCTGAGGTTCTTATTGGTGATGGGGCGTCCGGCGGACGCCCCCCTTTATCTTCAGGAGCGGGACTCTGCGGTCCCTCAGGCGGCCGGGGTGTCCGGCTGGTTGGCCGGATGGGCCTGGCGGAACGCCGGATGGGCGGCGGCCAGGTCGGCGACCCGGCGGATCCGTGGCCAGGCGTCCAGCGCCACGCCGAAGCGCTCGGCGGCGTAGAGCTGCGGGACCAGGTAGACGTCGGCCAGGCCCGGCCGGTCGCCGAAGCACCAGCCCTGGTCGCCGATCAGTTGCTCGACGGCGGCGAGACCCTGGCCGACCCAGTGGCCGATCCACTGCCGGACCTGCTCTTCGTCGTGGCCCCACTGACGCAGCAGGTTGAGCACGCTGGCGTTGTGCAACGGGTGGATGTCGCAGCCGACCAGCGCCGCGACTCCGCGCTCGCGGGCGCGGCGCAGCGGATCGCTGGAGAGCAGGGCGGGTTGCGGGTAGCGCTCCTCGAGGTACTCGATGATCGCCGGCGACTGGATCAGCAGCTCGCCCTCGTCGACCTGCAGGGCCGGTACGCGGCCCTGCGGGTTGAGCGCCAGGTAGGCGGGTTGGCGGTGTTCGCCGCCGTCGCGGACCAGGTTGACCGGCAGCGACTGGTAGTCCAGCCCCTTCAGCGCCAGGGCGATGCGCACCCGGTAGGAGGAGGTGGAACGGTAGTAGGTATAGAGCTTCATCCGCGCGCCCCCGGAAGGGCCGCGAGCACCTTGCCGCGACATTCGCCGAAACCGATCGAGACATGTCCCTCGCGCTTGCAGCGAGCGCGGAGGATGACCTCGTCGCCGTCCTCGAGGAAGCGCCGGGTCTCGCCGGAGGCCAGTTGCACCGGCTGCTTGCCGCCAGCGGTGATCTCCAGCAGCGAGCCGAACTGGCCGGGCTCGGCGCCGGACAGGGTGCCGGAGCCGAACAGGTCGCCGGGCTGCAACTGGCAGCCATTGACGCTGTGGTGGGCGACCATCTGCGCCACCGTCCAGTACATGCTCAGGCTGTTGCTCAGGGTCAGGCGCTGCGGCGGCAGGCCTTTCTCGCGCAGGCCCTCGGTGAGCAGCAGGACCTCCAGCTCGATGTCGAAGGCGCCGTGGGCCTGGTCGTTGTCGTCGTAGAGATACGGCAGCGGCCGCGGGTCGCCTTCGGGGCGCGCTGGCTGGGCGCGGCGGAACGGCTCCAGGGCTTCGGCGGTGACCACCCAGGGCGAGACGCTGGTGATGAAGCTCTTCGACAGGAACGGGCCGAGCGGTTGGTATTCCCAGGCCTGGATGTCGCGCGCCGACCAGTCGTTGAGCAGGCAGAAGCCGGCGATGTGCTCGGCGGCGCGGGAAACCGGGATGGCTTCGCCGAGGGCGTTGCCCTGGCCGATCCAGATGCCCAGCTCCAGTTCGTAGTCCAGGCGCGCGCAGGGGCCGAACACCGGCTCGCTGGCGCCGGCCGGCAGGGTCTGGCCGTTGGGCCGGCGCACTTCGCTGCCGGAGACGCGCACGGTCGAGGCGCGGCCGTGGTAGCCGATGGGCACGTGCTTGTAGTTGGGCAACAGTGGGTTGTCCGGGCGGAACAGCTTGCCGACGTTCTCGGCGTGGCGGATGCCGACGTAGAAGTCGGTGTAGTCGCCGATCCTGGCCGGTAGGTGCATTTGGCACTCGGCGGCCGGATGGAGCAGTTCCGGGCGCTCCGCGGCGCCTTCGCCGAGCAGCTCCAGCAGGCGCTGGCGCAGCGCCACGCGGGCCGGCTTGCCGAGGGCGAAGAAGGCGTTCAGCGCGCCGCCGCGGGTGGCTTCGGCGGCTTCGCCGGCGGCACCCTCGAACAGCCCGGCGGCCAGCGCCGCGTCCAGGTCGAGGATCGAGTCGCCGATGGCCACGCCGCAACGCGGGCTCAGGCCGGCACGGCTGAAGATGCCCAGCGGCAGGTTTTGCAGGGGAAAGTCGGCATGCCCATTGGCGGAGGCGACCCAGCTACGAGTGGGGGTTGGCTGGTTCATGGGGTTATCTCCGTTGCGGGTTGAAGGTGGATACGAGCGACGCCCAGCAGGCATCGTAGTCATTCTGCAGGGCCGGCGTCTCGAGGGCGGCACGGCTCGGCCGGAGGACCTGGCTGGTCTCGAACATGAAGGCCATGGTCTGGTCGATCCTGTGCGGCTTGAGGTCGGCGGCGATGGCCTTGTCGCAGCTTTCCGCGTCCGGGCCGTGGGCGCTCATGCAACTGTGCAGCGAGGCGCCGCCGGGCACGAAGCCGCCGGCCTTGGCGTCATAGGCGCCCTGGATCAGGCCCATGAATTCGTTCATCAGGTTGCGGTGGAACCATGGCGGACGGAAGGTGTTCTCGGCCACCATCCAGCGCGGCGGGAAGATCACGAAGTCGATGTTGGCCAGGCCGGGGACGCTGGTGGGGGAGGTCAGCACGGTGAAGATCGACGGGTCCGGGTGGTCGAAGCTGACCGTGCCGATGGTGTTGAAGCGGCGCAGGTCGTACTTGTAGGGCACGTTGTTGCCGTGCCAGGCGACCACGTCCAGCGGCGAGTGGTCAAGCTCGCAGGCCCACAGTTCGCCGAGGTATTTCTGCACCAGTTGCAGCGGCTGGCGGCTGTCCTCGTAGCGCGCCACCGGGGTCAGGAAGTCGCGCGGATTGGCCAGGCCATTGCTGCCGATCGGGCCGAGGTCGGGCAGGCGCAGCGGCGCGCCGTGGTTCTCGGCGATATAGCCTCGTGCCTCCCCGTCGAGCAGCTCGACGCGGAACTTCATCCCGCGCGGGATCACCGCGATCTCCAGCGGTTCGACTTGCAGCGCGCCGAGTTCGGTGCACAGGCGCAGACGGCCCAATTGCGGGACCAGCAGCAGTTCGCCGTCGGCGTCGTAGAAGCAACGCTCCATCGAGCGGTTGGCCAGGTACTGGTAGATGCTCACACCGGCGGGCTTGTCGCCGGGCGCGTTGGCGGCCATGCGCAGCAGGCCGTCGAGGAAGTCGGTGGGCTGCTCGGGCAGTGCCAGCGGGTCCCAGCGCAGGCGGTTGGGAGTCGGCGCATCCAGTTCGGCACCGGCGATCTGTCGTTCCAGGCGGCGGAACGGCGGATGCTTGGCCGACGGCGTGATGCGGTACAGCCAGGTGCGCCGGGCCTCGCTGCGAGCCATGGTGAAGGCGGTGCCGGAGAGCAGTTCGGCGTACAGGCCGTAGGGCGCTTTCTGCGGGGAGTTCTGGCCGACCGGCAGGGCGCCGGGGAGCGCTTCGCTGCTGAATTCGTTGCCGAAGCCCGATTGATAGGCGAGGGCAGTGGAGTCGAGGTTCATCTGAGGCCTCCGGGGAGTGGGGGCAGCTTGCCGCAGATCCGCCGGGGACCTGGCACGCTGGCTGCGTTATTTTTATCGTAACTCAATTACGCATAACGTAATTTGAGTGGAAGGCAGCGTCAAGCTATAACGTCGGCCCCGCCCGCAGGAACCCGCGTCCATGGAAAAGAACAGCAGTCCCGCCGAAACCTCCGGCAAGCAGAAGGTCCGCTCCGCCGAAGTCGGTACCGATATCCTCAAGGCCCTCGCCGAACTCTCCCCGGCGACCTCGCTGTCGCGCCTGGCGGAGCATGTGGGGATGCCGGCGAGCAAGGTCCATCGCTATCTGCAGGCATTGATCGCCAGCGGCTTCGCGGTCCAGGACGCCTCCACCAATCATTACTCGCTGGGGCGCGAGGCCCTGCGCGTGGGCCTGGCGGCGCTGGACAGCATGGACGTGCTGAAGAGCGCCGCCGCGCCGCTGGCCGAGCTGCGCGACGTGCTCAACGAGACCTGCTTCCTCGCCGTCTGGGGCAACCGTGGCGCCACCGTGGTACAGGTGGAACAGGCGGTGCGCGCGGTGACGGTGGTCACCCAGGTCGGCTCGGTGCTGCCGCTGCTCGGTTCGTCCACCGGCCTGGTGTTCGCCGCGTTCCTGCCGGAACGCGAGGTGGCCGAGCTGCGCGAGGAAGAGTTGGCCGGGCGCGCCGACCATCCGCTGGCCGACCCGGCGGCCTACGCGGTGCTGCTGGAGGGCATCCGCGCGCGCGGCCTGCATGCGATCCATGGGCTGCTGATGCCTGGGGTGGAGGCGCTCTCGGCACCGGTGTTCGACGCCCGCGGGCGGGTGGCGGCGGTGCTCACGGTGGTCGGCCCGGCGAGCATCTTCCAGGCCGAGGAGCAGGGGCCGGCGGCGGAACGGCTGCTTGCGACGACTCGGGCTATCAGTTGGCGGATGGGGTATGACGGCACCCAGGGTGGATGATGCAGTCTCCGAGCCTGAGGGTGATGTCAGGTAGGGCGGATAACCGCCCGCGGTTATCCGCCGCTTCTCAGGCCTTGGCCAGCAACGCCTTCGCCGCTCGCGATCCGTTGCTCTTGCCGAGCACCGCGCAGATGCGCTGGCCGGCGTCGACCAGGGCGTGCATGTCGACCCCGGTATGGATCTCCAGGCCGTTCAGCAGGTAGAGGACGTCTTCGCTGGCGACGTTGCCGGTGGCGCCCTTGGCGTAGGGACAACCGCCGAGGCCGGCCACCGAGCTGTCGAATACCGCGACGCCTTCCAGCAGGCTGGCGTAGATGTTCGCCAGGGCCTGCCCGTAGGTGTCGTGGAAGTGCCCGGCGAGGCGCTCGCGGGGAACCTCGCTGGCCACCGCCTCGATCAGCCGGCGGGTGGCACCGGCGGTGCCGACGCCGATGGTGTCGCCCAGGGACACTTCGTAGCAGCCCATCTGCTGGAGTTCGCGGGCGACCCAGGCGACCTGGCGCGGATCGACATCGCCGTCGTAGGGACAGCCGAGCACGCAGGAAATGTAGCCGCGCACCCGCACCTGGTGCTGGCGCGCCGCCTCCAGCACCGGTACGAAGCGCTCCAGGCTGTCCTTGATCGAGCAGTTGATGTTGCGCTGGGAGAAGGCTTCCGACGCGGCGGCGAACACCGCCACTTCCTTCACCCCCGACTCCAGCGCCGCCTCGAAGCCTTTCAGGTTCGGCGCCAGCGCCGCGTAGGTCACGCCGGGACGCTGGCGGATGCCGGCGAACACCTCGGCCGAGCCGGCCATCTGCGGCACCCACTTGGGCGAGACGAAGCTGCCCACTTCGATGTAGTCCAGGCCGGCGGCGCTCAGGTCATCGACCAGGCGGATCTTGTCGGCCACCTCGATCGGCTGTTTCTCGTTCTGCAGTCCGTCGCGCGGACCGACTTCCACCAGGCGGACCTTCTTCGGCAGGTTCATGCTGTTCCTCGTCTTGGCTGTCAGGCCTGGTTCTCGTCCAGCTCCACCAGCGGCGTGCCTTCCTCTACCAGTTCGCCCTCGCTGCAATACAGCGCCTTCACTACCCCGGCGTGGGGCGCGCGGATGCTGTGTTCCATCTTCATCGCCTCCAGCACCACCAGGGCGGTGCCGGCTTCGACCGTCTGGCCGGGCTCGACCAGGACCCGCACGATACTGCCGTTCATCGGCGCGCTCAAACCACCCTGGTGGGCATGGGCGGCCTCGGCCTCGGCGATCGGGTCGACGGCTTCGATGGCCAGCAGTTCGCCCTCCCATTCGAGGAACAACTGGCGTCCGCGGCGCAACGCCGCCGAGCGACGGGTGACACCGTCCACCCGGCTGACCAGGTCGTCGCCGTCCAGGCGATACTGGCTGGGGCTGGCGTGGCGCAGGCGGACGCAGCGGCGTTCGTCGCGGCAGCGCAGCATCAGGTCGGCCTCCCGCGCCAGGGCGCTGCGCCAGCCGTCGTTGCGGCTCCACGGCGAATGCGGGTCGTCGTCGCGACGGTGGCCCGGTTCGCTCTGCAGCCAGGCTTCGGCGGCGGCTTGCCAGAAATGCTCCGGCAGCGCTTGCGGCGCCGGCAGCAGGTCGTCTTGGTGGCGCGCGATGAACCCGGTGTCCAGTTCGGCGGCGGCGAACGCCGAATGGCCGAGGATGCGGCGGAGGAACGCCAGGTTGGTGCGCAGGCCGCCGACCGAGGTTTCCGCCAGCATCGCCAGCAGGCGCTGGCGGGCTTCCTCGCGGGTTTCGCCCCAGGCGATCAGCTTGGCCAGCATCGGGTCGTAGAACGGCGAGACCTCGTCGCCTTCGCGTACCCCGCTGTCGACCCGCCGGCCGGGGCCGGCGGGCGCTTCGCGGTACAGCGCCAGGCGGCCGCTGGCGGGGAGGAAGCCGCCCTCGGGGTCTTCCGCGTAGAGCCGCACTTCGATGGCGTGGCCGTTCAGCGGCACCTGTTCCTGTGTCAGCGGCAGCGCCTCGCCGCGAGCGACGCGGATCTGCCAGGCGACCAGGTCGAGGCCGGTGATGGCCTCGGTGACCGGGTGTTCCACCTGCAGGCGGGTGTTCATTTCCATGAAGAAGAACTGGCCGCGTTCGTCGAGGAGGAATTCGACGGTACCGGCGCCGACGTAGCCGATCGCCTGCGCCGCGCGTACCGCGGCCTCGCCCATGGCCCGGCGCAGTTCCACACCGAGACCGGGGGCGGGGGCTTCCTCGACGACCTTCTGGTGGCGGCGCTGGATCGAACAGTCGCGTTCGTTGAGGTACAGGCAGTGGCCATGGCGGTCGGCGAATACCTGGATCTCCACGTGGCGCGGCTTCAGCAGGTATTTCTCCACCAGCATCCGCGCGTCGCCGAAGGCGGCCTTGGCCTCGCGCTGGGCGGAGGAAAGGGCCTCGGCCAGCTCGGCCTCGCGCTCCACCACCTTCATGCCCTTGCCGCCGCCGCCAGCGGCGGCCTTGAGCAGCACCGGGTAGCCGATGCGCCCGGCTTCCCGGCGGAAAGTCTCGAGGTCCTGGGCTTCGCCGTGATAGCCGGGCACCAGCGGCACGCCGGCTTCTTCCATCAGCGCCTTGGCCGCCGACTTGCTGCCCATGGCGTCGATGGCCGCCGCCGGCGGTCCGAGGAAGAGCAGGCCGGCTTCCTCGCAGGCGCGGGCGAAGTCGGCGTTCTCCGAGAGGAAGCCGTAGCCGGGGTGGATCGCCTGGGCGCCGCTGGCGAGGGCGGCGGCGATGATCCTGTCGCCGCGCAGGTAGCTGTCGACGGGCTTGGCGCCGCCCAGGTCGACGGCGATGTCGGCTTCGGCGACGTGGCGGGCGTGGCGGTCGATGTCGCTGTGCACGGCGACGCTGCCGATGCCGAGGGCGCGCGCGCTGCGCATCACCCGGCAGGCGATCTCGCCGCGGTTGGCGACCAGGAGGCGCTGGATGCTGCGGTAGTCCGGGTTCATGCGTCGTTTCTCCAGGCGGGCGTGCGTTTCTCCAGGAAGGCGCGCAGGCCTTCCTGGCCTTCCGGGCTGATGCGGATGCGGGCGATGGCCGCCTCGGTGTAGCGGCGCAGCGCCGGGCTCAGCTCGGCGGCCTCGACCTCATGGTAGAGCGCCTTGCAGGCGACCAGGGCGCGCGGGCTGTTTTGCAGCAGGTTGGCGATCCAGGCCTCGGCCTGGCTTTCCAGTTCGGCGGCGGGACAGCTTTCGCTGAGCAGGCCCAGTTCGCTGGCGCGGCGTCCGTCGAAGCGCTCGGCGGTCAGCGAATAGCGCCGCGCGGCGCGCTGGCCGATGGCCTTGACCACGAACGGGGCGATGGTCGCCGGGATCAGGCCGATGCGTACCTCGGACAGGCAGAAGGTCGCGTCGTCGCTGCCGATGGCCATATCGCAGCAACTGACCAGGCCGACCCCGCCGCCGAACACCGCGCCCTGGACCACCGCCAGGGTCGGCTTGGGCAGGTTGTAGAGATGGGTCATGAGTTCGGCGATGCGCTGGGCGTCGGCCAGGTTGCCCTGGTAGTCGAGGTCCACCGACTGCTGCATCCAGGCCAGGTCGGCACCGCCGCAGAAGTGCCGGCCACGGCCGCGCAGCACCAGCAGGCGGACCTGCGGGTCGCTGCCGACGCGATCGATGGCCTGCAACAGTTCGTCGATCACGACGGCATTGAAGGCGTTGTTCTTTTCCGCCCGGTCCAGCCACAGGGTGGCTACGCCGCGCGGGTCGATCTCAAGCTGGATGGTCTGGAATTCGCTCATGCTGGTCTGCTCGTCACATGCGGAACACGCCGAAGGCGGTCGGCTCGATGGGGGCGTTGAGGGCGGCGGAAAGCGCCAGGGCGAGCACCTCGCGGGTCTGCGCCGGATCGATCACGCCGTCGTCCCACAGTCGCGCGCTGGAGTAGTAGGGATGGCCCTGGTGCTCGTACTGCTCGAGGATCGGCGCCTTGATCTTCGCCTCCTCTTCGACGCCGAGCTGCTGGCCGGCGCGCTCGGCCTGCTCGCGCTTGACCTGGGCGAGCACCCCGGCGGCCTGTTCGCCGCCCATCACGCCGATCCTCGCGTTCGGCCACATCCACAGGAAGCGCGGGTCGTAGGCGCGTCCGCACATGCCGTAGTTGCCGGCGCCGAAGCTGCCGCCGATCAGCACGGTGAACTTCGGCACCCGCGCGCAGGCCACCGCGGTCACCAGCTTGGCGCCGTGCTTGGCGATGCCGCCAGCCTCGTACTTCTGGCCGACCATGAAACCGGTGATGTTCTGCAGGAACAGCAGCGGGATGCCACGCTGGCAGGCCAGTTCGATGAAGTGCGCGCCTTTCTGCGCAGCCTCGGCGAAGAGGATCCCGTTGTTGGCCAGGATGGCGATCGGATAGCCGTGCAGGTGGGCGAAGCCGCAGACCAGGGTGGTGCCGAACAGCGCCTTGAACTCGTCGAACTCGGAGCCGTCCACCAGTCGTGCGATCACTTCGCGCACGTCGTAGGGCTGCTTGCTGTCGGCGGGAATCACCCCGTACAGCTCCTCGGCGGGGTACAGCGGCGCGCGCGGTGCACGGCATTGCAGCTGGCCCTGCTTGCGCCAGTTGAGGTTGGCGACGCAGCGGCGGGCGATGGCCAGGGCATGGTCATCGTCCTCGGCATAGTGGTCGGCGACCCCTGAGACCTTGCAGTGCACGTCGGCGCCGCCAAGTTCCTCGGCGCTGACCACCTCGCCGGTAGCGGCCTTCACCAGCGGCGGCCCGGCGAGGAAGATGGTGGCCTGTTCGCGCACCATCACGGTTTCGTCGGACATCGCCGGCACGTAGGCCCCGCCGGCGGTGCAGGAGCCCATGACCACGGCGATCTGCGGGATGCCGCGGGCACTCATGTTGGCCTGGTTGAAGAAGATCCGGCCGAAGTGCTCGCGGTCGGGGAACACCTCGTCCTGGCGCGGCAGGTTGGCGCCGCCAGAGTCCACCAGGTAGATGCATGGCAGGCGGTTCTCCAGGGCGATGGCCTGGGCCCGCAGGTGCTTCTTCACGGTCAGCGGATAGTAGGTGCCGCCCTTCACCGTGGCATCGTTGCCGACGATCATGCATTCCACCCCTTCGACCCGGCCGATCCCGGCGACGATGCCGGCGGCGGCGACCTCTTCGCCGTAGACTTCGTGGGCGGCGAGGGCGGAAAGCTCGAGGAACGGCGAGCCGGGGTCGAGCAGGCGGTTGATGCGTTCGCGCACCAGCAGCTTGCCGCGCGCGCTGTGCCGGGCCTGGGCGGCGCTACCGCCGCCTTCGTGGATGCGGCCGAGGAGGGTGCGCAGGGCGTTGACCTGTTCCAGCATGGTCGCGGCGTTGGCCGCGAACTCGGCGGAGCGTGGATTGATCTGGGTGTGCAGGATGGCCATGGCGGTGGCTCCGTGTCGAGGTGGGCGGAAGCGGTTGGCGCCCGCTCCCGACCTGGCGATGCGCCTGTCGATGCAATGGAATGCCCTCTCCCTGGCGGAAAAGGGCCGGGAAGAGCGAGGCTTCAGCGGGTTTCGTTGAACAGCTCGCGGCCGATCAGCATGCGGCGGATCTCGCTGGTGCCGGCGCCGATCTCGTAGAGCTTGGCGTCGCGCAACAGGCGGCCGGTGGGAAACTCGTTGATGTAGCCGTTGCCGCCGAGGATCTGGATCGCGTCCAGGGCCATCTGGGTGGCGCGCTCGGCGCTGTAGAGGATCACCCCGGCGGCGTCCTTGCGGGTCGTCTCGCCGCGGTCGCAGGCGGCGGCCACGGCGTACAGGTAGGCGCGGCTGGCGTTGAGGGCGGTGTACATGTCGGCCACCTTGCCCTGGACCAGCTGGAATTCGCCGATGCTCTGGCCGAACTGGCGGCGGTCATGGATGTACGGCACCACCACGTCCATGCACGCCTGCATGATTCCCACCGGGCCGCCGGAAAGCACCACGCGCTCGTAGTCGAGGCCGCTCATCAGTACCTTGACCCCGCCGTTGACCGCGCCGAGGACGTTCTCCTCGGGTACCTCGACGTCCTGGAAGATCAGTTCGCAGGTGTTCGAGCCGCGCATGCCCAGCTTGTCCAGCTTCGGCCCGCGACTGAAGCCTTTCCAGTCGCGCTCGACGATGAACGCGGTGATCCCGTGCGCGCCCTTGTCCGCGTCGGTCTTGGCGTAGATCACATAGGTATGGGCATCGGGACCGTTGGTGATCCACATCTTGCTGCCGTTGAGAACGAAGCGGTCGCCGACCCGGTCCGCGCGCAGCTTCATCGAGACCACGTCGGAGCCGGCGTTGGGTTCGCTCATCGCCAGCGCACCGATGTGTTCGCCGGATACCAGGGCCGGCAGGTAGCGGGCCTTCTGTTCGGCGTTGCCGTTGCGCTTGATCTGGTTGACGCAGAGGTTGGAATGCGCGCCATAGGAGAGCGCCACCGAAGCCGAGGCCCGGCTGATCTCTTCCATGACCACGGCGTGGGCCAGGTAGCCCAGCGCCGAACCGCCGTACTCTTCGTCGACGGTGATGCCGAGCAGGCCCATCTCGCCGAACTTGCGCCACATGTCCATGGGGAACTGATTGTCCTGGTCGATCTGCGCGGCGCGCGGCTGCAGTTCGGCGGCGACGAAGCCGCGCACCTGGTCGCGGAGCATGTCGATGGTTTCGCCGAGGGCGAAGTTGAGGCTGGGATAGGTCATGCTTTCACCTGTAATTGTGCTTGTCCGGTTTAAAGCTTTGAATGAGGTTTATGTTTCAACTGTCTGTTTGTTAAAGCTTTTGATAAGCGCCGCTCGACAGCGCTCCTCGGCAGTATCCAGTTCCAGCTGCATCTGTTCGATGTCCAGCAACTGTTGTTCCAGCTGGGCGCGGCGCTCGGCGATCTTCTCCAGCATGGTGTTCAACTGCTTCTGGTTGCCGCTGCTCGGGTCCGGGTCGTAGAGCTCGATCAGTTCGCGGCATTCGGCGAGGGAAAAACCGATGCGCTTGCCGCGCAGGATCAGCTTCAGGCTGACCTTGTCGCGCGGCGAATAGATGCGTTCCTGGCCGCGTCGCTCGGGGGAGAGCAGGCCTTGCTCCTCGTAGAAGCGGATGGCGCGGGTGGTGATGTCCAGTTCGCGGGCGAGATCGGAGATGGTGTAGGTGATGGACATGCGCTGGCACCTGCTTGTTTACCTTTACGTTAACGTAAAGCTGCGCCGAAATCCTGTCAACGCCTGGAACGGGGGAAAAATGACAGCCGTGAAAGATGCTTGTCAGAAAGATTTAATCGGCGCCTCATGAAAGGGCGCGGATGGCTCTGTTCTGCTTCGCCGAACACTGTGTTTCTCGGAGGAGTCGTAACGATGAGTCGGCTGATGACCTACAGGACGCTGCTGGCTTGCCTGCTCGCCGCGTTGCTTGCGCTGCTGGTGGCGGGCCAGCAGCAGCGCGCGTTCGAGCGAATCTGGTTCAAGCTGGAGCAGCGCTACGGCGGCGATGTTGCGCGCGAGAACGCCCTGCGCCTGGCCGACTATCGGGTCGATATCGAAGCCCGCGTGCTGGGCGCGGAGTCCAACGTGTCGGCGCTGTCCTTCGACCCCAGCCGGCGCAGCCTGGTCAGCGTGACCAACCAGGACCCGCATTTCCTCGAGCTGTCGCTGGACGGCGAATTGCTGCGACGCATCCCCCTGCGCGGTTTCCAGGATCCGGAGGCTATCGAGTACATCCGGCCCGGCGTCTACGTGGTCGCCGAGGAGCGTCGCCAACGCCTGGTGGAGATCCATGTCGACGCCGACACCCGGGTGATCGACATCGACGATCCGCGCAACGCCCGGAAGTTCTCCTTGGGCAGTGCAAACAAGCGCAACAAGGGCTTCGAGGGGTTGGCCTACGACCCGCTGCGCGAGCGCCTGTTCGTGGCCCGGGAAAAGGCGCCGGTGGGCATCATCGAGGTAAACGGCTTCTTCAACGACCGCGGCGAGGCGCTCGACCTGAGCGTCGGCGGCGACCCGCAGCGCGATCGCGGGTTGTTCCTCACCGATCTGTCGAGCCTCTACTACGACAAGGCCAGCGATCACCTGCTGGTGCTTTCCGACGAGTCGCGGGTGGTCATCGAACTGGATCGCGCCGGGGATCCGCTCGGCAGCCTGACCCTGCGTGGCGGCAACCATGGCCTGACGGACGACGTGCCGCAGGCCGAAGGGTTGGCGATGGACGACCGGGGCAGCCTGTACGTGGTCAGCGAGCCGAACCTGTTCTACCGCTTCAGCCGAGCGCTGCCAGCGGCCGACTAGGGTGGGAAAAGGACGGCGGAATTCAGGCTTGCGCGCCGGATAGCGCCGGCGCGTAGCCGATCATCTGTCGCAGCAGCGGGTCGGTGAACTGCTGTTGCCAGTCGTCCAGCTTGCCCCGAAGGTCGGGGCCGTTGGCCGGAACGATGGGGGCCGCGCGCGGCTGGCGAGGCGTCGGCGAGCAGGCGCCGAGCAGCCCGACGCACAGTGCCAGGGTGGGGAGCGAGAGTTTCGCTAGGGGCATCAGGCTTGCTCCGTGGGGATCTGGGGCGAGTTGCCGGTGCGCGGCGCCTTGCGCAACCGGAACAGGCGCCCGACCACCAGGAAGAACAGCGGTACCAGGAACACCGCGAGTACCGTGGCGGTGACGATCCCGCCGAGCACCCCGGTGCCGATGGCGACCTGGGCGCCGGAACCGGCGCCGCTGGAGAGCGCCAGCGGGACCACGCCGAAACCGAACGCCAGCGAGGTCATGACGATCGGTCGCAGGCGCAGGCGCGCGGCCTCCAGGGTCGCCTGCAGCAGGCTCATGCCTTCCTGGTAATGGTCCTTGGCCACCTCGATGATGAGGATGGCGTTCTTCGCCGAGAGGCCGATGATGGTGATCAGGCCGACCTTGAAGTAGATGTCGTTGGGCAGACCGCGCAGGCTCACCCCGAGCAGTGCGCCGAGTACGCCCAGCGGCACCACCAGGATCACCGCCAGCGGGATCGACCAGCTTTCGTAGAGGGCGGCCAGGGCGAGGAACACGATCAACACCGAGAGGGCGAACAGCGCCGGCGCCTGGGCGCCGGACAGGCGTTCTTCGAAGGACTGGCCGGACCACTCGTGGGCGATGCCCTCGGGCAGTCCCTGCATCAATTGCTCCATCGCCTGCATGGCTTCGCCGCTGCTGTAGCCCGGCGCGGCCTGGCCCTCGAGGTTGAACGAGGGATAGCCGTTGTAGCGGGTCAGTTGCGGCGGGCCGAGGGTCCAGGCGGCCTTGGCGAACGTCGCCAGCGGCACCATCTCGCCCTGCTCGTTGCGCACGTGAAGCCGGCCGATGTCGTCGATGCCCAGGCGCTTGGCGCCGTCGGCCTGGACCACCACCTTGCGCACCTGGCTGCCGTGCATGAAGTCGCCGATGTAGTCCGAGCCGAACATCACCGCCAGGGTGGTGTTGATCTCGTCCATGCTCACGCCGAGGGTCTCCGCCTTGCGCCGGTCGATGTCCAGGCGGATCTGCGGCGCCTCGCCCTGGCCGGCGAACATCACGTTGGCCAGACGCGGGTCCTCGGCGGCGCGCGCCAGCAACTGGTCGCGGGCCTTGACCAGGGCCTCGTAGCCAACCCCGCCACGGTCCTGCAGGCGGAAGTCGAAGCCGCTGGTGGAACCCAGGTCCGGCAGCGGCGGCGAGTTCATCGCATACACCGTACGGTTGGGCAGGCCGGCGAAGCGCTGGTTGATGCGCTCGACGATGGCGCCGACGTGCTGGCTGGCCTCCCGGCGTTCCGACCAGTCCTTCAGGGTGGCGAAGATCATCGCCGAGCTGGTGCCGTCGCCGTACAGGCTGAAGCCGCCGACCGCATAGGCGTAGGCCACCGGTTCGTGCTCCGCCAGGTAGCGCTCGACGTCGCCGACGTTGGCCATGGTCTCCGCCATCGGCGTGCCTTCGGGCTGCATCACCATGATCATGAAGTCGCCCTGGTCCTCTTCCGGCAGGAACGCCTGCGGCAGGCGCACGAAGAGCAGGGCGACCACGCCGATGACCAGGGCGTAGACCAGCATCCAGCGGATCGGCCGGGCGAGGATGCCGGCCACCGCGTTGCGGTAGCGTCCGGTCAGGCGCAGGAAGGCGCGGTTGAACCAGCCGAAGAAGCCGCGCTTCTCATGGTGGTCGGCGTCGATCGGGCGCAGCAGGGTGGCGCACAGGGCCGGGGTCAGCGACAGCGCGAGGAACGCCGAGAAGCCGATGGAGACCGCCAGGGTCACCGCGAACTGGCGGTAGATGTTGCCCACCGCGCCGCTGAAGAACGCCATCGGCACGAACACCGAGACCAGCACCACGGTGATGCCGACGATGGCCCCGCTGATCTGGCGCATCGCCTTGACCGTGGCGTCGTGCGGCGACAGGCCTTCCTCGGCCATCAGCCGCTCGACGTTCTCCACCACGATGATCGCGTCGTCCACCAGGATGCCGATCGCCAGGACCATGCCGAACATGGTCAGCACGTTGATCGAGAAGCCCAGGCCGAGCATCACCGTGAAGGTGCCCAGCAGGGCCACCGGCACCACCAGTGTCGGGATCAGGGTGGCGCGGAAGTTCTGCATGAACAGGTACATCACGGCGAACACCAGCAGCATCGCCTCGAGCAGGGTGCTGACCACCTTCCTGATCGAGATCTCGACGAACGCCGAGGTGTCATAGGGGATGTTGTAGCTCACGCCCTCCGGGAAGTAGCGCGACAGCTCGTCGAGGGTGGCGCGGATGCGCTTGGCGGTGGCCACCGCGTTGGAGCCGGGCGCCATCTTCACCGCCAGGCCGGTGGCGGTCATTTGGTTGACCCGCGAGACGAAGCCGTACTCGCTCTGGCCGAACTCGACGCGGGCCACGTCGCGCAGGCGGATCGCGCCGCCGTCGGCGCGGATGCGCAGCGGAATTTCGCCGAACTGCTCGGGCGTCACCAGGGTGTCGTCGACCTTCACCGTGGCGCTGATCGGCGCCGAGTCGGGGACCCCGAGGTTGCCGATGTCGCCCACGGTGAGGCGGGCGTTGTGCCGGCGCACGGCGTTGACCAGGTCGCTGGCGCTGAGGTTCATCGAGGTCAGCTTGGCCGGGTCGGGCCAGATGCGCATGGCGTACTCGGCGCCCCAGGTCTCGACCTTGCCCACGCCCTCCACCCGGCGCAGCGCCTGCAACACGTTGGACGAGGCGATCTCGCCCAGCTCCATGGCGTCGTAGCGGCCGCTGGAGGAGGTAAGGGTAACGATCAGCTGGATGCTGTCCGCCGCCTTCTCCACGTAGATGCCGTCGCGCCGCACCGATTCGGGCAGGCGCGACTCGACGATCTTCAGGCGGTTCTGCACTTCCACCGCGGCGAGGTCGGCGTTCACGCCCTGGCGGAAGGTCAGGGTCAGCGAGGCCTGGCCGGTGCTGCTGGTGGCCTTGGTGTAGAGCAGGCCGGGCGCGCCGTTCATCTCGCGCTCGATGATCGCGGTCACCGCTTCCTCGACCACCTTGGCCGAGGCGCCGGGATAGCTGGCGCTGACGTTGACCACCGGCGGCGCGATGTCCGGGTACTGGGCGACCGGCAGGAAGCGGATCGCCAGGACCCCGGCGAGCACGATCAGCAGGGAGATCACCCAGGCGAAGACCGGCCGGTCAATGAAGAAACGAGCCATTCGTAGCGTTCTCCGTCACTAGCCCGCCGGCGAGGCGGCCAGCGGTGAGGGGGCGTCGGCGCTGGCCGGCTGGCGGACCACCGCCTGGACGCTGGAGCCGGCGGCATGCTGGGCGGCGTTCTCGACGATCACCCACTCGCCGCCCTTGAGCCCGCGGCTGATGATCCAGTCGCGGCCCTGCAGGGTGTCGGCGCGGACCTCCACGTCTTCCACCAAGCCCTTTGGGTTGACCACCTTGACCACGGCGGACTGGGCGGTACGGATCAGCGCGTCGCGCGGGACGGTGATCGCCTGCGGGTTCACCGCGCGCTGCAGGCGCACCTGCACGTAGCCGCCGGGCAGCAATTCGCGATGCGGATTGCGGAACAGGGCACGCATGGCGATGGTGTCGGTGCCGGGGTCGACCGCCAGGTCGGAGAACAGCAGCTCGCCGGCCAGCGGGTACTCGCTGCCGTCGGCCAGGACCAGGCGCACGGCGATGTCCTTGTCGGCGACACCCTTCACCTGGCCTTCGCGGATCGCCCGCTGCATGGCGGCGACTTCGCCGGCCGGCTGGGAGAAGTTCACGTAGATCGGATCGATCTGCTCGACGCGGGTCAGCGGTGTCGGCGAGTCCTCGCCGACCAGCGCGCCTTCGGTGACCAGCGCGCGCCGCGCGCGGCCGTCGATCGGCGCGGTGACCGTGGCGTAGCCCAGGCGCAGGCGGGCCTGCTCCAGTTCGGCCTTGGCCGAGGCGATCTGCGCCAGGGCCTGGCGCGCGTCGGTCTGCGCTTCGGTGTACTCGCGTTCGCTGATGGCGCGGTCCTTGATCAGGTCGGCGTAGCGCTTGAGCTTGTCGGCCGCCGCCGCGTGGCTGGCCTCGGCCCGGGCCAGGGCGCCGCGGCTGATGTCCAGGGCCGCCTTCAAGGGCGCAGGGTCGATCTGGAACAGCACGGTGCCGGCGCGGACGTCCTGGCCTTCCTCGTACAGGCGACGGGTGACGATGCCGGCGACGCGCGCCCGCACTTCAGCCTGGCGGTACGCTTCCAGGCGTCCGGGCAGCTCGCTGGTGATGCCGATAGGCGCCGGCCTGGCGACGATCACGCCGACCTCGGCGGGGGCCTCCGCAGTCTTCCCGGCGTCCGCTGCTTCTTCGCAGCCCAGCAGGAATAGGGCGACCAGGGCCGCCAGCAGCCCGCGCAGCGAGCCGGTCCATTGGATGTGCATGGGTGTCCCTCGATTCGTGAACTCGCGAGCTTGCCCGGGAAAGGGCACCGCAACTCACGAGCGGCGCGACAGTAGCATATAATCAATCATGAGTGATTAATTAATTGGCGTTTCTGTAACATATCCTTATGATCTGCGGCGCCTTTCCCTTGTGAGGACGTTCAGTGGCCAGGAAAACCAAAGAGGAATCCCAGAAAACCCGCGACGGCATACTCGATGCCGCCGAGCGGGTTTTCCTGGAAAAGGGCGTGGGCACTACTGCCATGGCCGACCTGGCGGACGCCGCCGGGGTTTCTCGCGGTGCGGTCTACGGCCACTACAAGAACAAGATCGAGGTCTGCCTGGCGATGTGGCGCCTTCGGCCAGATCGAGGTACCCGACGAAAACGCCAGGGTGCCGGCGCTGGATATCCTCCTGCGCGCCGGCATGGGCTTTCTCCGTCAGTGCTGCGAGCCCGGTTCGGTGCAGCGGGTGCTGGAGATCCTCTACCTCAAGTGCGAACGCAGCGACGAGAACGAGCCGCTGTTGCGCCGCCGCGAGCTGCTCGAGAAGCAGGGGCAACGCTTCGGCCTCCGGCAGATCCGCCGGGCGGTGGAGCGCGGCGAACTGCCGGCGCGGCTGGACGTCGAGCTGGCCAGCATCTATCTGCAATCGCTCTGGGACGGCATCTGCGGCACCCTGGCCTGGACCGAGCGCCTGCGCGACGATCCCTGGAACCGCGCCGAACGCATGTTCCGCGCCGGCCTCGACAGCCTGCGCAGTTCTCCCTACCTGTTGCTGGCGGACGCCTGAGGGCGTCAATCGTCCGCCATCAGGTGCCTGCGCTGGTCCTCGGCGCCGGCGACCACCAGCCGCTGGGCGTCTTCCTCGCTGATGTGCAGGCGCTTGCCGTCGATGTAGAGCACCGACAGGCGCGCCTCGGCGTCGGTACCGATGCGCAGGCTGTCGACCGGCGCGCGATGCCGGCTGCCTTCGATCTCCACGCTGCAGACGCCTTGTTCCGAATCGATGTCGATGGACATGGGAGCCTCCTGTTTTTTCCGCCTACCTTGGGTGGACCCCGGGCATCCGCGCGGGTTCTGTCACGGTAGCTTCACGCCAGCGTCACGCGCCTGCCACCGCGCTTGGCTGCAATCGTCCGCAGAGAGAGGGCGAGGCCAGCGGAGGACGACGCCATGCGGCTATGCGTGATTGGTGCGGGCTATGTGGGACTGGTGACGGCGGCCTGTTTCGCCGAGATGGGCAACCAGGTGCGTTGCGTGGAGCGTGACCGCGAGCGGGTCGCGCGGCTGAGACGCGGCGAGATGCCGATCTACGAACCGGGCCTGGAAAGCATCCTGCGCGATCAGCTGGACGCCGCCCGCCTGACCTTCACCGCCAGCCTGGCGGAAGGCCTGGCCGACGCCGAAGTGGTGTTCATCGCCGTCGGCACGCCGTGCGGCGAGGACGGCTCGGCCGACCTCAGCCACGTGCTGGCGGTCGCCGAGCAACTTGGCGCGCAACTGCGCCAGGCCTGCATCGTGGTCAACAAGTCGACCGTGCCGGTGGGCACCGCCGAACGGGTCGAAGAGATCATCCGCCTGGGCCTGGCGCGCCGGCGCAAGCGCTTCCGGGTAGCGGTGGCGAGCAATCCGGAGTTCCTCAAGGAAGGCTCGGCGGTGGACGATTTCAGGCGCCCGGACCGGGTCATCATCGGCAGCGCCGAGGCGCAGGCCGGGGAAACCCTGCGCCAGCTCTACGCGCCGTTCCTGCGCAATCACGAGCGGGTCCTGCTGATGGGGCGTCGCGAGGCCGAGTTCAGCAAGTACGCGGCCAATGCCTTCCTCGCCACCAAGATTTCCTTCATGAACGAGATGGCCGGGCTGTGCGCCCTCACCGGCGTCGACATCGAGGACGTGCGCCGCGGCATGGGTAGCGACAAGCGCATCGGCACCCATTTCATCTACGCCGGCTGCGGCTACGGCGGCTCGTGCTTTCCCAAGGACGTCCGCGCGCTGATCCGCAGCGCCGAGCAGCAGGGCTACGACAGCCAGATACTGCGCGCGGTGGAAGCGCGCAACGCGCGGCAGAAGGAGCTGCTCTTCGAGACCCTCGGCGAGCTGTTCCAGGGACGCTGGCAAGGGCGCACGGTGGCGCTCTGGGGGCTGGCCTTCAAGCCGGGTACCGACGACCTGCGCGAGGCGCCGAGCCTGGTCCTGCTGGAGGCGCTGCTGCGCCACGGGGTGCGGGTCAGGGCCCATGATCCGGTGGCCAACGCCGGGGTCGCGGCACGCTATCCGGAAGCTGTGGCCTGCGCCCGATTGACGCTCCACGACTCGCCCTACGCCGCCGTCGAGGGCGCCGATGCCCTGGTGCTGGTGACCGAGTGGAAACAGTTCCGCCAGCCGGACTTCCAGAAAATCCGTGGATCCATGCGAACTCCCCTGTTGGTCGACGGTCGGAATCTCTACGCACCGGCGCGGATGGCGGAACTGGGCTTCATCTACCAGGGCATAGGACGTCCAAGGGCCGGGCATTGTAAGGCGAGCGCAGCCTGATTAGACTGCGCGCCATCCGCATACTTCGTCCATGTCGAAGGATTCTCATGATCAAGAAATGTCTTTTCCCGGCCGCCGGTTACGGCACTCGTTTCCTCCCGGCCACCAAGGCCATGCCCAAGGAAATGCTGCCGGTGGTGAACAAGCCGCTGATCCAGTACGCGGTGGAGGAGGCGCTGGAAGCCGGCCTTTCCGAGATCGGCATCGTCACCGGCCGCGGCAAGCGTTCGCTGGAAGACCACTTCGACATCAGCTACGAGCTGGAACACCAGATCCGCAACACCGACAAGGAAAAGTACCTGGTCGGCATCCGTCGGCTGATCGACGAGTGCACCTTCGCCTACACCCGCCAGGTGGAGATGAAGGGCCTCGGCCACGCCATCCTCACCGGTCGTCCGCTGATCGGCGACGAGCCGTTCGCCGTGGTCCTGGCCGACGACCTGTGCCTGAACCTCGAAGGCGACAGCGTGCTGAAGCAGATGGTCAAGCTGTACAACCAGTTCCGCTGCTCCATCGTGGCGATCCAGGAAGTGCCGCCGGAAGAGACCAACAAGTACGGCGTGATCGCCGGCGAGATGATCCGCGACGATATCTTCCGGGTGAACACCATGGTCGAGAAGCCGAAGCCGGAAGAGGCGCCGTCGAACCTGGCGATCATCGGCCGCTACATCCTGACCCCGGACATCTTCGACCTGATCGAGCAGACTGAACCGGGCAAGGGCGGCGAGATCCAGATCACCGATGCCCTGATGAAGCAGGCCCAGGACGGCTGCGTGCTGGCCTACAAGTTCAAGGGCAAGCGTTTCGACTGCGGCAGCGCCGAGGGTTACATCGAGGCGACCAACTTCTGCTACGAAAACCTCTACAAGACCGGCAAGGCTCACTGAGCCTCGCCGTTCTCGATGAAGAACGCCGCGTCCCCGATGGGGGCGCGGCGTTTTTCGTATGGGGCGAACGGCCATGGGGGTATCCGCCCTACCTGAGCTGTCGGCGGGCGTGGCGTTGTTGGCGTCGGGCGAATAACCCCGCCAGCCTGGCCCGGGCCACGCGGCGTCTCCGCGCCCGGTCAGGGAATCGGCAGTGCCTCGGAACCCGGCCCCAGCGGCTGGCCTTAGCTGAACTCCACATAGTTGCCCGCGGGATCGCGCAGGCCGCAGTAGTAGCCGACCGGATAGGGCTCGTCGCGCGGCGCCCAGACCAGGCAGCCGGCGGCCTCGGCGCGGCGCGCCAGATCGTCTACCGCGGCGCGGCTGGAGAGGGCGAAGCCGAAATGACTGTAATCGTCGCTGGCCAGGTTGCGCGGCTGGCCGCCGGGCATGATGACGAAGATGAAGCGTTGTTCCTGGCCGGGTTCGGCCATCCAGACGATCTGCGAGCCTTTGCCGGGGCGCCGGTGGATCACCCGCATGCCGCAGAAGGTTTCGTAGAAGGCGATGCAGGCGTCGAGGTCGGGGACGTGCAGCGCCAGGTGGGTGAGGGTGGGGGACATCGCGCTTACCTCCACGGACAAGCATAGCCCATCGCCTGCCAGGCCCTGTGCTGAGCCGTTTCGACAGGTTTCTGCGTCGATCCGGCGGGAGCCGACGCTGGTGAATGGGTTATGCTGGAACGCATCTGATCCAGGAGTAGGAACATGTCTTTCGATTTCGATCTGTTCGTCATCGGCGCCGGCTCAGGGGGCGTACGCGCCGCCCGCTTCGCCGCCGGCTTCGGTGCCCGTGTCGCGGTGGCGGAGAGTCGCTACCTGGGTGGCACCTGCGTCAACGTCGGCTGCGTGCCGAAGAAGCTGCTGGTCTATGGCGCGCATTTCAGCGAGGACTTCGAGCAGGCCCGGGCCTATGGCTGGAGCGCCGGCGAGGCGCAGTTCGACTGGGCGACCCTGATCGGCAACAAGAACCGCGAGATCCAGCGGCTCAACGGGATCTACCGCAACCTGCTGGTGAACAGCGGGGTGACCTTGCTCGAAGGTCACGCCCGTCTGCTCGATGCGCACAGCGTCGAGGTGGACGGCCAGCGCTTCAGCGCCAAGCACATTCTCGTTGCCACCGGTGGCTGGCCGCAGGTGCCGGACATTCCCGGCAAGGAACACGCGATCACCTCCAACGAAGCGTTCTTCCTCGAGCGCCTGCCGCGCCGCGTGCTGGTGGTCGGCGGCGGCTACATCGCCGTCGAGTTCGCCTCGATCTTCAACGGGCTCGGCGCCGAGACCACCTTGCTCTACCGTCGCGACCTGTTCCTGCGCGGCTTCGACCGCAGCGTCCGCGAGCATCTGCGCGACGAATTGGGCAAGAAGGGCCTGGACCTGCAGTTCAACAGCGACATCGCCCGTATCGACAAACAGGCCGATGGCAGCCTGGCCGCGACCCTCAAGGACGGCCGGGTGCTGGAGGCGGACTGCGTGTTCTACGCCACCGGGCGGCGGCCGATGCTGGACGACCTGGGCCTGGAAAACACAGCTGTGAAGCTGACCGACAAGGGCTTCATCGCGGTCGACGAGCACTACCAGACCAGCGAGCCGTCGATCCTCGCCCTCGGTGACGTGATCGGTCGCGTCCAGTTGACCCCCGTGGCGCTGGCCGAGGGCATGGCGGTGGCACGGCGATTGTTCAAGCCGGAGGAGTATCGCCCGGTGGACTACAAGTTGATTCCCACCGCGGTGTTCAGCCTGCCCAACATCGGCACCGTCGGCCTGACCGAGGAGGAGGCGCTGAGCGCCGGGCACAAGGTGAAGATCTTCGAGAGCCGCTTCCGGCCGATGAAGCTGACCCTTACCGACGACCAGGAAAAGACCCTGATGAAGCTGGTCGTGGATGCCCACGACGACAGGGTGCTGGGCTGCCACATGGTCGGCGCCGAGGCCGGCGAGATCCTCCAGGGTATCGCGGTGGCGATGAAGGCCGGGGCGACCAAGCAGGCGTTCGACGAGACCATCGGCATCCACCCGACCGCGGCGGAAGAGTTCGTCACCCTGCGCACGCCGACGCGCTGAGCCGCGTCTGAACGAAGAAGCCGGCCCCTGGGCCGGCTTCTTTCATTTTCGCGCTCAGCGCGAGGGGGCCTCGGCCAGCGCCGCCGCTGCGTCGTCGCGGCGCCTGGCGTAGCGTTGCGCGAGCACCGCGCAGACCATCAGCTGGATCTGGTGGAACAGCATCAGCGGCAACACCATCGGTCCCACCGCACTGGTGGCGAACAGCACCTTGGCCATGGGCACGCCGGTGGCCAGGCTCTTCTTCGAACCGCAGAAGACGATGGTGATCTCGTCTTCCTTGCTGAAGCCCAGGTGTCGCGCCAGCACCGTGGTCAGCACCAGGGCCAGGGCGAGGATCACGCAGCAGGCGACGGTCAGGCCGAGCAGCGCCAGCCAGGGTACTTCGTGCCACAGGCCCTGGATCACCGCGGCGCTGAAGGCGGTGTAGACCACCAGCAGGATCGAGCCCTGGTCGACATAGCGCAGCACCGGCTTGTTGCGCTCCACCCAGGTGCCGATCCAGCGCCGCAGGACCTGGCCAGCGATGAAGGGTACCAGCAGTTGCAGGGTGATCTTGCCGATGGCGTCCAGCGCGTTGCCGGTCTCGCCTTCGGCGCCGAGCAGCAGCTTGACCAGCAGCGGGGTAAGGAATACGCCGAGCAGGCTCGACACGGAAGCGCTGCATACCGCTGCCGGCACGTTGCCGCGCGCCAGCGAGGTGAAGGCGATGGAGGATTGCACCGTGGCCGGCAGGGCGCAGAGGAACAGGATGCCGAGGTACAGCTCCGGGGTGACCATCGGCGACAGTGCCGGTTTCAGCGCCAGGCCGAGCAGCGGGAACATCACGAAGGTGCAGGCGAACACCAGCAGGTGCAGGCGCCAGTGGGTCATGCCGGCGATGATCGCCTGGCGCGACAGCTTGGCGCCGTGGAGGAAGAACAGCAGGCCGATGCCGATGTTGGTCACCCATTCGAAGACCACGGCGGTCTGGCCGCTGCAGGGCAGGAAAGTGGCGAGAAGGACGGTGGCGATCAGCGCCAGGGTGAAGTTATCCGGAAGGAAACGCGGTCGGGACATGGGCACGCTCTGCAGGATCGGGGGAACACATGGCAGTCTTCTGGCTGCCTGGCGAACCTGCACTGTAGCCATGGGCTGGGCGACCGGCTAACGCCAGAAGGCCAGCCGATGACGCCGAATGGACAGGGCGGCCGCCGCGCCGCCCCGAGGGGCTCAGACGACGCTGGCCAGCAGCGGCTCGCTGACGCTGGGACGGACCTTGCCGGCATGGGGAGAGAACTCCAGGCGGACGGCGAGCACGGTGACCAGCGAGCGCAGCTTCTCCGCGATCACGCTGGCGCGGTGCTGGCTGAGGCCGGGGAAGGTCAGCAGCAGGCGGATCTTGTGGTCCTCGCGGTCGGCGCGAACCCGCTCCGGGGTGAAGGATTGCACGGCGAACAGGTTGAGCACCCGGCACAGCAGGTCCGGATCGGCCATGCCCTCGATATGGAAGATCGACAGGGTCTCGGTATCTGCGCAGGAGGTTTCCCAGACGTTCGGGCGGATCACCTGGCGTTCTTCGCCGTCAGGGTGTTTGGCCAGGAAAAGGGGGGCGAGGGTTGACATGTGACGCTCCAGGCAGTGTTTCGACGAGAGAAATTCTCCCAGAGGCGTGCCGGATTTTTTCTCCTGTTTTTGCGTGATTTTGCGCTATATGTGCATACTTGATTCCTATATTTTTCTTTGTAGGGAATATTTATGTCCATTCCATTGGATATCTACGATCAGCGTATTCTTGCGTTGCTGCAGGAGGAATCCTCGCTTTCCACCGCCGAGATTGCCGAGCGCATCGGACTTTCCCAGTCGCCCTGCTGGCGGCGCATCCAGCGCCTGAAGGAGGAGGGGGTGATCCGCAAGCAGGTGACCCTGCTCGACCGCAAGAAGATCGGCCTGAATACCCAGGTATTCGCCCAGATCAAGCTCAACGCCCATGGGCGCAAGAACCTCACCGATTTCGCCGAGGCGATGCACCAGTTTCCCGAGGTGCTGGAGTGCCACGTACTGATGGGCGCGGTGGACTTCATGCTGCGTATCGTCACCCGCGATATCGAATCCTACGAACGCTTTTTCTTCGAGAAACTGTCGGCGGTGCCGGGCATCCAGGAAGTGAACTCCATCGTCGCCTTGTCGGAAATCAAATCCACCACTACCTTGCCCCTGCTCGCTCCCTGAGCCTTCCCGGAGAACGCCTGCCCATGACCATCAGCAAGACCAAGTCCAGCTTCTACCGCCGCCTCTACGTCGCCTACCTGATCGACAGCGGCACCGCCAGCGTGCCGGAGATCATGGCCGCCACCGGCATGCCCCGGCGTACCGCACAGGACACCATCGCCGCGCTGGAGGAACTGGACATCGTCTGCGAGTTCGAGCAGCGGGAGGGTGCGCGCAACCACCAGGGCGGCTATGTCATCCGCGACTGGGGGGCGGTACGGCGGGAGTGGGTGGTCGAGCAGCATCGGCGAATCGCGGCGGCGCTGGAGTATCCGGCGGAATGAGCCACGCGCTGGCGGCCACAGGCATATAAAAGAAGGAGGGGCTCAAACTGCCTCCCCTCCCGAGCATGCGTTCTTCAGATGCCGCGCTGTTCCAGGGTGGCCTGGCGGGCGCGCTGGGCCAGCTCCTCGGCGGGCTGGACGCTGCTGCCGGCGGTAGGCGGCGGTGCCGGCATATGCGGCTTGAGGTAGGCCGCCAGGCTGACGCCGCAGTAGACCAGCAGGGCCATGGCGATCAGCGCCTTGTATGGGTCGATGTCGGATCGGCGCTTGCAGACCATACAGATATGCCCTTCGCTGGCTGGGCGTTCGCCACAGTTGCGACAGCGGATCATGCCTTCCTCCCGCCGGATTTTCCTGCCTGCCAGAACGCCAGCGAGGCTTCCTCGCGGGCCTGCTCGGCGCTCAGGCCGATATCCTTCAGTTCCGCCGCTTCCAGGTCCAGCAGCGCGCGCCGGGTCAGCTGGCGTTGCCGGGCCAGGCGATAGCCGCGACGCAGGGCCTGCGCCAGGTTGTCCATCGCGGCGAGTGGGAAGGGGCCATCGAGGCGTTGGCGGCGCTCGGATTTCGCACTGAGTCGCGTCATGCTGCGTACTCCATATTGATCGGCTGGACGACGGAGATAGAATGGCCATCGCGCGCTGTTCCGTACAGGTCCAGAAAAGGTGGGTTGACTGCATACAGATCAAGCGCTCCCCGGCCTGAATGGTGGATTTCGCCACCATCTGTACCGGTCCCGCTTTCGCTCACCCTGGAGTCCCGCTCATGACCCTTTATCTGCAACTCGCCGAGACCCTCGGTTCGCGCATCGAACAGGGCCTCTACCGTCCGGGCGACCGGCTGCCCTCGGTGCGGGCCATGAGCATCGAGCACGGCGTCAGCCTGAGCACCGTGCAACAGGCATACAGGCTGCTGGAAGATCGCGGGCTGGCCGAGCCGCGGCCGAAGTCCGGCTATTTCGTACCGGTCGCGCGACAGATGCCGCCGCTGCCGGCGATCGCCCGCCTGGCCCAGCGGCCGGTGGAAATCTCGCAATGGGAGCAGGTGCTGGCCCTGGTCAGCACGGTACCGCGGCCGGACGTGGTCCAGCTCGGCCGCGGCATGCCGGACATCTCCAGCCCTTCGCTGAAACCGCTGACCCGCAGCCTGGCCCGGCTCAACCGCCACGCCGACGCCCGTGCGCTGGCCTACGACGGGATCCACGGCTCGCCGTTGCTGCGCGAGGAAGTCGCCCGCCTGTTGGTGGACTCCGGCTGTCGAGCCACCGCCAGCGACGTGGTGATCACCACCGGCTGCCACGAGGCCCTGTCGGTGAGCATCCGCGCGGTGTGCGAACCGGGCGACATCGTCGCGGTGGAATCGCCGAGCTTCCATGGCGCCATGCAATCGCTGAAAGGCCTCGGCATGAAGGCCCTGGAGATCCCCACCGATCCGGTCAACGGCATCAGCCTGGAAGCCCTCGAACTGGCGCTGGAACAGTGGCCGATCAAGGCCATCCAGGTGACCCCGAACTGCAACAACCCGCTCGGCTACATCATGCCCGAGTCGCGCAAGCGGGCGCTGCTGGCCCTGGCCCAGCGCTACGACGTGGCGATCATCGAGGACGATGTCTATGGCGACCTGGCCTACACCTATCCGCGCCCGCGCACCATCAAGTCGTACGACGACGATGGCCGGGTGCTGCTCTGCGGGTCGTTCTCCAAGGTCCTGGCGCCGGGCCTGCGGATCGGCTGGATGGTACCCGGGCGCTACGCCGACCGCGTGCTGCACATGAAGTACATCAGTACCGGCGCCAGCGCCCTGCAACCGCAACTGGCGATCGCCGAATTCATCGGCAACGGCCACTACGAGCCGCACTTGCGGCGCATGCGCGCCCAGTACCAGCGCGGACGCGACCTGATGATCGACTGGGTGGCGCGCTATTTCCCGGAGGGCACCCGCGCCAGCCGGCCCCAGGGCGGTTTCCTGCTCTGGGTCGAACTGGACGAGGCGTTCGACACCCTGCGCCTGGACAAGGCCTTGCGCAACCGCGGCGTACAAGTCGCGGTGGGCTGCATCTTCTCCGCTTCCGGCAAGTACCGGAACTGCCTGCGGATGAACTACGCGGCGTTGCCGACCCCGGCCATCGAGCAGGCGGTCAGGCGAGTAGGGGAGAGCGCTTGCGAGCTGCTGGAGCCTTGCGAGGCCTGAGCGGCAGTCGTGCTTTCGACGCAGTCGACGATTGCACAAATAGCAAATGCTAATCATTCGCATTGTTTGCTAGAGTTGCCTGATGCATGCATCCGCCGGCGCCGCTGGGCGCCGGTCACCAGGAGACCATCGTCATGTCGCAACCCGCCTATCGTCTGTTCAATGTCGAACTCAAGCGCCGCGAGCAACTCAGCCCGGCGCTGACCCGCTTCGTCTTCGGCGGCCCGGAGGTCGCCGAGATGAAGACCCTGGCCGCCGACCAGCGGATCAAGATCTTCTTCCCCGATGCCAGCGGCCAGCCGCCCAGCCTGCCCGGTGGCAGCGAGTGGTACCAGGCCTATCGCAGCGTCGAGCCGGCTCGCCGGCCGCCGATGCGTACCTACACCATCCGTGCGCTGCGCGCCGAGCAGGAGGAGGTCGACGTGGAGTTCGTCCTCCACGGCGAGAACGGCCCGGCCTCGGCCTGGGCGACCCACGCGCGGATCGGCGACCGCCTGCAACTGGCCGCGCCCAACCGGCAATACGGCGATGACCCCGGCGGCTACGAATGGAAGCCGCCGGCTGGCGTCCGCCATATCCTGCTGATCGCCGACGAAACCGCCTTGCCCGCGGTGGCGGGAATTCTCGAGGAGCTGGCCGGCGAAGCCGAGCCGCCGGTGGTCGAGGCCTTTCTCGAAGTGCCGGGAGAAGCCGACATCCTCGACCTGCCGGCGATTCCCGCTGCGCGCCTGCACTGGCTGCCGCGCCACCAGGCCGGCATCCATTCGCGCAACGGCGAGCGGATGATCGAGGCGGCGCGCCAGGCGCGGCTGCCGGAGCGCGAGGTGGCGGGGGGTGCGGCCCAGGAGCTGGAGGACATCGATATCGACGAGGAGATCCTCTGGGAACTGGCGAGCCCCGAGAGCGGCAGTTTCTACGCCTGGGTCGCCGGCGAGTCGGCGGCGGTGATGGCGATCCGGCGCTACCTGGTGCAGGAGCGCGGTATCGACAAGCGTCATCTGACCCTGATGGGCTATTGGCGCCTGGGCAAGGTGTTCGACTGATGGGCCGCTTCGTCGGGAAACAGGCGGACGGCTACGAGACGCGGATCGGCCGCCTGTTGCCGGGCTACGAGTTGCTGCACCTGCTCAGTCGCGCGCAGTTGCTGGCCCGTCTGCCGGAACGGGCGCGCCTGCTCAGCGTCGGCTGCGGCGCCGGCGGCGAACTGGCGGAGCTGGCCGGGTTGCGTCCAGGCTGGCGTTTCGTCGCGGCGGACCTGTCGGCCGACATGCTCGCCCTGGCCCGCCAGCGCTGCGCCAGGCTCGGCCTGCTGGAGCGGATCGAGCTGCACTGCGGCGACGTCGCCGGGCTACCGCCTGCGCCGCCTTGCGATGCGGCGCTGGTCCTGCTGGTGCTGCATTTCCTGCGCGGCGACCAGGCCAAGCGGCGCTTTCTCGAGGCGGTCGCCGAGCGTCTGGCGCCAGCGGCGCCGTTGCTGCTGGCCAACCTGATGGAAGCCCGGGACGCCTTCGAACGTCCGGTGCAGGCCGAAGCCTGCCGCTTGGCCGGGCTTTCCCCGGAGGACAGCGACGGCATGCTGCAACGCTTGCGCGAGGATTTCGATCCGTTGTCCGAGCAGCGCCTCGGCGAACTGCTGGAAGACACCGGCTTCGTCCTGCCCAGCCGCTATTTCCAGGCCGTGGGCTACCAGGCCTGGATCGCCTTCCGCGCCGGCTGAGGATGCCTCAGGCGAGGCGCGCCTGCGGCGTGATCTGGCGTGGGTCGGTCAGCAGCTCCAGCAGCGCCGGGCGTCCGCTTTCGCGGGCGCGGCGGAACGCGGCGGGGAAGTCGGCGCTGCATTCCACTCGTTCGGCGTGGGCGCCGAAGGCTCGCGCCAGGGCGACGAAGTCGGGGTTGTCCAGGCGGGTGGCGGATACCCGCCCGGGATATTCGCGCTCCTGATGCATGCGGATGGTGCCGAGCATGCCGTTGTTGACCACGATCACCACCGGCGTCGCGCCGAACTGCGCGGCGGTCGCCAGCTCCTGCGGATACATCATGAAACAGCCGTCGCCGGCGAAGCACACCACGCTGCGCTGCGGATCGCGCAGGCTGGCGGCGATCGCGGCGGGCAGGCCGTAGCCCATGGCGCCGTTGGTCGGCGCCAACTGCGTGCGGGCCTGGCGATAGCGGTAGAAGCGATGCACCCAGACGGCATAGTTGCCGGCACCGTTGGCGATCACCGCGTCGTCCGGCAGGTTTTCGCTGAGGTACGCGACCACGGACGCCAGGTCGACGCCCTGGACGGCGGGGTCGCTCGCGGCCGGGGTCGAGTAGGCCAGGTAATCGGCATGGGCGGCTTCGCGCCAGTCCTGCCAGGTGCTCGAGGGCAACGGCGCGAGGTCGGCCAGGGCCTCGGCGAAGGCACACGGGGTGGCCTGGATCGGCAATCGCGCCAGGTAGACGCGGTTCAGTTCCGCGCTGTCCGGATGCACGTGGATCAGCGTCTGCGCGGGGGCCGGACTACGCACCAGGCTGTAGCCAGCGCTCGGCGTTTCGCCCAGGCGCGCCCCGACCACCAGCAGCAGGTCGGCCTGGCGCAGCCGCTCCAATAGCGCCGGCGCCGCGCCGAAGCCCAGTTGTCCGGCGTAGTGCGGGTCACGGTTGTCGAACAGGTCCTGGCGACGGAACGAGGTGGCCACCGGCAGGCCATTGGCCTCGACGAAGGCGCCTAGCCGTTTCCTGGCGGCACTGTCCCAGCCGCTGCCGCCAAGTACCAGCAGGGGGCGCCTGGCGTTCGCCAGCAGTTCGCGCAGTTCCGCCATCGCCGTGGCGCCCGGCCGCCCCGGAAGCACCCTTGGCTCCGGCGCATCGGCGACCTGCGCGGAACCGAAGAGGATTTCCTCGGGCAGGGCGACCACGACCGGGCCCGGTCGGCCCGAGGTGGCGACGCTGAAGGCGCGGCCGACGATCTCTGGGATGCGTTCGATACGGTCGATTTCCACGGCCCACTTGGCCAGGCCCGAGAACATCTGCACGTAGTCGACTTCCTGGAACGCCTCGCGGCCCTTGAAGGCGCTTTCCACCTGGCCGACGAACAGGATCATCGGCGTCGAGTCCTGCTGCGCCGTGTGCACGCCATTCGCCGCATGGGTGGCACCGGGGCCGCGGGTGACGAAGCAGATGCCTGGTCGGCCGGTCAGCTTGCCGTAGGCATCGGCCATGTTCGAGGCGGCACCCTCGTGGCGGGTGACGATGGTGCGGATGCCGTTGGCGTCGTGCAGCGCATCGAGCACCGGCAGGTAGCTTTCCCCGGGGATGCAGTAGACGGTATCGACGGCATTGCGCCGCAATGCCTCTACCAGGATCTGCCCGCCGTTGCGCTGGGGAAGGGAGTCGGACATGAGGGCCTCGCTGCGCACGTTGTGGTTGCCCCGATCTTCGGCCCAAAGCGCGCCAGCGCCAAGCGACCTTTCTTCGCGAGTTCATTCCCGTGGCGCATGAACCCTCGTTCTTCGTTGCGGAGGAGGCCCCTTTCAGCGCTTCATCTGGACGAGAAGGGGACTGGAGCGTCATCGCAACGGGTCTCCTCTAGGCGGATCGGAGAGCGCGGTTTTCCGCTCGTTTCTCCATCTTCTCCTCAATTATGTCTATGTAACTATTTCCTCTAGCAAAAAGGATTGTTCTTACATTATTTATAAATTTTCTTTGTTAGTTTTTCCTCGAGCAGTGCTGTTTGGCGGCTTCCTGAGGGGAAGATTTTTGCTGGGGCGCTGAGATAAAGGACGAGTTTTTGTTTGGTCGTCGGTAAGTTTCGGCTTTTTGTCTTTTAGTCCGATGGGCAAGGGTACCAATGAGCAGGGAGGTTTTTAGGGTGAAATTTTTATCCGGTTTCTGGGAGCGCCGTCGTGCGAATGGCACTCCTCTAGTGTGTATCGAAGAGCGTGGCAGTGGTGCAGGCGAATTCTCGTCGGTGTCCCGTAGGGTTGAAACTGCTCCTGACGTACGTAGCGTTGCGTCTGCAGATTCGGAGCAGTGGATACATTCCCAGGAGTACGAGCTTTCTTTCTGGAAGGATAAATGGCCCTATCGCCATCTGTCTGTCGAGGAACTACAAGAGGCCCGGCATAAGGATGCAATGTGGTTTCTTGGGAAGATGGGGTTCACGTACGGCTCCTCGCATTATCGCTACGAAGGTTTTGAAGGTAAGGTTTTGGAAGTAGGTAGTGGGCCGATCGGCTTTTTCGAGAAGGTCGAAGGCGTGACAGTGACTGCCCAGGACTCATTGATGGGGCTGTATGCAGAGAATCTTCCATTCTCGATTCTCGGGGAAAGAGGTTCTTCTTGTTATATAAGGGATGGTGTTGCCGATATAGAGAGTGCGTTCGATTTCGTCGTTTGCTCAAATGTGCTTGACCATACGGCCGACTGGATCCAGTTCCTGGTTGACTGTGTGGGCAGGTTGAGGACGGGCGGTGAGCTACTGTTGGTGACTGACTCTCGCGGAGTTCCAGCAATCGGGCATACACAGATATTCAGTCATGATCAACTGGTTCGTGTCTTGGAGTTGCTGGGAGCAAAGCAGTTCAAGGTGAAAGCCGTCGAGCGGGAGGATGGCGTTCACTGTGACTATCGTCATTATTTTCGGGTGGTTTTCTGAATTTCTCCGTGTCAATTGCTCTGCCTGGACGGGCGCTAGATTGGTATCGGCATTTCGGGGCTGGAGCCGGAAATATTGTGTTGGTGGCCAGTGGTTGGATGGTTTTGATTGAAAAATAAAATATTATGAAAGGGATTTTCATGAAGAAGTCTATGATTTCTTGTTTGTGTTTTGTGCTTCTTCTGCACTTTTTATTGGTTTCGAAAGTTGCGGCGGAAGTCTTTTGTGAGTCTTGTCTACAGGTGCGGGTGGAGCGCCCGCTAGTAGTTAGGGGTGGGTCTCACGAGCCTGGCCTGGATACTAAGTTTTATGTAATAAAGCTCTCTGAAAATTTATTCAGAGGCTACAGTTCCGGAGGTGGTGATGCTTACGCAATAACCGGGCCGGAGGCCTGGTCTATGGGCTGGCCTGCCAATAAGGTGTTAAGTAAAGGTGCCGCAGGGTCCTACAGCGAGTGTGGAGTATGGATAAATTCTCCGGTTAAGATCGGAGATGTCTATGTTGCAGCCGTGCATCAGGAGCAAAAGTGCGACTACATCAATGGTGGGCAGGCGCACAAGTCAATGGGAGTATCGTTTTCTTATGACGGTCTATCTTGGGTTAATCCAATTACTGTGTTGACCAGCCCTGAGGCACCGAAGATGGGGACCCAATCTGGGGAGGGTGACTGTTCACTGGTTCGGGCCCCCGATGAAGGCTACCTCTATATGTATTGTTTCAGGCCGGGGCGATGGGATAATATCGTGGCGCGTGCTCCGGAGGCATCTTATATGTTCCCGTCAAGCTGGAGGAAATTATATAAAGGAAATTGGAGTGAGCCTGCGATTGGTGGTATGGCAGATAGTTTGGGTGCTATAGGGAGTAGTGTTGGGTATTGGCGGGCTGGACGTAAAGTTATTGCGCTTGATCTCGATCCATGGTTTGGCGGGATAAAGCTGTCATTGTCCTCGGATTATAAGAATTTTTTTACTCTTAAGGATCCTCTTGTTCCGTTTGTTAAAAATGATTGGGATCGAAATTTAATTGGGAAGTCAACTGACTTAATCGCATATGTGGGGGTCGTGAATCTATTTGGTGGCGGGAATCGAGTTGATAATTCCGGCTGGGGTATCACCTATACTTATATACCGCATGGAGGAACGCTAAAGGAAAAGTATCTCGTCTTTCAAGGGGTTAACATGAAGGTGGTTAGTGAACCTAAACAGGCTTCCGTAGGTTTGGCTCTTACCCGCTGGGAGCACAGGAGTGGGAAATACAGAGTTACTACTCTGCCTGTGGTGAGACAATCCGAGTACACCGAGCGTAATCGTATCGCATATCTCCTGACTCGTCCTGTCGTTGGTATTGAAACGCTTGAGGTGGAGGAGTGTGTGAATAGACAGGATCCCGATGATTATCTCGTGACTGATGCAGGAGGATGTGACGGGAGCGGACATGATCGAATCGCTACTATCGGTTGGGTGTATAAATATCCACAAAAAAATACGGTCCCTATTTATCGCTGTTACTCTCCGCTTGGCGAAAATCATTTTCTATCATCGAATGCAAGGTGTGATGATTTGGGAAGCTTGGAATGGAAGCTTGGATATGGTTTGAAGTAAGGCAAAAATTTTCGATTGCCGCTTCAGTTGTTTCCACGTGTTCTTACGGGCTATTGGTTTGTAGCCCCCTGCAAGAGGCTGTCTGCCGAAATCATGCCGTCCGACGTGCAGCGACTGACATCGATCAAATCAGCCACCACTTGAACAGGAAGAAGAACGCCATGCCCAGCAGCATGCTCGCCAGGGTATTGCGGGTATAGAGCACCAGCGCCACGGTGACTGCGCCGCTGACCAGGTAGGGATTGTCGTAGCCGAGGTCGATGCGGCCCTCGGGCATGAACACGATGGGGCCGCAGATCGCCGTGAGCATTCCCGGCACGGCGAAACCGAGGAACTGCCGCAGGTTGCTGCCGAGACGGATCGGCAGGCGCGGTTCGAGGAACAGGTAGCGGTTGAGGAAGACGATCGCGCCCATCCCGAAGATCACTGCCCAGACCATGGCGCCTCCCGATACAGCTTGTTGCAGATGAAACCGGCGGCCATCCCGGCGAGACCGGCGAGGACCAGCGCCGAACTCCATTGCCAGTGGCTGAACAGCACCGAGCAGAACAGCGAGGTGGCCACGCAGACCAGTGTCGGTACGTTGCGCACCAGCGGCGCGACCAGCGCGATGAAGGTGGCGGCGATGGAGAAATCCAGGCCCAGGTGTTCGAGACCGGGAATGCTGCGGCCAAGCAGGATGCCGGCGAGGGTGAACAGGTTCCAGGCGATATAGAAGGTCAGGCCGACGCCGAGGGCGTACCAGCGGTTGAAGTTGCGCCGGTCGTGCTGGCTGGCGAGGGCGAAGAACTCGTCGGTGAGCAGGAAGCCCAGGCCGATCCGCCAGCGTCCCGGCAGAGGTGACAGGACCGGCCGCAAGCTCATGCCGTAGAGCAGGTGCTGCGAGGTCAGGAGGAGGGTGGTGAAGATGACCGAAAAGAACCCGGCACCGCCCTTGAGCATGCCGATCGCCACCAACTGGGCGGCGCCGGCGAAGACGATGGCGGACAGGCCCTGGCCCTCGGCCGGGGTGAGGTTGGCTTCGATGGCCATCGATCCCGCCAGCAGCCCCCAGGGCGCGACGGCCAGGGACAATGGGAGGATGGCGACGGCGCCGCGGAGAAAGGCTTGGCGGGGCAGGTCGTGGGCAGTCATGGGGGCATGGCGGTGGTGAACGTCGGTCCAGCATGCCAGCAGGCGCATCGGGCTGGCTTGAACGATCTTGCTCTTCGTATCCGTTATCCACGCAGGCGAAAGCGGCCGGTGTCCTTCCTTATATAAGGAGGACGGGCAGGGCAGGCGGCGGACGAGCGAGGGCCGCTCGAGGGCGCTGCGAAGAATCGAGGGAGAGAAGAACCGGAGCGGAGCTAACGCGGATGCTGACCGATCTTGTGGCCGCGGAACTTGGCGCCGAGGGACGGCTGGTAGGACATGGAACACCCGGTTTATTGCTGTTGTAGGGTTGGCACAGCTTAGCCTTGTTCAATTTTTCGTACAACGGAGCCTGTAAAATATCTGCTGCACCAGGTTGAACACCTTGCCTGGCCTGGCTTTGGCCGCTTTCGCGATGCGCTGGAAGGCCCTGTCTACGGCCATTTCGCCGTCCGCGAGGGCGACGAGAGGGCTATTGACAACAAATTGGCTTTCCGATTGACTCTGGCTCCAGCCCCCGCATGATTGAAATTTTTAACAAAAAAGGTGTTGCATCATGTCGGTACCCCTGCGTGCCGTTCAGCTCACTGAGCCGAGCCTGTTCCTTCAGGAACATCCCGAGGTCCAGTTCGTCGACCTTCTGATTTCAGACATGAATGGCGTGGTTCGCGGCAAGCGAATCGAACGCAACAGTCTGCCCAAAGTCTTCGAAAAAGGTATCAACCTTCCCGCTTCCCTGTTCGCCCTCGATATCACCGGCTCCACCGTAGAGAGTACCGGCCTGGGTCTCGACATCGGCGACGCCGACCGGATCTGCTACCCGATCCCCGGCACCCTCTCCATGGAACCCTGGCAGAAGCGCCCGACCGCGCAACTGCTGATGACCATGCATGAGCTGGAAGGTGATCCCTTCTTCGCCGACCCCCGCGAAGTCCTGCGCCAGGTGGTGGCCAGGTTCACCGAGATGGAACTGACCATCGTCGCCGCCTTCGAGCTGGAGTTCTACCTGATCGACCAGGAGAACGTGAACGGCCGGCCGCAGCCGCCGCGCTCGCCGATCTCCGGCAAGCGTCCGCAGTCGGTGCAGGTGTACTCCATCGACGACCTCGACGAATACGTCGAGTGCCTCCAGGACATCATCGACGGCGCCCGCGCCCAGGGCATCCCGGCCGACGCCATCGTCGCCGAATCCGCACCGGCGCAGTTCGAGGTCAACCTGCATCACGTCGCCGACCCGATGAAGGCCTGCGACTATGCGGTGCTGCTCAAGCGCCTGATCAAGAACATCGCCTACGACCACGAGATGGACACCACCTTCATGGCCAAGCCCTATCCGGGCCAGGCCGGGAACGGACTGCACGTACACATCTCGCTGCTCGACAAGCACGGCAACAACATCTTCACCAGCGAGGATCCCGAGCAGAACGCCGCATTGCGCCATGCGATCGGCGGCGTGCTCGAGACCCTGCCGGCCTCCATGGCCTTCCTCTGCCCGAACGTCAACTCCTACCGCCGCTTCGGTTCGCAGTTCTACGTGCCGAACGCGCCGAGCTGGGGCCTGGACAACCGCACCGTGGCCCTGCGCGTGCCCACCGGCAGCCCGGACGCGGTACGCCTGGAACATCGCGTCGCCGGCGCCGACGCCAACCCCTACCTGCTGCTGGCCTCGGTGCTTGCCGGGGTGCACCACGGGCTGACCAACAAGGTCGAGCCGGGTGCCCCGATCGAAGGCAACTCCTACGAGCAGTTGGAGCCGAGCCTGCCGAACAACCTGCGCGACGCCCTGCGCGAACTGGACGACAGCGAGATCCTGGCGAAGTACATCGATCCGAAGTACATCGACATCTTCGTCGCCTGCAAGGAAAGCGAGCTGGAGGAGTTCGAGTACTCGATCTCCGACCTCGAGTACAACTGGTACCTGCACACCGTGTGAGCATGGGCGGGCGGCTCCGGTCCGGCGCCGCCCGCCCGTTCTTCCGTCGAGGTTCCCACCCTTGCTGAAGGTAGACGGCGGCAAGCCTGCGGTTTCCGCCCGTCCGCCTTCCTTTGCTGTGCATTAGAAAAAGAAGAAATCGAGGCAAGCATACCCATGTCGAATCCTCCCCCCACCGCAGAACGAACCCAGCTTCGCAAGTCCCTCAAGCTGTGGCAGATCGTCATGATCGGGTTGGCCTACCTGACCCCGATGACCGTCTTCGACACCTTCGGCATCGTATCCGGGATTTCCCAGGGACACGTGCCCACCGCCTACCTGCTGGCCCTCGCCGGCGTGCTGTTCACCGCGATCAGCTACGGCAAGCTGGTCCGCCAGTTCCCCACCGCAGGCTCGGCCTATACCTACGCGCAACGAGCGATCAATCCCCATGTCGGCTTCATGGTCGGCTGGTCGTCGCTGCTGGACTACCTGTTCCTGCCGATGATCAACGCACTGCTGGCGAAGATATACCTGACCGCATTGTTCCCCGAGGTCGCCCCGTGGATCTGGGTGGTGATGTTCGTGCTGATCATGACCCTCATCAACATCAAGAGCGTGAACCTGGTCGCCAATTTCAACACCGTCTTCGTGCTGGTCCAACTGGCGATCATCGTGGTCTTCATCGGCCTGGTGATTCACGGCCTGAACAACGGGGAGGGGACCGCCACGGTGCTCAGTACCCAGCCGTTCTTCTCCGAGCACGCGCATCTCTCGGCGATGGTGGCGGGGGCGACGATCCTCTGCTTTTCCTTCCTCGGTTTCGACGCGGTGACTACGCTGTCCGAGGAAACCCGCGACGCCGGCAGGGTGATCCCGCGGGCGATCTTCCTCACCGCGCTGTACGGCGGGGTGATCTTCATCACCGTGTCGTATTTCCTGCAGTCCTATTTCCCGACCAACGTACGCTTCAAGGAACCCGACGCGGCGCTGCCGGAAATCGCCCTGTACGTCGGCGGCAAGCTGTTCCAGTCGATCTTCCTCTGCGCCACCTTCATCAATACCCTGGCGTCGGGCCTGGCCTCCCAGGCCAGCGTGTCGCGCCTGCTGTACGTGATGGGGCGGGACAACGTGCTGCCGGAGCGGATCTTCGGCTTCGTCCATCCGAAATGGCGTACGCCGTCGATCAACGTGCTCATCGTGGGCATGGTGGCGCTCTCGGCGATCTCCTTCGACCTGGTGACCGCGACCGCGCTGATCAATTTCGGCGCCCTGGTGGCCTTCACCTTCGTCAATCTCTCGGTGATCGTGCATTTCTATGTGCGCGGCGGGCGCAACCGCAGCCTCAAGGAGCATTTCCACTACCTGGTCCTGCCATTGCTCGGCGCGGCCATCGTCGCGGTGCTCTGGCTCAACCTGGAAAGCACCTCGCTGGTGATGGGGCTGATCTGGGCCGGACTGGGCTTCGGCTACCTGTTCTACCTGACTCGCAGCTTCAGCCGTCCGCCGCCGCGCTTCCAGGAGAGCGAGCTGAGCCCGACCCAGTGAGGCGAGCGGTGAATGGATTCAGCGGAAATGTGAAGGAAAAAGATTGGTAATCTTCACGAAATTTTCACGGTGACGGGTCAATCATAGACCCATGGCTAACGGACTAGCCCCCCATCTGAAGCCCGCCTCATGGCGGGCTTTGGCTATCTGCAGACAGCGAATTTCGCGTTTTCCCTCCTTTTCACAGGGGTTTCCGGCCTCCCGGCTGGCAATGCGCCTGCGACGACATGTCCGAATCCAGACAGAATTGGACGCCCCCAAAAAGCGCAGACACGGCTAGAATCCACGCCGTCCCGATCCGGTTCGATGGCCGTGGCGGGGGAGCCCGGTATCCGCTGGTCGGTGTTTCCTGTGGTGCTGCGCGTCCTTCCCTAGACTACCCGGCTCGCTCGAACCATCCCTTCGCGGGGGTGGAACGGCACAGGGTCGTTCGGCATGGAAGCTGCCTGGGCCGGCCTTCGACACACCTATAAGAGTAGAAATCTGCATGACATACCCTGAACGTCCCCTGCTTCATCTGCTGACGCGTACCAGCCTGGTGGGCCAGATCATCGTCGGCCTGATCGCCGGCCTGCTGCTCGCCAGCTTCTTCCCGGCCGCCGCGCTCAAGGTCGGCTTCATCGGCAAGGTCTTCGTTTCCGCGCTGAAGGCCGTCGCGCCGGTACTGGTGTTCGTCCTGGTGATGGCATCCATCGCCAACCACAAGCAAGGCCAGCAGACCCATATCCGGCCGATCCTGCTGCTGTACCTGGTCGGCACCTTCAGCGCCGCGGTGGTGGCGGTGATCGCCAGCTTCGCCTTCCCCTCGAGCCTGGTGCTGGCCAGCCATCCGGGCGAGATGTCGCCTCCGGGCGGCATCGCCGAGGTGCTCCAGTCCCTGCTGCTGAGCGTGGTGGACAACCCGGTCAACGCCCTGATCTCGGCCAACTTCATCGGCATCCTGGCCTGGGCCATCGGCCTCGGCATCGCCTTCCGCCACGCCAGCGACACCACCCGCAACCTGCTCTCCGAGCTGTCCAACGGCGTCTCGCTGATCGTCAAGGTGGTGATTCGCTTCGCCCCGCTGGGCATCTTCGGCCTGGTCGCCTCGACCTTCGCCGAGTCCGGCGTCGAGGCCCTGAAAGGCTATGCCCACCTGCTGGTGGTGTTGCTCGGCTGCATGCTGTTCGTGGCCTTCGTGGTCAACCCGCTGATCGTGTTCCTGAAGATCCGCCGCAATCCCTATCCGCTGGTGCTGACCTGCCTGCGCGAAAGCGGCATGACCGCGTTCTTCACCCGCAGCTCGGCAGCCAATATCCCGGTCAACCTGCAGCTCTGCGAGCGCCTTGGCCTGCACGAAGACACCTATTCGGTATCGATCCCGCTGGGCGCGACCATCAACATGGCTGGCGCGGCGATCACCATCACCGTGCTGACCCTGGCAGCGGTGCATACCCTGGGCATCGCCGTGGACGTACCGACCGCGATCCTGCTCAGCGTGGTGGCGTCGATCTGCGCCTGCGGCGCGTCCGGCGTGGCCGGCGGTTCGCTGCTGCTGATCCCGCTGGCCTGCAGCCTGTTCGGGATTCCCAGCGAGGTGGCGATGCAGGTGGTGGCGGTAGGCTTCATCATCGCGATCCTCCAGGACTCCGCGGAGACCGCGCTGAACTCCTCGACCGACGTGCTGTTCACCGCAGCCGCCTGCGAGGCGGAAGAGCGCAAGGCGAGCGCCGCCTGATTCGATCCCTGGGTCACGGAAGAAACCGCCTTCGGGCGGTTTCTTCGTTTCGCCCCGGCGTGCTTTGACCTGTGCGCCGCGCTGCGGCCTAATGGTCGCCCGTCCTTCCCGAGTTGCCGCATGTCGTCTCCTTCCTTGCCCGATGCCAGTCTCCGCGCCAGCACCCTGCATCTGCCGGCCGGTCCCTGGAGCACCGTGCTCGACTGTCTCTGCGCGCGTTTCCCGGCAATCGACCGCGACACCTGGCTGGCGCGCATGCAGCGGGGCCGGGTGCTGGACGCCGAGGGGCGTGCGCTGGGCCCGCAGGCGGCATATCGCGAAGGCCTGCGTGTGCACTACTTCCGCGAGTTGCCGGTGGAGGCACCGATTCCTTTCGAGGCGCGCATCCTGTACCGCGACGAGCATCTGCTGGTGGCGGACAAGCCGCACTTCCTGCCGGTGATGCCGGCCGGCGGCTACGTCGAGCAGACGCTCCTGGCGCGGCTGGCCCGCAGCACCGGCAATCGCGACCTGGTGCCGCTGCACCGGATCGACCGGCATACCGCCGGGCTGGTGCTGTTCTCGACCAATCCCGGCAGCCGCGGGCGCTACCAGGCGCTGTTCCGCGAGCGGCGCATCGACAAGTGCTACGAAGCGATCGCTCCGGCCTTGCCGCAACTGGACTTCCCGTTGCTGCGCAGGACCCGCCTGGTGCCCGGCGAGCCGTTCTTCCGCATGCGCGAAGGCGAGGGCGAGCCGAACAGCGAGACGCGCATCGAGGTCGTCGAGCGCAACGGCCGCTGGTGGCGCTACCGGCTGTATCCGGTGACCGGCAAGAAGCACCAGCTGCGCGTGCACCTTGCGGCACTCGGCGCGGGTATCCAGAACGATGGGTTCTATCCCGAGCTGCTGGACGCCGAGGGCAGCCCCGACGACTACCTGCGGCCGCTCAAGCTGCTGGCCAGGGGGCTGCGCTTCGACGACCCGCTGAGCGGGGAGAGGCGTACGTTCGAATCCGGGCTGCGGCTCGATTGGCAGGTGTAGGCGACAGGCTCGCCAGCGGAATGCTGGCGTACGTCGCCGACCCGGAGCGCATGGCGCGTTTCTATGAACAGGCGCTCGGCCTGGAGGGGCTGCGCGGGCGAGTAGAAGAATCGCCCGCTGGTGCGGCTGGACGCGCCCGCCGGAGCGGGCGCGGGTCGCTCAGGGACGCTTGTCCAGCTTGACCACCAGGCGCAGTTGCTCGACGCAACCGCGGCTCTGCTCGATCAGCTTGCCGAACTCGGCGCTGTTGATCTCGTCGTGGTTGAGCCAACTGGTCTTCTGCACTTCCCGATAACGATAGTGGTAGCCGCCATCCTTGGCCGGTTCGGCCTGCAGGTCGATGTCGAACCAGGGACTGCGGATCTCGCAACTGTGCGCCGGCTCGTCAGTCTTGCCGCCGGACAGGCTGATGTCGTAGGACGTGATCTGCGGTTCGCCCAGGTACAGCTCGGCCAACTGGCCTTCGCTACGGTACTTGGCGAAGGCATCCCACTGGCTGGCCAGGTCCTGGCGGTTGTAGAAATACTCTCCGCCGAGCCGGTCGAGGGCGCGGCGGTCGGTAAGCCTGGCACTGATCGTATAGCTGGGCGGCAGCACGAACTGGCTGTCGTCGCGCTCCAGCACGCAGTCGCTGCCTTCCTTGGCGAAGTTGCGGCACAGGTCCTGGTCGGTGCTGGTGCGGCCGCGCTGGCGGTCGGCGACGCTGAGCTGCATCAGCGGCGCATTGGAAAGCTCCACGCGCGACTCGACCCGGGCTTCGCCGTCATGGGTGTAATGCTCGCTGCGGGTCACGCGCAGGGTGTCGCCGGGCGCTTCCAGGGGAATCTCGTCGCGCCGCACCTTGCCGTCGGCGCCCAGCACCAGCGCCCAGCGCTGCTGGATGTCGGGCATGATGCGGCCGGGAGCGAACACCGGGTTGGTCGGGTCCAGCCACCAGGTCTTGCCGTCCACCTCGGCGCGGACGATGGCATGGTTCGGCGCGTACATGCCGGGCACCAGCAGGTCCCAGACCACGTCGCCGCGGCTGACCAGGGTCGGTTCGGCCTTGATCCCGGCGGCCTTGAGCATGGCGCCGAGGAGGATCGCCAGGTCCTTGCAGTCGCCGTAGCCATTGCGCTCGATCTCCGCGAGGGAGAAGGGCACGTAGCCGCGCTCGCTGGCGCGCCAGTCGCCCAGGTAGCGGTAGGTGTCGTTGATGTACTGCATCAGGCCGGCGACCTGCTCGCGAGCCGGCTTGCCCTTCACCGCGGTGACGGCCGCCGCGGCGCCCTTGGGCAGCTCCGCGGCGAGGATCTCGTTGTAGCGCGCGGCGAACGGGCCGAAGTTGTCCTGCAGGTCCAGCGAACTGCCCAGCTCCAGGCGCGGGGTATGGCGCAGGTAGGCGTTGCCGGCTTCGTTGATGTAGTTGGTGTATTGCGGCTTTTTCAGGCTGACCTTGAGGGTCTTCTTGTCGGCGCTCTGTTCGATGCGATAGGCGTCCATCAGCTCGCTGCGCACGAAGATCGGCCGCTCGGCCTTGAACTCGGCGACGAAGCGGTCGTCGCGCACCGGCATCGGTGGGCGGCTGAGAATGTAGTGGAACTGGGTGCTCAGCGGCTTAGCGGTGAAATGCTCGCGCAGGGTGTAGCTGATGCGGGTGCCGACGCGCAGGTTGGGGAACGCCAGGGAGGTCTGACGTTCGCGCAGGAAGCCCTGGTCCGGGTTCGGCGCGGTGCGCGTATCGATCTGCGACTGGTCCAGCGGCACCGGCTTGCCGCCGGGCTGGGTCAGCTCGGCCTTCTCCACGATCAGGCTGTCGGTCTCCGCGTAGCTGCGATCGATGCGCGAGAGCATCTCGCGGCCGCTCGGCTTGAGGATGGTGAAGCTGTAGGTGCTCACGCAATCGGTGCTGTTGTCGGCGTTGAACTGGCAGCGGAACTCGGTTTCGCCGGCCAGCGGCGCCTCGGCGATCGGTTGCAGCGCGGCGAGGGCCGGGGTGGCGGCGCAGAAGACGCTGGCGGCGAGGAAGGAAGGGGAGAAGGGATGACGGGGCATCGGTGCCTCAGGATGAAACGTTTGAGCGGAGCTCCCAGGCGTCGCCTGGCGCATGGGGACGCCGGGCGATAGCCGGGGAGATGGACCCTGAATGATATGTTTTATCAATTCCGCATGTCGACCGGCGGGTCCGGTTATGTGCGGGATGTCGCCGTTGCGATCTTTTCGCCGGCTTCATTTGCCGGGCTTTGCCGTTCTGTGGCAGGCGCACGCCTGTTCCTGGCGCTCCGGAACCGGGTCGTAGCCGCCCGGGTGCCAGGGGTGGCAGCGCAGCAGCCGGCGCGCGCCGAGGTAGCCGCCTCGCAGCGCGCCATGCACGCGGATGGCTTCCAGGGTGTAGTGCGAGCAACTGGGGTAGAAGCGGCAGCGGGGACCGATCAGCGGGCTGATTGCGTACTGGTAGAAGCGGATCAGCCCGATCAGCAGGAACTTCATGGCGAGCCCTCGGCGGGGTTGCGGCGGCGAGCGGGCATTGTAGCGCCGTTGTCGGTCCTCAAGGAGCATTCTCCGCCGCGCAATAAAGGGTCCGCCCGTCGACGAGGCTGCGAGCAGTCGCCAGGCGGCCGCGCAGGCCGGGTTCTTCCGGCGCCAGCGTGCCTTCGCGCCAATCGCCTCCGCGCAACGGAATCAGCGCCGAACGGCCGTAGCCCGGGCAGTACGCCTCGGCGTCGCCCTCCAGGTAGTCGACGCCGTCCAGGGTCAGCTCGCCGACATTCCAGCGCGCGCCGAGGTAGGCCTGGCGGAACGGCCCGTCGGCAAGGACGTAGAAGCCCCCGCGCACCTCGCTGGCCGCCGTGGCGAAGCCGATGGTGCGTCGCGGTTGCGGGATCACCAGTAGCGGTCGCCGTGGGTCGGCGAAGGCCTCCTGCAACTCGACCAGGCGCTGGCGGGTGGCGCCCATCTCGCGCCGGTAGCGCTCGCCGCGCGCCCGCGCGTCGTCGGGAAGTTCGCTCCAGGCCGGAGGCTGGTCGCGCAGCAGGTAGTCCAGCGGCCAGGTGCCGGCCGTCGCGGCTTCCTTCCAGTCCGCGTCGTCGTCGCGCAGGTCCAGCAGCACTCCGGCCAGCGCGCCGATCTCGTAGGCTTCGCTGTCGACGCCGACGCCGATCTCGTTGGCATCGTAGAAGGCCAGGGCGTACTCCCGCAGCGCCTGCCGATAGCGTTGCGGATCCTCGGCGAAATCGGTGCGGTAGCGCGCGGCGGCGGCCATCTCGATGTAGCGCGCGGTGCCTTCGCTGAGATCGACCTGCGCCGCCAGCCGGCTTTCCTCGGGAGCCGCTTCGCGCCAGCGGCGCAGCCAGCCCTGGGCGTCGCTCAGGTAGCTGTCGCGCTGCCCGGGCGTGCGCAGGGCCTGGAGCAGCGACTGGAACAGGGCATAGCGGTATTCCCGCGGGCGCGGGTCGAGCGTGGCCAGGTCGCCGCGATAGCCACCGGGCTTGCGCAGGCCCGGCCAGTCTTCCTGGGCGTAGCGATGGAAGGCTTCGTGCGGGCCGATGGCGGCCAGCGTCTCGCTATTGCCGGTATTGCTCCGCAGGTGCGCGGCGCTGATCTGCAGCAGCACCGCCGGACGGCCCCGGTAACGCGGAAAGGCATAGCTCAGGTCGAGATCCGGGTCGCTGTCGTCCGCCGCCGTGGTGCGCTGCGCGCGGCCTTCGGCATCGGCGACCCAGGTACTGCGGCCATCGCTGTAGAGGAAGGCCTTGTCGGCCATCCGCCAGCCGGGCCAGAGTCGTTCGCTGTGCTGGCCGACGGCATGGACATAGGCCAGGTAGCGGCGGGCGAACGACTCGCTGTCCGTCGCCGCGGCGGGAAGGGACAGGGCAAGCAGGAGCAGGGGCAGGGCTCGGGTCATGGCGGGTACGGTTGCGCAAGGTCGGTCGGGGCGACGAAGGTATGCCGCCGCTTCCCGATTGACCGTCGCGGCCGCTGCCGCGTTCCCCTAGGCGGTGTTGCGCGCCCGCGCCAGGTCGCGCAGCGGCGGGGCGCCGAACAGCCGGCTGTACTCGCGGCTGAACTGCGACGGGCTTTCGTAGCCGACCCGGTAGCCGGCGGCGGCCACTTCCAGGCCCTCGCTGAAGATCAGCCGGCGCGCTTCCTGCAAGCGCAGCTGCTTCTGGTACTGCAACGGGCTCATCGCGGTCACGGCCTTGAAGCGGTGGTGCAGGGTCGAGGGGCTGAGGTTGACCACCTGGGCCAGTTGCTCGATGCGCAGCGGCTTGCCGTAGTTCTGGTTGATCCAGTCGATGGCGCGGGTGATGCGGTGGGCCTGGCTGTCGGCGATGGCGATCTCGTGCAGGCGCTGGCCCTGGCCGCTGCGCAGCAGCCGGTAGAAAATCTCGCGGAGGATCAGCGGCGCCAGCATCGGGATGTCGCGCGGGCTGTCCAGCAGATGGATCAGGCGCAGCACCGCATCCAGCAGGCTGGCGTCGATACGGTCGACGTAGAGGCCACGGTCGCCGCGCCGGCTGGCCACTTCCATGGGCCCGGCGTCGGAGATCAGCTGGGTGATTTCCGCAGGGTCGATATCCAGCCGGACGCAGAGGTAGGGCGCGTCCGGCGAGGCGTCGATCACCTGGCCGGCCAGCGGCAGGGTGACCGAGACCACCAGGTAGTGCAGCGGATCGTAGATATAGCGTTCCTCGGCCAACTGCACCTCCTTGCGGCCCTGGGCGATGATGCACAGGGCAGGTTTGTGCATGCCGCGCGCCGGCAGGGTGGGGCCGTCGGCGCGAATCAGGGCGAGGGGGTCGACGGCGGTGCCGTAGACACCGTCGCTGGGACAGTGCTCGAGCAGCAACTGCGCCAGTTCGCTCTGGCGCTGGCGCAGTTCGGCGGGGAGATCGACGGAAAGAAGCGGGGTGTTTTCGCTCATGCGGGGACTCGCGGGGGAAACCTTCCCAAGACTAGCGCGCGCCGCGGCGGCAGGCACTCATCGCGATGCGCGTTGGCAGGATCAGGCAAGCATTCGCCAGGAACAGGCAAGCCGGCTCGTCGCACGGGGTGCAAGCGGATGAGAAAAAACCGGAGCGCGGCAGTTTCAGGCAAGAACCCGACAGTATCCGTCTACCGATTCCCCGCGCCATCCCCCTAATCTGGCTGGCATGGCGGAATCTCCGTCATGCCGATGGGAAACACATGCAGGGGGACACACCTATGTCAAATCAACAGGCCAGACTGTCATCGGGCGGCATGTCGCCGGAGCGCGCGCCGGGTGCCTTCCGTTCGCGGCCGGTGCGCGACGGCGCGCTGGTCCCCGAGGCGCCTTCCCGTTCGCCTTCCGGCCCCGCCGCGGGCGGCACGCTGGCGCGGCGGACCCATCCCGGCAACTGGTAATCGGAGGCAGGGCACATGCGTCACCCTTACACCCCACAGCGGCCGGCCGGCGTCTTGGCGCCGCCGGCCCTTCCACTTCTGGTGCCGCTTGCGCAGCGGCGAATCCATGTCGAGGAGGCAGAGAGCATGCCAGCGTTCAATCGGGCCAGTCACCTGGTCAGCATTCGCGCCCGCAGCGGCCAGTCGCACCGCCTCGGCCTGCGCCTGCAAGAGCTGGCGCAGGCGGGCCAGGCCGCGCCCGGTTGCCTGCGCTACGAACTGCGCCAGGCGGACGGGGACTCCGACCTGTGGTTGTTGCACAGCGAGTGGAGCGATGACGCGGCCATGCAGGCGTACCTGGCCGGCGACGCCCAGCGGGTCTTCGCCGAGGTGCTCTGGCAAGCGCTGGCGGCGACCCTGGACGTGCAGGAGCGGCCGTTCTGAAACCGGGCGGGCGGATGATGCGGCGCGGCGTCCGCCCGTCCCCCTTGTTCTGGCCTCTCAGCGACCCGGCGTGACCGGCGACTGGTCCGCTCGTTCGTCTTCGATGTCGCGATGTCGCTCGAAGGCGGTCGCCGGCGAGCCATCGGCATTGACCTGCAACACCGCGCGCGGACGGCCGTCCTCGCCAATGAATACCTGGCCGATCCCGGCGCTGTTCCACAGGCGCTCGCCGGCCTGGCTGTGCTGCGGAACGCGCGGGCGGATTTCCAGACTGCGCCGCTGGGTCAGCCAGTTCAGCGGCGACCAGGGCGCATAGAGCCAGCGATTGAGGCGGTCGAACCAGTCCAGCAGGCGTCGCGGGAATTCGTTCTTGATCCCGCTGCTGGTGATCTGCCAGAGCCGGGGCCCGCGCTCGCGATGGCGAATCCGGATGTCGTAGACGAAGGAGTAATGCACGTCGCCGGAAAGGATCAGGTAGTTACCCGGCGTACGCGAGTGGCGGAAGATGTTCATCATCACCGAGGCCGCGCCGCGATGGGCCATCCAGTTTTCCGCATCGACCAGCAGCGGCTGGCCGATCCAACTGAAGAGCTTCTGTACGCCCTCGATCAGCTTGACCCCGAACATCGGCGCCGGCGACACGATGATCGCCGCCTTTTCGCCGAGCAGGTCCTGCTGGAATTCACTCAGTGCCTCCCAGTCCATCAGCCCGGAGGGCCGGCCCAGGTTGCGCTCGCTACGCCAGCGGCGGGTGCGCGTGTCGAGGACGATCAGGGTCGGGCTGCCAGGCAACCGGTAGTGCCAGTGCTGGAAGTCGAGCAGGGCATCGAGCAGGCGGTCCTGCTCGGCGCAGGGCAGCCGGCCGTCTGCCGCGGCACCCTCCATCAGGGCCGCGACCGGCGCCAGCCATTCGCCGCAATGCTGCGGGTCGTTGCCCCAGCCCTGGCAGAGCAGGTAGGCGAGCAGGGCGTTGCCGATGATCCGCCGGGAGAACGGATGGCCGTAGGCGGTCAGCTCCCAGCGTGCTGAAAGGTTCCAGTCGTCGGTGATGTCGTGGTCGTCGAAGATCATCAGCGACGAGATATGCGCCAGCGCCCGCGCCACGCGGGGCAGGCCATCGCGGAAGGCTTCGATGTGCCGGCGCTCGCCGGCGAAGCGCTGCGCGTGCCGCGCATCCAGCCCCGGCGGCGGTTCCAGCCTGACCAGGCGCCAGGGCGCCGGCGACCAGACCAGCAGGTACATCGCCAGCACCTCGGCCAGGCCGACCAGATGGTTGTGGGCGTTGGCCGAGGTGAAGATCGGCTTCTTCACCCCGCCGAAGAAGCGCTCGCGCAGGGCTTCGTTGGACTCGAAGGCGGGCAGCAAGTCCTCGCGCCGGTAGTAGGTGGCCGGGTGCGCGTAGAGTGCCTCGCTGTCGTTCACCAGTGCGCCTTCCAGGTGTTCGCCGTACAGGCCGAGGCGGTGGATCAACCCATGGATGGCCACCAGCATCGGCCCGGCGACGTCGTCGGCGTAGACCTGGTCGCCGCTCATCATCAGCAACGCCGGGCGGCTTTCGGCCTGCAGCAGGTTTTCCTCCAGCAGCCGGTCGACCTGCAGTAGGCCATCGGCCGCTGGGTGATGCGGCTTGCGGCAGGAGCCGTGGAGCAACTGGTCGAGACGTGGCTTGAGCACCAGGCTGGCGCGCTGGCGACCGGGGTAGAGCAGATGCGGTGCCCATTCGGCGATTCCCGCAGGCTCCCGGCCGTCGGCGGCGAGGCGCAGGTCGTAGTCGACCAGGCGGGCGCAGGGCAACGGCGGGTCGAGCGCGACATCCAGCAGGTGCAGCCAGGCATGGGTGCCGATGCGGATGGCCGAGTGGGTTCCTTCCGCGAGGCGGACCCGACGCTCCGCCTCGCCTTCGCTGGCGAGGATCAGTTCGATGGTCGTCGGGCATGACGTGGCCAGCCAGAACACCAGGCGTCCGGGCTCTGCGCGGCGCAGCAGGGGACCGGCCAGGACCAGGGGCAGGGCTTCGTCAGGCGGGGTGTCGTTGGGGAGCGAGGCGGACATTGGTACGGGCGTTGTCGACGCGGCGAAACAAGCTGACGAGTATGCCGCTTTCGGCGGATCGCGGCGTTGCCATTTCGTAAGGAATGACGACAGTCGTCGCGGGATGGCGATCTTCTAATGCCAAAAAGTTAAGTACACCTTAATTAATATTCTTTTTTGCGTTCGAGCTTCTGCGGCATATTGCCTTCCGCGCAGGCCCGGCGGCCTGCCATCGCTGTTTGCGGGAGGGACACGTGCAATCCGACGTCGGCGCCGCCTCCCGCCGATCAAGGTTTCGCCTGCCACCCCGACGCCCGGTGGCGCAGGCCCGTAGCACGAGAGTGCGGAATGGGCATGGATCAGACACGCAATCGCCTCGTCGGCCTGATGTTCCAGAACGACTATTCCTGGCTGAGCGGGCGCCTGCGGCGCTACCTCGGCTGCCCCCACAGCGCCGAGGACATCGCCTCGGAAACCTTCCTCAAGGTCCTTGCCCTGCCGGATCCGGCAAGCATCCGCGAGCCGCGCGCGCTGCTCACCACCATCGCTCGCCGGCTGATGTACGACGGCTGGCGGCGCCAGGACCTGGAACGCGCCTACCTGGAAAGCCTGGCCGGGCTTCCGGAGGCCCTCGCGCCGTCCGCCGAGGAGCAGGCCCAGGTGGTGGAAACCCTGCTGCGCCTGGAGCGCATGCTCGCCGGGCTGTCGCCGAAGGCCCGCGCCGCCTTCATCCATAGCCAGATCGGCGGACTGACCTACGTGGAGATCGCCGGCTTGCTGGAGGTTTCCGTCAGCCGCATCCACCAGTACATGGTCGAGGGCTTCAAGCAGTGCTACCAGGTGCTTGCCGAATGAGCCAGGGAAGGCGAGAACGCATCCTCGACGAAGCGGCGCAGTGGATGGCGCTGCTGCAATCCGGCCATGCCGGCGCCGAGGAGCGCCTGGCGTTCCAGCAGTGGCGCCAGGCCGATGCCGAGCACGGTGCGGTGTTCGACCGGCTCAGCCTGGGCTTGCAGTCGTTTCGCGACGAGCCCCTGCACGGCTTGCGCGCCGAGCAATTGATCGGAGCCCTCGAGGCGCCGTCCGCCCGTCGCCGGTTTCTCCAGCGCAGCCTCGCCCTGGCGGCGTTCGGCGTGGCGACGCTGGCGCTGGGGCGGATCGGCATCGTCGGCTTCCCCTGGCCCGGCGACCTGTACACCGGCACCGGACAACGCCAGAGCTTCCGCCTGGAGGATGGCAGCCAACTGGTGCTGGACGCGCGCAGCCGGGTACGCCCCGAATTCGATGGCTACCGGCGTCGCCTGCGCTTACGCGAGGGCCGCCTGCTGGTTGACGTGGCACGGGATCCGGCGCGGCCTTTCGTCGTCGACACCGGGCGTGGCCAGGTCGAGGCGCAGGGAACCCGCTTCCAGGTCAGCGATGACGGCGCCAGCTCGCGAGTGGTGGTGCTCGAGTCGCGGGTGCGGATCACCACTGCCGACGGACGGCAATGCCTGTTGGAGCGCGGCCAGAGCGCCCGTTTCGACGCCTCGGCGATTCTCGCCCGAGGTCCTGCCGAAGGCGGCGAGAGCGCCTGGCTGGATGGCCGGCTGGAGGTCCGCGACCGCCCGCTGGGGGAGGTGCTGGAAGCGTTGCGCGCCTATCGCCGCGGCATCATCAGCGTCGCCGACGACGCGGCGGCGCTGCGCGTCAGTGGCATCTACCCGCTGGACGACAGCGGCGCGGCGCTGGCATTGCTGGAGCAGAGCCTACCGATCCGGCTCGACTACCACGGGCCCTACTGGGTCAGCATCGCCAGCCGCTGAGGCGCGCGCCCGGCGGCGAGCCGGGCGGCGCGACGCTTCAGAACGGCTTGGTCGGCAGGTACTTGCCGTCGAGGGTGATCACCGCCCGCGAGCCGCCTTCCGGGTCCTCGACCTTCTTGATGTCCAGCTTGAAGTTGATCGCGCTGATGATGCCGTCGCCGAACTGTTCGTGGACCAGCGCCTTCAGGGTGCTGCCGTAGACTTGCAGCATCTCGTAGAAGCGATAGATGGTCGGGTCGCTGGGAATGCCGCCGGGAATGCTGCCGCGCAGCGGGATGCTTTGCAGCAGGAGCACCGCGTCGTCGTCCAGGCCGAGTTGGGCGGCGACCTTGCGCGCCGCCGCCTCTGGCAGGGCATGCTGGCCGAGCAGGGCGGCGGTGACGAAGGTCAGGGCGAGACCGGTGCCGTCGGCCAGGTCCTGCCAGGACAGGCCCAGGCGGGCCTTGTTCAGGACCACGGTCTCGGCCAGTTGCTGGCGCGCGTTGGGGGACACTTGGCTGTGTTGCATGAGATGACTCTCCTTGCGGGTGGTTGTGAGGGAAGGGATTCAGGCGACCGCCTGCCCGGGTTCGCCGCCTACCGCGCGCACTTCGGGATGCTCGGCGAGGGAGACGAAGCGCCGGCTAGCGCCGTCGAGGGCGTCGATGCGGCCGCTTTCGATGTCGTAGACCCAGCCGTGCAGGTTCAGCCGACCCTGCTCCAGGGCGCGGGCGACGCAGGGGTGGGTGCGCAGGTTGGCCAGTTGGGCGATCACGTTGTGCCGCACCAGGGCGTCCAGCCGCGCCGCCTCGGAGGCGTGTTCGTGGGCGCTGTTCATCGCCCGTGCGGCCTCGGCGTGGTGCAACCAGCCGGCCACCGCCGGCAGCTGGTCGAGACAGGCGCAGGAAGCGATGGCGCCCATCGCGCCGCAGTCCGAGTGGCCGCAGACCACGATGTCGCCGACCCCGAGCACCGCCACCGCGTATTCCACCGAGGCGCTGACCCCGCCGGGCTGCGGCCCGTAGCCGGGGACGATGTTGCCGGCATTACGGATCACGAAGAGTTCGCCGGGCTCGCGCTGGGTCAGCAGTTCGGGGACCACCCGGCTGTCCGAGCAGGCGATGAACAGTGCCTTGGGGGCTTGCCGGGTGGCCAGGGACTTGAACAGTTGCGAGCGCGCCGGGTAGGCGTCGCGCTGGAAGCGGAGAAAGCCGTCGATGATGTCACGCATGGCGCTGGGCTCCTGGCCGTCGAATGGTGGGGCCAGGATGCGCGGATTGAGCCATAGGGTCCAAGACCGGTTTATTATTCCAGTCATTGGTCTGGTCTATAGTTGGATGTTTCCATGCTGCTTCGCCACCTGCGCTACCTGCTCGCTGTTGCCGAGCATCGCAACTTCACCCGCGCCGCCGAGGCGCTGCACGTTTCGCAGCCGACCCTGTCGCAGCAGGTGCGGCAACTGGAAGAGCAACTGCGCGTGCAATTGCTCGACCGCTCCGGCAGGAGCGTGCGTCCCACCGATGCCGGCGAGCTGTACCTGCTTCATGCGCGGCGTGCCTTGCGCGAGCTGGAAGCGGCGCAACGGGCGATCCACGAGGTGCGCGACCTCAGTCGCGGCCGCCTGCGCCTGGGCATGACGCCGACCTTCACCTGCTATCTGGTGGGCGCCCTGGTGGATCCGTTCAATCAGCGCTATCCGGGCATCGAGTTGAGCCTCGAGGAGTTGCCCCAGGACGCCCTGGAGGCGGCGCTGATCGACGATCGCCTGGACCTTGGCGTGGCCTTCAGCGAGCCGGGTTCGGTGGAGATCGACAGCCAGCCGCTCTACCTGGAGCGTCTGGGCCTGGTGCTGGGGGCGGAACACCCGGCGGCGGACGCGCCGCTGGCCGCCGCAGCGCTGGCGGAGTTGCCGTTGGCGTTGTTGCGCGACGACTTCGCCACGCGTCGGCATATCGACGCTTACCTGCGCCAGCAAGGGGTGACGGCGCGGGTTGCGCTGGAGGCGAACTCGATCAGCGCCATCGTCGACGTGGTTCGCCGCGGAAGACTGGCCAGCATCCTGCCGGAGGCGGTGGCGCGCCAGCAGGCCGGGTTGCGCTGTGTGGCGCTGCGGCCGGCGCTGCCGACCCGTCAGGTGGCGCTGTTCTGGCGCCAGGGCAGCCACCCCGGTGCCGCGCGCCTGGCCTTCCAGGCCCTGGCGCTGGAGCTCGGCGCCGAGCTGGGCGACGCCTGAGCGGGATCAGCCGCGACTCGGCTGCAACGCCGCGGGCTCCTCGCGGCGCAGGCGCAGGGCCAGGGCGGCGCCGAACAGGGCGAGCAGGGCGCTGAGCGCGGTCACCCATTCGATGCCGCGCGCCTGGCTGGCCAGCAGGCTGGCGGCATCGGCGCCGCGTACCTGGGCGTTGGCCAGCGCCACCAGCAGGGCCAGGCCGAGCGCGCCGCCGATCTGCTGGGTCATCGAGGCCATCCCCGAGGCGACGCCCTGTTCGGCGGGATCGACGCCGCTGGCGGCGCTCACCCACATGGCGGTCCAGGTCATGCCCTGGCCGACGCTGAGGATCATGATGGCCGGCAGCAGCGCCAGGAAGCCGCGCCCCAGCGGCAGGCACGCTGCCAGCAGGCCGAGCCCGAGTGCGCCCAGCAGCAGGCCGGCGACCAGCGTCGCGCGTGCCCCGTGGCGGGCCAGCAGGCGCTCGGCGACGCGGATACCGAGGGTGCAGAGCAGAGTCGCCGGGAGGAACGCCAGGCCGGTCTGCAACACGCTGTAGCCGTACACCGACTGGAAGTAGATGGCCAGGAAGTAGTACTGCACGCCGTAGCTGCTCATGAAGATCGCGGTCAGCAGCATCGCCACCTGCAGGTTGCGGTTGCCCAGCAGGCGCAGCGGCATCAGCGGGTCGCGGCTGTAGTGTTCGATGGCGAGGAACGCCAGTAGCAGCGGGACGGAAAGGTAAAGTCCGAAACGTACCGAGGGCGCATCCCAGCCCGACTCGGGGCCCTGGACCAGGGCGAAGACCAGCAGGGTGGCGCCGGCGGTGACCGTCAGCGCGCCGGCCAGGTCGAAGCGCCGACCGCGCTGGCGCCGGGCGTCGGCCGGGATCAGGCGCAGGGCGAGCAGCGCCGCGGCGCCGGCCAGCGGCACGTTGACCAGGAAGATCGAGGCCCAGCCGAACAGCTCGGTGAGCGCGCCGCCGAGCGCCGAGCCGAGGGCCAGGCCGAACGCCGAGGCGATGCTCCAGATCGCCAGGGCACGATTACGCGCCGGGCCCTCGGCGAAGTGATTGCCGATCAGCGCCAGGGTCGCCGGGAACAGCAGCGCGCCACCCAGGCCCTGCACGGCGCGGGCGAGGATCAACGGCAACTCGCTCTGGGCCAGGCCGCCCGCGAGGGAGGCGAGGGCGTACAGGCTTTGCCCGAGGACGTACATGCGGCGCCGGCCGAGCAGGTCGGTGGCGCGCCCGCCGAGCAGGAGGAAGCCGCCGAAGGCCACCGTATAGGCGCTCACCACCCATTGCAGGCGTTGCGCCGAAAAATCCAGCGCCCGGCTGATTTCCGGCAGAGCGACGAACACGATGGTGGCGTCGAGGGCGATGATCAGTTGCGCGCAGGCGAGCAGGGCGAGCATCCAGTTGGAAGGGGCGGCACGGTCCGTCACGGCGGGACTCCTGGTCTGGGTTGGGCGCGGCCAGTGTTTCTCATGCTGGAATCGTGATAAATAGCCTCTCCGTCCTTTCACTGATGAAAATAATCATCGATGAGATCGCCATGGACCTGAATGCCGTCAAGTTGCTCGCCCGCGTGGCCGAGACCCGTAGCTTCACCCAGGCCGCCGTTTCCCTCGGTCTGACCCAGTCCGGCCTGTCGCGCGCCATCGGCCGGCTGGAAGCCGAACTCGGCGTGCGTCTGCTGCACCGCACCACCCGCAGCGTTAGCCTGACCCCGGACGGCCAGCTGTTCTACGAGCGCTGCGCACCCTTGCTGGCGGAACTGGAGGAAGTCGAGAAGTTGCTGGTGGACCGCCAGTGCGCGCCGAGCGGTCCGCTGAAGATCACCACCCCGCAGGCGCTCGGGCGGATCGTGATCATGCCGGTGCTGCGCGAACTGACGCGGCGCTACCCGCAATTGCAGATCGAGGCGGCGATGACCGATCGCCTGGTCGACCTCACCGAGGAAGGCTTCGACGCCGCCGTGCGTCTCGGTCGGGTCGGCGACGTGCGCCTGATCGCCCGGCCATTGGCGGCGTTGCGCTGGGTCACGGTGGCGTCGCCGGAATACCTGCGTAGCCACGGCACGCCGGAGCGCCTGGAGCAACTCGCCGGGCACAACTGCCCGACGGTGCGCGACCTGCATACCGGCAAGCTGCTGGAATGGCAGTTCCAGCGCGACGGCCAGCCGCTGAGCCTGGCGGTGCGCGGCGACCTGGTGCTGGACGTGGCCGACGCGCTGGTCGACGCGGCGCTGGTCGGCCAGGGCATCGTCCAGGTGATGGGCTTCATGGCCGAGGAGGCGATCCGCCGGCGTCGACTGGTACGCATCCTCCAGCCGTTCGAACCGCCGCTGTGCCCGGTGTCGCTGATCTACCCGCCGTCGCGGCAGTGCTCGCTGAAGATCGGCGCGCTCTACGAGGAACTGAAGAGCGCGCACTGGTGCGGGGCGCTGACATACTGACCCGAGGGCGGCAGGGCGGATAACGCCGTGTTCGGACCGGCGGATAGCCGCAAGCGGCTATTCGCCCTACGCGGGGCAAGGCCGGTAGCGGAGCTGGGGGAAGATTGTCGGGTGGGGCGAATAACGCCGGAGGCGTTATCCGCCGCTATGCCTATTCGCCCGCGCTTATAAGCTCAGAACAAAGCGTTCCAAGCCTGCCCTGCAAATCTCCCGCGCTCATCGCTCATCCCCTGGAAACCATGTTTTCGGGGGGAACCGAACGATGCCGCACCATGCTCCATCCACACGCCTGCCTTCCAGCCTGGCCCTGGCCGCGCTGCTCGCGGCGGCCCTGGCCGCGCCGCCGGAGGCACGTGCGGAGACGCCCGCGCCCGCCGCCAAGGCGCTCACCTTCGACGTCGCCGCCGGCCCGCTGGACCAGGTGCTGCTGGGCATCTCGCGACAGAGCGGCTTGCTGATCTCCTTCGAGCAGTCGCTGGTGCGCGGCCGGCAGGCGCCGGCGGTGCGCGGTCCGCTGAGTGTCGACCAGGCCCTGGAACAGGCCCTGCGCGGTAGCGGCCTGCAGTTCCGCCGTTCCGAGCGCGGCGCGGTGATTTCCGCCGCGCCGCTGCGCGCGGCCGTACCGGCGGCGAAGGTGCAGTCGCTGGCGGCGAAAGCGGAGCAGACCCTGGAGCGGGTGGTGGTGACCGGCTCGCGGATTCCCCGCGCCCAGCAGGAAGGGCCGTCGCCGGTCACGGTGATCAGCAGCGAGGAAATCCAGAACCGTGGCTACCGCAACGTCTTCGAGGCCTTGCAGACGCAGACCCAGAACACCGGCATGACCCAGGGCGAGGACTACGGCAACACCTGGCAACCGGCGGCCAACGCCCTCAACCTGCGCGATCTCGGCCCCAACCACACGCTGGTGCTGATCAACGGCCGGCGCGTCGCCGACTACCCGACCGCCTATGGCGGTTCGGTGAACTTCACCAACCTGGCGAACATCCCGGCGGTCATGATCGACCGCATCGAGATCCTCAGCGGCGGCGCCTCGGCGATCTACGGCTCGGATGCCATCGCCGGGGTGGTCAATATCGTCCTGAAGAAGAAATTCGATGGCGTCGACGTCAACCTGCGCGCCGGCACCACCGAGCGCGGCGGCGGCGACAACCAGCGCCTGCAACTGGTCGGCGGCGGCGCGACGGGCGACTTCGAAGGCCTGTTCGGCCTGCAGGTCGAGCAGCGCCAGCCGGTCTGGGCCAACCAGCGCGGTTTCATGGACAGCTACCCGGACGGCAACAACGTCGGCTACCGGCTGAACCCGCAGAGCGGACGCTACCTCGGCGACGCCTCCTGCGCCGGCCTCGGCGGCCTGTTCGGCGGCAACGTGGCGCCGGTGCCGGGCGCCAGGGGTGGCTATCGCTGCATGACCGACCAGTACTACAACAACTACTGGACCCTACAGACCAAGAAGGAAAACTACGACGGCTACGCCGGCGGCACCTGGCACCTGAGCGACAGCGGCAAGCTGTTCGCCGACCTGCTGTTCGGCTTCGACCACCTGCAGAACAATACCCGCGGGCCGTCCTTCACCTCGCCGGACTTCATCAATGCCTCCAGCGGCGACCTGGAGCGCTGGTACCGGCTGTTCTCGCCCGAGGAGATCGGCGGCAAGAGCAGCAACAACAGCAAGTGGCGCGAGGTGTCCTGGACCGGCACCCTCGGCTACAGCGACCGCGTCGCCAATACTTCCTGGGAATACGAACTGGCCGCGACCCGCTCCGAGTACCGCAGCGACCGCACTACCCGCTACACCCCGGCGGCCGGGATCCTCGACCTGTACCTGGGCCGCAAGCTCGGCGAACGCGACGGCTACCCGGTCTACGATCCCGATCCGGCGCGCCTCGGACGTCCGCTGAGCGAGGAAGAGTGGCGCAGCCTGCGGCGCAACGTGACCCAGCACAGCGAGTCCTACTCGCAGACCTACAGCTTCACCGGCAACGGCGAGCTGTTCGACCTGCCGGCCGGCCCGGTGGCCTTCGCCGGCGTGCTGGAGGTGGGCAAGCAGGGCTACAGGATCCGTCCCGACTCGCAATACAACGACGGCTCTCTCTACAACGTCTCCAAGGCCAGCAGCTCCGGCGGCTCGCGCGACCGTTACGCCGCCGGCGGCGAATTCAGCATCCCGCTGCACGACACGCTGCTGGCGTCCGCCGCCGGCCGCTGGGACCAGTACAGGTTCAGCGGTCGCACCGAGGAGCAGACCACCTACAACCTGGGGCTGGAGTGGCGCCCGCTGACCAGCCTGCTGCTACGCGGCAGCTACGGCACCAGCTTCCGCGCGCCGGACCTGAACTACATCTACCAGGCTGACGCCAACGGCTACTACCCGGCGCAGAAGGACTACTACGGTTGCGAGAAAGGCGTCGACGGCGCCTGCAAGAACGGCCGGGTCGACTACGTGCAGAGCGGCACGCCCGACCTGAAGTCCGAGCGCGGGCGCTACTGGAGCTACGGCTTCGTCTGGTCGCCGTCGAGCAGGTTCGACTTTTCCGCCGACTACTACCACATCCAGATCGATGACCTGCTGACCACCCTCGATCCGGACAAACTGCTGCGCGACGAGGCGGCCTGCCGCAGCGGCGGGCTCGATCCGGACTCGGCGCAGTGCCGCGACACCCTGGCGCGGGTCGAACGCAACGCCGGCGACGCCAGCGTCGATCCGAATCGCCTGAACAAGGTCTACGTCAATGCCATCAACGCGGCCAAGGAGCGCACCAGCGGCATCGACCTGCGCAGCAACATCCGCTGGGGCGCCGGCGACTACGGCGCCTTCTCCTCGACCCTCGGCTACACCCTGGTGTTGTCCCACGACTACAAGCAGTCCGACGACTACCCCAGCGAGAACCAGCGCGACAGCCTCGACTCCCACGACTGGCGCAGCAAACTCAACGCCAGCCTGACCTGGGACTACGCACAGTTCACCTCGACGCTCTTCGCGGTGCGCTACGGCAGCGTTACCAACGCCGCTGGCAGCGGGCGCCTGAGCCCGTGGACGGTGTTCAACGCCAGCGCCCGCTACCGGCTCAACGAACGCGCCAGCGTCGGCCTGACGGTGAACAACCTGCTCGACCAGATCAAGGAGGACGACTCCGATGGCTGGCCGTACTATCCCACCGGCAACTACGACGCCATGGGCCGCCAATGGTGGCTGGACTTCAGCTATCACTTCGGTGGTTGAGCCATGCCCGGACGCATCCTGGTCTTCGCCTGCTGCCTGCTCGCCAGCCTGGCCCGCAGCGAGCCGCGCCATGCCATCACGCTCTACGACGAGCCGGCGAAATATCCGCCGGGTTTCCAGCACTTCGACTTCGTCGACCCGCAGGCGCCCAAGGGCGGCAGCCTGCGGCGGATGGAAAGCGGCAGCTTCGACACGCTGAACCCCTTCGCCAACCGCGGCACGCCGATCAGCATGACCCAGGCCGCGCTGATCTACGAAACCCTCGGCTTCCAGTCACTGGACGAGCCGTTCACCGAATACGGCTACCTGGCGCGCTACATCGAGAAAGCCCCGGACAACAGCTGGGTGCGTTTCCATATCGATCCGCGGGCGCGCTTCAGCGACGGCGTGGCGGTCACCGCCGAGGACGTGAAGTTTTCCTTCGATAGCCTGGTCGAGCAGGGCAGCCCGTTCTGGCGCGCCTACTACAAGGAGGTCCGCGAGCCGGTGGTGGAGGATCGCCTGCGCATCCGCTTCGATTTCCGTCATGCCGGCAACCGCGAGCTGCCGCTGGTGCTGGCCCAGCTCTACGTGCTGCCCAGGCATTGGTGGCAGGGACGCGACTTCAACCGCAGCAGCATGCAGCCGCCGCTGGGCAGCGGACCTTACCGGCTGGAGAAGGCCGAGGCGGGGCGTTCGGTGAGCTACCGGCGCAACCCCGACTGGTGGGCTCGCGACCTGCCGGTCGGGCGTGGCCTGTACAACTTCGAGCGGATCCGTTTCGACTACTACCGCGACAGCGGCGTGGCCTTGCAGGCGTTCAAGGCCGGGCAGGCCGACATCAATGTCGAGACCAGCGTCAAGGCCTGGAGCAGCGGCTACGACTCGCCGGCCCTGCGCGATGGCCGGTTGCGCCAGGAGAGCTTTCCCTACCCGTACCCGGCCAGCCTCCAGGGCCTGGTGTTCAACCTGCGCCGGCCGCTGTTCGAGGACCGCCGGGTACGCCAGGCGCTGAGCCTGTTGTTCGACTTCGAATGGACCAACCGGCAGCTCTTCGGCGGTCGCTACAAGCGCCTGCGCAGCTATTTCGACAACTCGGAGATGGCCGCTCGCGGCCTGCCCGGCGCCGACGAACTGGCCTTGCTGGAGCCGCTGCGCGGGCAGATCCCCGAGGAGGTCTTCGGCCAGGCCTACGCTCCGCCGGTGAACGACGGCAGCGGCGATATCCACGAGCGCCTGGTGCAGGCCTACCGCCTGCTCGGCGAGGCCGGCTGGCATGCCGTCGACGGGCGCCTGCTGGATACCGCCGGACGGCCGCTGCGCTTCGACCTCCTGCTCCAGGGCAAGGGCCTGGAGCGCGCGCTGCTGCCGTTCCAGCGCAACCTGGCGCGGATCGGCATCGATATGCGCCTGCGCCAGGTGGACGCTTCGCAATACATCGAGCGCATACGTGCGCGGGACTACGACATGATCGTTTCGAGCTTCTCCCAGTCCAATTCGCCGGGCAACGAGCAGTACAGCTTCTGGCATTCCTCCAGCTACGCCGATCCCGGCGGCTACAACCGCATCGGCCTGAAGGACCCGGCCATCGACCGGCTGGTCCAGGCGGTGGTCGAGGCCGACTCGCGGGCCGCCCTGGAAACCGCCGTGCGCGCCCTCGACCGGGTGCTGCAATGGGGCTACTACCTGATCCCGACCTGGTATTCCGACGAGGTCTGGATCGCCAGCTGGAATCGCTTCGGCCGACCGCCGCAGGCGCCGCGCTACAGCCTGGGGCTGAACACCTGGTGGGAAGTCCGCGAGCGGGCCGCGCCGAGCCGGGAGGCGCAGTGACATGGGCGGCTACCTGTTGCGCCGCCTGGCGCTGATCCTGCCGACCCTGCTGGGCATCCTGCTGATCAACTTCGCCATCGTCCAGGCCGCACCCGGCGGGCCGGTGGATCAGGCCATCGCGCGCCTGCAGGGCGTCGACGGCGGCGGCCCGCTGGGGCGTGGCGGGGAGGGTGGGCATGGCGCTCTGGAACCGCAGCGCCACGGCGAGACCGGCATCGATCCGCAGCTGGTGGCCGCCCTGGAGCGCCAGTACGGCTTCGACAAGCCGCCGCTGCAACGGCTCTGGCTGATGCTGTCGAGCTACGCCCGGCTGGATTTCGGCGAGAGCTTCTACCGCGACGCGCGGGTCATCGACCTGATCGCCGAGAAGCTGCCGGTCTCGCTGTCCCTGGGCTTGTGGGCGACACTGATCACCTACCTGGTGTCGATTCCCCTGGGGGTGGCCAAGGCGGTGCGCCACGGCAGCGCCTTCGACCTGTGGAGCAGCGCGCTGGTGGTGATCGGCTATGCGGTGCCCGGCTTCCTCTTCGCCATCGTCCTGATCGTGCTGTTCGCCGGCGGCAGCTACCTGGACTGGTTCCCCCTGCGCGGCCTGGCTTCCGAGGGCGCCGAGCGCCTCGGCCCGCTGGCGCGCTTCGCCGATTACCTCTGGCACCTGGCGCTGCCGGTGGGTTCGCTGGTGGTCGGCGGTTTCGCCAGCCTGACCCTGCTGACCAAGAACAGCTTCCTCGACGAGATATCCAGGCAGTACGTCGCCACCGCTCGCGCCAAAGGGCTCAGCGAGCGCCGGGTGCTCTACGGCCATGTGTTCCGCAACGCCATGTTGCTGGTGGTGGCCGGGCTGCCGGCGGCGCTGGTCTCGGTGTTCTTCACCGGGTCGCTGCTGATCGAGGTGCTGTTCTCCCTCGACGGCCTCGGCCTGATGGGCTACGAAGCGGCGCTCGGCCGCGACTACCCGGTGGTGTTCGGCAGCCTGTTCATCTTCACCCTGCTCGGGTTGCTGGTGAAGCTGGCCGGCGACCTGGCCTACAGCCTGGTCGACCCGCGCATCGACTTCGCCGCGAGGAAACAGTGAGATGGCCATCGTCCTTTCCCCGCTGCACCGCCGCCGCCTCGCCGCGTTCCGCGCCAACCGCCGCGGGCGCCTGGCGCTGCGGCTGTTCCTCGCGCTGTTCGTCACCTGCCTGTTCGCCGAGCTGATCGCCAACGACCGCCCGCTGCTGCTGGAATACCGTGGCCAGTGGTTCCTGCCGGTGCTGCGGGACTATCCGGAAACCGCCTTCGGCGGCGAGCTGCCGTTCCCGCCGGACTACCGCGGCCGCTTCATGAGCGAACGCATCGCCCGCGACGGCTGGGCGCTGTGGCCGCCGATCCGCTTCGACGCGCGCAGCATCAACTACGCGCGCCCGGCGCCGGCGCCGCCCTCGGCGGAGAACTGGCTGGGCACCGACGACCAGGGCCGCGACGTGCTCGCGCGGGTGATCTACGGCCTGCGCCTGTCGATCCTCTTCGCCCTCGGCTTGACCCTGGCCTCGTCGTTGCTGGGAATCTGCGCAGGCGCGGTGCAGGGCTACTACGGCGGCTGGATCGACCTGTTCGGCCAGCGCTTCATCGAGGTCTGGTCGGGTCTGCCGATGCTTTACCTGCTGATCATCCTCGCCAGCCTGGTGCAGCCCGGGGTCGGCTGGCTGCTGGCGATCATGCTGCTGTTCTCCTGGACCAGCCTGGTCGACGTGGTTCGCGCCGAGTTCCTGCGCGGTCGTCACCTGGAGTACGTCAAGGCGGCGCGGACCCTCGGCCTCGGCGACGCCGGGGTGATGTTCCGGCACATCCTGCCCAACGCCATGGCCGCGACCCTGACCTTCCTGCCGTTCCTGCTCTGTGGCGCGGTGACCACCCTGACCGCCCTCGACTTCCTCGGTTTCGGCCTGCCGCCCGGCTCGCCGAGCCTTGGCGAACTGGTCGGGCAGGGCCGCGACAACCTCCAGGCGCCCTGGCTCGGGCTGACCGTGTTCGTGGTCCTGGCGACCTTGCTCAGCCTGCTGGTGTTCATCGGCGAAGCGGTGCGCGACGCCTTCGATCCGAGGACATGAGATGAACCGGGAACTGTTGCGAGTGGAAAACCTGAGCGTCGCCTATGGCGACACGCAGGTCGTGAAGGGGATCGACTTCAGCCTGCGCGCCGGCGAGACCCTGGCCCTGGTCGGCGAGTCCGGCTCCGGCAAGTCGCAGACCGCCCACGCCCTGCTGCGCCTGCTGCCGGGAGCGGCGCGCCTGGGCGGCAGCGTGCGCCTGGACGGCGAGGAACTGCTCGCCCTGTCGCCGCAGGCATTGCTGGCGATTCGTGGGCAGCGCATCGGCATGGTGTTCCAGGAGCCGATGACCTCGCTCAATCCATTGCAGCGCATCGGCCGCCAGGTCGGCGAGGGCCTGCGCCTGCATCGCCGCCTGCGTGGCGCCGCGCTGCGCGGGCGGGTACTGGAACTGCTCGAACTGGCCGGCCTCGAGCAGCCGCGACGCCTGCTCGAGGCCTATCCGCACCAGCTCTCCGGCGGCCAGCGACAGCGAGTGATGCTGGCCATGGCGCTGGCTTGCGAGCCGCAACTGCTGATCGCCGACGAACCGACCACGGCTCTCGACGTCACCGTGCAGAAACGCCTCCTGGAGCTGCTGCAAAGCTTGCAGCGACGGCTGGGCATGGCGATCCTGCTGATCAGCCACGACCTCAACCTGGTGCGCCGGGTCGCCGATCGGGTCTGCGTGATGCGCGATGGCCAGATCGTCGAGGAGAACGCCTGCGAGACGCTGTTCCGCTCGCCCCGGCATCCCTACACGCGCCTGCTGATCGAGGCCGAGCCGGGTGGGCTGGCGGAGCCGGTGGCGTGCCGCGAGACCTGCCTGGAGGTGCGCGCGCTGAGCCTCGACTACCCCGCGCCCGGCGGCTGGCTGCGCCGGCGCGCGGGACTGCGCGCGGTGCACGAGGTCAGCCTGCGGCTGCGCCGTGGCAGCACCCTGGGGATCGTCGGCGAAAGCGGTTCGGGCAAGTCCTCCCTCGGCCAGGCGCTGCTGCGCCTGTTGCCGGCCGAAGGGCAGATCCTGTTCCAGGGCGAGCGCCTCGACCGGCTGCACGGCAAGCGCCTGTTGCCATTGCGCCGGCAGTTCCAGGCGGTGTTCCAGGACCCCTACGGCAGCCTCAACCCGCGCCTTAGCGTGGAACAGATCGTCGGCGAAGGCCTGCGTATCCATGGCATCGGCGATACCGGCGAACGCCGCGCGCGGGTGCTGGAGGCACTGCGCGAGGTCGGTCTCGACGAGCCTTGCCTGGAACGCTATCCCCACGAGTTTTCAGGCGGCCAGCGCCAGCGCATCGCCATCGCCCGCGCGCTGGTGCTGAAGCCGGCGCTGATCCTGCTCGACGAACCGACCTCGGCGCTCGACCGCAGCGTGCAGTGCCAGGTGGTCGAGCTGCTGCGTCGGTTGCAGCGTCGCCACGGACTGAGCTACCTGTTCATCAGCCACGACCTGGCCGTGGTACGCGCCCTGGCCCACGACATCCTGGTGCTCAAGGACGGCCGGGTGGTGGAGCAGGGCAGCGCCGCTGCGCTGTTCAGCCAGCCGCGCCACCCCTATACCCGCGAGTTGCTCGGAGCGATACCCGCGCTGCGCCTGGAAGAGCATCTGCGGGTGGCCGGGCTGGGAATCTGAGGCGGGAAACCATGCTGACTCTAAGGATGTTCCGAAAGGTTCTTTCCAGACGCCCCGGCGCTTTTCTTAAGATCGGCCTGCGGGCCCGTCAGGGACAAGGAGCCATGTCGGCTTCCGGGTCCGTCCGATCGATTGGGGGAATGCGATGAGTTCGTTACCGTTGTACTTCGATTACGCCGCCACCACGCCCGTGGACGAGCGCGTGATCCGGGCCATGGTGGAGTGTCTCGGCTACCAGGCGTGTTTTGGCAATCCCGCGTCGAACTCCCATGCCTACGGCCGCCAGGCGCGGCGGGCAGTGGAGCGGGCCAGGGAGCAGGTGGCCGCGCTGGTCGGCGCCAGCGCCGGGCAGATCGTCTGGACTTCCGGCGCCACCGAATCCAACAACCTGGCCCTCAAGGGCGTGGCCCAGGCGCTGGACGCACCCGGCCACCTGATCACCAGTCGCCTGGAGCACAAGGCGGTGCTGGACACCGTGCAGCAACTCGCCGATGACGGCTGGAGCGTGACCTGGCTGGCGCCCGGCACCGATGGCCTGATCCGGCCGGAACAGGTGGAGGCGGCCTGGCGCGCCGATACCCGCCTGGTGTCGCTGATGCGGGTCAACAACGAACTCGGCACCCTGACCGACATCGCCGCCATCGGCGAACGGGTGCGCGAGCGCGGCGCGCTGTTCCACGTCGACGCGGCGCAGGCCAGCGGCAAGGTGGCGATCGACCTGGGCAGCCTGGCGGTGGACCTGATGTCGTTCTCCGCACACAAGACCTACGGGCCCAAGGGCATCGGCGCGTTGTACGTCGGGCCGCGCGCCGAGCGGCGGCTGAAGGCGCAGATCCACGGCGGCGGACACGAGCAGGGCCTGCGTTCCGGGACCCTGGCGACCCACCAGATCGTCGGTATGGGCGAGGCCTTCGCCCTCGCCGGCGAGCTTTTCGAGGAGGAGGGCAGGCGCATCGCCGGACTCCAGCGGCGTCTGCTGGAGGGGCTGGCGCAGATCGACGGCTGGCGCCTGAACGGCAGCGCCGACGCACGCATCGCGCATACCCTGAACCTGACCTTCGACAACCCGGCCTTTGTCCCCCAGGCACTGGAGTCCAGCCTGGCGGTGTCCAGCACCTCGGCCTGCAACTCGGCGCGGCCGGCGCCGTCCCACGTGCTTCTCGCCCTCGGCCACGATGCCGCCAGCGCTGGCCGCAGCGTGCGCCTGAGCCTCGGTCGCTACACCCGCGAGGCCGACGTCGACGCGGCGGTGGCCGCCCTCAAGGCCGCGGCGGATAGTGGCGCGCCGGCGTGGCAGCCGTTCCTCGGGGTATCCAGGGCAGGCTGAGCGGCCGGCTCGACCCGCGCTCGCCGAAGCCAGGGGCTGCGGATAACCGCGAAGCGGTTATTCGCCCTGCGGCTCCAGGGGCTTTTCGTCTTTGCCGCCATTTCCCGGCAATGTGCGCTTGGCGGATCATCCAGGTTGGGTATCATGCGTCGCCATTCCCATCCACCGCCGACGGAAGTCAGGCTTTGCCTGCGTGAGCCCAATGGACGATCTCTCCCCCGATTCCGCCTTGCCGCCTGCCGGCAGCGCCCAGGACAACGACGCGCCGCGCCAGTTGGTGGTCTGCATCGACGGAACCTCGAACCGCTTCGGCGACCAGCCGACCAACGTGGTGCGCCTGTACCGCTCGCTGTCGCGCGATCCGCGCAGGGTGCTGGCCTACTACGACCAAGGCGTCGGCACCTTCGGCCTGAAGGAAACCCTGTTCGAGTGGCAGAAGTTTCCCTCGCGGATCGCCGGCCTGGCCTTCGGCTGGGGGCTCAAGCGCAACGTCGAGGGCGCCTATCGCTTCCTCGCCGAGCACTACCGGCCCGGCGACCAGATATTCCTCTTCGGCTTTTCCCGCGGGGCCTACGCGGTGCGCGTGCTGGCCGCGATGCTGCGCGCGGTGGGCCTGATCGATGCGCACCAGCCGCACCTCTTCGACTACGCCTGGACCCTGCTCACCACCCGCATGCCGCCCCGCGACGAAGACAAGCGGGCCGGCACGCGTCGCCGCGGACCGGACTTCGGCCTGCTGGGACGCTTCCGCAAGGTCTTCGGCCGGCAGGTGAAGGTGCACTTCCTCGGCCTGTTCGACACCGTGACCTCGGTGGGCTGGGTCTACGACCCGCTGACCGTGCCGTATTCCTCGAACAACGAAATGGTCGACGTGGTCCGCCAGGCCCTGGCCATCGACGAATGCCGCTGCTTCTTCCGGCAGAACCTCTGGTTCGGCGAGAAGGACCGCAAGTCCGACGTGTTGCAGGTGTGGTTCCCCGGCATGCACTCCGATGTCGGCGGTGGCTATGCGCCGAAGGACTCGCGGCTGGCTCTGGTGGCCTTTACCTGGATGCTCGGCGAGGCGCTGGAGGCCGGCCTGCATGTCGACCCGGCGCGCAGCCGCGACCAGTTGCGCGCACGTTCGAAGCAGGGCCCGGACCCGACCGCGCCGATCCTGCCGGTGATGACCCGGCCCTGGCGCCTGGCCGAGTGGCTGCCGCTGCTGGTCTGGGACCGCCGCAGCGGCAACCGCGCCTGGCGCTGGTCGCGTGGCCGGCCGCGCTCGCGGCCGCTGGAACCGGTCGGGCAGGAAACCCGGGTCAAGCTGCACCGTTCGGTGCAGCGGCGGCTGGACGAATGCCCCGACTACCGGCCGTGCAACCTGCCAGCGCTGGAACGCTGCGACCTCATCGACGATTCGCCGTTGCTCGACGGCTACCGCTAGCGGCTGGCCGCGATCGCGTTCAGAACCACATGCGGATACCGGCGACGAAGCGCGCCTCGTCGTCGTCCTCGCCCTCGGCGCGGGCCAGGTCGGCGCTGTTGCCGTAGGAGCGGTTCCAGGTCACCCCGATGTAGGGCGCGAACTCGCGACGGATCTCGTAGCGCAGGCGCAGGCCCAGCTCGCTATCGGCAAGGCCCGAACCGATGCCGCGGGCGGGATCGTTCCTGCCGTACAGGTTGACCTCGGCGCTGGGCTGGAGGATCAGCCGGTTGGTCAACAGGATGTCGTACTCGCCCTCCAGGCGCAGCGCGCTCTGGCCGTTCTCGCCGAGGAAGGCGGTGACTTCCGCCTCGAAGTCGTAGAGCGCCAGGCCCTGCACGCCGAACGCCGCCCAGGTCTGCGGCGAGCCGGGCTTGAAATCCTGGCGCACGCCGGCGACCAGGTCCCACCAGGGACCGATGGCGTGCCCGAACAGCGCCTGGACCTCGGCGTCCTCGGTCTTGCCGTCGAGCCGTTCGCCTTCGCTGCGCAGCCACAGGCGGTTGATGTCGCCGCCGATCCAGCCGCTGGCGTCCCAGGCCAGCGCGCTGCCGTCGTCGGCGTCCTGGTATTCCAACTGGTCGAGCAGGAAGAAGCTGTTCAGCGCGCTGTCGTGCACCTTGTGCCCCTCCAGCGGCGGAAAGGCGGCACGGCGGTCGGCCTCGGTCGGCACCGGGATCGGCGTACGGCTCTGGCTGGGCGCGGCCTGCGCCGGAGGTTGCCGCGCAGCGCGGCTCATCCCCGGCATCCGGCCATGGTCCATTCCCTGGTGCTCCATGGGCTGTGCCGGGGCGGAGGTCCTCTGGCCGTGGTCCATGCCAGGCATCGCGCCGTGGTCCATGGCCGAGTGGTCCATGCCATTGTCCTGCGCGGCCTCGACGGGATTCGGCAGGCCCAGCAGCAGACCCAGGGCGAGGGCACCGCCGGCCAGGCGGGCGGGTTTCGGCTGGCGGCTCATGCGTTGTCTCCTTCGTCTACCCGCACTTCGCGGAACATGCCCATCTCCATGTGGAACAGCAGGTGGCAGTGATAGGCCCAGCGTCCCAGGGCGTCGGCGGTGACCCGGTAGCTGCGGCGGGTGCCCGGCGGCATGTCGATGGTGTGCTTGCGCACCAGGAAGTTGCCTTGCTCGTCCTCCAGGTCGCTCCACATGCCGTGCAGGTGGATCGGGTGGGTCATCATGGTGTCGTTGACCAGGACGATCCGCAGGCGCTCGCCGTAGGTCAGGCGCAGCGGCTCGGCGTCGGAGAACTTGATGCCGTCGAAGGACCAGGCGAACTTCTCCATGTGCCCGGTCAGGTGCAGCTCGATGGTGCGCCCCGGTTCGCGGCCGTCCGGGTCGGCGAAGCGGCTGCGCAGGTCGGCGTAGGTCAGCACCCGCCGCCCGTTGTCGCGCAGGCCGAGGCCGGGGTCGGCGAGCTTCGGTGTCGGCGTCATGGTCTGCATGTCGACCAGCGGGTTGCCGTCCTCCGAAGCCGGATGGGACTGCATCGGCATGGTGTCCATGCCCATCCTGGAGTGGTCCATGTCGGCCATCTTGGAGTGGTCCATGCCGTTCATGTCCATGCCGGCCATCTTCGAATGGTCCATGCCATTCATGTCCATGCCCGACATCTTCGAATGGTCCATCTCGCTGGCGGGCCTCGTCGCCGCGCCATGCCCCATGGCGCCGTGGTCCATGCCGCCCATGCCCATGTCGTCCATGCCGATCAGCGGGCGCGGATCGGGCGTCGGCACCGGCGCGCTAAGCCCTTCGGCCAGCGCCAGGGTGCCGCGGGCGTAGCCGCTGCGGTCCATGGACTGGGCGAAGAGGGTATAGGCGCGCTCGCCGCCCGGTTCGACGATCACGTCGTAGGTCTCGGCCACGGCGATGCGCAACTCGTCGACGCTGACCGGCTCGACGTGCTGTCCGTCGGCGGCCACCACGGTCATCTTCAGGCCGGGAATGCGGACGTCGAAATAGCTCATCGCCGAGGCGTTGACGAAGCGCAGGCGGAGCTTTTCGCCGGGGCGGAACAGGCCGGTCCAGTTGCCGTCCGGCGGCTGTCCGTTGAGCAGGTAGGTATAGGTGTAGCCGCTGACGTCGGCGAGATCGGTGGGACTCATCTTCATCTCGGCCCACATCTTGCGGTCGGCCAGGGTCGCGGCCCAGCCGTTGGCGCTGACGTCGTCGATGAAGTCGCCGACGGTGCGCTTGTGGAAGTTGTAGTAGTCGGACTGCTTCTTCAGCTTGGCGAGGATGCGCTGCGGCTTCTCGTCCGACCAGTCGCTGAGCAGCACCACGTAGTCGCGGTCGTAGCTGAACGGTTCCGGCTCGCGGGCGTCGATCACCAGGGCGCCGTAGACCCCGGCCTGCTCCTGTAGCCCCGAGTGGCTGTGGTACCAGTAGGTGCCGTTCTGCCGGACCTTGAAGCGGTATTCGTAGAGACCGCCGGGAGCGATGCCCTCGAAGCTGAGGCCCGGCACGCCATCCATGTTGGCCGGCAGGATGATGCCGTGCCAGTGGATCGAGGTGTCCTCGGCGAGGCGGTTGCGCACCCGCAGGGTCACGTTGTCGCCTTCGCGCCAGCGCAGGGTCGGGCCGGGCAGCGAACCGTTGATGGTCATGGCGGTGGCCGGCGAGCCGCTGAGGTTCACCGGGGTCTCGCCGATGAACAGGTCGAAACTGTCGCCGGCGAGCAGGTTCTGCTGGCCCGGCCCGGCCAGGGCCCAGGCCGGGGCGCGCCAGAGACCCAGTCCGCCGAGCAGACCGGTGGCGGCGAGGCCTTTGACGAAGGTGCGTCGCGAAGTTCTGTGCATCCGCTGGTTTCCACGCAGGTGGCAGGACGGACTGCGCGAGCCTGCGCAGCCGGGAAGTCGCGGCCCCGCCAGGGCGGTGCGGCGATGCGGACACCCTAGCGGCGCGCGCCTGTCGGCAAGCTGTGGGGAAGATTACAGTGCTGTCAGCTCAGCGCGGCGGGTTCACCAGGTGGCGGTCGAAACCGCGCGCCACCAGGCGTTCCCAGGCGTCCATGACCTGCGCCGGGATCGGGCAGGCGACCTGGAAGCCCAGCGCCGGGTAACGCATGATGCGGTCAAGGTCGCCGACCATCTCGTCGATCACCCCGAGTACGCCGACCAGGTTCGAGATGCCGTCGGGAAATGCGTAGTCGGGCGCATCCACGTGTCCCTCCAGACCCGGCCAGCGGACCGGCAGGGTCAGCGCCACGCGGCGGATCGAGTTGGGCTTGGTGACGAAGGTCGCGCGGCGCAGGTCGGGGAACAGCTCGCGGGCGAAGGCGATGTTCTCGGCGAAGTTGGTCGCCCGCGGCTCGATCACGATGAGGCTGTCGCTTACCCCGCGTGCCCTGGCATGGCGGGCGAACAGCTCGGCTTCCGGCTCGACCCAGAGATGGCGCGTCCAGTGCCCGGTGTTGCCGGTGAACAGCAGGCGTTCGGCGAGGCCGCGTTCGAGCAGTTCGCAGGCGTGGTCGCAGACTCGCAGGTCGTAGGAGCCGCATACCACCAGCAGTTCGCAGGGCACATGGCAGCGGCCCTGGCCGAGGAAGTCCCAGAGCAGCCGGGCATCTTGCAGGGTCGGGCTCATGGGACGCCAACGCTCCTCTCGCTGCCGGTCGTGGCGGGGTGCCGATGCTGGCAGTACAGCCGGTCGTCTTCGCGGACGATCCGTAGCTCGCGGAAATCCCGGACCGACCAGCGCGCGCCGGCGGCGAGCAGGCCGCTCTCCTCGCCGATCGCCACGCAGGTCGCGCCGGCGGCACAGGCGGCCTGCACGCCGCTGAGGGAGTCTTCGAACACCAGGCAGCGCGACGGTGCCACGCCGAGCCTGGCCGCGGCCAGGCGATAGCCATCCGGAGCCGGCTTGCCGTGGACCACGTCGTCGCGGCTGACCAGGGTGCGGAACGCCGCCTGCAGGTCGTGCTGGCGCAGCACGTGGTCGATGCGTGCCGGCCAACTGCTGGTGACCAGCGCCAAGGGCACGTCCAGCCAACGCAGCTGGCGGATCACCGCGGCGACGCCGGGCAGCAGGGGACAGTCGGCGCCTTCCTCCAGCGCATCGACCCGTTGCTTGAGGATCCGCCGGCGCTCCATCGGCAGGTGGCCGAACAGATAGTCCAGGGTGTAGCCGCCCGGGCGACCGTGCACGTGGTCGCGCAGGCAGTCCGGGCCGAGCGCCACGCCCTGTTCGCCGGCGACCCGGCTCCAGGCCGCGGCGATGGCTTCGCGGGAGCTGATCAGGACGCCGTCCATGTCAAACAGAACGGCTGAAAACGCTAGTCGATGCATCTCGGGCACTCTGTAGGGCAAGCCAGACCAGGACCGCGCCGCCGAGGGCGAACAGCGCCATGATCAGATAGGACCACTGCGGCAGGCCTTCGTACAGCCAGCCGGCGGCCGGACTGGCGAGGCCCATGGGCAGCGCTACCGCCAGAGAGTAGTAGATCCCCTGGGTCAGTACCCGCGCGCTTTCCGGCGCGTGGTCGCGGATGTAACGCATCACCGCGGCGTGGTAGGCGGCGAAGCTGAGGGCGTGCAGGCACTGGCCGAGGAGGATCGCGGCGAGGTGTTCGCTGCCGGCCAGCAGGCCCCAGCGCAGCGCCGCGCAAAGGCTGGAGAAGAGCATCACCTGGAGCGCCGGGTGGCGGTCCAGGATGCGGTTGGAGACGGCGAAGAAGCTGATCTCGGCGATTACCGCCAGGCCCCAGAAGGCGCCGACCGAGAACGACGAGTAGCCCAGCGTCTGCCAGCCCAGCGAGGCGGTGGTGAAGTACAGCGAGTGGCTCAGTTGGATCATTCCCGCCGCGGCGATGGCCAGCAGCAGGGGGCGTTGCCGGAGGATCCCGCGCAGGTCGGGACGGCGCCTGGCGCCCGGCAGCGGCGAGTCCGGACGGCGCAGGCTGCGGCGACGGAGGAACAGGCAGGCCAGCGCGGTGAGCAGCATCGTCAGGCCGACCAGGGCGGGCACCAGTTGCTGGCCGAACCGACCGAGCAGCAGGCCGCCCAGGGTCGCGGTGAGGATGAAGGCCAGCGAACCGACTGCGCGTACCCGCCCGTAGTTCTGCAGGGCGGCCTTGTCGCGCTTGAGCAGGTAGGATTCGGTGAGCGGCAGCACGCTGGTCCAGAATGCGCCGTAGAGCACGCTCAGGGCGATGAACAGGGGCAGGCCCTCGGCCAGCTGGAACAGCAGGGCGCAGGCGCCGGCCAGGGCCGCCAGCAGGGTCGCCAGGCGCAACTGGTCGATGCGCCAGTCGGCCACGTAGGTCAGCGCCACCCCGGCGATCACCTGCGGCCAGTAGGCCGCGGCGATCAACAGGCCGATCTGGCTGGCGCCGAAGCCCAGGCTGGCCAGCCAGGTCGGCCAGAACGGATAGATCAGCCCCTCGGCGGCGAAGTAGCCGGAAAAGATCAGGTACATGCCGGTTCCCGCGTCGCCGTGCCGGTTCGCTGCGGTTTGCGCCTCACTCGAAGCGCGCCCTGGCGAAGGCGTTCTCGCCCTTGCGCCAGACCAGCAGGGACTCGCCCAGCACCACCAGGTCGACCATGCCGTCCTCCAGCGCGCCGAGGGCGTCCTGCGGGGCGCAGACGATCGGTTCCTCGTGGCGGTTGAAGGAGGTGTTGATCAGCGCCGGCTGGCCGCTGCGGGCATGCCAGGCATGCAGCAGGGCGTGCATGAACGGATCGGCCTGCGGCCGGATGATCTGCGGCCGGGCGGTGCCGTCGACATGCACCACCGCCGGGCAGCGTGCGCGGAAATCCGCATGGCAGTCGTAGGTCATGGTCATGTAGTCGGCCGCCACCTGGTCTTCACGCCAGCCAACGTAGCAAGCCTCGGCGTGTTCTACCGCGGTGACCGGGGCGAATGGCATGAACTCGGTGCGTTCCATGCGCTGATTGAGCCAGTCGTTGGCGCTGGCATCGCCGGGATGGTAGACGATGCTGCGGTTGCACAAGGCGCGCGGGCCGAACTCCATGCGGCCCTTGAACATGCCCAGCACCTGGTTTTCCCGCAGCGCTTCGACCAGCGTCTCGATCAGGTTGGCCGGCCGGCTGTAGGCCAGCTGCGGGTACTGGCTGGCGATCAGCTCGGCATTCTGCGCGGCGCTGCGCGCGTCCGGCCCGAGGGCCATGCTCGGCGCCGGGAAGCGCGTACCGTTCTCGCGATAGGCCACCGCCACCGCCGCGGCCAGGGCCAGGCCGCCGTCGCCCATGCAGGGCAGCACGTAGACATCGCGGACCCCGGGGATCTCGCGCAGGCGCTGGTTCAGCTTGACGTTGCCGAACACCCCGCCGGCCAGGCACAGGTTGGCGCAGCCGGTGCGCGCCACGTGCTCCCGGGCGATGGCCACCAGCAGGTCTTCGGAGTGCCGTTGCGCGGCGGCGGCGACATCCGCCGGGCGTTCCGCCGCGCAGCGTTGCAGCAGCGGATCGCTGTAGCCGTCGTAGGAGGGCAGGTACAGTTCGCCGCAGCGGGCGCGCAGGCGGCCGTTCTCCAGGCGGATCATGTCGTTCATCAGCGGCAGCAGCTTTTCCGCGTCGCCGAACGCCGCCAGGCCGGTGATCTTGCCTTCGTGGCGGTTCGGCTTGAAGCCGAGCAGGCGGGTGATGCGCCCGTAGAAGTAGCCCAGGCTGTCGACGCTGGTCTCGCGTTGCAGGACCGCCTCGCCGCCGTCGGCGCGGTAGTGGGTGACGGTGAGCGACTGGAAGTCACCGCGGCCGTCGCAGGTGAGGGTCAGCGCCTCGTCGAACGGCGAGCAGACGAACGCGCCGAGGGCGTGGCATTCGTGATGGTCGATGTACTCGACCTTGCCGCGCAGGCCGTTGGCGCGGACGAAGGCATCGAATTCGCCGCGCTTGGCCTTGTCGTTGGCCATTTCGTCGGCGATCCGCTTGCGCAGGTGCGGCAGGCCCTCGGGACGCCCGCGGGCTTCCTCGAGGACCCGGTCCAGATAGAGGTCGAGGTGCCGCCCGGCGTCGAACCCGGCGTTCCAGCCGTAGGCGATGCGGTCGATGTCGGCCAGGTCGATGCCGGCCTCGCCGAGCACATAGTCGATGGAGCGGCTCGGCCAGGCCTTGTGGTCCTTCTGGCGGGTGAAGCGCTCCTCGCTGGCGGCGGCGACGATCCCGCCGTCGCGCACCAGGCAGGCGCCGGCCAGGTCGTTGTTGGTGATCCCGAGAATGATCATGCGGTGTCCTCTTGCGCGAACGGGTGGGGGGCGAGAGGCGTAATAGGTTGCATGGCACCGGGAGCCCAACAACCTGCCAGATCTGGTCGCCTGCGAAATCTGGCAGGGCTACCGGATCTGGTAGCTGGACAGCCGTCGACGGGCTTGCCGGCCATACCGGCCGGGCGCCCGCGCCGGCATCAGAAGCTGTAGCTGAGGCGGCCGAACAGGATGCGCCCGTAGGGATCGGTGTAGCGCGGGTCGTAGCCGCTCTGGAAGGTGTAGGTCTGGTTGCTGAACGGCGGTTCGCGGTCGAACAGGTTCTTCACCCCGAGGGTCAGCCCCAGCGCGTGGCTGAGGCGGTAGCTGCCGGCCAGGTCCCAGAGGTTCCACGAGCCGACCTTGCCGTGGCTGGCGCGGTCGTAGTCGTTGTAGCCGCTGGTGTAGCGGTTGCTCAGGGTGGCCTGCCAGGCGTCGCGGCTCCAGGTGGCGTTGGCGACGTGCTTCCAGCGGGCGATCACGCCGACGCCCTGGAAGTCGCCGACGTTGTCCAGGTACTGGCCGCCGATCTGCTGCTGGAAGTCGTAGCGGGACACGTAGGTGCCTTGCAGGTCGAGCCCGAACTGCCCGTAGCGGCTGGCCGGGAAACGATAATCGAGGCTCAGGTCGACGCCGCTGGTCTTTACCTTGCCGAGGTTGGCCAGTCCGGTGACGACGTGATCGATCGAGCCGTCGGCCTTGCGCACGATGCGTCCGGCGTAGGCCTGCGGGTCGGCGAAGATCGCCGCTTCGGGAAACTCGGCGATCTGGTTGGCGATCCTGATCCACCAGAAGTCCAGGCCGACGGAAAGGTCGCGCAGCGGCTGGTAGACCAGGCCCAGGGTAACGTTGCGCGCGGTTTCCGGTCGCAGGTCGGTATTGCCGCCGGTGGCGTTGTAGAACTGCTGGGCGCAGTCGCGGTTGGCGATGCCGCCCTGGCTCGGCTGGCCGCCGGCGCACAGGCGCGGGTCGTCGTAGTTGGCGCTGGTATAGGTGGTGAAGGTCGGGTTGTACAGTTCGTACAGCGACGGCGCACGGAAACCTTCGCTGTAGGCGCCGCGCAGGACCAACTGGCGGAACGGCTGGAAGCGGAACGAATATTTCGGGTTGCTGGTGCTGCCGAAGTCGCTGTACTTGTCGTGGCGGATCGCCGCGCTGAGTTCCAGGCTGTCCAGCACCGGCACGTTGAGTTCGGCGTACTGCGCCTTCAGGTTGCGCTCGCCGCTGACCGTGGCGGCGGGATCGACGCCGAGGCTCTGCACGTTGCCGGCGAAGTCCTGGATGTCCTGGTGGAACGCTTCCTTGCGGAACTCGCCGCCCAGCGCCAGGGCCGCCGGCCCGGCGCCGAACCAGTCGCCGATCTCCCGGCTGGCGCGGGCATCCAGGCCCTTGACGCGGCCGACCGAGGTACGGAAGTCGCCGCTCAGGGCGTGGCTGCCGAGGTAGGCGAGGCCGGCGTCGGTCTGCGGCCCGAACGGGTTCAGCGTCCCGTTGGCGATGCCGAGGGCGGCGGCGCGATCATCGACGTAGCCGCTGTGGATATGGTCGACCACCTTGTTCTGGTTGTACGAGGCGCCGATATCGTAGTCCCAGCCGGCGAACTGGCCGTCGAAGCCGAGCAGCAGGCGCTGGCCGGTGTTCTGCGAGGATTGCAGGCGCGGCCCGAGCACGCTCTGTCGCCAGTTGACCTCCACCGGCCGGCTCGGGTCGAGGACGAAGCCGCCGGGTCCGGGAGTGATGCCGTTGCCGGGATAGAAGGCGGTGCCGGGATCGATCTGCAGGCCGGTGAGGGTCCCTGGGCCGACCTGGGTAGCGTTGTCGTTGCGCGACCAGAAGTACTCCAGGCTGACGTTGTGCTCGTCGGCCAGCTTGCCGGTGGCGCGGCTGAACACCGAGGTCTTCTCGGTTTCCGGCACCAGGTCGAGGTAGCGCCACAGGCTCTGCCGGCAGATGCCGTTGCGCGGAATCAGGTCGGCGCCCTTGCAACCGCCGGCGGCCAGCGGATTGCTGGCGTTGGCGCCCTGGCTCCAGTTGCCGGGGAAGGCGGTGCCGGAGCTGTAGTCGAGGCCGCGTCCCGGCTGGTAGTTGTAGGTGTAGCCGCGGTCCTTGGCGCCGAGGCGCTCCTGCTTGTCGTAGTTGGCCACCGCGAAGACATTGAAGCGATCCTCCTCCAGCTCGCCGAAGCCCCAGCTAGCGCTGACGTTGCGCTGGTTGCCGCCGCCGTCGTGGGTGGGGGAGGCGTAGCCGCTGTCGAAGCGGCCTTCGTTCAGGCTCTTGCGGGTGATGAAGTTGATCACCCCGCCGATGGCATCGGTGCCGTACAGCGCGGAGGCGCCGTCGCGCAGCACCTCGACCCGGTCGATGGCGGCGAAGGGAATGGTGTTGAGATCCACCGCGGAGCCGTCGATGGCATTGTTCGCCAGGCGCCGGCCGTTGAGCAGCACCAGGGTCTTGTTCGCGCCGATTCCGCGCAGGTCGGCGAACGAGGCGCCGCCGGTGGCGCTGCCGACCGAGCGACTGGAGTTGTATACGCCCTGGTTGCCGGAAAGCCGGCCGATCAGTTCCTCGGTGCTGGTCACGCCCTGTTGGCGCAGCTCCTCGGCGCGCAGGACGCTGATCGGCACCGCGGTTTCCGCATCGACCCGGCGGATCGCGCTGCCGGTCACCTCGATTCGTTGCAACTGGACCGTGGGCGGGTCGACAGGCGCCTGTTCCTCCGCCGCGGCGGCGCTGCCGGGAGCGAGCTGCAGGGCCAGCAGCAGGGCGGCGCCCAGCGGCGCGTCGGTGTGGAGCGATCGGTGCATGGTCGGGGCATCCCTTGTTCCGGTGTGTCCAGGGATGTCCGTCGAGCCGGGGGATTTTCCAGGGACGGCTTAGACCTTTGCGCCATGAGTTTATGTCCGCTGGGAACAAGCCCTGCCGTCGCGCCTTTCGTCGGCGGGCCGGAGCGGCAGAACCAGTCCCCTCTGCCGAGGTCGAAAAGCAGGCGTCGCGGCGGTGCTGCGGCGTCCTTTCTTCAGCTACATTTTTCTTTCAGCAGTCGTTCCCATCATCCAGGGCAGCACCCAAGGGGCAGATCATGGCTCGCACCACTCCCATCGAGCTTTATCGCAACATCGGCATCGTCGCCCACGTCGACGCCGGCAAGACCACGACGACCGAGCGGATCCTCTTCTACACCGGCGTCAACCACAAGATGGGCGAGGTCCATGACGGCGCGGCGACCATGGACTGGATGGTCCAGGAGCAGGAGCGCGGCATCACCATCACCTCGGCGGCGACCACGGCCTTCTGGCAGGGCTCGACCAAGCAGTTCCCGCACCGCTATCGCTTCAACATCATCGACACCCCCGGCCACGTCGACTTCACCATCGAGGTGGAGCGCTCGCTGCGCGTGCTCGATGGCGCGGTGGTGGTGTTCAGCGGCGCCGACGGAGTCGAGCCGCAGTCCGAGACGGTCTGGCGCCAGGCCAACAAGTACCATGTGCCGCGCCTGGCCTACGTCAACAAAATGGATCGCCAGGGCGCCGATTTCCTCCGCGTGGTCGCGCAGATCAAGCAACGCCTGGGCCATGTCCCGGTGCCGATCCAACTGGCGATCGGCGCGGAGGAAAACTTCAGCGGGCAGATCGACCTGGTGAAGATGAAGGCCATCTACTGGAACGATGCCGACCAGGGCACCAGCTACCGCGAGGAGGAGATCCCGGCGGAGCTGCGGGCGCTGGCCGAGGAGTGGCGGGCGCACATGGTCGAGGCCGCCGCCGAGGCCAACGACGAACTGATGAACAAGTATCTGGAAGGCGAGGAACTGAGCATCGAGGAGATCAAGGCCGGGCTGCGCCAGCGGACCCTGGCCAACCAGATCGTACCGGCGGTGCTCGGCTCCTCGTTCAAGAACAAGGGCGTGCCGCTGGTGCTCGACGCGGTGATCGACTATCTCCCGGCTCCGTCGGAAATCCCGGCGATCAGGGGCACCGACCCGGACGACGAAGAGAAGCACGACGAGCGCCATGCGGACGACGACGAGCCTTTCTCGGCGCTGGCGTTCAAGATCGCCACCGACCCCTTCGTCGGCACCCTGACCTTCGCCCGCGTGTATTCCGGGGTGCTGACTTCCGGCGACGCGGTGCTCAACTCGGTGAAAGGCAAGAAGGAGCGGGTCGGGCGGATGGTGCAGATGCACGCCAACCAGCGCGACGAGATCAAGGAGGTGCGCGCCGGCGACATCGCCGCGCTGATCGGCATGAAGGACGTGACCACCGGCGACACCCTGTGCGCCATCGACAAGCCGATCATCCTCGAACGCATGGACTTCCCCGATCCGGTGATCTCGGTGGCGGTGGAACCGAAGACCAAGGCCGACCAGGAGAAGATGGGCATCGCGCTGAGCAAGCTGGCCCAGGAAGACCCGTCGTTCCGCGTGAAGACCGACGAGGAGACCGCGCAAACCATCATTTCCGGGATGGGCGAGTTGCACCTGGACATCATCGTCGACCGCATGCGCCGCGAGTTCGGCGTCGAAGCCAATATCGGCAAGCCGCAGGTGGCCTATCGCGAGACCATCCGCAACACCTGCGAGATCGAGGGCAAGTTCGTCCGCCAGTCCGGCGGCCGCGGCCAGTTCGGCCATTGCTGGATCCGCTTCGCTCCGGCCGACGAGGGGCAGGAAGGCCTGGAGTTCCACAACGAGGTGGTCGGCGGGGTGATTCCCCGCGAATTCATCCCGGCGATCCAGAAGGGCATCGAGGACCAGATGCAGAACGGCGTGCTCGCCGGCTACCCGCTGATCGGCCTGAAGGCGACGGTGTACGACGGCTCCTACCATGACGTCGACTCCAGCGAGATGGCGTTCAAGATCGCCGCCTCGATGGCCACCAAGCAACTCTCGCAGAAGGGCGGAGCGGTGCTCCTGGAGCCGGTGATGAAGGTCGAGGTGGTGACCCCGGAGGACTACATGGGCGACGTGATGGGCGACCTCAACCGCCGGCGTGGCCTGATCCAGGGCATGGAGGATACCCCGGCGGGCAAGGTGATCCGTGCCGAGGTCCCGCTGGGCGAAATGTTCGGCTATGCCACCGACGTGCGCTCGATGTCCCAGGGGCGCGCGAGCTACTCGATGGAGTTCGTTCGCTATGCCGAGGTACCGGCCAGCGTGGCCGAGGCGATCGTCGCCAGGCAGGGCCGCTGAGAGCCGCCGCGCGCCGCCGAGGCCAGCGGCGGCGCGCGCCTTTGCGGGAGCGGCAGCCGCATCTTCGGCGCCGATGCGCTTGCCAAGCGGGGTTTTTGACGCCCCCTGGATGCTTAACTATAAGACAGTGACCAAGGCCCGCACCTATACGGTCACAAGGATGGCGAATCGATGCTTGCTTCAGCGATTGCCAGCGGTACCGCAGTCTCCCAGGTCTCCAAGCATCTCCTAATGTTCCTGGCCGCCCTTTTCCTCGCCCTCGGTGCATGCGGCTGGGCGATCCTGCACATCGCCAGGCACCAGGACGACATCGCCATCGAGCAGAGCCATTTCTACGTGGAAAAGGCGCTGCAGAATCGCCGGAAAAATTCCGAGCAGTTCTCCACCACCTATTCCTTCTGGACCGACGCCTACGTCTATCTGGGAAACCGGGTCGACGTGGACTGGGCCTTCACCAAGAACAACCTCGGCTCGGTGCTCTACACCACCAATGGCTACGACGGCGTCTTCGTCATCGACGACCGTGGCACTCGCTACGCCATGCTCGAGGGCGAGCTTTCCGAACGCTCGCTGGCCGACTCGCTGGGCGCCGATGCCGGAGACATCCTCAGCGCCGCCCGCCGCGCCGCGGTGGACGAGGCGGCGATCAGCCGCTACGTCGACTTCGACGGCGCACCGGCGATCCTGGTCGCCTCGGCGATCAAGCCCACCAGCGATCATGCGCCCATCGACCTGGCCAAGGCCTCGGTGATGGTCTTCGTCGACCGGCTGACCCCGGTGAAGCTGGCCAAGCTCGGCGGCGACTACGGCATCGCCAACCTGCACCTGCTGGCCGGCGGCGCGGCGGGCGACAAGGAAAGCCTTGCCCTGGAGGGCACTCCCCATCGCCTGGCCTGGGTGTCGTCGCGTCCGGGTAGCGCCATGCTGCGGGAGACCGCGTTGCCGCTGCTGGGAATCTTCGTGCTCGCCGCCGGGCTGCTGTTCTGGCTGAGCCGCAGCGCCGTGCTCAACGCCCGCGCGGTGGATCGCCAGCAGAAGGTCCTGAAACGCAGCAACCAGGCCCTGCTGGCCAGCGAGGAACGTTTCAAGTCGATAGCCGAGGCGGCCTCGGACTGGATCTGGGAAGTCGACGGGCATTTCGTCTTCACCTATCTCTCCGTGCGCTTCCGCGACGTCACCGGCTACCAGCCGGAGGCCTGGATCGGGCGGCGGCTGGACGAGTTGCTGGATAGCGATACGGTGAACATCGTCAAGTGGCTGGAAGGGCTGCCCGATGCCGGTGCGCCGTCCAGCCTGGTCTGCGCTTTCCGCGACAGCCAGGGCCAGGCTCGGGTCGGCAAGCTGAGCGCCAGCGCGATCCGCAACGGCGTCGCCAGCGGCTATCGCGGCACGGCGGCCGACATCACCGACGAGGTCGAAGCCCATGCGAAGATCCAGCATCTGTCCCTGCACGATGCCCTGACCGGCCTGCCGAACCGCAACAAGCTGTTCCAGTTCCTCGAACGCCTGCTGGCGGAAAAGGCTGGCAAGTCGCCGGTAGCGGTACTGATGCTCGACCTCGACCGCTTCAAGCCGATCAACGACCAGCACGGCCATCCCGCCGGCGATGCGGTGCTCTACGCCATCGCCGAACGGCTGCGCGCCTCGACCCGCGACCAGGACATGGTTGCCCGGCTCGGCGGCGACGAGTTCGTGGTGGTCAGTACCCACGTGTCGTCGAAGCTGGAAATCGAGAAGTTCTGTAGCCGGCTGATCGACGTGATCAACCGCGAGGTCGCCTACGAAGGGCACAGCTTCCATGTCGGCGCCAGCATCGGCGTGGCCCTGGCGCCGGAGCACGGCGGCGATCCGCGGGGCCTGCTGCGTTGCGCCGACGTGGCGATGTACGAGGCCAAGGCCGCGGGGCGCAATACCTGGCGTTTCTACTTGGAAGCGATGGACTCCCATCTCGCCGAGAAGAAGCTGCGCGAGACCGAGTTGCGCGCCGCCTTGCAGAACGGCGAGTTCGAGTTGTACTACCAGCCGCGTTTCCTGGCGCAGGAACAGACGATCGCCTCGGCGGAGGCGTTGATCCGCTGGAACCATCCGCGCCGCGGGCTGATCGGCCCGGACGAGTTCATCGGCCTGGCGGAAGAAAGCGACCTGATCGTGCAGATCGGCAACTGGGTGCTGCGCGAGGCCTGCGCCACCGCCGCCAGCTGGCCAGGCGAGGTGATGGTCTCGGTGAACGTGTCGCCGGCGCAGTTCATGACCGGCGATATCGTCTGGCAGGTGCGCGAGGCCCTGCGCCTGGCCCGCCTGGATGCTCGCCGGCTGGAGCTGGAGGTGACCGAGAACGTCATGCTCAACGATGTCGATGGCGCGCTGCGGACCATGACGGCCCTCAAGGAGCTGGGCGTCCGCCTCAACATGGACGACTTCGGTACCGGCTATTCCTCGCTCGGCTACCTGCGCACCTATCCCTTCGACAGCATCAAGATCGACAAGCGCTTCGTCGCCAGCATGGAGAAGACCGGGCGCGACCGTTCGATCGTGCAGGCCATCATCAATCTCGGCAACGCCCTGAACCTGCGGGTCACCGCCGAGGGCGTGGAGACCGAAGGGCAGATGCATATCCTGCGCGACGAGCAATGCCACGAACTGCAAGGGTTCCTGCTCAGCCGGCCGCTGGATGCGCAGCGCCTGCGCGATCTGCTGGAGCGCGAGGCGGGGCAGACCCAGGCGCCACAGGTTTCCGCCGAGGGCCATGCTGCGCGCCGCCCTTGAGCGGGGGCAGAAGAGACCACGCGGAGCCTCAGCGGCCCTCGGTTCAGCGAACGCCCTGCGTATGGTTCAGAGAATGCTCAACTGATTATTTGACCTGACTGATTCCCTTCCCGTCTTCGCTTGCCGACACTCCGTCCTTTCCATGGCCTTGTGCCAGGGCCAGCGCCGGTGGTCGCCACCCGCTTCGGGCGAATCGCGGTGATGGTCTGCTACGACCTGGAGTTTCCCGAATGGGTGCGCCTGCCGGCGCTGTCCGGCGCACAACTGCTCTGCGCGCCGGTGAACTGGCCGGCGGCACCGCGTCCCAAGGGCGAGCGGCCAGGCGCAGCTGGGCGAATGAAAAAGGGCGCGGGCCAGTATCGGCGCCGCGCCCTTTTGCCGGAGGAGAACCTTATTCCAGTTCGGCTGCGCTCTCTTCCTGGCGCTTCAACCCGGTATGACTGATGGCGTGCAGAGCGGTATTGAACTGTACGGTCTCGTTGAAACCCTTGACGATCTGCGCCAACTTCTCGCGGGCGCTTTCCAGCTTCTTGAAGCGCTCGCCGAGTTCCAGGCTGCGCTGCTGGACGCTGGCTTCGCGCTTTTCCAGTTCGGCCTGGCGCAGGTTCTGCTGGCTGCGCAACTCTTCGAGGCGTTCCTGTTCGATCTGCAGTACTTCGGCTCGCCGCGCGCTGCTGCGCTCGCGGGCTTCGACGCTTTCCGCGAGTTGTTGCAGGGCCGCGCTGCGCTCGGCGAGGAGACGGTTGCTCTGCTCGGTTTCCCGCTCCAGCGCCTGGCGGTCGTCCTGCAGGCGCTTGTGCCACTGCCGGAGCTGCTTTTCCTTTTCCTGCAATTGCCGCTCCTTCTCGTGCAGTTGCGTCTGGAGCGACTCCAGCGACTCCTGCTGCTTGAGCGCTTCCTGCTTCTGCTGGCTCAGTTGCTGGGCCATGCCGGCGAGGTCGGCCAGGGTGCCCTGCACGTCCTGTAGCAGATGCTCGGTATCGTTGCCGATATCGAGCGCGGTATCCGTATCCACGTGGGCTTCATCCTCGGGTTGGCGAATGACGGCGGCGGCCTGGGTGGGCGCCTCTCTGGCGTTGGCCCCGCCCTCGGCGCCGGCCAGGCGTGCGGGCGGCACCCGGAGGCGCAGCGACAGGCTGGGGACCCTGGCCGATACCGGTTCCGGCGCGGGTGGGGCGAGGGGGGAGGGGCTCGGGGGCATGGAGGATTCCTCGGCGGCGTCTGGAGACGGAAGGTTGGCGCTGCCCGTGGCGTCGGCGGCGTGCAGCGCGGGGTGGAGCATCTGCGTCAGGTCGGCAAGCTCCTCGCGAAGATGACTGGCGTTGTCGACGAAGGCGCCGATGGCCTCGGCATCCGCTACCTTGGCGGACTGCTCCGCTTTCGCCGCGAACTCGGCTGGCGCCCCACCCTCGGGCGCTGCCGTTTCCGCCTCCGGCCGCGGCTCGGGCTCGACGCATCCGGCCTCGGTGACGGTTTCGTCTTCCGCCGCCTCGGGCTCGTCGATGGGCTCCGCCGGCCCGTCCGTGGTCTCGTCCGCATCGTCTTCGGCGAGGACATCGGGAGCGGCGTCTTCGAAAAGGGCCTCCTGGACGAGCGGCGGGACTTCCGCGCAGGGTTCCTCGCCATCCAGGGCGGGGCCGTAGCCATGGGGGGACTCGAAGGTGACGAGCTTCATCACCCATTCGCGTTCGAGCACCAGGGAGCGGTGTTCTTCCCGCCGCGAGGGGGCGATGGCCGCGTCCTGCAGGTCGATGAGGTGGTAGGCCAGATCGCTGGTCCGGCGATTGCCGGTGGTGGCTTCGCGGACCAGTTGGCGGAACACCTGGATGGCCGCCTCGCAGGCCTCGTCGGTGTCGAGACGGCCCAGGCGGAAGCCGTCGTCGGTCTTGAACAGGGAGGCGATGTAGACGCGCGAGTCGTTTTCGTCGACCTGTTCGTTGAGGCTGTAGGCGATGAAGTTGCGGTCGCTGGCGGGAATGGCGAAACCACACAACAAGGCCGCATTCAGTTCCGTCTGCTCGGCAGTTTCCACACTGATGGTTCGAAGAAGCATAAGCCCTGGAGATCCCGTTGGTGCTTGAAAGATGTAACGGGCGAGGGTACCGGGAGCTATGGGCGAGGTAACTTGGACGAGTCCTATTGCCTTGTAAGAAAAATCTTGAAGATTTTACTGCGTGCCGTGCCCAGCGTACCGCGCAGGCTTGTCCGCTAGTACGGGTCCGGCGCGCTTCAGCGATCCGCCATCAGGACGACGATGGCCTCGGCGACGAAATCGGCGTTGCGCTCCAGGGTCTGCAGGTGGTTCATGACGACATCGTAGGTTTCGCCGCCTTCATGGCGCTTCGCCCAGATCGCCAGCTCCTCCAGGGCCATGCCGAGGGCACTCTGGTTCTGGTTGAGACGGCAGAGCAGGGCGACAGTCAAGTCGTGATCCAGCATGGCGGTAGTCCTGATCCTGAAAAACTCAGCGTAGCCCCCCTGGCGCTCCGCCGACACGGAAGCGGTTCACGAAAAGACGAAGCGGTTCAGCCGCTGCCGACGGGGTGGCCTGCGTTCGTGGCCGGTGCCCACGGCGCAGCGCTTTCGATAGCCCCCGGCAGCTTCGGACCGACCTGGCAAGGGGACCTATCCGAACGGCGAGGGTGGCCCGCGGTGGTGGCGCGCCGCATGGCCAGTTCCCCATGCCGCCTGGCTATACTGGCGGCGCGGGAACAAGACGCCGTCCATGAAGAGCGTCCCGGACCCGAACGTCGCGCTTCCTGTCATCTCCGCTACCTATCTTTCGTTCTTCTGCCGCGAAACGGCTTTCGGATGAAGGCGGCCGGCGGTCGCTCGTCGCGCCGTCCCGGGGTTTCCCTGTCCGTGCCGATCCGACCCGTGTTGCCAGCGAGGGGTATGTACGCAATGTCCGTGACCGATGCCAGTTTCCCGATCATCAATTGGTCGAAGGCGATGCCTTCGTTGCGCCAGCTGATGTATTTCGCCTGTGTCGCCGAGTACGGCAGCATCGGCCAGGCCGCCGAGGTGCTGCACGTTTCGCAGCCGTCGCTGTCGCGGCAGATCCAGGCGCTCGAAGCGCACATCGGCGAGGCGCTGTTCGTCCGCGGTCCGGCCGGGGTGAGCCTGACCGAAGTGGGCAGGGTGGTGCATTGCCGCGCGGTGAAGATCATCGCCGAGGCCAAGGCGCTGACCCGCGACATCGGCGACGGCGACGACCGCCAGTTGCACATCGGTTTCAGCCGCTACCTCGATCCCGGCTGGTCCGGCGAGCTGGCCCGGCAACTGAAGGAAGCGCGGGTGTGCAGCGCCGTTTCGCCATCCTGGGCGCCATCGCTGGACCTGCTCAGCCTGGTCCGCGAGTCGTCCCTGGACGCGGCGATCATCGGCGCGCCGCCGAAGGTGGTGCGCGAATACGAGCTGATGGAGATCGGCAGCTACGAGCACGTCATCGCCCTGTCGGAAACCCTGCACCGGCGACTGGCGCCCGACTGGTCGCTGAACGACCTGATTGGCGAGCCGCTGCTGGTACCGAAGGACTCGCTGTTTCCCGCCTACAGCCAGTTCATGAACGATGCGATGGATGCCGTCGCCTTCGCGCCCCGGCGCAGCGTGCGGCCGAACGACCTGAGCATTCTCCTGGCCCAGGTCGCCAGCGGCGACGGCTTCGCCTTCCTGCCGTTGTCGCTGACCAAGTTCGCCTATCCGGGGGTGGCCTTCACCGCTCTGCCGGCGGCGGTCAACGAAGGCTTCCGCCTGCCGGTGGGGCTGGCGGTGTCGCCGACTTCGCGGCTTCGCGCCAGCGACACCCAGTTCGAATGCTTCGTCGAGACCGCGCGGCGGGTCGCCGCCGGTTGAGGGACGCGGCCGGGAGCGCCGGCCGCGCGAGGGGCTTCAGAGGGTCTTCATGTACTCGACCAGGGCGCGGCGCTGCTGCTCGTTGAACTGCGCGTTGCCGTAGTCGTGGCCGCCATTGGCGTTGCCCGGCTTGCCGCTGTCGAAGAGGAAGCGGTTGGCGCCGCCGGCATCGGTGATGTAGCCGACGTTGACCGGGTCGAACTCGACGCTGCCGGTATAGAAGGTCCGCGGCCTCAGGTCCGGCGGCAGCAGCAGGTCGTAGAGGGTCGCCACCGAGCCGTTGTGCAGGTAGGGCGGGCTGGCCCAGATACCGTTCAGCGGGCGCGCCTTGTAGGCCATCAGGTCGCTGGTCATCGTCAAGCACTGCTCCAGGCGCCGGGCCTTGTCGCTGCCGGCCGCGACGTTTTCGGCCAGGAGCAGGGCGCCTGGCGCGTCCGCGGCGGTCGCTTCGGCGCTGTCGGCGTCGGGGCTGTCCGGCACCGGACTGATCAGCGGCGGCAACTGCCCGTCGAAGATGCCCAGGGCGGCGGTCTGGAAGGCACCCAGGGCGACGCTCAGGCCGCGCGCGGCCAGGGCCTGGACCACCACTTCCTGGAGCACGTCCACCGCATAGGCCTGCTTGCCGTAGAAACCGCGCTGGCCAGTGCCGACGAAGGACAGGTAGGGCTTGCCGCGCACGTAGCCGGTCTTCAGCTGGGCGATGCTGTTGCAGGCGGTCCACGGGTCGGTACCGATCGGCGCGACCTCGCCGCGCGCCTGCAGGTGGGTGAGCACGGTCTTCACCGGGGTCCGCAGGTCGTTGCGGTCCAGCGGCGTGTGGCAGCTGGAGCAATGTTGCCGGTACAGCTCGCGGCCCTCGGCGACCCTGGCCGGCTCCGGGGCGCCGAACAGCTGGTTCGGCCAGGCCGGCGGTTTCAACTGGCCGAGCTGGTCTTCGATGCGGATCAGGTTGTCGACGTTGATGCTCGACGGGTAGCCGATGTGCAGCGCCGACTGGATCGGGCTGAGCACCTTGACGTCGGCGAATACCCCGACCGCCTCGCCGGCGTTGCGCGCCAGGGCGCCGACGTCGAACTTGCGGTTGTCGATGTCGACCACGTTGATGTGGTTCGGGTTGAAGCCGGTCCACTGCACGCGGTCCAGCTGCGGTACGTTCCACAGGAACGGATAGCTCACGGGGGCGTCCTCGGCGCCGTAGATCTGCTCGTCGGCGTGCAGTTCGTAGCCCACCGAGTTGAAGATCGAACCGATGGCATCCAGGCGCCCCGGGCCGAACTCGGGATCGTGCGGCAGGTTGAAGTGCGAGCCGTCGCGCAGGCGCACGATGGTGGCGTCCAGAGCTGCTTGCAGGCGCGCCTTGTTGGCGTCGTTGTAGCCGCTGACCAGGCCGTCGGCGCCGAGCACCTTGCGGGCGAAGCGCTCGAACTTGGCGGTGTCGGCGCGGGTGCTCTGCAGGGCGCCGAGGATCTCCAGCTGGAAGCCGGCGAGGTCGCCCATGGTCTGCCCGCCGTAGACGGTCAGCTGGGTGCCCTGGTAGCTGATGTGCGAAGTGTGGCACATGCTGCAGGTCGGTCCGACCCAGGGTTCCCTGGAGCCCTGCAGGGCTTTCCAGCGCAGCTTGGTGAAGGTCAGGTCGCTGTCGTCGCTGCGGTCGACCGCGTAGCCCTGCACCACCTTCACGCTGGAACCGCCGAGGGTGTGCGGGACATAGCCGTACTGGCGGATCAGCGCATCGGACATCAGCGGTTCTTCGCTGGCGCGCTGCTCCAGCGCCACCAGCCAGGCCAGCGGCAGCATCCGCGAGCCCTGGCCGGCTTCCAGCCAGGCGGTCTTCTGGGTCTGGTTCCAGCCCTGGTCGAGGTCGACGCCGCTGTCGTCGGCGAATGCCGGGGCACCGGCGAGGACGGAAAGGATGGCAAGGCTGAGTCGCGATAGGGGCATCGGGCGGTTCTCTCTATTGGGCATGTGGGCGAGGCCGGCTCACAGGGTCTTGAGGTATTCGAGCAGCGCCAGGCGCTGGCTTTCGTCGTACTCGCGGGCGAAGTCGTGGCCGGCGTTGGAGTTGCCTTCCAGGTGGGTGTCGAAAAGGAAGGCGTTGTCCGGGCCGGGCGCGGTGAGGTAGCCGACCCGGCTCGGATCGAACTCGTGGCTGCCGGTGTAGAAGGTGGCCGGCCGTTGCTCCTGGGGCAGCAGCAGGTCGTACAGCGACGGCACCGAACCGTTGTGCAGGTAGGGTGCGGTGGCCCAGATGCCGTTCAGCGGGCGAGCGATGTAGCCGAGGAATGGATGCTCGGTATTCAGGCAGTAGTCCTTGCGCGCACTCTTGTCGGTGGGGACTTCGCCGGCGGCGAGGCTCTGCGCCTGGCTGTCGGCAGGGGCGGCGCCGGCCAGCAGCAATTGTCCGGCGGGCACCGCTTGCAGGCTGTTGGAGCCGGGCAGGGTCTGCTGCCCGGTGACGATGGCGTGGATGATCTCGGCGATGCCGTCGGCCAGCTGGCCTTTCTTGCCGAGCATGATCTGGAACACCTCGGGGACCTGCATGTCGGCGATCTTCGAAGTCCGCCCGACGATGCCGACGCCGCTGGGGGTGCCGAGGGACGGTCGGAACAGGCCGAAGTAGTTGCCGCTGGGGCTGCTGAAGGTGAAGGTGTTGCAGGCCATCCACGGGTCGGTGCCGATCGGCGCGTCGTCGCCATGGGCCTTCAGGCGCACCTGGCGGACCTTGATCGGGGTTTGCAGGTCGTCGCGGCCGATGCTCGCATGGCAGGCCGCGCAGTTCTCCTCGTAGAGGCGCTTGCCCTGGGCCAGCCTGGCGCTGTCCGGGGCGCCGAACAGCTGGCTCGGCCAGGCCGGCGCCTTGAGCTTGTGGATCAGGCCCTCGACACGGGTCAGGTTGTCCACGCGGATGCTCGATATATAGCCCTCCAGGCCGGACAGCGGATGGCTGACCACGTCGCCGTAGTCGCCCTGGACCACGCCGATGTCGCCGGCCAGGTAGCCGAGGTCGAAGACCTGGCCGTTGAGGTCGAGGACCTTGACGTTGGGCACGAATCCGCTGGATTGCAGCTTGTCCATCTGCAACGTGTGCCACAGTGCCGGGAAGCTGGTCGGCGCGTCGGTCGGGTTCGCTTGCAGATGGCGGGCGCCGGAGTTGATTGCCGCGCGGTTGAGTGACTGGCCGGTGGCGTCGAGGCGCCCCGGGCCGGGTTGCAGGTCGGTCGCGGACATGCTCAGCAGGGTGTCGATCAGCGCCGCGCGTTTGACCAGGGCGGCCTTCAGCAGCTCGCGGTTGGCCGGGCTGTCCTCGCTGCCGAGGACGTTGCCGGCGAAGCGCGCGAACTTGTCGCCGTCGTCGCTGGTGCGGCGCAGCGCGGCGAGCACTTCGTCGAAGATCGCCTGGACGTTGGCCAGGGTGGCGCCGGCGTCGACGGTCAGTTCGCTGCCGCGGTAACTGATGTCGGTGGAGTGGCAGCCGGCGCAATTCAGCCCGACCCAGGGTTCGCTGGACGACTGGCGGGCTTTCCAGCGCAGGCGGGTGTCGGAGAACTGGCTGTCGTCCTGCTGGTCGAGGGCGAAGCCGCGCGGCAGGCGCAGTTCGCCGCCTTGCCAGTTGCGCAGGGGAAAGCCGAGGCGCCGGGCGTTGTCTTCGGAGAACAGGCGCTCCTCGCTGTCCAGACGCTCCAGCGCCTGGGCCCAGGCCAGCGGCAGCAGCCGCGAACCGAGCGAGGCGTCGTACCAGGAGGCGCGTTGCTCGGCGTTCCAGCCTTGCTCGAGCTGGATTTCGGTGGCGACGGCAGGGCTGCCGGCGGCGGCCAGTGCGGCGGCCAGCAGGACCCGCGAAAAGGTCGGATGCATCGTGTTCCCCTCATGGCTGACGACGTCTGCGTCCCCACAGGGCAGAGCGATGCAGTGCGCTCGATGGCTGGGCGTGCCGCCACTTCGTCCCTGACGGGAGCGCGCCGGCCGCGGCGCGCCGCGGGCCGGAACGTCCGGTTGGGCACTACGCTACGGAGTCGCGGCGGCCGGCGGGTAATGCTTTTTGTGCGACGGAAAAGGTATGGGAAACGGAACCGCCCGGTCCGGAAAGGGCGCGCCGGTCGGGCTTTGCCCTGCGCGCCAGGTTCGCAGGGCGGAGAGCGCCTAGGGCGTTGCCCGTTCTATCGGACAATCCCTGCCGGGCTTGCGGACGAAGACCAGGTAGAGTGCGCTGAGCAGCGCGAGGAACGGCACGCCGAAGACCAGGGTCATGCGGAACGCCTCGGTGAAGAAGGTGGTGACCAGGATCGCCGCCATCAGCGCCAGGCCGAGCAATGTCGACCAGGGCGCCAGGCGCATGCGGAAGGCCAGCGGCGCGCCGCCGTGGCGGGCGCGGTGGCGGCGGAAGCAGAGGTGGGTGAAGAAGATCATCAGCCAGGTGAAGAGGGCGCCGAACATCGACACCGCCATCATCAGGGTGAAGGACTGCTCGGGGTAGACCAGGTTGAGCAGGGTCGCCAGGGCGATACCGACGCTCGACAGCAGCAGCGCGTTCAGCGGCACGCCCTGGCGGCTCAGTTCGCCGAGGCCCTTCGGCGCGTGCCCCGCGCGCGACAGGCTGAACATCATCCGGGTGGTGATGTAGAGCTGGCTGTTCATCGCCGACAGCGCGGCCACCAGCACCACGAAGTTCATCACCCCGGTGGCGCCGGGCAGGCCGATCGCCTGCATCACCGTGACGAACGGGCTCTGGCTCTGCCCGGCCTGGTCCCAGGGGACGATGGCGAGCATCAGCGCCAGGGTCAGCAGGTAGAACACCACCAGGCGCACGATGGTCGAGCGGAACGCCGACTTCACCGCCTGTTCCGGATGCTCGGCCTCGGCGGCGGCGACCGCGATCATCTCCACGCTGAGATAACTGAAGATCGACACCACCACGGCGATCCACATGCCTTTCAGGCCGTGCGGGAAGAAGCCGCCGTGGGCGCTGTAGTTGTGCACGCCGTAGGCCGGGTTGGCGGAGCCGAACACCAGGTAGGCGCCGAGCAGGATGAAGGCGACGATGGCGGCGATCTTCAGTGTCGAGAAGCAGTATTCGAAGTTGCCGAAGGCTTTCACGCTGCTGGCGTTCAGGCCGATCAGCAGGGTCGAGAAGGAGATGATCCAGACCCATTCCGGGATACCGGCGAACCAGTACTTCATGTACATGGCCACCGCCGTGACCTCGGTGCCCACCGCCAGGACGATGGCCGCCCAGTAGGCGTAGCGCACCAGGAACCCGGCCAGCGGGCCGACGTAGTGCTCGGCGAAGGCGCCGAACGAGCCGGGGGTGGCATGGGCCACGGTCATTTCCGCCAGGCAGCCCATCAGCAGCAGGGTGATCAGCGCGCCGATGGCGTAGCTGAGCAGGACGCTGGGGCCGGCGAAACCGATGGCGAAGGCGCTGCCCATGAACAGGCCGGTGCCGATGGCGCCGCCGATGGCGATCATGCTCATCTGCGCGGCCGAGAGCCGCCGTTGCAGGCCCTGTTCGCGGCGCGAGATGGCCTCGAAGCCCTGGGGGTCGTTCATCTGGATGTCCTCTGGAATCTTATTGGGGTTCTTATGAATTGCCGAGGGAACGTCGGTGGCGATGTGCGGGTGCCGGTCGCGGGCTCCTGTGCGCGAGAGCGGTGGGTGTTCGCGGGCCGCCCCGGGAATACCGGCGCGGCCCGCGCGAGCGGGGCTCAGGTCACCTTGTGCCGGACCTGGTAGCGCGGCTCTTTCCAGGCTTCGCTCTGGAGGATTTCCAGCAACGCCTGCACCGCATCCCAGACCTCGACGAAGCGGGTGTACAGCGGGGTGAAGCCGAAGCGCAGGATGCCCGGCTCGCGGTAGTCGCCGATTACCCCCCGGTCGATCAGGGCCTGGACGATGGCGTAGCCCTGGGCATGCTCGAAGCTGACATGGCTGCCGCGCCGGGCATGCTCGCGCGGGGTCACCAGGGTCAGGCCGAAGCGTTCGCAACGGCTTTCCACCAATTCGATGAACAGATCGGCGAGGGCCAGCGACTTGTCGCGCAGGCGCTGCATGTCGGTCCGGGCGAAGATATCCAGGCCGCATTCGACCAGGGCCAGCGAGGTGATCGGCTGGGTGCCGCAGAGGAACCGGGTAATGCCTTCGCCGGGCTGGTAGCGCGGCTCCATGGCGAACTGGCGGGAATGACCGAACCAGCCGGACAGCGGTTGCCAGACACGCTCGCGCAGGCGCGGCGCGACCCACACGTAGGCCGGCGAGCCGGGGCCGCCGTTGAGGTACTTGTAGGTGCAGCCGATGGCGTAGTCGGCGTCGGCCGCGTGCAGGTCCAGCGGCAGCGCGCCGGCCGAGTGGGCCAGGTCCCAGATCGCCAGGGCGCCGTTTTCGTGGACCAGGCGGGTGACCTCGCGCATGTCGTGCAGGTAGCCGGTCTTGTAGTTGACATGGCTGAGCATCACCACCGCGGTATCCGCGTCGATCGCCGCCGGCAATTGCTCCGGGTCATCCACCAGGCGCAGCCGGTAGCCGCGCTGGAGCATGTCGGTAAGGCCCTCGGCGATGTACAGATCAGTGGGGAAGTTGCTCGATTCGGAAACGATCACCTTGCGCCCTGGCGCTTCTTCCTTCTGGATCCGCAGGGCGGCGCTGAGCACCTTGAACAGGTTGATCGATGTGGTGTCGGTGATCACCACTTCGCCGGCGCGCGCGCCGATCAGGGGCGCCAGCTTGTCGCCGAGGCGCTCCGGCAGGCCGCGCCAGTCGGCGCTGTTCCAGCTGCGGATGAGCCCCTCGCCCCATTCCGCGGCGACCACTTCGGCGGCGCGCTCCACGGCGGCCCGGGGGCGGGCGCCGAGGGAGTTGCCGTCGAGGTAGATCACGCCGTCGGGCAGGGCGAACAGTTGGCGCAGGTCGGCCAGGGGATCGCCGGCGTCGAGCGCCAGGCAGTCGTCACGAGTGGTCATCGGTTACTCCGCGGTAGGCAGGGCGCGCAGCACGGCACGCACCGGGCTGGCATCGAGGTGGGTGAATTTCAGCGGCAGGGCGAGCAGTTCGTAGTCGCCGGCGGGCACGTCGTCGAGGACCACGCCTTCGAGGATCGCCATGCCGTGGCGGCCCACAGCGTGGTGGGCGTCGAGGGTCTTGGAGTGCTGGGGGTCGAGCGACGGGGTGTCGATGCCGACCAGCCTGACGCCGCGCTCGGCGAGGCACTCGATGGTGGCCGGAGCGATAGCGCAGAAGCCTTCCGGCCAGTTCGCCGGGACCCGTTCGAAGGTCCGTAGCAGCACCCGCGAGGGCAGGTCGTCGAGCTGGCCGGCGAGGTGTTCGGGGGTCACCAGCGGGTTAGCGCCGATACAGTGGATCACCCGGCACGGTCCCATGTAGACGTCCAGCGGCACCTGGCCGATGGGCAGGCCGTCGGCGCGGTAGTGCAGGGGGCCGTCGACGTGGGCGCCGGTATGCGGCGAAAGGGTGATCCGGCCGACGTTGACCGGGCACTGCTCGTCCAGCCGCGCCGCCCATTCCTGCTGGAACGGCGTGTCGCCGGGCCAGGTCGGCGTGTTCGGGTCGAGGGCGGGACTGATGTCCCAGTAGCGGAGCGAAGTCATTGTTTTTCTCCGGAAGTCCAGCGAATGATAATGAACGAGATTTCGGAGAATTTTCGTGCGAAATGCAAGGTCGCATGGCAATCTGTTCGCACAAAATTCGAAGATAGCTATTCATTCTGATAGGAGCTGCACATGTCCCTGGACGCCATCGATCTGCGCATTCTCCGTCACCTGCAGCAGGACGGGCGGATGAGCAACCAGGACCTGGCGGAGAAGGTCTCCCTCTCGCCATCCGCCTGCCTGCGCCGGCTGCGCCTGCTGGAAAGCGAGGGGATCATCCGCGGCTACTCGGTGGAACTGGATGCCGAGCGACTGGGCGTGGAACTGGAAGCCATCGTCCATGTGTCGCTGCGCCAGGACGTCGAGGGTTGGCACGAGGCGTTCATCGCCAGGGTCCGGGACTGGCCGGAGGTGGTCACCGCCTATGTGGTGACCGGCGCCACCAACTATGTGCTACGGGTCCGGGCGCGCAACCTCAAGCACTATTCGGACTTCATCGTGAACAAACTGAACCGCGCCGCCGGCGTCACCGATATCCGCTCGGAAATCGTCCTGCAGGAGATCAAGGCCGGTGCCGACCTGCTCGACCTGGTGAACCTGAAGAGTTGAACGGGGCGACCCCTCATAAAAGCATGAGTGCAATGAGAGGAAGGAATTTTCAGTCGTCGAGGGAAATAATTATTTTGTCTTTTTTCATGGGGTTACGAGTTATTAGCTAATGAATAAATAGTCTGCCGGAATTGATTTTCCCCGTGCTAGGTTTCCTCCGTCCCCGTTGCCGGGTTGTCAACGTTACACGGAGGTTAGGCGGTGAGTGAATATATCGAGACCGACGACGCAAGTTACTTCCGGGTCAGGCGCCAGGCCTATGTTTCCGCGGAACTGCACCGGCGCGAACTGCACGAGATATTCGACGACAGCTGGCTGTATGCCGCCCACCTCAGCGAACTGCGCGAGCCCGGCGACTTCATCACCCGCGACGTCGGCGGGCGCAACCTGATCATCCAGCGTCGCGCCGATGGCGAGCCGGCGGTCTACCTGAACGCCTGCGCGCACCGTGGGGCCAAGGTCTGCGCCGAGCGCCAGGGCAACAGCCAGCGCTTCACCTGTCCCTACCATGGCTGGACCTACGACAGCCACGGCAGCCTGATCGGCCTGCCGGACAAGGCCGCCTACCAGCATGCCGGGCAATGCCATCCGGAGCTGTCCCTGACACGGGTGAAACACGCGGTCTACCGCAACTTCCTGTTCATCCACTACGCCGCCCGGCAACCGTCCCTGGAAACCTACCTGGGCCAGGCGAAGGACTATATCGACCTGATCTGCGACCAGTCCGAGGCGGAACTGGAGATCATCCCCGGTGGCTTCGAGCATTCGATCAAGGCCAACTGGAAGCTGCTCGCGGAAAACGGCGTGGACGCCTACCACCTGCCGTTCGCCCACAAGCGCTACCTGGAATACCTGAATACCCTCGGCACCGATCCGGAGTCGCACAAGCGCCACGGACGCGGAGAGGCGCTGGGCAACGGCCACGCGCTGATCATCAGCGGCCCGCCGTCCACCGGACGGCCGATCGCCTACTGGAGCCCGTTGTTCCCGGAAGCGCTCAAGCCGTCCATCGCCGCCAAGTTCGAACGCCTGGTGGAACGCTTCGGGCAGGCGCGGGCAGAGGACATCGCCCACACCAACAAAAGCCTGTTCATCTTTCCCAACCTGGTGATCAACGACATCCTCGGCCTGAACATCCGCTCGTTCTTCCCGACTGCCGCCGATGAGGTCAGCGTCACCGTATGGGGCGCCGGCTTCGCCGATGAGACCCGCGAGGAGCGGGCGGCGCGGATCAATGGGTTGATCTCGTTCATCGGCCCGGGCGGTTTCGGCACCCCCGACGACGTCGAGATCCTCGAATCCTGTCAGCGCGCCTACGCCCACGCCGCCCTCGGCTACAGCGATTTTTCCCGCGGCATGGGACCGGCAACCCGCCGCCACGTCGACGAGGAGCAGAACCGCGGCTTCTGGCGCGAGTGGAGCCGCCGGCTCGGGCAGCAGCCCGCCGCCCTGCGGCTTCTCGCCGTGGCCGTCTGAGCCGTCTTCAACCATCGCTCCCTGCAGATCCCTGCGCGCCGCCCTGGCTACGCGGGGAATAAAGGGTCACTGCAAGGAACGTCATCCATGTGTGGAATCACCGGCTGGACCGACTGGAGCCGCGACCTCGGCGAGCAGCGCAGCATCCTCGAACGCATGACCCGTACCCTGGCCCCGCGCGGGCCGGACGCCGAAGGCCTGTGGCTGTCGCGGCACGCGCTGCTCGGCCATCGGCGCCTGGCGATCATCGACCTGGAAAACGGCGCTCAACCGATGCTTGCCGAGGCTGGTGGGCGGGTGGCGCTGACCTACAGCGGCGAGGTCTACAACTTCCGCGAGCTGCGCGCCGAGCTGGAGACGCTGGGCCAGGTCTTCCGCACCCGCTCGGACACCGAAGTGGTGCTGCGCGCCTATCTGCAATGGGGCGAGGCTTCCTTCGCCCGCCTCCGCGGCATCTACGGCTTCGCCCTGTGGGACGAGCGCGAGCAGAGCCTGTGGCTGGTGCGCGATCGCTTCGGGGTCAAGCCGCTGTACTACTACCCGACCGCCGGAGGCGTGCTGTTCGCCTCGGAACCCAAGGCGATCTTCGCCAACCCCGAGGCCAACCCGGTGCTCGACGCCAGCGGCATCGCCGAGCTGTTCGCCCTGACCACCGCGCCGACTCCCGGCCACGGCCTGTACAAGGGCCTGCGCCAGGTCCGGCCGGGCCAGGCGCTGCGCTTCGACCGCAATGGTGTGCGCGAGTTGGTCTACTGGGCGCTGCGCGCGGAACGTCACGAAGAGGGTGCCGAGGACAGCGCCGAACGCGCCGGCCAGTTGCTCCGCGAGGCAGTGGCCGAGCAACTGGTGGCCGACGTCCCGCTGGGCAGCCTGCTTTCCGGCGGGCTCGACTCCAGCGCCATCAGTGCCTTCGCGGTGGCCGCGCTGGATGGCGACGCGCGGCGCCTGCCGACCTTCTCCGTGGACTTCCCCGGCGAAGGCCGCGGCTTCGTCCCGACGCCCTGGCAAAGCAGCTGGGACGAACCCTATGCGCAGCTGGCGGCGAACTTCCTCGGTACGCCGCACCGTACCGTGCTGGTCGCCCCGGAAGAGGTGCTGGAACAGGACGAGGCGGTGCTCCAGGCCCGCGACCTGCCCGGCTGGGGCGAGCTGGACGCCTCGCTCTACCTGCTGTTCCGCCAGGTCCGCGAGCACACCACGGTGGCACTGTCGGGCGAGTCGGCCGACGAGGTGTTCGGCGGCTACCCGTTCTTCCACGACCCGAGCGCCCTCGCACACGACGGCTTCCCCTGGCTGGCCGGCAAGAGCGGGCCCTGGCAACTGCTGCGGCGGGAGGTCGCCGAACGGGTGGCGGCGCCGGAATACATCCGGGCGCGCTACCGCGAGGCCCTCGCCGAAGTGCCGCGGCTGGATGGCGAGGATGCCGCCCAGCGACGCCAGCGCGAGGTCGCCTACCTGGCGCTGAGCCGCTGGCTGCCGGCGATGCTCGAACGCAAGGACCGGATGAGCATGGCGGTCGGCCTGGAAGTGCGCGTGCCGTTCTGCGACCACCGCCTGGTGGAGTACGTATGGAACCTGCCCTGGGCGCTGAAGAGCGTCGCCGGGGAAAGCAAGAGCCTGCTGCGCCGGGCCCTGCGCGGGCACCTGCCGCAGGCGATCCTGGAGCGGCGCAAGAGCGGTTTCCCGGCCAACCCCGACCCACGTTACCTGGCGCTGCTGCGCGAGCGGGTCGGCCGCCTGCTCGACGACGGCCGCTCGCCGCTGTTCGAACTGGTGGACGCCGGGCGGGTCCGCCAGGCTCTCGAACAGGGCACGCCGCTGCCCAGCCCGCGTGCCTCGGCGAGCCCGACCGCCGGCCTGGCCTACCTGCTGAACCTGGACCGCTGGCTGACCCGCCATGGGGTCGACATCAGCCTCTGAGCGGCACTTTCTTCCCGGAGGATACTCATGAGCCTTGCCTTGTCCCGTCCCGACAGCGACCTGCTGGCGCGGGTCAGCGATTTCCTCGTCGCCGAAGCCGAGCTGCTCGACGACCGCCTGCTGGATACCTGGTTCGCGCTGTTCGAGCGCGCCGCACGCTACCGGGTGCTGCCCTTGCAGGAGCAACTGGCCGGCCAGGCGCCGGAGGACAGCCTGTACATCATCGACGACGACCACGTGCGCCTGCGCGAGCGGGTCGACAGCATCCTCGGCGGGCATACCTGGATGGAGCAGCCGCGCTCGCGCACCCGCCGCCTGGTGGGCAACGTGCGGCTGAAGCGGGTCGAGGGCGAACTGGTCAGCAGCCGCAGCAACTTCGTCGTCCATCAGTTCCGCAACCGCGAGGCCTGGAGCTTCGTCGGCGAAGCCAGTCATGTCCTGCGCGACGGCCCCGGGGGCTTGCGCATCGTCTCGCGGGAGATCCGCCTGGACCACGAGACCATCAGCGCCCAGCGGCGCATCAGCATCATCCTGTGAGGCGCCGCCCATGAATACCGATCCGTTGCTGCCCGGCTTCGACTACCTGACCCTGCACACCTCCGCCGCGCGCCTCCGCGTCGCCGTGAAGGGCAGCGGCCCGCCGCTGCTGCTGTTGCATGGCTATCCGCAGACCCACCTGGCCTGGCATCGCATCGCTCCGCGCCTGGCCGAGGACTACAGCGTGGTCCTCGCCGACCTGCGCGGCTATGGCGAATCGCGGGCGCTGGACGAGGAGGGCGCCGACTATTCCAAGGCCGCGCTGGCCCGCGACCAACTGGAAACGATGGGCCAGCTAGGCTTCGAACGCTTCGCGGTGATCGGCCACGACCGCGGCGCGCGGGTCGGCTATCGCCTGGCGCTGGACCATCCGCAAGCGGTCGCGGCCTTCGTCTCGCTGACCGTGGTGCCGATCCTCGACAACTGGGCCGCGGTGAACAAGGCCTTCGCCCTCAACGCCTACCACTGGTTCCTCCTCGCCCAGCCGTACGACCTGCCGGAGCGCCTGATCGGCGCCGATCCGGAGCACTTCCTCGACTACACCCTGCGACGCATGGCCCAGGGCCGCGACATCTACCACCCGCAGGCGCTGGAAAGTTACCGCCGGGCGTTCCGCGACCCCGCCGTGCGCCATGCGATGTGCGAGGACTACCGGGCCGCGGTGGGCGTCGATGCCGACGCCGACCAGGCCGATCGCGATGCCGGCCGGCGCCTGCAATGCCCGGTCCAGGTGCTCTGGCAGGAGCGCCCCTACGCCGCCGGGCAGCATCCGCTGGAAATCTGGAAGACCTGGGCCGGGCAGGTCGAGGGCGCCGCCATCGGCGCCAGCCACATGCTTCCCGAGGACGCGCCGGACGCCGTGCTGGAGCACCTGCTGGGGTTTCTCGCCAGCCACCGGGAGGCGCTCCGATGAGCGCCGTCGAACGCGATCCGGCAGCGCAGGCGACGCTCTGGCGACAGCGGGTGTTCGAGGTGCACGCGGCGATGTCCGCCTACGTCGCCGAGCGCCATCGGCGTGAAGACCTGGGGGACTGGGTGGCGACCAGCGCGCGGATATTCGCCGATCTGCCGGCGACCGACGACCTGCGCGCCGAAGCCTGGCAGGCGGTGTTCTTCCGCGCCCAGGCGCTGATCGAACAGTTCATCGTCGCGCGCCCGGCGGATTACCGGCTCGACGACTGGGCGCGCGCCACCGCGCGGATCTATCGCGCGCTGGAACCGGCGGGACGGGGCGATCCGGCCAGCGCCGCCGACCGCCTGGCACGCCAGGCCGCGCTCTACGGTTCGCGTTTCGAGGTGCAGGCCGAGGCTGACGGGCGCGCGGTATTCCACAACCGTCACTGCGCGATCTGGGACTACCGCGAGCGCGCCCGCGCCCGAGGCGTGCCGATCACCCTGGAGTCGGCCTGCACCTATTGCACCAAGCTGCTGTCGGCGTTCGTCGCCGCCAGCGATTGCCGCGCCGACTGGCGGCTCTACGAAGAGCCGCAAGGCCACGGCTGCGTATGGACCATCACGGCGGACAGCCTCAACCAAGGAGCAGGCGTACATGAACGCGATCATTGAACAGGCGCGCAGCCTGGACGGCTACCAGGATTCCAGCGAACTGCTGCAACGTCGCGACCAGGACTGGGTGCTCGACCGCGCCGGCATCGAGCCGCGCAGCCTGCTCGATCTCGGCTGCGGCATCGGCTCGCTGCTGCTCGGCGGCGCCCGGCGCTGGCCCGGCCTGCAACGGTTGTGGGGCATCGAGCGTTCGCCGCTGCGCCTGGAGCAGGCGCGCGCGCAGTTGCGCGGGGCTGGCGTCGAGGCGCGTCTGCTGGAGGGCGACCTGCTCGACCTGCCGCCGCTGGCGGAACGCTTCGAGCTGATCAGCATGACCGCCGTGCTGCACTGGCTGTATCCCGACGAAGAGCGGCTGTTCCGGTGGGTCGCGCGGCACCTCGAGGCGCAGGGGGTATTCCTGTTCACCTCGCACCATCCGTTCGCCGAGGATGGCCTCGGCGGCGAGGACGACCTGGTCGCCCAGGCCCTGGTCGAGATGGGCCTGGCTGCGTCGGAACGGGTGGCGGCGCTCTACGCGGAAGCCGGGCTGCTGCCGATGGGCACCCGCACCCGTGGCCGGGAGGCGTTGCGCGAACGCGTCGAACGACACTTCCGGGTCGACTCCATCGTCTCCCGCCCGGCGGTCCTGCGTGTCGCCGACTCCGCCGAATACCAGCGTTTCCACGCCGCCACCTTCGGCACCTATTTCGCACCGCTGGTGCCGGCGACGCGCCTGGAGGAATTCTTCGTCCGCCTCGGGCGGATCGCCGAGCGGCGCATGCAGGCCGACGGACAGGTCAGCGAAATCCCGGTCAGTGTCTGGCGCTGCCGGGCTCGGGAGGGCGAGGCATAACCTTATGCGCAATCGGTCTGCCGCGCGGCTGAAAATCGGTACGGGCAATTGCACTCGGTGGCATCCGCAACCGATCAAGGATGAACCGACCATGTCCAACCCGCGTTCGCCACGTCTTCGACTCGTCCCCGTGCTCTGCGCGGTCGGCCTGGCCTGCCTTGGCCAGCCCGGCGAGTCGGCGGCAGAGGAGGTCCGCGCCACCAGCAGCGCCGAGATCCAGCGCTTCGACATCCCGGCCGGCGAACTGGCCCAGGTACTGCTGAGCATAGTCCGCCAGAGTCGCATCCCGATCGCCTTCGACCAGCACCTGGTGGAGGGCCTGCCGGCACCGGCGATCCAGGGCTCCTACAGCGTCGAGCAGGCGCTGCAGCGGGCCTTGCAGGGCAGCGGCCTGGAATACAGCCGCAGCGCCGCCGGCGTGCTCAGCCTGCAACGCGCCACGGCGCCGGATGCCGCGCTGCCGGCGGCGAAGCCCGCCGGGACCCTGGCCACGGTGGTGGTCACCGGCACCCGCAAGGCCGATGTCAAGGCCGGCGAGAGCCTGGCACCGATCGATGTGGTCAGCGCCGAGCAATTGCGCGACAGTGGCAGCGGCGACCTGCGCGACGCCCTGGTGCGCCTGCTGCCCTCGCTGTCGCGCCAGGCCCAGGCCTACAACGCTTCGGCGCTGACCAACGCGCAGTCGCTGCGCGGCCTGAGTCCCAACCACGTGCTGGTGCTGGTGAACGGCAAGCGCCGTCACGAGACCGCCAACATCAATGTCAGCGGCGGGCTGCAGAGCGGCTCCACCGGGGTCGACCTGGATACCATCCCGCTCGCCGCCATCGAGCGCATCGAGGTGCTGCGCGACGGCGCCTCGGCGCAGTACGGCTCGGACGCCATCGCCGGGGTGATCAACGTCATCCTCAAGTCGGCCGACCACGGCGGCCGGCTCGCCTACGACAACGGTCGCTACGGCGATGGCGACGGCCTGACCCAGAACGGCGGGGTGAATGGCGGCCTGCGTTTCGGCGAGAGCGGTTTCCTCAACCTCAGCGCGCAGTTCCGCGAACAGGCGCGGACCATCCGCGCCGGCATCGACCAGCGTACCGGGCACTACGGCAACCCGTCCATCGGCGACCCTTCGCTGCACCGCCAGGCGCTGGCCTACAACGCCGGCGTGGCGCTGGACGACAACGTCGAGCTGTACAGCTTCGCCACCTATACCCATCGCTCGGTGTCCTCGGCGCAGATCTACCAGTTGCCGTCCCTGGCGCCGCGACTCTATCCGAACGGCTTCACCCCGCGCATCACCAGCGACGAGGACGACTATTCGCTGACCCTCGGCGCCCGTGGCGGCGAGCTGTTCGGCGCCTGGGACTGGGACCTCAGTTCGACCTACGGTGCCGACCGCCCGGAGATCGGCATGGACCATTCGATCAACCTCGCCCTCTACGGCGAGACCGGCGATTCGCCGCGCTCCTTCGACCTGGCGCGCTACAAGGCCACCCAGTGGACCAACAATCTCGACCTGCGCCGCGACTTCGACCTCGCCTGGCTGCCGGCGCCGCTGAATTTCTCCTGGGGCCTGGAGCAGCGCCGCGAGCTCTACGAGGTCGAGGCCGGCGATCCCTGGTCCTACTACAACGGCGGTTCCAAGGCACTCCCCGGGCAGGCGCCGGCCACCGCCGGACAGTGGAGCCGCGACGTGCTCGGCGCCTATCTCGACCTGTCCATCGCCCTCGACGAGCGCTGGCAACTGGAGACGGCGGCGCGCTACGAGCACTACAGCGACTTCGGCAGCACCACCAACGGCAAGCTCGCCAGCCGCTACCGCTTCAGCCCCGAGGTATCGGCGCGGGCCAGTCTCAGCAGCGGCTTCCGCGCGCCGTCGCTGGCCCAGGAGAACTACACCAGCCTGGGCGTCTCGCCGACCATCGCCAGCGGCCTGCTGGCGGTCAACTCGCCGGCGGCCAGGCTGCTCGGCGCCGAAGACCTGGAGCCGGAAAAATCGATCAGCTACAACCTCGGCCTGGTGCTCGATCCCTTGCCGGACCTGAACCTGGCCATCGACGCCTATCGCATCGAGATCCGCGACCGCATCGTCGACGGTGCCACCTATTCCGGACAGCCGGCGATCGATGCGCTGCGCGCCGGCGGGATCAGCATCCCGGCCGGACTGACCCAGGTCAGCACCCACTACATGACCAACGGCGCCGACACCCGTACCCACGGCCTCGACCTCACCGCCAGCTACCTGACCCGGCTCGGCGAGTGGGGCCGGATCGACTGGCGCCTGGGCGCCAACGTCAATCGCACGAAGCTGGTCAGGAATCATCGCGGGCGCAACGGCCAGCCGCTGCTCAACGACCAGCAGCAGGCCTGGATCACCAGCTCCACGCCGCGCAGCCAGGTCAGCCTGCAGGCCGACTGGAGCTACCGGCGCTGGGGCCTGACCCTGCGCGAAACGCGCTACAGCAAGACGGTTTCCGAACTGGACTACTACACCGGCGAGCATGCCTATTCGACCACGGTCTTCAACCGCTTCGAGAACTCGCCCAAGTACATCACCGACGTTGCCCTGCGCTATGCGGCGAGCCGCAACCTGACCCTCAGCGCCGGGGCCAACAATCTGTTCGACGTGAAGCCCGACAAGCTGCCGGCCGAGAGCGCCTACCTCGGCTTCAACCAGTACGACACCTATGCCTCGCAGATCAGCTTCAACGGCGCCTTCTACTACCTCGGCGCGGCCTACACCTTCTAAGGAGGACGAACCATGAGCATCGAACTGCGCGGCGGCGTGCGCGCCTCCGCGGTCATCGGCGACAGTGCCTTCGCCCGCCAGGCCGCGCGTTTCCTGCCGGACACCCGCAGTCGCGCGGTGAGCGCCTTCGACATCCAGCAGAAGGCCCGCCTGGAAGAGGCGGACGGCCTCGACGGCGCGCTGTTCACCGTTTCCGCTGCCTGGCCCGACCCCTGGCTGGTCGCCGGCTGGGCTTTGGCCGCGGCGCCGCGCCTGCGCGCCACCGTCGCGCACCGACCGGGGAGCGCCCAGCCGACCGTTGCCGCGCGCGCCCTGGCCACTCTCGACGGCCTGTCCAACGGGCGCGCCGGCGTACACCTGGTGATCGGCTCCAGCGACGCCGACGTGCGCCGCGACGGCGACTTCGCCGACAAGGACGAACGCTACCGGCGCGCCGTGGAGTACCTGGAGGTCTTCACCCGCGCCCTGGAAAGCCGCGAACCCTTCGACTACCACGGCGAGTTCTACCGGCTGGAGGACGCCGGCAGCGGCTTCCTGCCGATCCAGCGGCCGCGCCCGCCGCTATCCGTTGGCGGCTCCTCGGCGCAGGCACAACGCCTGGCGGTGCGCTTCGCCGACGTCTACGCCGGCCACTTCGCCAGCCCCACGCAGACCGCGGAGCTCAAGCGCAGGCTGAACGAGGAGGCGGCGGAGCAGGGACGGCGGCTGAAGTTCTGGAAGCACTTCCAGGTGATCCTCGGCGACAGTCCGGCGGCGGCCCTGGACATCGCCGAGCACTACCGCCAGGCCGCTTTCGAACTGCTTCTGGCACGGCCCCTCGACGAACTGGCGGCATCGCCGCAGGTCGCCCGCGACGGCGAGCGCGACCGGCTCGCCCGGCTGGAGCCGGAGGCCTTGCGCGAATGGGTGGCGAATACCGTGCAGCGCAGCTTCGCCGGGGTGCTGGTGGGCAGCGTCGGCGAGGTGGCGGAACAGATCCTGGCCTTTCATCGCGCCGGCATCGAGATCGTCCAGCTCGAGGCCACCACCGAGAACGCCGAGGACATCCGCTTGCGCCGCCAACTGATCGAGCGCCTGAGGCGCGACGCATGAGCGGCGTCGCCCGCGAGGCCATGGAGGACGTCGCGCCGGCGCCTGGCGTCGGCGAGTTCGGCGTGGCCAGTTGTGGGGTGCTGCTGGCCTCGGTAGTGGGGGTGATCTTCGGCCCCACCGGGCTGGTGATCAGCAGCTTCTCGCTGTTCATCGAGCCGATCGCCGCCGACCTGGACTGGGACCGCGGCCAGTCGGCGCTGCCGGTGACCCTGCTGGGCCTGGCGGTAGCCCTGAGCAGCCCGCTGAAGGGCTGGCTGGTGGATCGCTGGGGCGCGCGCGCCCTGGTCCTGCCGCTGACCGCCGCGCTGGCCCTGTGCCTGGCCAGCCTGGCGCTGGCGCGCAGCGGCTGGCAGCTATACCTGCTGTTCGCGCTGCTCGGCCTGCTGACGCCGGGCAACATTCCCTATGCGCGGATTCTCGGCGGCTGGTTCGAGCGTCGTCGCGGCGCGGCCTACGGCATCCTCGGACTCGGCTTCGGCGTCGGCGGGCCGCTGGCGCTGTACCTGGGCAGCGCCTGCATCGACGCCTTCGGCTGGCGCGCCACCTTCCTCGTCTATGGCCTGCTCGAAGGCCTCCTGGCGCTGCCGCTGCTCTATGCGTTGTTCCGCGAGCGACCCGGCGACCTGCCGCAGGCGCGGCGCACGCCAGCCGACGCGCTGCCCGGAGCGACGCCAGGCCAGGCCTGGCGCTCGGCGGACTTCTGGCTGATCGTCGGCAACCTGACCCTCGGCGTGTTCGCCGTCACTGGCGTGATGGTGCATGGCGTGCCGCTGTTGCAGGAGCGCGGCCTGTCGCGGGAAGTCGCTACCGACGTGCTGGCGGCGCTGTGGGTCGGCATGATCGTTTCGCAACCAGCGCTGGGCTACCTGCTGGACCGCTACGACACCCCGCGCATCGCCTTGCCGTTCGCCCTGCTGGCGGCGCTCGGGCTGCTGCTCCTGCTCCTTGGCGGACCGCCGGCGCTGCTCTGGGGCGCGGTGTTCCTGATCGGCCTGGGCGCCGGCGGCGAGACCGGCACCACCCAGTACTTCGTCAGCCGCTACTTCGGCCTGCGCCATTTCAGCGTGATCTATGGCTCGATCCAGCCCTTCACCTTCGCCATCGCCATCAGCCTGGGGTCCTGGCTGCTGGGTTACTTCTACGACCGCGCGGGCTCCTACGCGGGCTCGACGCTGGTCCTGCTCGGCGCGTTCGGCGTGGCGGCAGGGCTGCTGGTCATGCTCGGGCGCTATCGCTACGCCATCGACGGGGAGGCACGCAGCCATGGGCGAGACTGAACGGAGCAGGGCGGAGGTCGGCGTCTGGCTGCTGGCCGGACTGGCCTTCGTGGTCGGCACGGTGGAACTGGTGGTGGCCGGGGTGCTCGACGAACTGGCCGCCAGTTTCGCCGTCAGCCAGGGCCGGGCCGGGTTGCTGATGAGCCTGTACGCGCTGGTCTATGCGCTGCTCGGCCCGCTGCTGGTCTACCTCAGCGCCGGTATCGAGCGCCGCCGCCTGCTGGCCGGCGCGCTGCTGGCGTTCATCGGCGCCAACCTGGCCAGCGCCGCCGCGCCGAGCTTCGCCCTGTTGCTGGCGAGCCGGCTGCTGGTGGCGGCCAGCGCCTCGGTCATCGTGGTGGTGGCGATCACCCTGGCGGTGGCCATTGTCGCGCCGGAACGGCGCGGCCGGGCGATCGGTCTGGTGTTCGCCGGCATCGTCGCCTCGCTGGTGCTGGGCGTACCGCTGGGCACCCTGATCGGCGAGTTCTGGGGCTGGCGTAGCCTGTTCCTGCTGCTCGCCGGGGTCGCGTTGCTCGGCCTGCCGCTGCTCCTGCGCCTGCTGCCGGCCATCCCCGGCGCGCCCGGCATCGCCCCGGCGGAGCAACTGCGGGCGCTGGCCCGGGGCCGGGTGCCGTTCGCCCACCTGGCATCGCTGTTGCAGATGACCGGCCAGTTCACCGTCTACACCTACATCGTGCCGTTCCTGGTCGGCAGCATGGCCCTCGACAAACCGACCATCAGCCTGGTCCTGCTGGTCTACGGGGGCGGCGGCATCCTCGGCGCGCTGCTCGGCGGACGCGCCGCCGACCGCTGGCCGGGGCCGGCCACCTTCGTCGCCTTCCTGCTCCTGCACGCACTGGCCCTGGTCCTGCTGCCGTTCGCCACCGACGGCCTGCCGCTGCTGCTGGGCGCGGTGGTGTTCTGGTGCGTGTTCAACATGGCGCCGGGGCCGGCGATCCAGAAATACCTGGTGGAACTCAGCCCGGACACCGCGGCGATCCAGATCAGCCTCAACACCAGCGCGATCCAGCTCGGCGTGGCCCTGGGCGCCTTCATCGGCGCGATCCTGGTGGACCAGGTGGCGGTGCGCGCGCTCCCCTGGTGGGGCGCTGCGCTGATCCTCGGCGCCGCCGCCTGCGGCTGGCTGTCCGCGCAGCGGCCGGCGGGCACGGCGGACTGCCGGGAGCGCCTCGATTGATTCCCTACCGCGCGCCACGGGAACAGCCCCGGGCGCCGTTCCTCAACCTCCAGGCTCACTACCGCTATCCGTGGCGTGGCCTGCCAGCAGCGAACGCTTACCATGGATAGCCAAGGCTCCATCAAGAACACCCTGATCGCCCAGTTGTTCCAGCAGAACTACGACTGGCTGTGCAAGAAGCTGTCCTACCAGACCGGCTGTAGCCACAGCGCCGAAGATCTCGCCGCCGAGGCCTTCCTGCAGGTCTGGATGCTCCCCGACCCGGCGTCGATCCGCTCGCCGCGGGCGTTCCTCGCGACCATCGCGCAACGCCTGATGTACGAGAGCTGGCGGCGCAAGGACCTGGAGCGCGCCTACCTGCAGATCCTCGCCGAGGCGCCGGAGGCGGTGCAGCCGTCGCCTCACGAGCAGTGGATGCTGATCGAGAGCCTGCAAGCCATCGACCGCCTGCTCGACGGCCTGTCCGGGCAGGCCAGGGCAGTGTTCCTGATGAGCCAGCTGGAAGGCCTGACCTACGTGCAGATCGGCGAACGCCTCGGATTGTCCCTGGGGCGCATCCACCAGTTGATGAAGGATGCCTTGCACTGCTGCTACCGGGGATTCCAGGAATGAGCGAGAAGCCGGAACGGCAACGCATCGTCGAGGAGGCCATCGAATGGATGGTGCGCCTGCAATCCGGCGACTTCAGCGCCGCCGAGGGCGATGCCCTGGAACGCTGGAAGGCGCTGTCGAGCGAGCATGCCGAGGTGTTCCGGCAACTGCTTGGCAGCCTCGCGCCGCTACAGGACTCGCCCTGGCGCGGCCAGCCGAGCGCTACCGTGCTGCGCGCCCTGGAGCAGCCGTCGAGCCGCCGGCGCTTCGTCGGCGGCGCCCTCGGGCTGTTCGTCCTGCTCGCCGGCGGCGCCGGCCTGGAGCGCTGGGTCCAGGCCGGCATGGGTCTGCCCGGCGAACTGGCGACAGGCACCGGCGAGCGCCGCGACTGGTTGCTGGCCGACGGCAGCCGCCTGCGCCTGAACGCGCGGAGCAAGGTGCGACCGCTGCTCGACGGCGCCCAGCGACGCCTGGAACTGCGGCGCGGCGCGATGCGCCTGGAAGTGAAGGAGGACCCGCGCGGCGCCTTCGCCCTCGACTGCGCCGCCGGACGGGTGGACTGCGCCAGCGGCAGCCTGCTGCTGGCCGAGGAGCGCGGGGCGATCCGCCTGGTGACCCTGCGCGGCAGCGCGCGGCTGACCACCGGTGAGGGACGCCAGCTGGCGGTGGCGGCACGACGTAGCCTGCTGTTCGATGCCGGCGGCCTGCTCGAACAGGGCCCGATGCAGGCCGGAGAGGATGCCTGGGCCAGCGGCTGGCTGGAGGTCCACGACCGCTCCCTGGCCTGGGTCGCGGAGGCCTTCCGGCCCTATCTGCCAGGCATCCTCCAGCTCGACGCGGAGATCGCCGGCAACCGCGTCAGCGGTCTGTTCCCGCTGGACGACATGCACACGTCCCTGGACATGCTCGGACGCAGCCTGCCGATCCGCGTGCTGCGCTACAGCGACTACTGGATCAGCCTGCGCCCCGCCTGACTCATTCGTCGAAGAACAGCAGGCAACGCAGTTCGATACTCTGCCGCGGCGGCGCATCGGCCGGGGTGCAGGGATCGTCGAAGGCGGTGTGCGCGCCGAGGCGGGCCTGCGCGTCCTCCCGCGAATCGTAGATCTTCAGCAGCAGCGCTTCCTCCGGCAGCAGGTGCGGGTAGTAGTACCAGCGGTGCTCCGGGTTGGGCTTGACCGAGTAGGTTTCGCCCACCTTGTCGCGGTACACCAGGTCACTGGCCACCAGGTCGTCGAACGCCAGGCTGCGGGCGTCCAGCAACGCCAGCGGCGCGCGCTGCGCCGGGTGGCCGAACGGACGCCACAGGTTGACGATCTGGAAGCGTCCGGCCAGGCGCCGTTCGGCGCGTTCCGCCGGCAGGTGGTCGCGGACCCGGCGCGGCGCCGAGCGCAGGGTCTGGTCGTTGTGCACGTAGCGCACCGGTTCGCGCAGGCCGCGTTCTTCGCGCCCGGCCTGGTCGACGCGCAGCGTGTGGTCGAAGATCACCGCCTCGGCGGCGCCGGTCAGGCGGCGGAGCAGGGCGATGCTTTCCGGGTAGTAGCGTTCACGAACCTGGGCTTCATCCTCGAAATCGCCCACCGCGCTCGCCTCGCGCACCAGTTGGAAACCCTCGCGCTCCAGGCTGGCCGGTTGCGCCAGCAGACGCGCATTGCGGATCGCCACCCGGGTCGGCTGCAACAGCGCGCTGCGCTGCGGCGTCCCGGCGGGGGCCGGATAGGTGTAGGCGACCGGCCGTTGGCCGTTGTCGCGGATATAGTTGACCTCGGCCTCGACCTGCTCCGGCGCGTGCGCCGGCCATGCGTGTTGCTGGCAACCCATGTGTCGTTCTCCCGTTGCCAGCGGAGATGCCTCCGCTGCCGCGCCGCCGGATGCCGCGCGTGAACGGCCAATCTAGCCGCTGGCAGGCGGCGGCGAAACGAACATCGGGCGCTGGCGTCCTGCCTTCGTGGAATAAGCCCGGAGCGGCTCAGGACATCGCGTCGAGTCGTCGCCGCTGGCGATACTGGCGCGGCGTCATGCCTTTCCAGCGCCTGAAGGCATGGATGAAGTTGGACACCTCGCCGTAGCCGAGGCGCTCGGCGATCTCCTCCAGGCGAATCGCGCCGGTGGCCAGCAGCTCTTCGGCGAGGGCCTGGCGCACCTCGTCGAGCAACAGGCGGTAGCTGCTGCCCTCGTCGTCCAGGCGGCGACGCAGGGTACGCACGGTGAGGTGCAGTTCCATGGCCAGGGTCTGCATGTCCGGCAAGTGGCCGGGCGTCCTCAGCAAGCGGTCGCGGATGCGTCCGGCCAGACCGCCGCGCACCTGGCGGCGAGCGAGCAGGGCGCGGCACTGCTCCTCGCAGGCGCGCGCCACCTCTGGATTGGCGCCGGGCAGCGGGAGGTCGAGGAAGCGCCGTTCGAAGACCACCCGGTTGTCCGCCTGGCCGAACGCCGGGCACAGGCCCAGCTCGCGCACGTAGGGCGCGGGATCGGCGGGCGGTGGGCGGCGGAAGCCGGCGCGGAGGATCGGCAGGCGCTGCCCGGTGAGGTCGCGCTGGATGCGCAGCACGCCACCGGCGTCGCGTTCGAGGAGGAAAATCCGCAGGTCCTCGGGAATGCCGGCGTCGTCGAGCACCAGGTGCGCTTCATCGTCGTGTACCTCCAGGCGGATGCCATGGAAGGCGAAGGTCAGGTCGAGGTAGCGCAGGCCCAGTTGCGCGGCGCTGAGGAAGGTCGGGCTGCTGAGCAGGGCGAAGCCCCAGATGCCGTAGGCGTTGAGGTGATAGCGCAGGCCTGCCGCCAGGCCCGGCGCGCAGGCGTCGCCCAGGTGCCGGACCAGGTTGCGCACTACGCTCAGTTCCTGGGCCGCGTCGATTTCCCCGGAGGGATCGCCGAGCAGGCGGATATCCAGGCCGCTACCTGCCAGGCACTGCTCCAGGCCGAGGCCGCGGTCGATGCCGAACTGGATCAGCAGGTGCGCGCTGATGGCGCTGCGGCGGGGAGACCAGGGCGGAGTGGGCATGGTGGCGTCCGAGGTTGACCGAAAATCACAACTTTATGTCCGGCCCGGCCATAACGCCAGTCGCCCCGGCGAACTAGGATGCTGCCATCCGCCGCTGGGCGGAATCGCGCCGGACGGCGTGGCAAGCAACAAACGGGAGCACAACAATGCACAACGAGTCCCGCCCTGAAGCCCCCTTGCGGGTGCTGGTGGTCGGCGCCGGCTTCGCCGGTCTCGGCCTGGCGATCCGCCTGCGACAGGCAGGCATCGACGATTATCTGGTCCTGGAAAAGGCCGCCGATGTCGGCGGTTGCTGGCGGGAAAACCGCTACCCGGGCGCCGCCTGCGACGTCCCCTCGCATCTCTATTCGTTTTCCTTCGAGCCGAAGGCCGACTGGTCGCGCAAGTTCGCCCCGCAGGCGGAAATCCTCGACTACCTGCGGCATTGCGCGGACAAGTACCGTCTGCGCGAGAAGATCCGTTTCCACTGCGAGGTGGAGGAGGCCCGTTTCGACGCCGGCAGCGGCGAATGGCAGGTGCGCTGCGCCGATGGCCAGACGCTGCGCGCACGGGCCCTGGTCTGCGCCACCGGCCAGTTGAGCCGGCCGCTGCTGCCGCGCCTGCCCGGCCTGGAGCGCTTCCAGGGTCCGGCGTTCCACTCGGCGAACTGGGACGCCGAGGTCGAGCTGGCCGGCAAGCGGGTCGCGGTGATCGGCACCGGAGCCAGCGCCATCCAGTTCGTCCCGCGGATCGCCCCGCAGGTGCAACGCCTGTCGCTGTTCCAGCGCAGCGCGCCTTACGTGATCGCCAAGCCGGACCGCACCTACGCCGACTGGGAACGCCGCCTGAAGGTGCGCTGGCCGTGGCTGCAACGCCTGGATCGGGGGCTCAAGTACCTGCACCACGAATCGCGGATGCTCGCCTTCGCGACCTTCCCGGCGCTGATGAAGGTGATGCGGCTGAGCTTCCATCGTCACCTGCACCGGCAGATCGCCGATCCGCAACTGCGCGCGCGGCTGGTTCCCGACTACCCGCTGGGTTGCAAGCGCATCCTGATCAGCAACGACTATTACCCGGCGCTGGCCAGGAGCAATGTCGAACTGGTCGACACGGGCATTCGCGAAGTCACCGAAGACGCCGTGGTCGGCCGTGACGGCCGCCGGCACGAGGTCGACGCGATCATCTTCGGTACCGGCTTCGCCGCCACCGAGTTCCTCGCCCCGATGCGCATCCTCGGCCTCGACGGACGCGACCTGCGGCAGGCCTGGGCGGATGGCGCGGAAGCCTACAAGGGCATCAGCGTCAGCGGCTTCCCCAACCTGTTCATCCTTTACGGGCCGAACACCAACCTCGGCCACAACTCCATCGTCTACATGCTGGAAAGCCAGTTCCCCTACGTGCTCGGCTGCCTGCGCCAGCTCCAGGAGCAGGGCTTGCGCTACCTCGACGTGAAGCCCGAGGTCCAGCGGCGCTTCAACCTGGAGGTGCAACAGGGGTTGCGCCATACCGTCTGGGAGCGTGGCTGCGACAGCTGGTACAAGACTGCCGCCGGCAAGAACACCAACAACTGGCCGGGCTACACCTTCGTCTATCGCTGGCGTACGCGCCGGCCGGAGCTTGCCGACTATGACCTGGCCCGCTGAAGCGCCCCTGATGTCGCCGCCGCAACGCCTGCGCGCCGGTCTCCTGCGCGGCTGCCTGCGCCTGTTGTTCCGCGGGCTGGTCCGTCCGCCCATGCCAGTGGCGCTGCAACGCGGCGTGTTGCGCGGGCTGAGCCTGGCGACGCTGGGCGCCGGCGGCGTCGTCCGCGAGCGCCGCAGCCTCGCCGGCGTGCCCTGCGAGTGGTTGTGGCCGCGCGGGGTGGAGGCGCGGCGCCGGGTGCTCTACCTGCACGGCGGCGCCTACCTGATCGGCTCGCCGGCGACCCACCGGGCGATCACCACGCACCTGGCCCGGCGTTGCGCCGCCGAGGTCTGCGCGGTGGACTACCGGCGCGCCCCGGAACATCCGTTCCCCGCCGCCCGCGACGACGCCCTGGCGGTCTACCTGGCATTGCTGGAGGCCGGCCATTCGCCGCGCCGGCTGCTGCTCGCCGGCGACTCCGCGGGCGGCCACCTGGCGCTGTCCCTGGCCCTGGAGCTGAAGGCGTGCGGCTTGCCGTTGCCGGCCGGGTTGCTGCTGTTCTCGCCCTGGACCGACCTCGGCTGCCAGCGCCTGCACACGCCGGCGGCCGGCGACCCGCTGCTGTCGCGGGCCTGGCTGGAAAGCGCGGTGCGCCTGCTGCTGCCGGCCGACGCGGAGCCAGGCTCGGCCGCCCTGTCGCCGCTGCATGCCGACCTGGCGGGGCTGCCGCCGCTGCTGGTACAGGTCGGCGAGGACGAACTGCTGCGCGACGACAGCCTGCGCCTGGCGCAACGGGCCGGTGAGCAGGGCGTCGCGGTGCGATTGCAGCGCTACGCCGGTTGCTGGCACGTGTTCCAGGCCCATGCCGGCGTGTTGGCCAGCGCCGACCGGGCGTTGGACGAGGCGGCCGCGTTCGTCGTCGAATGCAGCGCGGAGGGCGACAGGTGCAGAACATCCTGATCAGTGGTGCCGCTTCCGGAATCGGCGCCGCCAGCGCGCGGCTGTTCCACCGCCGGGGCTGGCGGGTCGGTTTGCTGGACATCGATGCCGAGGCGTTGCGCGGCTTGGCCGTGCAACTGCCGGGCGCCTGGCACCGCGCCGTGGACGTCAGCGAGCCCGACGCGGTCGGCGAGGCGCTTGCGCAGTTCTGTGCCGATGGCCGCCTGCGCCTGCTATTCAACTGCGCCGGCGTCCTGCGTTTCGGCCGCTTCGAAGAGGTCGCCCTGGAGGACCACGCGCGGTTGCTGGCGATCAACCTGCATGGCGTCCTCAACTGCTGTCACGCGGCCTTTCCGTTCCTGCGCGCGACGCCGCAGGCGCAGGTGCTCAACATGGGCTCGGCATCGGGGCTGTATGGCGTACCGGAGATGGCCGTCTACTCGGCCTCGAAGTTCGCCGTGCGCGGGCTTACCGAGGCGCTGGAGCTGGAATGGCGCCGCCACGGTATTCGTGTGGCCGACCTGATGCCGCCGTTCGTTCGCACGCCGATGGTCGCCGGGCAGGCCTACCAGCCGCCGGTGTTGCGTCGCCTGGGGCTGAGACTGGACGCCGAGGATATCGCCGAGGCGGCCTGGCGGCACGCGCACAGCCGGCGGGTACACCGGCCGGTGGGCGGGTTGTTCACGGCGCTGTACTGGGCTGGGCAGTTGTCTCCGCCGTGGGTGAACCGAGCGGTGATAGCGTGGTTGTCGCGGGGTTAGGCTCTGCGCAGGATGGATAGAACGGATTAAAGCTTGGGTGGGTTTCACGCTGGATGGTCTAGCTGCTTTTCGTGGCTGCCTCGACTTCTTGTTTCGCCGTCCCAGGCGAGTGAAATCCATGGTAGATCTCGGACCATAGGTATGCCTTAGTCAGGCGCCGGTGCTTATCGCTACCGTTGAGCCCAAGAGTCCTCCTCGGGTGGGACCGTTGCCTCCCGTATCAAGCACGCATCGTCAGCATCTCTTGGGGGCCTTCGCGTAGGAGCGCTGCCAGGACTGCGAAGCCGTCAGATAACGTATTCCCCCCTCCTGGGGAATTGCTGACGCTGATTCGAATGGCCTGGGGAAGCGTACCGCGGCCCGTACTAAAGGCCTCTGCGGTGGTGACAAGATGCTGCTGTCCGCGCATGCCTTGCTCTATTTCGATGGCGCGCCAGGGGGCTGGCACTTCTACCCAGAAATGCGGACAGCATAGATGGCTGCGATAGGTCAGGCCCTGCAGCAGGTCCACAACCAGCGCTTGGCGACGCGCGATTTCCCCTCTCTGGTATTCGAGCAGTGCGCTTGCAGTACCGTCCTCGACCCATCGGCTCGCAATCTCGAGAACCAGTGGTGTCGCCATCCAGCACGAATTGCGAAGCGCTGCTGCCATGCGACTTACCATGGATGCAGGAGCATGAACGTATCCAACCCGCAATCCTGCAGCGACCGCCTTGCTCATGCCACCGATGAGGATGCCCCGCTCAGGCAGCAGATGGCAGAGAGGGGTGGGGCGTTCGGCCATCAATACAGCATGGGTTTCGTCCTCGATGACGATCAAGCCGTGCTCGCGGCAGATCTTCGCGATTTCCTTCCGCCTGGCGCCTGACATCACTGCAGTGGTCGGGTTCTGGATGGTGGGTGTGCAGTACAGGGCGGTGATCCTGTTCGTGCGGCAGGCCTCTTCGAGGGCGTCGGGCAGTAGCCCCTCTTCATCCATTTCCAAGCCGAGCACCTTGATGCCCAACAGTTGCGCGGCACTGATCAGCCCAGGATAGGAGAGCTGCTCCGTTACCAGGGTGTCGCCGGCGCGCAGCATGGCCATAAGCACGACGAGCAGACCGTGTTGGCTGCCATTGACGCACAGAATCTGCTGGTGCTCCGCTTGAAACTCACCGTGAGACAGCCATGTTGCTCCCGCTTGCCGGTGTCGGAGCAGTCCTGTGTCGGGTGTGTAGAGCATTAACTCCTGCAGGAGCTCAGGGGCCGCACTCAATTGCTGAAGGCTGCGGGAAAGCAGTTCGGTCTCATTGCCCGGAATATGCATATTCCGGCTCATGTCGTTGCACATCTCGGTGCTGTCTACGAAATTGCGAAAGCCCGCCTCCCGAGCACGTTCTCGACCGCGGTTGCGGACGAACGTACCGTCGCCGACCCGAGCCTCAACCAGCCCCATGCGCTCCAGCTCACCATAGGCCCGGCTCACCGTGCCCGCGGTCACACCGAGCTTGTCCGCGAGGATGCGATGTGGCGGCAGCTTGACTCCCTGCCGGAGAACCCCATTGCGAATAGATTCTTCGATGCCCTGGGCCAGCCGTTTGTACTTCAGGCCGGGCCCTTCTGGTAGGAAGAATCTGAAAATTGAATCGGTGTCAATATTTGCTTTGACCGGCATATTTTCTCCGAATTAACCTCAAATAAAGAGGTTTGATAAGCAATAAAGGGCGTCAATCAAAGAATAACATGGGGGAAAGACGTGCAACTTATGTCAATTCAAGCTCTGACTATCAACAGGCGGCAGGTACGTGTGGCCAGCCTGGTGACCGCTGTTCTATTTCTAGTGGTGTGTATCAGCTGGGGGACTACCTGGCTCGGCATCAAGATCGCCGTGGAGAGCGTGCCGCCGCTAACTGCCGCCGGATTGCGCTTTCTGATCGCATTTCCGCTTTTCCTGCTCTTTGCGCGGCTGCGCCACGAGACGATCTTTTTCCCGCGGCGACTCCTGGCCTTCTTCGTCTTCGTGACGCTCGGCTACTTCAGCGTGCCCTACTACCTGCTGAACTATGGCGAGCAATACGTCGCTTCAGGTCTTACCGCGCTGCTGTTCAGCAGCATGCCCGTGTTCATCCTGATCTTCTCCGCGATCTTCCTGCGCGAGCGCATCTACCTGTCGCAGATCCTTGGTATTGCGATTGGCTTCGGCAGCCTGTTCATGATCATCAGGTCTCAAGGGCTGCATCTGGACTACACGGAGTTGTTAGGCGTACTTGCCATCCTGCTCGCGGCGATCATGCACGCACTCAGCTACGTCATCACCAAAAGGCAAGGTGCTGACATCGGCGTGATCACCTTCAATACGCTGCCCATTGGCATCGCCGGCTTGGGGCTGTTCATGGCCGGACTCGTGATGGAACACCCGAACCTGTCTGCCGTCACAAGCCGATCTTGGGCTGCCCTGATCTATCTCGGTCTGGTGGCATCAGTCGGGGGATTCATCGTGTACTTCTTCCTGCTCAAGCGTTTGAGTCCCGTTGTGCTGTCGTTCGTCTTCATCATTTTCCCGGTGTTCGCCGTGATCATCGGCGCCTGGTACGAAGGGGTTGCCATCTCTCGCGAGTTGATTGGCTTCACCGTGCTCCTATTGGCTGGATTTGCCATCACCAAGCTTCCCATCGAGAAGCTGCTCGGCAGGAGGTGACATGAATACGAACGTGTTGACCGAGCATGCATTGAGCGTGATCTACAGACACGCCTGCAGGACCTATCCAAGGGAATGCTGCGGATTCGTTCTCGCCGATGCAAAAGTGAAAGAGGGTACGAACATCCAGGATGAACTGCACATGGCTGACCCCCGGAGGTACCCACGCACGGCCGCCAACGGGTACACGTTTTCCGTGACGGATACCGTATTCCTCAACAGCAGCTTCAAGACGTGCAGCCCGGTATCCGTCATCTACCACTCCCACCCGGACGTCGGTGCCTACTTCAGCCGGGAGGATATCGACAAGGCATTGTATGCCGGGGAGCCAATGCTGCCGGTCGACTACCTGGTTGTTGATGTGGCCGCCGGCAACGTTCGCGGCGCAAAACTGTTTGCCTGGCGCAACGGACGCTTTGAATGCACACGAGGGTTCGGGCCATCGAGCCAGGACGAGTAGACATCTGGCAAGGAGCTGAAAAGTGAAGACGGTAATTTTTCCGGAAGTACTGGTACGGGCCGCCTAACTGGAAGGCGGGCGCCTGGAGGGAGCGGGCTTGACGGTTGGCGAGCTGCTGGCAGGCCTTGCCAGGAAGCATCCTTCATTACTCGGGCACCTGTATTACGAAAACGGTCAATTGAAAGAACACTTCCTGCTGACCCACAAAGGTTCGCTAGTCAATCTGGATGGCGAGCTTTCCGATGGAGATGAAGTCGAAGTCATGCTCGCGACATCTGGCGGTTCTGGCGTTGAAGCGTTGAGCGACGAAGAAGTTCAACGCTACGTTCGCCACATCACGTTGCCAGGCGTTGGCAGGGAAGGCCAGCAGCGCCTGAAGCAGGCCAGGGTGCTGATAATCGGAACGGGCGGCCTGGGTTCGCCCGCTTGCCTTTATCTGGCCGCAGCAGGAGTGGGCACCATCGGGCTGGTTGACTTTGACGTGGTGGAGTCGAGCAATCTCCAGCGCCAGGTCGTCCATGGCTATAGCACGCTCGGTATGCCGAAGGTTGAGTCCGCCCAGCGCCGGATGCAGGACCTGAACCCCTACATTGAAGTCGTAACCCACCGTTACGCCATCGACGCGGACAATGCGCAGTCACTGATTCAGAGCTATGACCTGGTATTGGATGGCACCGACAACTTCGCCACACGTTACTTGGTCAACGCGGTTTGCGCCAAGCTCGGAAAACCACTCGTCTTTGGCGCGATCTATCGGTTCGAAGGTCAGGTTAGCGTCTTCAATCTGGAGGGAGGCCCCTGCTACCAATGTCTCTTCCCGAACAATCCCCCGCCTGAGATGGCTCCAAGCTGTAACGCAGGGGGAGTTATTGGTGTGCTGCCTGGAGTGATTGGCCTGCTGCAGGCAACCGAGGCGGTGAAGGCCCTCGTCGGCCTGGGCAAGTCCCTATCAGGCAGACTTCTTCGATTCGACGCGCTGCTCATGCACTTCAATGAAGTGAAGTTCAATCGGCGCGACGATTGTCCGGCCTGCGGCAAAACCGCTGCAGAGAATCCCCGCCACTGGAGGGAGGGATTGCTCTGCCAGGCAAGCGCGGCACCGTCGCAACGACTCGACGACGATCGCTATATCGATCCCGGCTGCCTGTTGCAGTTGATGAAATCCAACAGCGAAAACTATGCCCTTCTGGATGTACGCGACGCGGGCGAGCTCGAAGTGTGCCAGTTGCCGGGGATCGTCCACGTTCCCTTGAACGAACTCGCCAGCCATTTCGCCAATCTCGACTTCAGTAAGCGCTACATCCTCGTGTGCTACGCCGGCACTCGTGCCGAACGCGCGGCCATACAGCTCATGGGGGCAGGGTTCTCCAACGTCCAAGTGCTCGATGGCGGCATGAAGCGATGGGCGAAAGAGATAGAGCAGCACATGCCGATGTACTGAACCATAGGCAGGGAAAGCATGATCTACGATTCGCTACTCGATTTAATTGGCGGGACGCCGGTGATACGGCTGAGCAAATTGTCTGCTCGCCTGGGGGTGAGCGTATTCGCCAAGCTGGAATCCTTCAATCCAGGAGGAAGTCATAAGGCGCGTATCGCGCTCTGGATGATTCTGGATGCCGAACGCAAAGGAATCCTGGTGCGCGGGAAAGGGCAGACCATTCTCGAGCCGAGCGGGGGAAATACGGGGATTGGACTGGCAATGGCGGGGAACATCCTGGGGTACCGCGTGACCCTGGTGGTTCCCGACAACTACAGCCCTGACAAGAGACAATTGCTCGAGCTGTATGGCGCTCACGTCGTGCTGTCGGATAGCAGAAAAGGGAACAACTCGCATGGCGAGCTGGCAATCCAGATACTGCTGGAACATCCGGAGTTCGTCATGCTCAACCAGCAGCGCAATCCAGCCAACCCGCAAGCCCATCGCGAAGCTACAGCCCTGGAAATCCTGAGGGACTTTGCAGGCCAGCCACCCCCGGACTTCTTCTTCGCTGGCATTGGAACTGGTGGACATATCACGGGTGTTGGAGAGGTGCTGAGGAACCACTGGCCGGATATGGCCATCTATGGCGTGCAGCCAGAGCAGTGCGACTTGCTCGACGATAGGCACGCACCGCATGAGATTCAGGGACTTTCCATTGGTATCGTGCCGGAAGTCTGCAACCTCGGCATTGTTACTGGCATGGTCGGGGTGTCGAAATCTGCCTGCTTGTCGATGATCCGGGAAGTCCTGCAAAACGACTCTGTGAGCATGGGGTTGTCCTCCGCAGCCAACCTGGTCGCGGTGCTGAACATGGCATCTGCCATGCCGTCAGGCGCTCGTGTACTGACGATGATCTACGATGGCGTCGAGTCATACATGGACGCTTTTCGATGAAGTTGTAGAGCAGAGCACGGCGATAACGCTTGCATGGTCGAAATGAGGTCGCATGCGATGGACAAACTGGTAGGTAATCTGATGCGCGCGGCATTGATGGAGTGCTGCTCACCCCAACTGGTGGAGCGGATAGTCGCTCATTCGATGTTCGAAGAAGCCAGACGTTGGTGCGAGGAAGACCTGCAGGCATTCGCCAGCAAGGATCCAGCCGCACAGGGACGGACATCCGACATTGCGTTTGGCTACAGCTCGTTCAAGGCAGTGCTGCACTACCGGCTTTCCCACATGCTGTGTCTGCGAAGCACATCTGAAGGCGATCCTGAGAGAGCGTTGGAGGCTACCGCGCTCCTGGTCTCCTCTCGTGGAAAGCTCCTGTCGGGCGCGGAAATCCACCCAAGATGCAAGATTGGCAGTCGATTCATCCTGGACCATGGGCATGGCACGGTCATTGGCGAGACAGCGGTAATCGGTGATGACTGTTACATCCTCGGAGGTGTGGTATTGGGGGCAACTGGCATATCGGCTAATCCCGCCGGTAAGCGTCACCCCACCATAGGGAGCCGCGTCCAAATCGGGGCCTTCACGCGTGTACTGGGTGACATCGCTATCGGCGACGATGTGTTTGTCGGTCCGCATTGTGTCATCAAGGACGACATCCCTGTCGGTTCAGTCGTAACCCTGCGTTCTGAACTACAGGTCATCCGAGGCCCCCACATTGTTCAGCAACTACAGCCGGCAGCCACGCAGACCCAAATTCAACCAATGGAGGCATCATGACGCAGACCGCCTCCCTTTTTCTCCAGGACTCCTACCGGGAAGAGTGTTTGGCGAGAATCACCGATCTCGTTGAAGATGGCCTGCTGCTCGACCAGACCGTTTTCTATCCCCAGGGGGGTGGCCAGGCTGGAGACAGTGGTTGGCTGACGCTGGCTGATGGCACGCGGCTCCGGATCGCCGATACACGCAAGGGGACAGAAGCAGGTGCTGGCAGGGATGCCATCCTGCATATCCCAGCTGAAGGCCAGGCAACCGTTCTCCGAGCAATGAAGCCTGGCGAGGTGGTTCTTGCGCAGATCGATTGGGTGCGTCGTTACCGGCACATGCGACTGCATACCGCAGCGCACATGCTCTGTGCTGTCCTGCCCTATCCGGTCAATGGGTGCAGCATCACTGATGAGCATGCGCGCCTGGACTTCGTGACGAGTGAACCGCTGTCCCGCGAGGCCATTGATAGCGCCTTGGCGGCAATGGTCGAGGCAGCACATCCGGTTTCGATCGACACCATGAGCGATGATGCACTGCGGGCTAGGCCAGATCTGGTGCGCACCATGAGTGTCCAACCTCCGATGGGCGCCGGGCAGGTTCGGTTGGTGAGTATTAAAGACACCGACCTGCAGCCTTGCGGTGGAACCCATGTGGCGAATACCGAAGAAGTTGGGGTGGTGCGCGTTTCCAAGATGGAGAAGAAATCAGCGCGCACCCGTAGGGTGGTACTGGTACTGGGTTGAGCGACTACCGTCGACATGGCCGTCGGTTTCCCATTCTACGCCACAGGTCACCCTCGCCACGCCCGGCAGCTCCATGCAATGCCAGAGGGCCTCAGGCCGGCAACAACGGCCGACAGGCCTCGACGAAGCGCCGGCAGGCACCCGCACATTCGCGCTCCAGCGGCTCGTCGCCATCGCAACGCTCCGCGCATGCCAGGGCATAGCGCGCCGCCAGCTCGCAGGCGGCCGGCGCCCATGGGCTGCGGCGCTCCAGTAGCAGGGCGGCGAGGCGGCAGAGGTCGGCGCAGTCGCCGGCGTGCTGGCGTTGTTCCCTGCTGGACTCGATGCAGAGCGCCAGGTAGCGCTCGCACGCGCGGATGCAGGCCTGGGCTGCGAGCCGGCAGCGCTCTTCCGGCGCCTGGGCGGCGGCACCGCCGAGCAGGGCGTCGGCGTCGGTTTCCAGCAGGGAGCCGGGGTCTTCGTTTCCGGGATCGTTGATGGCGCGGGTCATGGCGGCACCTCCTGGCGATTGCGCCCATGCGGGCCCTGTTCCTTGGGCCGGTCGACGATGCCGACAGTTCAGTCGATTTCGCCGTCGGCACCGCCGCTCGATTGCCTTGAACCCTCGCCCGCGGCGCCAGTCCTCACTGGTACGACCCCAGACACGACCAGGAGGCGAGAATGTCCAGCACGGTTGCCGATCAATTGCTCGAACGCTTGAGCCAGTGGGGGGTGAAGCGCGTCTTCGGCTACCCCGGCGATGGCATCAACGGGATCATGGGCGCCATGGGCCGGCGCGCCGAGGCATTCGACTATATCCGCGTGCGCCACGAGGAGATGGCGGCCTTCATGGCCGGCGCCCACGCCAAGTTCACCGGAGAGGTCGGGGTGTGCCTCGCCACCTCGGGGCCGGGCGCGATCCACCTGCTGAACGGGCTCTACGACGCGCGCATGGATCATCAGCCGGTGCTGGCCATCGTCGGCCAGCAGGCGGCTACCGCGTTGGGCAGCGACTACCAGCAGGAAGTCGATCTGCAGAGCTTGTTCAAGGACGTTTCCGCCTATGTCGAGACCGTGGTCAGCCCGGCACAACTGCTCCATGTGCTGGACCGAGCCCTGCGCGTGGCGGTCGGCGAGCGGCAGGTGGCGACGGTGATCGTGCCCAACGACGTGCAACAGATGGCGGCCCCGAAGCGCCAGCCCCACGAGCACGGCCACGTGATGTCGGCGGTGGGCTTCGTCCAGCCGCGACCCTACGCGCGCGACGCCGACCTGGAGGCCGCCGCGGCGATCCTCAATCGCGGCCGGCGCGTGGCGATCCTCGCCGGTGCCGGGGCCCTGGGCGCGCACCGGCAACTGGAAGCGGTCGCCGAGCGCCTGGCCGCCGGAGTGGCCAAGGCGCTCCTGGGCAAGGCGGCGGTTTCCGACGACCTGCCGTACGTGACCGGCTCCATCGGCCTGCTCGGCACCCGCGCCAGCAGCATGCTGATGTCGCATTGCGACACCCTGCTGATCGTCGGCAGCACTTTCCCCTACAGCGAGTTCCTACCCAAGGCCGGCCAGGCGCGGGCGGTGCAGATCGACCTGTATCCGCGCAACATCGGTATCCGCTATCCGATCGACCAGGCCTTGCTCGGCGATGCAGGGGAAACCCTGGAGCGCCTGCTGCCGCTGCTCGAGCAGAAAAAGCACGGTGCCTGGCGCCGCCGGGTCGAGCGGGCGGTGACGGCCAGTCGCGAGGAAGCCCGGCGCCAGGCCGAAGAGCCAGCCGACCCGATCAACCCGCAGCGGGTATTCCGTTCCTTGTCGGAGCAACTGCCGGACGATGCGATTCTCTGCGGCGACAGCGGCTCGCATACCAACTGGTACGCCCGCGACATCCGCATGCGCCCGGGCATGCTCGGCTCGCTGTCGGGCAAGCTGGCGACCATGGGCAGCGGCGTGCCCTACGCCATCGCCGCCAAGCTCGCCTATCCGCAGCGGCCGGTGGTGGCGATGGTCGGCGACGGCGCTATGCAGATGAACGGCAACGCCGAACTGGTCACCGTGCAGCAGTACTGGCAGCGCTGGGACTCGCCGACCTTCATCGTGCTGGTGCTGAACAACGGCGATCTCAACCAGGTGACCTGGGAGCAGCGTGCCCTGGCCGGCGACCCGGAGTTCAGCCCGGCGCAGGAAGTGATCGATTTCCCCTACGCGCGTTATGCGGACATGCTCGGCTTCAAGGGCATCCGCGTGGATCGCCCGGAGGACATCGACGCCGCCTGGGCCGAGGCCTTCGCCGCCGACCGCCCGGTGCTGCTGGAGGTGGTCACCGACCCGAACGTGCCGCCGCTGCCGCCGCACATCAGTTTCGAGCAGGCCAAGCACCTGCTTGGCGCCATGCTGCAGGACGATCCCAAGCGCTGGGGGGTGATTCGCCAGAGCGCCCGGCAGGTCCTCGCGCGGCACTGAGCAAGGCGGTCGCGGCGCTCAGTCGGCGCGGCCGCTACGCAACTGGTCGGCCAGTTCGCGGTGGTGGTAGAAGCGCGCCAGCCATTCGTCGGCGAAGCGGCGCAGGTCAGGATCGGCGGAGTCCCGGGCGATTCCCTCGAAGCGTGCAACCAGACGGTCCTGCTGGCGAATCTGCGCGTCGAGGAAACCGCGCTCGTCGAAGCCGCCGGGAGCGGCGGCCTGCCGTTCGGTCTGGCGCGGCGAGGGCAGCGCCAAGGCCTTTTCCCCGGCCAGGGCGCGTAACTGGTGGTCGAACTCCTGCTGTTCGGTGAGTACGCGCTTGGCATAGAGCTGCACCGCCTTGTTTTCGGATCGGCGCATGGCTTGCTCGGCTGCCTCCACCTGGGCCTGGCTGTCGGCCAGGCTGTCGGCGAGCAGGGCGCGGGTATCAGCGGGTTCGGCCTGGACGGCCAGGGGCAACAGCAGGGCGGCGATCAGTGACAGGCGACTGGGCATGGCGAACCTCCGGACGGGACGAGTGTGCGGTGGACGCTCGCCATACGGCGCCGTTCAAAAAAACCGCCTATGCGTCCCAGGCCGCCAGCAGGCGTCGATGCTCGCGGTGCGCCGCCTCCTGCACCGTCGGCAGCAGCCGCACCCGCTGGCCTGGCAGGCATTGCGCCAGGCGCGCCAGCGCCAGCGGGGCGAGGGCGCCGAGACGGGGGTAGCCGCCGATGGTCTGGCGGTCGTTGAGCAGGACGATCGGCTGACCGTCCGGCGGCACCTGCACCGCGCCGAGGGCGATGCCTTCGGAAATCATCGACTGCTGCCGGCATTCCAGGCGCGGGCCGAGCAGACGTACGCCCATGCGGTCGGCGCGGGTATCCACCTGCCAGTCGCCGTTGAACGCATCGAACAGGCTCATGGCCGGGAAGTCGCCGATCTGCGCGCCGAGGATCAGCTCCAGGCGCGCTTCGCCGGTGCAGTCCATGATCCGTTCGCTGGGCAGGGGCAGCGCGCGCGGTCGCGCGCCATCGGCCAGCCAGCCGAGGCTGTCGCCTGCGGCCAGGGCCTTGCCGTCGGCGCGGGGGCCGCCCAGGCCTTCGCGGGCCACCGTGGCCAGGCTGCCCAACTGGCGCTCGCCGGCGAAGCCGCCGGGCGCCGCCAGGTAGGCGCGGGCGCCCTGGCGCGGGTGGGCGAAGGCCAGGCGCTGGCCGCCGCGCACGGCGAACGCGCCCCAGGCCGGTAGCGGCTGGCCATCGAGGGTCGCGCCGAGATCGCCGCCGGCCAGGGCCAACCAGCCGTCGGCACGGCATTCGGCGACGAAACCGCCGAGGGCGATCTCGATCACCGCGGCGTCCAGGGGATTGCCCAGCAGCCAGTTGGCCCAGCCCATGGACAGCCAGTCGAGGGCGCCGCCCTGGGTCACGCCGAGATGGCGGCAACCGAAGCGGCCGCGATCCTGCAACTGGACCAGCGGGGTGCTCTGGTACACCCGCAGGCCGCCGTGGATGGAGTCGTTCATGCCTGGACCTCCAGGGGCGTGTCGTCGCCGCCGAGGCGGACGAATTCGGCGTGTCCGATGGGTTCGAAACGCACCCGGTCGCCGGCGCGCAGCAGGCTGTAGCCGTCCAGGGTGAGGTCGAACAGGCGCACCGGGCAGCGCCCGAGCAGGTTCCAGCCGCCTGGCGAGGCCTGCGGATAGACCGCCGTCTGGCGCTCGGCGATGCCGACGCTGCCGGCGGCGATGCGTTGCCGGGGAGTCGCCAGACGGGGTGCCGCCAGGGCTTCCTCGACCAGCCCCATGAAGGCGAAGCCGGGGCTGAAACCGAGGGCGAAGACCCGATACTCGCGCTGGCTGTGGCGGCGGATCAGCTCGGCGACGCCGAGCTGCTTGCGCCGCGCCAGGGGTTCCAGGTCGGGGCCGACCCGCGGGTCGTACCAGGTCGGCAGGATGTGCAGACGGCCGCCGTCCTGGCGTTTCGGGCGCAAGTCGGACAGCGCCGCGGCGATCCGCGCGCGGGCCTCGCCAGGGTCGAGCTGGAGCAGGTCGTATTGCAGGAGCAGGGTGGTGTAGGACGGCACCAGGTCGAGCAGGGCGGCGCCGAACGCCGCCCGCAGGTTTTCCTCCGCCGCCAGCAGCCAGGGCATGTTGGCTTCGTCGATGCGCTCGAACAGGCGCAGGACGAAGCTGTCGATGGCGGCCACCTCGATGCGCGGTTGCGGTTGGCTCATGCCGCCTCCAGGGCGTCGCGGATGCGCCGCACCGCAGCCAGCGAGGCGGGGTTGTCGCCGTGTACGCAGAGGGTCTGCGCCTCCAGCGCCAGGGCGCTGCCGTCGCTGGCTCGCAGCGCCGCGCCACGGGCCAGCAGGAGGGCCTGGGCGAGCACCGTCTCGGCGTCGTGGTGTACCGCGCCGGGCTGGCTGCGCGAGACCAGGTAGCCGGCGCCGTCGTAGGCGCGGTCGGCGAACGCCTCGAACCACAGCTCGATGCCGTGGGCCTCGCCCAGCGCGCGCGCCGCGGTGTTGTCGCGGGTGCTCATCAGCATCAGCGGCAGGGTGCGGTCGTAGGCCGCCAGTGCGCGCAGCACGGCGGCGAGGATCGCCGGGTCGCGCATCATGTCCTGGTACAGCGCGCCATGCGGCTTGACGTAGCGTACCCGCGTGCCCTGGGCGCGGCAGAGTCCGTCGAGGGCGCCGATCTGGTAGAGCAGCAGGTCTTCCACTTCCTGCGCCGAGCAGGCCAGCGAGCGCCGGCCGAAGCCGACCAGGTCGGGGTAGCCGGGGTGCGCGCCGATGCGCACGCCATGCTCCACCGCCAGGGCCACGGTGCGGCGCATGGTGCCGGGATCGCCGGCGTGGAAGCCGCAGGCGATGTTGGCGCAATCGATCAGCGGCATCACCTCGGCGTCCAGGCCCATGCGCCAGGCACCGAAGCTCTCGCCGATATCGCAGTTCAACAACAGGTTGTTCATGCAGGTTCCTTCAGGTCATTGCTCGCCGGACCTCACCACAGCGTCAGGCTGTAGCTGAGGATCAGGCGATTTTCGTCGAGGTCGTTGGCGAAATTCGAACGCACCGTGGCGTTGCGCCATTTCACCCCGAGGTTCTTCAGCGGCCCGCTCTGCACCACGTAGCCGAGGTCGGTGTTGCGTTCCCATTCCTTGCCGTCGTTGGCCGCGCCGCGGGCGACGTTGTCGCCGGAGACGTAGCGGCTCATGAAGCTCAGGCCGGGCAGGCCGAGCGCGCCGAAATCGTAGTCGTAGCGCAGTTGCCAGGAACGCTCGTCGACGTTGCCGAAGTCGCCGATCTGGATGAAGTTGACCAGGTACGGGTCGCTGCCGGCGATGTAGGGATAGGGATCGTCGCCACTGATCCGCTGGTAGCCGGCGGCCACCGCGTGGGCGCCCAGGCGCAGGCTGAAGAGGGCGCCGAAGGCGCGGTTGTCCAGTTCGCGGAAGCCGCCGTCCTCGCTGGCCCGGGCGAAGCGCAGGTCGCTCTTGAGCGAACGCTGTCCGCCGAGGTCGAGGGTGTGTACCAGGCCGGCGAAGGTCTGCCGGTAGATGTCCCTGAGCCGACCCTGGTGCAGGCTGGCGGTCAGCGCCGGGGTCAGGCGATAGTCGCCGCCGGCGAAGTCGAAGGCATCGCTGCGCCCGCCGATGCGGTTGGCGCTGAACACCTGGTAGTCGCTGGAGCTGTTCAGCTTGTTGCGGTCCAGGTGCGCGCCGCGCAGGGTCAGGCCGTCGATCTCCTGCACGTCGAGCAGCGCGCCACGGAACAGTTCCGGCAGCAGGCGGGTGTCGTTGGCCGAGACCAGCGGGCTCTTGAAGTGCAGCGCGCCGACCTTGAGCAGGCTGTTGGAGACCCGCGCCTTGGCGGTCAGGCCGAGCTTGGCGTAGTCATCCTGGGAGCCGCCGGCGGAGCCGTCGGCCGGCAGCAGCCCGGTTCCTCCGCTGCCGCCGCCGGAGTCGAGCTTGAAGCCGAGCAGGCCGATGGCGTCGACGCCGAAGCCGACGGTGCCTTCGCTGAAGCCGGACTCCAGGCGCAGGAGGAAGCCCTGCGCCCATTCGTCGGCGTTGTCGCGCGCGCCGCTCTGGCGGAAGTCGCGGTTGAAGTAGAAGTTGCGCAGTTCGAGGCTGGCGTGGCTGTCCTCGACCAGGTCGGCCTGGGCGAGCAGCGGCCAGCCCAGCCCGCTGCCGGCGAGCAGCGCGGCAGCCAGGCGGGGAGTGGGATGCATGCTGGGATTTCCTCGGTCGACGGCTCAGAGTTCCAGTTGCTTGCCGCGGGTTTCCGGCAGGCTGAGGGCGGCGAGGATCACCACGCCGTAGGAGACCGCGGCGAAGGCGCCGATCCCCAGGCCCAGCGAGAGCTTCTGGCCGAGCATGCCGATCAGCATCGGGAACAGCGCGGCGATGGCGCGCCCGGCGTTGTAGCAGAAGCCCTGGCCGGAGCCGCGGATGCGGGTTGGGAACAGTTCGGTGAGGAACGAGCCCATGCCGCTGAAGATGCCCGAGGCGAAGAAGCCGAGCGGGAAGCCGAGCCAGAGCATGGCGCCGTTGCTCACCGGCAACTGGGTGTAGAGCAGGACCACGGTGAAGGAGCCGACGGCGAACAGGACAAAGTTCTTCTTGCGCCCGATCAGGTCGGTGAGGAAGGCACTGACCACGTAGCCGACGTAGGAGCCGAGGATCACCATCGCCAGGTAGCCGCTGGTGCCGAGCACGGTCAGCCCGCGTTCGGTCTTGAGGAAGGTCGGCAGCCAGGCGGTGATGGCGTAGTAGCCGCCGAGCGCGCCGGTGGTCAGCAGCGAGGCGCGCAGGGTGATGCTGAGCATCCCGGGGGCGAAGATCTCGTAGAAGCTGACCTTGTCGGCGCCCTGGTTGCGTTGCCTGGCCTCGCGGTAGATCGCCGGTTCCTTGACCAGCCGGCGTACCACCAGGACGAACAGCGCCGGCAACAGGCCGAGCATGAATAGCGCGCGCCAGGCCTCTTCCGGAGGCAGCAGGCTGAACATCAGCGAGTAGAGGATGGCGGTGAGGCCCCAGCCGATGGCCCAGCCGGACTGCACCAGGCCGACCGCCTTGCCGCGGTCGCGGGCCTTGATCACTTCGCCGATGAGTACCGCGCCGGCGGTCCATTCGCCACCGAAGCCGAAGCCCATCAGGGTCCGTGCGACCAGCAACTGCTCGTAGTTCTGCGCGAGGCCGCAGAGGAAGGTGAAGAAGGCGAACCAGAGCACCGTCAGTTGCAGGGTCAGCACCCGGCCGATGCGGTCGGAGAGGATCCCGGCGATCCAGCCGCCGGCGGCGGAGGCGAGCAGGGTCATGGTGTGGATGAAGCCGGCTTCGCCGGTGCCGATCCCCCACAGGGCGATCAGGGTAGGGATCACGAAGCTGAGCATCTGGGTGTCCATGCCGTCCAGGCCGTAGCCGATCTTGCAGCTCCAGAAAGCCCGGCGTTCCTGCTTGTCGAGGGCGCGATACCAGCTGAAATGACCGTCCCGGGAAGCGTCCGGGCCGGCGTCGAGGGTCATGTGTTTTTCCATGGGGGCACCGATCGTCGTTATTGGTGTTATGAAGATTCGGTGGGCGCCGTCGCACCCGGTGGTCGCATTCTTCGAGGCTGGCCAGCGAGCGTCCAACTAATTTATGCGGCCGCCGGGGATAAGAAATTTCGATGGCGGAGCAGGCCGTCATGCGTCGATCATGTGCCGCCGGAAGGTGGGCGCTGGCATGGAAGCTGCTCGCTCCCGCCACCTTGTGTCCCTTGCCCGTCGGTACCCGCCACATGAACCTGAAATTCCTCGAGACCTTCGTCTGGGTCGCGCGCCTGAAGAGCTTCCGCCTCACCGCGGAGAAGCTGTTCAGCACCCAGGCTTCCATTTCCAGCCGGATCGCCGTGCTGGAGGACGAACTCGGCGTGAAACTGTTCGTCCGCGACTCGCGCGGCGTGACCCTGACCCCGGAAGGCGACAAGGTACTGGCCTACGCCGAGCGGATGATGGACACCATGCACGCGCTGAAGCAGTCGCTCGACACCGGCGCCAGCACCCAGGGACGGATTCGTATCGGCGCCATGGACACGGTCATCCACACCTGGCTGAGCCCGTTGGTGGCCAGGGTCACGGAAACCTTCCCGGCGGTGGAGATCGAGCTGATGGCGGACACCGCGCGCAACCTCTCCGAGCAGTTGCAGAAGGGCTACCTGGACCTGATCTTCCAGACCGACTCGCTGCGCCACGAGTCGGTGCTGAACCTCGAACTGGGCAGCTATCCGCTGCGCTGGATCGTTTCCACCGGCTCGATCTACCACCGCGACTACGCCTCGCTGGCGGACCTGGCGCGGGAGCGGGTGGTGACCTTCTCCAAGCACTCGCGGCCGCACCAGGACGTGCTCGGCCTGCTGCACGCCAACGGCGTCGCGGCGCCGCGCCTGAACTGCGTGAACTCGGTGGCGGCGATGACCCGCCTGCTGCGCGACGGCTTCGGCGTCGGCGCCTTGCCGCCGGCGCTGGTCAGCCAGGAGCTGGAACGCGGCGAACTGACCCTGCTGCGCCTCGGCCCGCCGCCGCCGAACCTGCCGGTGGTGGTGTCCTGGCGCGGCGGCACCGGCCTGGAACTGGTGGACGAAGTGGTGGAGCTGAGCAAGGCGGTGCTGGCCGACTACGCGGCCAACGTCGGCCCGGAGTGCATGCTCCTGGCGCCGCTGAAGAAAGGAGTGGGGCGGCTGCGTTCGCGCTGATTCGGATTTTCCGATCGCCCCCGGCGGAAAAATCTCGTTGGACGCTGACCGCCGTCCGCTTCTACAAACCTGCCAACAACGACGTCCGCCAGCGCACGGAGCCGCCATGCCCGAACCGACCTTCCACGAACTCGCGCAACTGCCGCCGCCGGTCCTGCGCCAACTGATCCGCCGCGGCGACTACACCGGCCATACCAGCGGCCTCGGCCAGCGCCACCTGCAGGCCAACCTGGTGATCCTGCAGAAATCCTGGGCCGACGAGTTCCTTCGCTTCTGTGCCCTGAATCCCCGGGCCTGCCCGCTGCTCGACGTCAGCGAACCCGGCTCGCCGCACTTCGCCAGGCTCGGCGCGGATATCGACGTGCGCAGCGACCTGCCGCGCTACAGGGTGCATCGACGCGGTCAGGAGCCCGTCGAGGTGAACGACATCGGCACCTTCTGGGAGGCGGATTTCGTCGCCTTCGCCATTGGCTGCTCGTTCTCCTTCGAACAGGCGTTGCTCGACGCCGGCATCGGCCTGCGCCACCTCGAGCTGGGGCGCAACGTGGCGATGTACCGCAGCTCCATCGCTACCCGGCCGAGCGGTCGCCTGGCCGGGCCCACGGTGGTATCGATGCGGCCGTTGAAGGCCGCCGAGACGATCCGGGCGATCCAGGTCACCAGCCGCTTCCCTATGACCCATGGCGCACCGCTGCACCTGGGCGATCCGGCGCTGATCGGCATCCGCGACCTGGCGCGGCCCGACTACGGCGACCCGGTGCCGCTCGCGGCGGACGAGATCCCGCTGTTCTGGGCCTGCGGGGTCACGCCCCAGGCGGTGCTCGCCGAGGTTCAGCCGGAGCTGTACATCAGTCACGCGCCGGGGCACATGCTGGTCAGCGACCGACTCTACGACGAGCTCTGAGGGGCGTCGTCCTTCGCCGGACCGGGGATGATCGCCAGGTGGCGCAGGGCATCCGGCTCCAGGCTGTAGCTCTTGCCGCTCGGCGCTTCGATGAGCCGCCCGAGGGCGTAGAGGGTGAAGTAGCGCACCGTTTCGGCGCAACCGAGGATGTCTTCGAGGTAGCGCCGATGCGGATAGCCCTGCAAGGTTTCCGGGGCGACGTAGAGGAATACCGGCTTGCCGTCGATGCGGTCGCGGAACTTGAAGCGGAAGCCCTGCGGCCGGCTCGGCGCACCGTAGCGCCGGACCAGGTCGGCGCCGCCGTAGAATACCTTGCCGGCGCTGCCCGGGGTGGCATAGCCGATGTGCTGGAAATAGGCGCGCAGCGCTATCCGGCCGAGGCCGCTGATGTGGATGTCCAGTTGCTTGAATTCTTCCGCCGGCAGTTCGGTGCGGGCCTGGCGGAAGGTGTCGACGAGCTGTTCGAAATCGCGGGTGCGCCGCCGCCGTTGCGTTCTCTGCCGAGGCGCGGCGGGAGCGTCGGCGCGCACTGCGGCGGAGGCCGGCGGCTGTTCCTCGGCGTCCGGGTCCGCTGGTGGCGGCGCGGCTTCCTCGGCGATGGCCGGATCGAATTCCTTGACGTAGGCGTCCAGCTTGTCGCGGATGCGCCGCTGGCCGGCCTCCTCGGCGGATTCGCCCGGGCGCAGAGCGTCCTCGTCGTCCTCGACGAACCACTCGCAGTTCGGCAGGTGGGTGGAGTGCGGGAACTTGCTGAAGTGCGCGGCCTTGCGGGTGTCCTGCGGCAGCTTGTCGTAGTTGCTCGCCGATACCTTGATCCCCTGTGCCCGGCACCCTTCGCTGGAGCAGAGGAAGTCGAAGCGTTTGCGCGGCTCGGCCTGGGAGAAGTATTCGCGGCGGGCACTGGCGATGGAGATCACCCGATCCAGTTGCACGCAGTAGGCCAGTGCTATCCGTTTGAACGCCATGTTCCCAGTCCTTCCGCCGGTTCGAGCGGGCCATTATGGCGCCTGGCGATGGGTAGGCAAGCCGGCGGCCTCCCGCGCCTGCCGAAGCCGGACGCACGGCCTCGCTCGAATTCAAGCGCAAGAACCGGAGTTCTTGCGCTTGAACGGCGAATTAGTCTGCGGGCATCATCCGCTCCCACAGGGGAAACGCCATGAGCCAGCAGCCCGATCCTTGCAACGCCTACCACACCGACGAACAGCGCTGGGCCGCCGTGCTGGCGCGCGACGCGGCGGCGGACGGGGCGTTCGTCTATGCGGTGAAGACCACCGGGGTCTATTGCCGCCCGAGTTCCTCGGCGCGTCGGCCCAGGCGCGAGAACGTCGAGTTCTTCGCCACTGCCAAGGCCGCCGAGGCCGCCGGCTATCGGCCCAGCCGACGCGCCGCCGGCGACCGCAGCCTGGCGGCGGAGCAGCGCGCCGAGCGGGTGGCGCAGGCCTGCCGGATGATCGAGACGGCGGAGACGCCGCCGGCACTGGAGGCGCTGGCCGCCCGACTGGGCATGAGTCCGTTCCACTTCCATCGTCTGTTCAAGGCCGAAACCGGCCTGACGCCCAAGGCCTACGCCTCGGCCTATCGTGCCCGGCGCCTGCGCGAGCGCCTGGGCCAGGCGTCCGCCTCGGTGACCGAGGCGATCTACGACTCCGGTTTCAACTCCAACAGCCGCTTCTACGAGTCCTCGTCGCAACGCCTCGGCATGCGCCCGCGCGATTACCGCGATGGCGGCGCCGGCGCGGCGATCCGTTTCGCCATCGGCCAATGCTCGCTGGGCGCGATCCTGGTGGCGCAGAGCCAGCGCGGCATCTGCGCGATCCTCCTCGGCGAGGAGCCGGAGCCATTGCTGCGCGAGTTGCAGGACCAGTTCCCGCGCGCCCAGCTACTCGGCGGCGACGCCGACTTCGAACGGCTGGTGGCGCAGGTGGTGGGCTTCGTCGAGTCGCCTCAACTGGGACTGGACCTGCCGCTGGACGTACGCGGTACGGCGTTCCAGGAACGGGTCTGGCAGGCACTGCGGGAAATACCGCCGGGCAGCACGGCGAGCTACGCGCAGATCGCCGAACGGATCGGCGCGCCGCGAGCGGGGCGCGCGGTGGCGCAGGCCTGCGCGGCGAACCGGATCGCGGTGGCGATTCCCTGCCACCGGGTGGTACGTCGCGACGGCGACATTTCCGGCTACCGCTGGGGCGTGGAGCGCAAGCGCGAACTGCTGCGCAGGGAAGAGCGGGATTGAACCCAAGGCCAGGCGATACGCGGCCCGGAATGCAAAAAGCCCACTCGATGGTGGGCTCTATGCAATGGGGCGCTGGTCCTTCAGCTGGTTCCAGTATCCATGTCAGGGGTGAAAATTTCGTGAAATGAAACGACAACCCTGACCGTTCGTCCTTTCCTATCGTGGTTTCATTCGTTGCTGCACGTACGCGCCTGCTTCAGGTAGTGCAACACCTGGCGCTCGCCGTGGGAGTCCAGGTATACCAGGGTGGCGCGCACCACCTGGCAGGTATCGCTGGGCGCCTCGTCGACGCTCAGCACCCTGGCCACGTCCAGCGGCATGCCGTAGACGTAGTCGGCAGTCGCCGCGCCGGCGATGACCGGCGCCAGCAGCGTGACGCAGCAGAGGTAGAGCCTGGCTCGGTTCATGGACGGTTTCTCTCCATTCCCCCGCGAAGCGACGGCGCAAGGGCGCCGCCGACGCCATGGGTGGAACCCGCTTCGTCGTTCGCGACGGGTTCGCCACCTCCGTCCAGCAGTATAGGATGACGGTCTCAGTGCGGCTTGATCGCCACCTTCAGTACGTTGTCACGCTGGTTGGCGAACAGGTCGTAAGCGGCGACGATGTCGTCGAGGCGGTATTCGTGGCTGACCAAAGGCCCGAGGTTGACCCGGCCCGAAGCCACGATATTGAGCAGTCGGCGCATGCGCTCCTTGCCGCCGGGGCACAGCGCGGTATTGATCCGGTGGTCGCCGAGGCCGGCGGCGAAGGCCGACAACGGAATCGTCAGGTCTTCCGAATAGACCCCGAGGCTGGAAAGGGTGCCGCCGGGCTTGAGCACCCTCAGGGCGGTCTCGAAGGTCGATTGCGTACCGAGTGCCTCGATCGAAGCATCCACGCCGCGCCCGCCGGTGAGTTTGAGAATTTCCTCGATCACGTCGCACTCCCTGAAGTTCAGCGTGACGTCGGCGCCCATTCCACGGGCGATATCGAGGCGATGGGCGTTGCCGTCGATGGCGATGATCGTGCTGGCGCCCAGCAGCCGGGCGCCGGCGGTGGCGCACAGGCCTATGGGACCCTGGGCGAAGATCGCCACGCTATCGCCGATGCGGATGTTGGCGTTCTCCGCGCCCTTGAAGCCCGTGGACATGATGTCCGGACACATCAGCACCTGTTCGTCGCTGAGACCATCGGGTATGGGGGCAAGGTTGGCCTGAGCGTCGGGAACCAGCACATACTCGGCCTGGGTGCCGTCGATCAGGTTGCCGAAGCGCCAACCGGCGGTCGCCTTGTAGCCATGGCAGGCGCAACGGCCGGATTCCACCAGGTAGCTGCCGTCCTGCGACGGTACGCCGTCCTGGGCGGCATAGGAGTTGAAGTTGGGGCAGATGGCACCGGCGATCACGCGTTGGCCTTCGCGGTAGCCGACCACCGCGCTGCCGAGCTTTTCGATGATCCCGACCGGCTCGTGGCCCACCGTCAGGCCGGGCGCGACCGGATACTCGCCCTTGAGGATGTGCACGTCGGTGCCGCAGAGCGTGGTGGTGGTGATGCGCACCAATGCATCGTTCGGCCCCACGTCGGGAATCGGCTTGTCGACCAGCTCGATACGGCCGGGCTGGATGAATACGGCGGCTTTCATCATCTTGTTCATGGAGCATCCTCACGGTGGAGGCCCTGGGGCGGCACGGGGCGGGAAAGAACGGACGGATGCCAGGACAGTGGCGGAATTGCCGTCCGATGTCCTTGATATGGGTCATGGCCGCGATGGACGCGGGTTCGCGAAGTACCGACCTGGCGTTTTTGCTGGGAAATGTCCTCGCCCGGTTCGCTGCGGAACTACCCAAGCCCCTTCGCTGTGGCTTGGGTCGACGCTGAACGCGGGAGGGCGGGGGCGTTGCACCCATGTCGGGAGTTCGCCGCGGCGGGCCGACGCTGCGCTCTTGGCAAAGGCAGCGTCGGGCCTTGGCCCAAAGGCTATCGCCTCAGGCCTTGCTCGCGGCCAGATAGGAGGCCAGGCGCCGGCCCATCTCCTCGCCGAGGGCCTGGAGGCCGCTCATGGGACGGACCATCACTTCGAAGTCGACGATCCGGCCGTCGTCGTCGAAGCGGATCATGTCGATGCCTTTCAGTTCGCGTTCGCCGACCCGTGCGCTGAATTCCAGCACCACGCTGCGGCCGTCGGCGCTGGCCAACTGGCGGTGATAGGCGAAATCCTCGAAGACCGTGAGCACGGTATTCAGGATCATCGAGACCACCGGTGCGCCGGCATACGGCTTGTGCGCCATCGGCGAGCGGAACACGGCATCGGGGTGCAGCAGGCGCGGCAACCCGGAGAGGTCGCGGCGGGCGATCAGCCCGTGCCATTCGGCGAGGGTGGCGGCGGCGTTGGCTTCGAGCGGCAGGCTGGTCATACGGTGGCTCCTCTGGCGGGTGCTGGACTGTATCCCCGGGGCGGCCTGGGGCCGGTTGCGGGGCGGAGCCTCACCATAGGTTGTGGGAAAGGCCTCGCTCAATGATCGAAAGTGACGGAAGACTGATCCTCGCGCGCAACCTATGACTCAGCCCTGTTCGATCTGCACGATCTGCTCGCGCAGCCATTGCAGGCCGGGCGTCGCTTCCTGCTGGCGATGCCAGATCAGGTTGACCTGCACCGGGGCCATCTCGAAGGGGACGTCCGCCAGTTGCAAACCATGGCTGCCGGCGAAGCGCTCGGCCAGGCGGCGTGGCACGGTGCCGAGCAGCTCGGTGCTGGCGACGATGGCCGGGATGGTCAGGTAGTGAGGCACCAGCAATTGCACCTGGCGCTGTACCCTGGCCGAGCCGAGGACGATCTCCAGCGGACTGCCGCGCCCGACCCGCGGCAGGATCGAGACGTGCTGCGCGGCCTCGTAGGCCGCGCGGTCGAGGCCGCCGCGGAAGGCCGGATGGCCCTGCCGGGCGATCACCACCAGGCGTTCCTCGCCGACCGGCCGGTAGGCCAGCTCGGGCTCGTCGAAGTACAGGTAGTCGATCGCCAGGTCGAGTTCGCCGCTGGCCAGTTGCGCCGGGATCGAGGCGCCTTCGTCGGGACGTACCTCCAGCGTCACCCGCGGGGCCAGGGTCTTCAGGCGGGTCACCAGGCCCGGCAGCAGGCGCAACTGGGCATAGTCGTTCATCGTCAGGCGAAAGGTCCGCGCAGTGTGCGGATCGAAGGTTTCCTGGGAGCCAAGGCCGGCCTGCAGCAGATGCAGGGCCTGGCGCACCGGCACGTACAGGGCGAGGGCGGCGGCGGTGGGTTCCAGGCCCTTGGCGGTGCGCCGGAACAGCGGCTGGTCGAGCTGCTCGCGCAGGCGGGCGAGGGCGTTGCTCACCGCCGGCTGGCTGCGATGCAGGCGGATCGCCGCGCGCGACAGGTTGCGTTCGCGCATCAGGGCATCGAAGACCAGAAGCAGGTTGAGGTCGAGCTGCTGCAAGTTCAGCTTCATGAATAATCCTCATTCTATTTATCCATTACCCTGATAAGACTGGCATCGCTACACTCGAATGCAAGCCCTTCCGCCCCGGCGGATCGGCCCGGTTCGCGGCCCAGCCAATAACAATCACACGCGAGATGCCGACCATGTCCTTCGATCCCCAACCCTTTCGCCAGCAGTACCGCGCGGCCATCCGGCCCGGCTACAACCCCTGGCTGCACGCCGGCTTCGTCCTCGCCTACGGCGGCGCCTGGATCGTCTTCTTCCTCTCCCGACTCGAGCAGCCGAGCCTGCTGGAATGGCTGACGGTGCCGGCCGCGCTGGTGTTCTTCAACTGGGGCGAGTACCGCATCCACAAGTCCCTCGGCCACCACAAGCACCCGCTGGGGCGGATGTTCTACAAGCGCCATACCGGCGACCACCACAGCTTCTTCGTCGCCGGCCAGATGCGCTACGAACAGGCCCGCGACTGGCGAGTGATCCTGTTCCCGGCCTGGCTGGTGGTGGTCTTCAGCCTCGGCGCGCTGCTCGCCTGGAGCCTGCTCGGCCTGCTGAACGACAACCTCGCCGCGCTGTTCGCCGCGACCCTGCTGCTGGGCTACCTCAGCTACGAGATCTTCCACTCCTGCGAACACCTGCCGCCGGAGCATCCGCTCAGCCGTCTGCCGTGGATCCGCCACATGCGCCGCCTGCACGAACTGCATCACCGTCGCGAGCTGATGCAGACGCACAACTTCAACCTGGTCTTCCCGTTGATGGACTGGTGCTACGGTACCCTCCACTGGGAAGCGGAAACCGCCGAGGAGCACGCCATGACCCGCATGCAGCACCGAATCGAGATCGCCCGCGGGCCCGAGGCGACCCTCGCCTACGCCGCCAGCCCGGGGCTCTGGCCGGAATGGCATCCCTCGTCGTTGCGGGTCGACGGCGCCGCTGGCCCGCTGCCGGCCGGCGCGCGCTTCGAGGAGGACATCCACGCCGGCGGCCGCGCCGGGCACTTGTCCTGGACGGTGGTCGAGTACCAGCCGGGACACCTGTGGCGCGCCAACGCCCGTGGCGACCGGGGGCTGCACCTGCGCCTGAGCTACGAATGCCAGCCGAGCGCGGCCGGCACCCGCTTCGTGCGCACCCTGGAATACCGCTTCGACGGCTGGTCGATGCGCCTGGCCAACCTGTTCCTGCTGCGCCGTCGCATCGAACGCGAGTCGGAGGAGTCCATGCACCGCCTGCGTCGGGTCGCCGAGGCGCGGATAGCGGCGGCGGAAAGCGTATGATCGGGGTCCGCGGGGGCGGATCGCAGAAGGACACCGATGAACAAGTTTGCCGAAATGACCACCTTCGTCAGCGTGGTCGACGCCCATAGCTTCTCCGAGGCCGCCCGCCGCCTGGGCACCACCAAGTCGCAAGTCAGCCAGCGTATCCAGCAACTGGAGAGGCGCCTGAGCCGGGTGCTGCTGAACCGCACCCGGCCGCTGAGCCTCACCGACCCCGGTCGCACCTACTACGAACATGCCTGCCGCCTGCTACAGGAGCTGGAGCAGGCGGAAGCCTCGGTGCTCGACGCCGATGACGACCTGCGCGGCCAGTTGCGCCTCTCCGCGCCGCTGGCCTTCACTCCGCGCTACCTGGCGCCGCTGCTGGCGCGCTTCGCCGAGCGCCATCCGCAATTGCGGGTGGACGTGCAGGCCGACGATCGTTTCGTCAACCTCCAGGAACCGCGCTTCGACATGGCCCTGCGCATGGGCCGGCTGGACGACTCCTGCCTGGTGGCGCGGCCGATCACCGCCAACCGCCACCTGCTCTGCGCCAGTCCCGACTACCTGGCGCGGCATGGCGTGCCGCAGCATCCCGAGGAATTACAGGCGCACGACGGGCTGGTCTACTACAACCGCGAGCCCGGCGGCATGCTCTGTCTGCCGGTGGACGGCGAACCGGCCTCGTTCCGCATCCGGGTGAGGATGCGCACCGACTCCGGGCACCAGTTGCTCGAAGGTGCGCGCGCCGGGCTCGGCCTGGCGATCCTGCCGAGCTTCCTGGCCGCCGATGCCTTGCTGGCCGGCGAGCTGCTGCCGGTCCTGCCTGGCTACTCGCCGGACGGCGGGCAGGTTTCCGTGGTCTACCGCAAGACCCAACGGACGCCCCGGAAGATCCTCGTCCTCGGCCAGTTCCTCGAAGAGGAAATCGGCGATCCGGCACCCTGGGACCGCGCGCTCATCGAGCGTGGCCTGTTGCCGCCGGGCTGAGTTCGGAAAAACCGAACCAGCGGTTCGCCTTCCGCTGTCTGTCGCCGAGGGCGCGCCGGGCATAGCGTTGCTCCCGTCAATCGATCTGGATACGGGAGAACCCCATGCACCAACCCGAAAACCCGGCGCGCCGCACCTTGCTGGCGCAGACCGTCGCCGGCTCCGCCGCGCTCGCCCTGGGCTCGCTGCTCGGCGGCGCGCCCGGCGTGGCCAGCGCCACGGCGGAAACGCCCCGCAAGGCCTTCGATGGCGGCAGGATCGATGTGCTGATCGTCGGCGGCGGCTCCGCCGGCGCGGTCCTCGCCCGGCGCCTGAGCGAGCGCGGCGACCGCCGGGTACTGTTGCTGGAAGCCGGCCAGGCCTATCCGGCCTGGGACTACCCCAGGATCATCGCCAGCAGCGACAGCGTCGGCGGCGACCCCTCCAGCGACTGGGGCTACCAGTCCCAACCGGGGGCGATCGGGCACCCGATCCATGCGATCCGCGGCAAGGTCCTCGGCGGCAGCTCGGCGATCAACGGCGCGGTGGCGATCCGCGCGCGGCGCGAAGACTTCGCCCGCTGGAACCTGCCGGGCTGGTCCTACGACGACCTGCTGCCGGCGTTCCGCCGCCTGGAGACCCGCCAGGGCGGCGACCCGGCCCTGCACGGCGGGGACGGACCGCTGCCGGTGCGGCAACTGAGCCGCGCCGATCTCTCGCCGATGCAGAGGGCCTTCGTCGACGCCACCCTGGCCAACGGTTTCAAGGCCATCGCCGATTTCGACGGCGCCGACGCCAACGGCGTCGGGCCGTACCCGATGAATGTCGTCAACGGTGTGCGCGTCAACACCGGCATGGCCTACCTCGACAACGCCGTGCGCGCTCGCGCCAACCTGTCGATCCGCGGCGACGCGCTGGTCGACCGGGTGCTCTTCGAAGGCAAGCGCGCGGTGGGCGTGCGCCTGGCCTCCGGCGAGGAAATCCACGCCGGCGAAGTGATCCTCAGCGCCGGCGCCTACGGCAGCCCGGCGATCCTGCTGCGCTCCGGTGTCGGCCCGGCCGACGAGCTGAAGGCGCTGTCGATCCCGTTGCTTGCCGACTTGCCGGTGGGCCGCCGGCTCAAGGACCATCCGTTCTACTACAACGCCTATGCCGCCCGGCCGGAGCGCATCGGCGCGCAGTCGCCGGTGATCGGCGCCAAGCTCTGGACCCATAGCTCGCGGGCGCAGAACGGCGAGCTGGACCTGCACATCACCGCCACCCACCTGTTCCCCGCCGAGATGAGCCCGACCGGGGTCGGCTTCGTCCTCGCCGTGGCCCTGACCCGGCCGCAATCGCTGGGCAGTGTGCGCCTGGCCAGCCGCGACCCGGCCGTCGCGCCGCTGATCGACCTGAACTTCCTCGCCGAGGCCGAAGACCGCGCGCGGTTGCTGGAAGGGGTCAAGCTGGCGCGCCGGATAGGCCGCAGCGAACCGCTCGCCGGGCTGATCCACGCCGAACTCGGGCCGGGGCCCGAGGCACGCAGCGATGCGCAGATCGAAGCGGCGATCCGCGCCACCCTCGATACCTACCACCACCCGACCTCCAGCGCGCCGATGGGCCGCGCCGGCGAGCGCTGGGCGGTGGTCGACCTGGAGGGCAGGGTGCATGGCCTGCAAGGATTGCGGGTGATCGACGCCTCGATCTTCCCCGATGCCATTTCGGTGGCCACCAACATCACCACCATCGCCGTTGCCGAGCACCTCGCGCAGCGCATCGCCTGACCGACCCAGGAGAACTTGCAGATGAACGGACACGCCAGACACTGGATCGACGGCGCATGGCTCGATTCCGCGCAGCGGGGACAATCCTTCGACCCGGCCAGCGGCCAGCCGATCGGCACCTACGCCGACGGCGGGCGGGCCGAGGCCGATGCGGCGATCGCCGCCGCTGTGCGCGCCTTCGAAGATGGTCCCTGGAAGGACGACCACGCGCTGCGCGCGAAAGCCCTGGAGGAAATCGCCGCGGCCTTCGAGCGGCATGCCGATGCGCTCATCGACCTGCTTGCCCTGGAGAACGGCAAGATCAAGCCCGAGGCTGCCTTCGAGGTCGGCATGGTGCCGGGCAAGCTGCGCTACTACGCCGGCCTGGCGCGCAGCGAACGGGGCGCCAGCGGCACGCCGCGCCCCGACGTGGTGTCGCTGGTGCTGCGCGAGCCGATGGGCGTCGCCGGCATCATCGTGCCGTGGAATTCACCGGTGGTGCTGATGATCCGCTCCCTGGCGCCGGCGCTGGCCGCCGGTACCACCACGGTGGTGAAGATGCCGGGGCAGACCGCGCAGACCAACGCCATGGTCGCGCGGATCATCGCCGAAGCGCCGTCGCTGCCTGCCGGGGCGGTGAACATCTTCAGCGAATCGGGTTCCGAAGGCGCCCGGCGATTGATCGACGCGGCCGAGGTGCCGGTGATCAGCTTCACCGGCTCGAGCGCCACCGGCCGAGCGATTTCCGCCGCCGGCGCGCGGCACCTGAAGCGCTTCGGCCTGGAACTGGGCGGCAAGACACCGCACCTGGTGTTCGACGACGCCGACCTGGACGCCGCCTTGCCCGTGCTGGAGAAGTCGCTGACGGTGTTCGCCGGGCAGTTCTGCATGACCGGTTCGCGCCTGCTGGTGCAGCGCGGCGTTGCCGAACGGCTACGCGAACGCCTGGCGCAGCGCCTGGAAAACCTGCGCGTGGGGCCGGCGGCGGACCCGCGCAGCGACATGGGGCCGCTGATCGACAAGGCCAACGTCGAGCGCGTCGAGCGAGCCGTACGCCAGGCCATCGCCGCCGGCGCGCGGGTGGTGGTCCGCGGCGGCCCGGTAACCGAGGGCGAGCTGGCGGCCGGCGCCTTCTACCGTCCGACCCTGCTGGAGGTCGATGATCCGGACCTGGACATCGTGCAACAGGAAACCTTCGGACCGGTGCTGACCCTGCAGGTATTCGACCGCGAGGAGGAGGGCGTCGCCCTGGCCAACCGCAGCGAGTACGGGCTGGCGGCCGGGGTCTGGACCCGCGAGGTCGCGCGTGCCTTCCGGGTGGCGCGGAAGATCCGCGCCGGCACCGTGTGGATCAACGACTGGGCCAAGGTCTACGACGAATTCGAGGAGGGCGGCTACCGCCAGTCCGGCCTCGGCCGGCTGAACGGGGTCGCCGCCCTGGACGACTTCGTCGAGTACAAGCACATCAGCCTGACCACCGGCGCGGCCTGAGCCTGGGCGAGCGGTGCGGCCGACGGCGCCGCCCGCTACTCCCAGGAGCGGGAATACACGTGTTCGCGGAACAGCTCGGGCAATCCGGAAACCTGCTTGAAACGCAGCACCTCGTCATTGTCCATGCCCAGTTCGCGGGCCACGTCGGCCTCGCTCCAGCCGGCCTTGAGCAGGGTCACCACGATCGCCGTCATCGGCAACACGCCGTGCACGCCGCGTGCTCGGTTGTGGCGGATGGTGGCGGCGATGCGCTCGCTGTCGCCTTCGCGCCCGGCGCGTATCGCGGCGATCGGCAGGTAGCCGTGCAGACGCTGGCGCAGCGCGCCCTTGGCGCTGCCCACGCGCAGGCGGTGGAAGCCGTCGACCACCTCGTAGCGCCCGTCGGCCTGCGGATAGGCGACGATGGGCTGGGTGAATCCGTCGGACTCGATGGACAGCCTCAGCAGTCGCATCTCCGGCGGCGCGACGGTATTGGGGTTGTAGTCGTTGCCGGCGACGCGCTCGGCACGCACCCACTGCACGCAATCGACCGGCTCTTCGGCGAACGGACTGTGCGCGTGGAGCAGCCGGCGGATCCGGTTGATGGCTTCAATCCGCTCGGCAAGCGGCAACCCGTGCAGTTCGCCGAACAGCGCCTCGGCCCGCTCCGTCAGTGTCTTTGTCTGTGCCATGGGCTTTCCTCATGAGCGTCACCCAGCTACCCCGGGTGGAATGCACGGCGAAGCCGTGCGGTTCGAGAAGGCGCGCGCAGGCCTGGGGCGCGCGGGTGGTACAGGCCAGCCCGAGTTGGTCGACATGTCCGAGGACCCGCTCGCGCAGGGTGCGGAACAGCCCGCGACCGCGCGCTTCCGCACGCAGGTAGGCATCGCGCAGGCGAACCACGTCGGGATGTTGCTCCAGGCTGACGAACCCCAGTATCCGCGTGTCCCCCTGGCGGCGGAGCACGAACCAGCGGTGGTAGGGACCGTCGCTCAGCGGGTAGCCGCCGCATTCGCGGCGCACCCGGGCGCTGGCGAAGAAGCGGCCCATGCTGGCGAAGAAGGCGGCCTCGTCGTCGAACGAGCGCCACTGCAGGATCTCGCAGTCTTGCGGGCGGATCACGAGCGCTTCTCCCGACCGGGGACCAGTCTGTCGATATCGGCCTGGGAGAAGCCGAAGGACAGCGAGCGGGCCATGTCCTGCTTCAGCAGGGATAGCGCGATACGCCGCCAGGACGGCTGCTTGCGACGATTCTCCAGGGCCGGGATCCCCGCGTCCGGCCAGATGGCAAGGGGATAGTCGTGCTGCTTCCACCAGAGGATGAAACGCTCGATGCGCCGCTGGTAGATGCCGCGCAGAGGCGGCGGCATGCTGCGCAGGAGGAACTGGCTGTACTCGCGCCAGGTGCCGAAGGAGGGCGGCAGGCCAAGGCCGCCACGGTAGCCGAGGAAGCGCTGGCGACAATAGCGCGCCCCATAGTTGGCGCCGGCGACGCGCCGGACTACCTTGAACCAGGTGCGTGGCTCGATCCGGTGGAACAGGTCGAGGCCCTTGCGCTGGTCGTCGCCATAGGGCTGGCAGATGCGCATCTGCGAGAACGGCACGCCGGCGCGGTACATCTGGTCGTAGAGGCGGTTATAGGCGTAGCCGTGGTCGGCGACGCAACGCCAGAGGTCCTCGAAACGCCAGTCGTAGATCGGGAAGAAGCTCACCGCCTGCGGGTTGGCCCGGTCGCGCGCGCTCCAGGCCAGCGGCGCGCAGCCGCCCGGCGGCGTCCAGGCGCATTGTTTCGCCCGGCTCCTGCGCTTGACCGCCAGGTAGCGATTGAGCGATTCGTCCGAACGGATGCCGACCAGGAACGCGGTAGGCTCTTCCCTGGCCAGCCAGGCGTTGAAGCCGGCGACGAACTCCTCGAACTCCATGCGGTAGCGGTAGAAGGGGAAGAACGCCGGGTCGCTGATCACCCCTCGCTGCTTCGGTAGCGGGCGCACCCAGTCGGCCTCGGCGCCGGGCTCCCAGCAGCACCAGTAGGGTTCCTCCAGGCTGGAGGCGTTGCGCAGGTTGAGTGGCAGGCAGACCCACCAGGGGCGTACGTCGGGACGCCCGAGCATCTCGCTGACGTGATCGATGGTGGCCTGGTACTGCCCCTCCAGGTCGATGAACAGTACGTCCACCGGGCTGCGTCCCAACTCGCGTGCCACGTCCAGCGCCAATTGCAGGGTGACCGAGCTGTCCTTGCCACCGGAGAAGGCGACACAGACGCGCTCGAAGTTCCGGAATACCAGTCGGAGGCGGGATAGGGTTGCGGCATGCACATCGGCATCCTGGTAATGCTTGCCTGCCATGGGTGCGAACCTCTTCTTTTAATAACTATTGAGGGAGACCGTTGCGACGACGGTCCATGTGCAATGTTTGTTTCGGAGTTTCTCCAGGCTATTTTTTCGAGAGTCGCGGCAGCCGGCACGTTCGGCGACGTTGGACTCCGAATCAGTGGATAACGGAAATATGTCCAGGCACTTGGCAGAGCGACGACCAACAGGCCCGACAACTGTCGTGCAGGAACTTTTTCAATGCTAGGCGAAGCCGTGGTTCGAGTTGTTGACTTGTCGCAAGACGGATTCTCCGAACAGCATCGGCGCAGCGCCCACTTGCAACGAGAGTGCGCACGCCGCCGTTGGCACTCGTCTGCGCACCGGACTTCTGAGCGGCGGCGGAAAAAGCTTGCTGCGCAAGGAGAAGCGCCTGCGGGTGAACATGGAAATTGCCCGGGAAAAGTCGACGGTAATTATTCGTTGAATAACAGGGAAGTGCATACTTCCAACTTGGAAGTTAACTGCATGGCACCATCCATGCATTACACGGATGACGGTTTTTATTATAAGTCCAAACTGGCGAAGACAAGCAAGAGAGGCCGGGATGCCAGAGTTCCATAGTCGGAAATACAAGCGTTGCAATGTCGACGGATAGCGCGAAGAGGCGGCGGTACCCTGCGAAACGAGGCAATTCCCCGAATGGCGGGCACTCGAACGGATTTATAAGTCCGCCGTTCGGCGTTCACCTCGACGCCTGTGCACGGGATACTTATATCGGTGGTTCGCACCACTGATTATCGATTTGAACTCGTTCGAGTCTTTACCGCGTTCCCGGCCGAAATAAAAGGCGGGTGGACGATTATTGCCTCACACAAGGAACATAGGCATGACCAGAACTTCGAACCCATGCGCAGTGGTATTGGCCTTTGCGGCAATTGCCGCTTCGGGAACCGCGATGGCGGCAAACACTATCACATTCAGCGGCGAAGTGACCGACCAGACCTGCCAGGTCGCGGTCAACGGCTTCACCGACCCCACGGTGATCCTCGACAGCGTACCGGTGAGCGCCCTCGATGGCGCAGTGGGCCGCAGCGCCGGCGAAACCGCCTTCACCCTGCAACTCACCGATTGCGTCGCGCCGACGGCCGACGAGCATTTCACCACCCTGTTCCAGGCCACCAACCCCAGCGCCGCCGGGAACCTGGTGAACACCGCCGCCAGCGGCGCGACGGGCGTGGCGCTGCAATTGCTCGATAGCGTCGGCGGCAACCCGGTCGACCTGGCCGGCGGCGCGGCGGTGCCCGCCGGCGACATCGTGCTCGCCAACGGAGCCACCAGCACCAGCTACGACTACGCGGTGCAGTACGTCTCCGAAGCGGCGACCGTGACGCCCGGTCCGGTACTCGGCGCCGTGACCTACACGCTGCGTTACGAGTGAATGCCGGCGGCGCATGCGCCGCCCCTTCCTTTTCCCAGCACTAAAGCCGGGCCCGGTCGCTGGACCGTGCCCGGCCAGGTAAGCCGCATGCCCAGACATTCGTACCGATCCGGCAGGACATCGGCGCTTCTGCTCGTCCTGCTGGCGAGCATCGCCCAGGCGCGGGCAAGCGTGGTGGTGACCGGGACCCGGGTGATCTATCCCGGCGAGGCACGGGAGAAGACCGTGCAACTGAGCAATCGCGATGCGTTTCCCAACGTCGTCCAGGCCTGGGTCGACATCGACGCCCCGGACGCGCCGCCGGACCAGGCGGACGCGCCGTTCCTGGTCAACCCGGCGGTATTCCGCATGGCCCCGGACAGCGGCCAGACGCTGCGCATCGTCTACACCGGGCAGGGCCTGCCGGGCGATCGCGAATCGCTGTTCCATCTCAACGTCCTGCAGATCCCGCCACGCAACAGCAGCCATGCGGATCGGAACCAGATGCTGCTGATGCTGCGCAATCGCCTGAAGCTGTTCTACCGCCCGGCGGGCATCCAGGGCCGTCCCGAGGACCTGCCCGGGCAACTGCGTTTCGCACTGGTCCGGCGCAGCGCCGGCTGGGCGGTGCGGGTGGACAACCCGAGCGGCTACTACGCCTCGTTCGCCAGCGCCACGCTCAGCGTCGGCCAGCGCCGCTGGCGCTTGCGCAGCGGCATGCTGGAGCCGCGCAGCCATGCCGAATGGCAGGCCGAAACCAGAGAAGCCCTGCCGCCGGGACGCGTGCGCCTGCACGCGCTGCTGATCAACGACTACGGCGCCCATATGGATATCCGTCATGACCTATCGCCATGAACGCCGCTGCCGCACCGGCACGGCCCTGATGGCGGGCGGCATGGCGCTGGCGGCGAGCGCCTTCGGTCATGCCCAGCCCGGCTACGAATTCGATGATCGCCTGTTGCTCGGCTCTTCCCTGGGCGGCGGCGACCTGTCGCGCTTCAACCAGGACGGTCGGATCGATCCGGGTCGCTATCACGTCGATGTCTACCTCAACGAGCGCTTCGCCAGCCGCAGCGAAGTGAGTTTCCGCGCCAACCCCGCCAGCGGCGCGGTGGAGCCCTGCCTCGACGAAGACTTCCTGCGCCAGCGCCTCGGCGCCAAGCCTGGTGACGATCCGCGCAAGAGCGGCGACGGGCGCCACTGCGCCTTTCTCGGTGCACGCCTGCCCGGCTCGCGGTTCAGCCTGGACGTCGCCCGCCTGCGCCTGGATCTCTCGGTGCCGCAAGCCTTGCTCGACCTCAAGCCGCGCGGCTACGTCAGCCCCGAGGAGTGGGACGCCGGCGACAGCATGGGCTTCGTCAACTACGACACCAACCTCTATCGCTCCGAATACCGCGGCGGCGAATCGGGACGATCGGACTACGCCTATGTCGGCCTGAACAGCGGCATCAACCTCGGCCTGTGGCGTTTGCGCCACCAGTCCAACTACACCTATTCCCGCTACAACGGGCAGGCCAGGCGCAAGTGGAACAGCATCCGCACCTATGCCCAGCGCGCCTTGCCGGCCTGGCGCAGCGAACTGACGGCGGGGGAGAGCTACACCGCCGGCAACCTGCTCGGCAGCATCGGCTACCGCGGCCTGAGCCTGGCCACCGACGACCGCATGCTGCCCGAGTCCCTGCGCCGCTATGCGCCGCAGGTGCGCGGCACCGCGGCCACCGCGGCGCGGGTGGTGATCAGCCAGAACGGCAGGAAGATCCGCGAGGTGAATGTCGCCCCCGGTCCGTTCGTCATCGACGATCTCTACGACAGCGCCTATGCCGGCGATCTGGATGTCCAGGTGTTCGAAGCCGATGGCAGCGTATCGAGCTTCAGCGTGCCGTTCGCCTCGGTCCCGGAGTCCATGCGTCCCGGCCTGTCGCGCTACAGCTTCACCCTGGGCCAGGCGCGCCAGTACGGCGACGGCGACGACCTGTTCGCCGACTTCACCTACCAGCGCGGCATGAGCAACGCCCTGACCGCCAACCTGGGACTGCGTGTCGCCGACGACTACCTGGCCATGCTGGGCGGCGGCGTCCTCGCCACCCGCTTCGGCGCCTTCGGCCTGAACAGCACCTATTCCAGCGCACGCGTCGAGGATGGCGCGCGCAAGCAGGGCTGGCGCATCGGGCTCGACTACAGCCGGACCTTCCAGCCCACCGGCACTACCCTGACCCTGGCCGGCTACCGCTATTCCACCGAAGGCTACCGCGAACTCGGCGACGTGCTCGGCTCGCGCGACGCACTGCGCCACGGGGACACCTGGGATTCCGGCAGCTACAAGCAGCGCAACCAGTTCAACCTGCTGGTGAGCCAGGCCCTCGGCGGTTACGGCAACCTCTATCTTTCCGGCTCCTCCAGCGATTTCTACGACGGCAAGAGCCGCGACACCCAATTGCAGTTCGGCTACTCCAATACCTGGGGGCAGTTGAGCTACAACCTCGCCTGGTCGCGGCAGACCACCACCTACTACCAGGAGCAGGGCGACCAGGACCCTGGCGTCGAGCTGCTCCGGCGCGACCGGCGCAGCGGCCAGCGCAACGACACCCTGACCCTCAGCGTCTCCATGCCGCTGGGTTCTTCCAGTCGGGCGCCGACGCTCAGCGCCATGGCTACCCGGCGCTCCGGCGACAGCCGTGGCGGCAGCCTGCAAACCGGGCTGAACGGTACGCTGGGCGACGAGCGTACCTGGAGCTACGCGCTGTCCGCCAACCGCGACAGCGAGGTCGCCGACACCACCTGGAACGGCACGTTGCAGAAGCAGGCGGCGCTGGCCACCGTGAATGCCGGCTATGCCCAGGGCGATCGCTACCGGCAATACAGCGGCGGCATCCGTGGCGCGCTGGTCGCCCACCGCGACGGGCTGACCCTTGGCCCCAGCGTCGGCGATACCTTCGCCCTGGTCGAGGCCAAGGGCGCCAGCGGTGCCGCGATACGCGGCGGGCAGGGCGCGCGCATCGACGGCAACGGCTATGCGCTGGCCCCCTCGCTGTCGCCCTATCGCTACAACCCGATCTCACTCGATCCCGTTGGCATCGATCCCGACGCCGAACTGCTGGAAACCGAGCGCAAGGTCGCGCCCTACGCCGGTGCCAGCGTGCGCGTGACGTTCAGGACGCTGACCGGCCATCCGCTGCTGATCCAGGCGCGGCGCGAGGACGGCAGTGTGCTGCCGCTCGGCGCCGTGGTGGTCGACGACGGCGGGGCGGCCATCGGCATGGTCGGGCAGGGCGGCCAGGTCTATGCGCGCGCGGAAAACCAGCGGGGCAGGTTGCTGGTGCAATGGGGAACGGCGCGCAAGGAGCGTTGCGAGTTGCCCTACGACCTGGCCGGTGTGTCTCGCGACCAGGCGCTGATCCGCCTGCGCGGCACCTGCCGGGCAGCCACCACCGACTCCAACCTGGAGAACGCCAGATGAACCGCACGCTTCCCCTGCTGCCCGCGCTGGCCCTCGGCGTGTTGCTGGGGCTTCCCGCCAGTGGCCAGGCGACTTGCTACCGGGTCACCTCGGTAGGCAGCGAGACGACCACCTCGAACACCCAGATCCGCCCAGGCGAAGGTACCGCCGGCAGCTGGACCGGCGCCTGCGACACCTGCAATGGCTCGCTCGGCCTGCCCAGCGTGGTCAACGTCAGCGACGAGAGTTTCCAGCCCTATCCGACGCTCATCGCCAGCGCGGTGGCGCCGCTGACCCAGTACGGCGCCACCGGCGGCTACGACCCCGAACGGGTGTTCTTCCGCTGTAGCGCCGGGGACGCCGTCTACGAGATGTTTTCTACCAACGGCGACGATCTCTATAGCGGCTACTACACCGGCGCCGACACGGTGGGCAACGACATCGGCCTGCAGGATGCCTACCGGACCGCCTGGCCCAACGTGCTGCTGCGCCTGACCAACGTCGAGACGGGGGAAACCATCACGCCGATCTGGAAGGAGCGCCAGCTCTCCGGGCTGGACATCGACTCGCGCGGCTTCCAGCTGGTCAAGGCGAAGAACCTCGCAGCGGTACGCGCCGAGCTGTACAGCGCGCCGCTGGAGGCGATCCGCTACTACTCGCCGACGATCCTCTCGCAGCCCTATTCCTACACCCAGCCGGCGGCCTACATCGCCATCAAGGGGCCGGGCCTGACCGCGCCGACCGTCGGCCAGGCGCACGTGGGCGGCAACTGGGGCGGCTGGTACAGCAACTGGCCGGGTGCCATCGGGCTGTACCGCTACGTGACCCTGAAACGCTATCCCACCTGCGCGGTGATGACGGTCACCCCGCACGTGCAGTTCCCGCCCATCACCCTGGCCGAGATCGATAGCGGCGGCATGCGCGAGGCGCCCTTCGAACTCACCTTCAAGTGCCAGAGCGGCATGACCAACGGCACCGGGGCCGGCGCCACGGCGCTGGGCATCCGCGTGTCCAGCGGGGCCCTGGCGGCCAGCCCGGCGCTGGGCCTGGTCAACGCCAGTGGCGGACTGTCCTACCTGCTCTCCGACCGTTACGGGGAGCCGGGCATTGCCCGTGGGGTCGGCATCCGCATCTACCGCGACGGCACGCCGATGACGCTCCTGGCCAACGAGAACTCCGCCGGCGGCAGCAACGCCGAGGCCACCGGCTGGTACCCCGCCATCGGTGGCGCGACCCAGGCCAACGGCGGTAGCGGCGGCATCGACCTGTACCGCGAAACCTTCCGCGCGCGCCTGGAGAAACTCGCGCTCGGCAGCCAGCCCGGCGTCACGGCGGGGCGAGTCGAGGCCACGGCGCAGGTGGTTATCCGTGTCCAGTAGGCGCGCGCTCGCGCTGCTGGCCATGCTTTGCCTCGCGCCGACGAGCGAGGCCGGAGTGACCGCGGAGCGCACCCGCCTGGTGTTCGTGGAGGGCCAGCGCGAGGCCTCGTTGCTGCTGGTCAACCAGAATCCCTACCCGGTGCTGGTGCAGGCGTGGGTCGATGACGGCGCCCTCGACGGCGAACCGGATACCGCGCTGGCTCCGTTCCTGCCGCTGCCGCCCATATTCCGCCTGGAGCCGGGACGCCAGCGCAGCCTGCGCCTGCTGGCTACCGGCCAGGCCCAGGCACGGGATCGCGAATCGCTGTACTGGCTGAACATCTACGAGATCCCCCCGCAAGCCACCGCCGAGGCCGCTGGCCGGCCCCGGCTCACGGTCACCCTGCGAACCCAGATGAAGGTGCTGTACCGCCCGCACGGCCTGCATCCGCACGCCGAGGACGCGGCCGCCGAACTGGGCTTCGCGCTGCGCGACGAGACCCTGCGGGTGGACAACCCGACGCCGTACTTCGTGTCCCTGGCGGGGCTGGCGCTGGAGATAGGGGAGACGCGCCTGGATCTGCCCGGAACGCTGCTGGCTCCGCGCTCGCAACGACGCCTCGGCCTGCCGCGGCGGGTGGACGGCGGGACGCGCGGCGAGGTGGCGTTCGACTGGATCGACGACAACGGCGTCAGCCGCCAGGAAAGGAAAGCTCTACAGTGAACAGTTCCCCACAGGCTCGCCAGCACGAGCACCCGCCGGCCGTTGCCGCCTCCCTGGCCGGCGACCTGCGCCTCGCCCGGCGTTTCCAGGCCGCCCTGGCGCGCGGTCGGGTGCGCCTGGACTGGCAGGCCGTACGGCATGCCGGGCATCCGGAATGGGAGCCGCTCTACCGGGAAACCCTGCTCAGGGTCACGGCCGCCAGCGGCGAGCCGCCGTTGCCGACCCAGGAACTGATCCTGGCGCTGGAGCGGCTCGGCCTGGTACGCCTGCTCGATCGCTGCGTGCTGGGCACGGTCCTCGACCGGCTGAACGCCGAGCCTACCTTGCGCCTGGCCTGCAACCTGTCGCGCCAGAGCGCGGCGATGGATGCCTGGTGGGAAGCGGTCTGCCGATGGCTGGCCGCCCGTCCGCAGGTGGCACGGCGGCTGACGCTGGAGCTGACCGAGACCGCCGTGGGCGAGAGAGTCGCGACCCGGGAGTTCATCCGACGCCTGCGCGAACATGGCGTGCGCATCGCGATAGACGACTTCGGCGCGGCGCACAACAACCTGGACTTCGTTCTCGATGCCCGTCCCGATGTGATCAAGATCGATTGCCGGTATACCCGCGAAGCACGTCGCTCGGCGAAGGGCGCCGAAGTGCTGCGCCATCTGCTGGCCCTGTGCCGCGAACTGGCGCCCTGCGTGGTCCTGGAAGGTCTCGAGGAGGACGATGCGTTCGCCCGGCTGCCGACCGGGGACGTCTATCTCCAGGGCAACGCGATCGCGCCGCCGATGCGGGTCGAACCGCCGCTGTCCGTACGCCGGCCGAAGAGCCGGGCGCGGATCGAGGCGCTGGCGAGCCGCCAGGGGTGACCGGGGAGGGCGCCCGGCCTGGCACGGTCGGCGAAAAATCTGAACGGTCGGCCGGCGGCGCCGTCACAGCAGCGACGATGCCGAGGTGCGTTGTGCCGAAGTCCCGGCATTTTTTCCCTGTCACGCCAACGGAGTCGACCATGAACAGAGCAATCAGCCTTCCCCTCAAGGGAGCCGCCTGGCTCCTGCTGGTCCTGGCCCTGCCTTTCGCCAACGCCCAGGACATGAACAAGACCGCGCCACAGACCTTCGTCAGCGAGGCCTCGGCGGCCGGCGTAGCGGAAATCGAAGCCGGCAAGATGGCGCTGGAAAAGAGCACCGCCGCCGATGTGAAGGTATTCGCCAAGCAGATGATCGACGACCACGGCAAGGTCAACGCCGAACTGCGCAGCCTGGCCGAGCGCAAGAAACTGGAGGTCGAAGACGACGCCAGCCTGACCGACAAGGCCAAGGCGACCCTGCTCGACCTGCGCGACGCCTCCTTCGACCCGGCCTACGCCAATAACCAGGTGGCGGCTCACGAAAAAGCCGTGGAACTGTTCACCCAGGCCGCGGACAACCTGACCGACCCGGAACTGCAGGCATTCGCCAAGACCCATCTGCCGGCCCTGAAGCATCACCTGGAGATGGCCCGCGCGCTGGCCAAGGCGCACCCATCCAAGTAACGCCCCCGCGGGCGGAGCCTGGCCAGGCATGAGTTTCAGCCTGTGGTTGCTGGTACTGGGCTGCATCCTGCTGACGCTCGGCCTGGCCTCGGCCTACCTGCGCCTGCTGCCGGTCAGCACCTCGTTCATCTACCTGCTGTTCGGCCTGGCCATCGGCCCGGCCGGGCTGCACGCCTGGCGCAGCGGCCTGGCGGACATCAGCGGCTGGTTCGAACACCTCAGCGAGGCGGCGTTGCTGATCTCGCTGTTCATCGGCGGCCTCAAGCTGCGCCTGCCGTTGCGCTCGCCGGCCTGGACCGCTGCCTGGCTGCTGGCCGGACCAGTCCTGCTCGGCTGTATCCTCGGCCTTACCCTGGGCGCGCATTTCCTGTTCGGCCTGGACTGGGGGCTGGCCTTGCTGGTCGCGGCGATCCTCGCGCCCACCGATCCGGTGCTGGCCAGCGACATCCAGGTCAACCACGCCGGCGACGACGACCGCCTGCGCTACGCCGTATCCGGCGAGGCGGGACTCAACGACGGCATCGCCTTTCCCTTCGTCATCGCCGCCCTGCTGCTGATCGGTCAGGGCGGCGGCCTGCCCGGGGAGTTCGACCGCAGCGGCCTGGACTGGCTGCTGCGCGACGTGCTCTGGGCGATTCCGCTCGGCCTGCTGGTGGGCTATTGCCTGGGCCATGGTCTCGGCCGCCTGGCCATCCACCTGCGGGCGCGGCACACCGACACCTCGGTGTCGGCCAACGACTTCCTCGCCCTGGCGCTGATCGCGCTGTCCTATGTCGGCGCCGACGCACTGGGCGGCTGGGGCTTCCTCGCCAGCTTCGCCGCCGGGATCGGCCTGCGCCACGCCGAGGTGGCGACGCTGGGGCGCGCCTCGGCACCGGCCGAGGCGCAGGCGGCCGCCGCCGACGTGCGCGAGGCAGGGCAGGCCAGCGGCGCCATCGAGTATGGCGCCGACCGCAGCGAACACCCGAAGGTGGCGGCCGGCGCGGTGATGCTCGACGTGCTCTCCTTCGGCAACCTGCTGGAGCGCTCGCTGGAAGTGCTGCTGGTGACCCTGCTCGGCGCCATGCTCTACCAGCACTGGGACTGGCGCGCGCTGCCGCTGGCGCTGCTGCTGTTCTGCGTGTGCCGGCCGGCGATGGTCTGGCTGCTGGTCGGCCGGCGGCTGATGCACCCGGCGCAGCGGCGCCTGCTCGGCTGGTTCGGCATCCGCGGCATCGGCAGCCTGTACTACCTCAGCTACGCGCTGAACCAGGGGCTGCCTACGGCGCTCGCGCATACCGCCAGCGACCTGGTGCTGAGCCTCGTCGCCCTGAGCATCTGCGTGCACGGCCTGAGCATCCAGCCGCTGCTGATGCGCCACGCGCGCAGCGTCAGTCGCCGCGATCGGGAATGATCGAGATCTTGCCGTTCTTCTCGAGGATGGCGAAGCGGATCTGCTCCATGCGTTCCAGGCCCTGGGTCTCGCGGGCGGCCAGGAGAATGTCTTCCTCGCGCAGGCGGGCCTCGGCCAGGCGTGCGTGCAATGGCCTGCCGTACTCGACGATGAGCGTCGGCGAGCCCTCGATCAGGGTGTCGAGCTTCGGATGGCGCAGCTTGAGCAGGGACAGACCGACGTCGATGACGATCAGGGTGATGATCACCAGTACCGCGTTGACCAGCGAGAAGTCGTCGCCCAGCAGCGCCTGCTGGGTGGCTTCGCCGATGATCATCAGCAGCAGCAGGTCGAAGGTGGTGATGTCGGTCAGTGAACGCCGCCCGGCGATGCGGAAGAGTACCAGCAGGACCAGGTAGAGCGCGGCGGCTCGCAGTACGGAATCCATCGTGCGCCTCCTCGGAACGGATGACTCAGGGGTAGATGAACTGGTCGAAGGCCAGGCTCTCGCCGGCGAACTCCAGTCGACTGGCGACTTCGCCGAGCTGGTTCGGCAACAACGTCAGGAACAGGCTCAGGCGACCGTCTTCGTCGAGCCTTCCCTCCAGTTCCAGGCCACCCCGCCAGCTGTGACTGCGCAGCGGTTGCGGTTGCAGGCTCTGAATGCTGTGCGCCTGTAGCAGTCCGCCGCCCAGGCGCACGCCAACTTCGGTGCCCGGCGCGCCGCGCAGATCGATGCGCAGGCGGCTGGCGGCGCCGCTGCGTTCGAAACGCTCGTAGGCCAGGGTCAGCCTGCCGCTGTCGCTGACCAGCGTCCGCGAACTCAGAGGCCCGCCGGCGAACACCCCGGTCAGCGCCAGGAGGATCACCCCGAGCAGGACCCACAGGCCCGCCCGTTCGAAACGCCAGGCGCGGCGCTGGCTTTCCAGGCGCTCCGGGATCGGATACTCGCGCTGGTCGAACGCATCGTCTGCGGCGTCTTCTGGGGCAGGGCGCATGGCTGGCTCCTTCGCTCGCGGTCTCTCAGGCTGGACCCCGGTCGACGTGGTTGGTGCCGGCGGGCTTACCAGCGGTCCGCGCGGGTCGGGCAATCTGCATGATGAACAGGCGCCTTCCGGGCACTCTGCTGATCGCACTTTGCGATCAGTCCGCGCCCAATCGCCGTGGTCACGCTGCTCCGGCGCAAGCGGGGCGGACGGCGCGAACCTTGCAGCGAAGCCTTCCTGACAATCCGACAGGGAGAACCATGGTGAACGGAGAAAACAAGATCGTCCTGGTCCTCGAAGAACACGCCGACCAGCTCTGGCGGATCGAGGAATTCCTCCTCGATCGAGGCTACGCGGTGCTCAGCGCGGCGAGTCGCGACGAAGCCCTCGACCACCTGGCCTCGGACGCGGTGATCGACCTGTTCCTGCTCAGCGAGCAGCTCGAAGGTCCTCTGAGCGGCAGCATGCTCATCGAAACCAGCCTGCCGGTGCGCCCGCGGATGCGGGTGATCCTGCTCAGCGACAGCGCTCGCGTCGGCATCGACCCGGCGGCACCCTATCCGGTGCTGCTCAAACCGGTGACCCTGGAGGAAGTGGGGAAAGCCATCGACATGGTCCTGCACAGCGCGCCGGTCTGCCCCGGCGTCTGAGCACCGAGGAGCCCACCATGCCCAGCAGCAAGCCGCTCGCCGAGTACGCCCGCAAGCGCGATTTCCGCCAGACCCCGGAGCCCAGCGGCCGCAAGCCTCGCAAGGACAGCACCGGGCTGCTCCGCTATTGCGTCCAGAAGCACGACGCCAGCCGCCTGCACTACGACTTCCGCCTGGAGCTGGATGGCACCCTGAAGAGCTGGGCGGTGCCCAAGGGGCCGTGCCTCGACCCGGCGGTGAAGCGGCTCGCGGTGCAGGTTGAGGACCATCCGCTGGACTATGCCGATTTCGAAGGCAGCATCCCCCAGGGGCACTACGGCGCCGGCGATGTCATCGTCTGGGACCGAGGCGCCTGGACGCCTCTGGACGATCCGCGCGAGGGCCTGGAAAAGGGCCATCTCAGCTTCGCCCTGGATGGCGAGAAACTCTCCGGGCGTTGGCACCTGATCCGCACCAACCTGCGCGGCAAGCAGCCCCAGTGGTTCCTGGTCAAGGCCAAGGACGGCGAGGCGCGCAGCCTGGATCGCTTCGACGTGCTGAAGGAGCGTCCCGACAGCGTGCTCAGCGAGCGTACGCTGCTGCCCCGCCATGGCGAAGCCGCCACGCCCGCGGCCAGGCCGGCGCGACGCGGTAAGAGCGGGGGGAAGACGCCGATGCCCGAATGGATCGCCCCCGAGCTGGCCAGCCTGGTCGAGCAGCCTCCGCGAGGGGAGTGGGCCTACGAACTCAAGCTGGACGGCTATCGGCTGATGAGCCGCATCGAAGACGGCCACGTGCGCCTGCTGACCCGCAACGGCCATGACTGGACCGAACGCCTGCCACACCTGGAGAAGGCCTTGGCCGGGCTCGGTCTGCAGCGCAGTTGGCTGGACGGCGAACTGGTCGTCCTCGACGAGGAGGGTCGACCGGACTTCCAGGCCCTGCAGAACGCCTTCGAGGAAGGTCGCGGCGAGAACATCCTGTACGTCCTCTTCGACCTGCCGTACCACGAAGGCGAGGATCTGCGCGATGTCGCCCTGGAGGAGCGCCGCGCGCGCCTGGAGGCGCTGCTGGAAGGGCGAGACGAAGACCCGCTGCGGTTCTCCGCGACGCTCGCGGAAGACCCCCGCGACCTGCTGGCCAGCGCCTGCAAGCTCGGTCTCGAAGGCGTGATCGGCAAGCGTCTGGGCAGCGCCTACCGTTCGCGCCGCAGCAACGACTGGATCAAGCTGAAGTGCCAGTTGCGCCAGGAGTTCGTGATCGTCGGCTATACCGAGCCGAAGGGCTCTCGCCGGCATATCGGCGCCTTGCTGCTCGGCCTCTACAGCCCTGACGAGGAGCGCCGGCTGCGCTATGCCGGCAAGGTCGGCAGCGGCTTCACCGCGGCCAGCCTGAAGAACGTCCGTGAGCGCCTGGAACCCCTCGCGGTCCGCTCCAGCCCATTGGCGAAGGTGCCGCCGGCGCGCGAGACCGGGTCGGTGCAGTGGGTGCGCCCGCAACAGCTGTGCGAGGTTTCCTATGCGCAGATGACCCGTGGCGGGATCATCCGCCAGGCAGTGTTCCACGGCTTGCGCGAAGACAAGCCGGCGCGCGAGGTGACCGGCGAGCGTCCCGCCGGAGCGCCGCCGCTGCGCGGCGCGCGCAAGGCCGGCGCCGGTGCGTCGCGGGCGGCCACCGCCGGCGTGCGCATCAGCCATCCGCAGCGGCTGATCGACCCGTCGATCCAGGCCAGCAAGCTGGAACTCGCCGAGTTCCATGCGCGCTACGCCGACCTGCTCCTGCGCGACCTGCGCGAGCGCCCGGTGTCGCTGGTGCGCGGCCCCGACGGAATCGGCGGCGAACTGTTCTTCCAGAAGCACGCGGCGCGCCTGAAGATCCCCGGCATCGTCCAGCTCGACCCGGCGCTCGATCCCGGTCATCCGCCGCTGTTGCAGATCCGCAGCGCCGAGGCGCTGGTCGGCGCGGTGCAGATGGGCAGCATCGAATTCCATACCTGGAACGCCAGCCTGGCCAACCTGGAGCGGCCCGACCGTTTCGTCCTCGACCTCGACCCGGACCCGGCGCTGCCGTGGAAGCGCATGCTCGAAGCGACCCAGCTGAGCCTGACGTTGCTCGACGAGCTGGGCCTGCGCGCCTTCCTCAAGACCAGCGGCGGCAAGGGCATGCACCTGCTGGTGCCGCTGGAGCGCCGGCATGGCTGGGACGAGGTCAAGGATTTCGCCCAGGCCATCTCCCAGCACTTGGCGCGCCTGATGCCGGAGCGTTTCTCGGCGGTTTCCGGGCCGCGCAACCGGGTCGGCAAGATCTTCGTCGACTACCTGCGCAACAGCCGCGGCGCCAGCACCGTGGCCGCCTACTCGGTGCGCGCCCGCGAAGGGTTGCCGGTGTCGGTACCGGTGTTCCGCGAGGAACTCGACTCGCTGCAGGGCGCCAACCAATGGAACCTGCGCAGTCTGCCGCAGCGCCTCGACGAACTCGCCGGCGACGATCCCTGGGCCGACTACACCGGCACCCGCCAGCGCATCAGCGCGGCCATGCGGCGCCAGCTCGGGCGCGGCTGACCGTCCGCGAAAAAGGCGGAACTCCCCCGGCGCACAGGGCCTCCACCGTGCAACGAGATGCCGAGGAGGCCCCCGATGGATACCGCCTACCTGATCCTCGCGCTGCTGGTCCTGTTGCTCCTGGTGGATGCCTGGGCCATCAACAGCGTGCTCCGCAGCGACAGCTCCGCCAGTCGCAAGCTCGGCTGGTCGCTGCTGATCCTGCTCCTGCCCGTGCTCGGCCTGGTCCTCTGGGGCTGGACCGGCCCCCGTGGCTTGCGCCCGGTGACCTCGCCGGAACACAGCAAGTGAACCCCACTGGAGACTGCCCATGAACAGCGAAACCTGTGCCTGTCCCAAATGCACCTGCCAGCCCGGCGCCGATGCCGTCGAACGCGACGGCCAGCACTATTGCTGCGCGGCCTGCGCCAGCGGCCACCCCCAGGGCGAGCCGTGTGGCGACGCCGATTGCCCCTGTGGCGGCACCACCCGGCCCCAGGTGGCGGAGGATCGCCAGCTGGACGATGCGTTGAAGGAGACCTTTCCCGCCAGCGACCCGATCTCGCCCTGAGGAGCGTGCCATGCCCGACCTGCAACTCGCGGACGAGGCCTCTCGCCTGGTGGCCTACCTGCGTAGCGCCGACCTCAGCCTGATCACCGCGGAATCCTGTACTGCCGGGCAGATCAGCGCCGAACTGTCGGCGGTGGCCGGCAGCGGCAAGGTGATGGAAGGCGGCTTCGTCGTCTATTCGCCGGCGGCCAAGCTTGCCCTGCTGGGGCTCGACCCGAACTGGCTGGAGCGTTTCAACCTGACCAGCGTGGAGGTCGCCGAGGCCATGGCCAGGGCGGCCCTGCAACGCAGTCCGGCGAGCGCCGCGCTGGCGGTCACGGGGTTGCTCGGCAGTGAAGCGAAGGACGGCATCCCGCCCGGTACCGTGTGCTTCGCCTGGGCCTTCCGGTTGCCCGCCGGCCTCGCCCTGTTCTCGCGCCGCGAGCGCTTCCACGGCGACCCCGCGCGGATGCGCCGGGAAGCCACCCGCTGGGCGCTGCGGCGCCTGCCCGAATTCCATCAACGCGCCTTGCGCGGCGAACGCGCCTGAGGCGTCCGACAGAGAGGAAACCACCATGAGCGAACAGCGACAGACCCTGCCTGCGCAGCACCAGGACCAACGTCCCGGCCACGAAAGCGAGATGCAGCCGAAGCCGGAGTTCGTTTCCGCCGATTACCGTCCGGCGGCCAAGCTGGAGGGTAAGGTGGCCCTGGTCACCGGCGGCGACAGTGGTATCGGCCGCGCGGTGGCGGTGGCTTTCGCCCGCGAGAAGGCGGATGTGGTGCTGGTCTACCTGGATGAGAACGAAGACGCGGCGAAGACCCGCGAGATCATCGAGTCGCTCGGCCGCCAGTGCCTGGCGTTCGCCGGCGACGTCGCCGACGCCGGCTTCTGCCGCCAGGTGGTGGACACGCTAAGGCAGAAATGGGGGCGCCTCGACGTGCTGGTCAACAACGCCGGCGAGCAGCATCCGCAGGCGCGCCTGGAGGACATCAGCGAAGAGCAGTGGGAGAAGACCTTCCGCACCAACATCTTCGGCATGTTCCAGTTGACCAAGGCGGCCCTGCCGCTGATGGGCAAGGGCGGGGCGATCATCAACACCACCTCGATCACCGCCTACAAGGGCAACCCCCAGCTGATCGACTATTCCTCGACCAAGGGCGCGATCACCTCGTTCACCCGGTCGCTGTCGATGAACCTGGTCAACCGCGGCATCCGCGTCAACGCCGTGGCCCCGGGCCCGATCTGGACGCCGCTGATCCCGTCCACCTTCAGCGCCGAGAAGGTCGCCCACTTCGGCGCGGATACGCCGATGGGCCGGCCCGGCCAGCCGGAAGAGCTGGCCGCCAGCTACGTCTACCTGGCCTGTAACGACTCGTCCTACGTCAGCGGCCAGGTGCTGCACGTCAACGGCGGTACGGTAGTCAACGGCTGAGGCGCCCCGGCGGCCGCGTTCACTCGCGTGCCGCCGCCGGCAGCAGGGGGTAGACCCGCACCGCGCTCAGACGCTGCGGGAACAGCAGGGGATAGCAGAGTTGCAGGCGAACGTGCGCCTCGCTAGTGCTGAGGGTTGGCGCGAAAGTGGTGAGCACGGTCCGGCCGGGTTGTCCGGCGTCTGAGAAATGAACCATGAAAGCCTGCATCGGAGCGCTCCTGCCGGGATACGGGAAAGGTCACTGCTCAGTGAAGCTGCGCTCCAGCTCTCGCGCCAGTCCGCACACCGACCGTTGGCAACGGCATTCCTCCCGACTGACGCCGGCGCCCGGCGGTTCCGTCGTGCGGACAGGCGGGCCGCCGGCGAAAAAGAATGAACCATCGCGGCCGCCGCGACTCCGCTTCTAGGTAGCCGGAACGGCCGGCCGCGACGCAGACAAGGAGCATGCCGATGAAACGCGACTGGGGGTTGATCAGGGATCTGCTGGAGCATCTGGAAAGCCTTGGCTTCGGCCAGCACTGGGAAGCACGCGAGCTACCCGGTCATTGCCGCGAGGCGGTGGCCTACCACTTGCAGTTGCTCAACCAGGCGCAACTGCTCTGCGGCAGCGTCCAGCATTCCTGGACCGGCCAGGAGCAATGGGTGGTCCACCACCTGACCCTGGCCGGCCACGACCTGCTCGACCGCCTGCGCCAGGAAAGCGCGGCGGCCGCCGTGCCGGTACGCAAGAGCGCCTGAGAAAACCCCGCAAGCACCGGCCTGCAGCGGCGGGCCGGAAGGAAGCCCGGCGATGCCCGACAGCCAAGACCAGACCCCAAGTGCGGTCCAGACCCTGAAAGCCAGCATCCTCGCCAAACTGCGCTACAGCGTCGGCCGCGACCCATCCACCGCGTGCCCGCACGACTGGTTCGAAGCGGTGGCCCTGGCGGTGCGCGACCACATCATCGACCACTGGGAGGAGGCCACCCCGCAAGGTGAAGCGCCCGCGCGCAAGCGGGTCTACTACCTGTCCCTGGAGTTCCTCATCGGTCGCCTGTTGCTGGACAACCTCGGCAACCTCGGGCTGCTCGAGGAAACCCGCCAGGCCCTTGCCGAGCTGGGCGTCGACCTGCAGCGGATCGTTGCCCTGGAGCCGGACGCGGCGCTCGGCAACGGCGGCCTCGGACGCCTGGCGGCATGCTTCATGGAAAGCATGGCCAGCCTCGACATTCCCGCGCATGGCTATGGCATCCGCTACGAGCATGGCCTGTTCCGCCAGGTGCTGACCGACGGCTGGCAGCAGGAGCAGACCGAGACCTGGCTGGATTTCGGCAATCCCTGGGAGTTCGAACGACCCGAGGTCAGCTACTACATCGACTTCGGCGGCAGCGTGCAGGTCGACAGCGAGCACAGTGGCCGAGCCATCTGGCGGCCGGACGAGCGGATCCGGGCGATCGCCTACGACACGCCGATCGTCGGCTGGCGGCGTGCCAGCGTCAATACCCTGCGCCTGTGGCGCGCTCGCGCTGAGGAAGACCTGCAACTGGACCGTTTCAACGCCGGCGACCATATCGGCGCGGTGGTCGACGTGGTCAAGGCGGAGAGCATCTCGCGGGTGCTGTATCCGGCAGACAGCACCGAGGCCGGTCAGGAACTGCGCCTGCGCCAGGAGTACTTCTTCGTCTCAGCCTCGCTGCAGGACCTGCTCGACCGCCACCTGCGCCATCATCACGACCTGCGTAGCCTGCCGGAACAGGTGGCGATCCAGCTCAACGACACCCACCCGGCGATCGCCGTCGCCGAGCTGATGCGGCAACTGGTGGACGTGCACCAACTGGCCTGGCCGGACGCCTGGGCGCTGAGCGTGGCGACCTTGTCCTACACCAACCACACGCTGCTCCCGGAAGCCCTGGAATCCTGGCCGGTGGCGCTGATGGAGCGCCTGTTGCCGCGCCACATGCAGATCATCTACCTGATCAATGCCTTCCATATAGACGCGCTGCGTGCCCAGGACATCCACGACTTCGACCTGTTGCGTTCGGTCAGCCTGATCGAGGAGGGCCACGGCCGACGGGTGCGCATGGGCAACCTGGCGTTCCTCGGTTCGCACCAGATCAACGGGGTATCGGCATTGCACACCGAGCTGATGCGCGAAACCGTGTTCCATGACCTGCATCGCCTCTATCCGCAGCGCATCAGCAACAAGACCAACGGCGTGTCGTTCCGCCGCTGGCTGTTCCAGGCCAACCCGGGGTTGACCGAGCTGCTGGTGGAGACCCTCGGCGCCGACCTGCTGGACACCCCGGAACGGCGCCTGCCGGACCTCGAGGAACACGTCGAGGACGCCAGGCTGCGGGCACGCTTCGCCGAGCAGCGTCGGCAGAACAAGACCGCCCTGGCGCGCCTGGTGCTGGACAGCCTCGGCGTGGCGATCGAACCGGAAGCGCTGTTCGATGTGCATATCAAGCGTATCCACGAATACAAGCGGCAGTTGCTCAACCTGCTGCACACCGTGGCGCTGTACCAGGAGATCCGCAACGACCCGACCGCCGACCGCGTGCCGCGGGTGAAGATCTTCGCCGGCAAGGCTGCCGCCAGCTACCACCAGGCCAAGCTGATCATCAAGCTGGCCAACGACATCGCCCGCACCATCAACGACGACCCCACCGTGCGCGGCCTGCTCAAGCTGGTGTTCCTGCCCAACTACAACGTCAGCCTGGCCGAGGCGATCATTCCCGCGGCGGACCTCTCCGAGCAGATTTCCACCGCCGGGCTCGAGGCCTCCGGGACCAGCAACATGAAGTTCGCCCTCAACGGCGCGCTGACCATCGGCACCCTGGACGGCGCCAACGTTGAGATGAGCCAGCGGATCGGCCTGGAACACATGTTCATCTTCGGCCTCAGCGCCCAGCAGGTGGAGCAGCGCCGGCAGGCCGGGGAGCTGGAGATGGGCGGGGTGATCGCGGCCTCGCCGCGGCTGGAGGAAGCTCTGGAGGCGATCCGCAGCGGGCTGTTCTCGGCCGACGACCGCAGCCGCTACGAAGGGCTGGTGGACGGCCTGGTGCACGACGACCGCTTCATGCTCTGCGCCGACTTCGAGGCCTACTGGCATGCGCAGTGCCGGGTCGAGGAAGTCTGGCGCGAGCCCGATCGCTGGTGGCGCTCGGCGTTGCTCAACGTGGCGCGGATCGGCTGGTTCAGCGCCGACCGGACGATCAGCGAATACGCCCGGGATATCTGGAAGCTATGAAGGGCCTTACCAGAAGCCGGCCGGATGACGGCGTTCGGGGCCCTCCAGGCGAAGGTCGAAGGCGCGGCGGAAGAATACCGCCAGCTCGCTGTCCAGCACCATCGGGTTGATCGACGCCAGCTCGGCCGGCAGGCTGTGCCATTCCTGGGCCCCGGCCAGGTACTGGCGATGGATGACCCGCTCGCCGGGAATCGCCAGCAGGCTGTAGTGGCTTTTCTCGCCTCCCGGCTCGCCGACTTCCAGGCGCAGGCGAGGATGGCCGTCCTCGTCGAGGTCGAGGTCCACGTTGCAGTCCAGGCCGTAGCTGCGCGCCTCTTCGCAGGAGTCGACGAAAAGCGGTTTCGCCACCTGTTCGACGAGAGAAATGAAATAGTGCTGGAATCGCACTTCGTCACTGTTTTCCATGGCGAGTTCCATTTGTTTCAAAGTTCGACGATTAATTATTGAATGGGTCTATCGGAATGTCAGGGGTTGCAATAGAAAAGAATAATTAAGTGCCTCCGCCTGGGCATTCTTCGGTATTCGCTCCATGATATTCGGGGTAGGGTTCCTGATCACTGTCTCCCGGTTCGAAATTCCATTCATGGCAATCGCGATCGGGTTCTTCGTTGCTTACCACGGGATCGCTGTAGGCCGGATGCTCGTAGGGTTTCATGGTGCTCCTCCGAGATGTGCGGGCTTTCATCTGACGCAATTCGGGGATTCCTGTCAATGCTGGCAATGGAATAAGGCAAGGATCTTTGAACCCTATGGATTGCGCTCGAAACATGCTGGCAAAGCGCTTTGCTTTCATTCGCTGAAAATAATCTGAACCACTGGCGAAACACCCTCTCAGAGTTAGGGCATGCGCAACGCATGCGTCCATGAAATCTGTTCTGAAGAGATTATTCGGAGGAAATAGAAATGGCACAGCATCAAGGTGGTAAAGGCAACTTCGCGGAAGACCCGAAACGTGCTTCGGAGGCCGGCAAGAAGGGCGGCCAGGCCAGCGGCGGCAACTTCAAGAACGATCCGCAGCGGGCCTCCGAGGCTGGCAAGAAAGGTGGCCAGCGCAGCCACGGCGGGAACTGATAACCGCGCAGTGAAGTGAATGGGGCGGAGCAGGGAGGCATCCGCCCCATTTTCATGCCCAGGATGAGGAGAGGAAACCGATGAGCGAGCAGAACAACGAGCAGCGCAGCCAGGCGGCCGGCACCGACACCGTCGACCGTGGCAACAGCAACGCCAAGCTGGAACAGCTGGAGGCCTATCGCGAGGACGCCACCGGAGAGGCCCTGAGCACCAATACCGGCACCCGCATCGCCGATAACCAGAACACCCTGAAGGCCGGCGAGCGCGGACCGTCGTTGCTCGAAGACTTCATCATGCGCGAGAAGATCACCCACTTCGACCACGAGCGCATTCCCGAGCGCGTGGTCCACGCTCGTGGCTCGGCGGCGCATGGCTACTTCGAGGCCTACGAGGACCTCAGCGACCTGACCAAGGCCGGCTTCCTCGCCGAGGCGGGCAAGCGTACCCCGGTCTTCGTGCGTTTCTCCACCGTGCAGGGGCCGCGCGGGTCCGCGGATACGGTGCGTGACGTACGCGGCTTCGCCGTGAAGTTCTATACCGACGAAGGCAACTTCGACCTGGTCGGCAACAACATGCCGGTGTTCTTCATCCAGGATGCGATCAAGTTCCCCGACTTCGTCCATGCGGTGAAACCCGAACCGCACAACGAGATTCCCACCGGAGCGTCTGCCCACGACACCTTCTGGGACTTCGTTTCGCTGACCCCGGAGTCGGCGCACATGGTCATGTGGCTGATGTCCGACCGCGCCATTCCGATCGCCTACCGCAACATGCAGGGCTTCGGCGTGCACACCTTCCGCCTGGTCAACGCGGCCGGCGAGAGCGTGCTGGTCAAGTTCCACTGGCGACCGAAGTCCGGGACCTGCTCGCTGGTCTGGGACGAGGCGCAGAAGCTCGCCGGCAAGGACCCCGACTTCAACCGGCGGACCCTCTGGGAGGACATCGAGAAGGGCGACTATCCCGAATGGGAGCTGGGCCTGCAGGTGATCCCGGAGAACCAGCAGGACAGCTTCGACTTCGACCTGCTCGACCCCACCAAGCTGGTGCCCGAGGAGTTGGTGCCGGTAAGGGTGGTGGGGCGGATGGTACTCAACCGCAACCCCGACAATTTCTTCGCCGAGACCGAACAGGTGGCGTTCCACGTCGGCCACGTGGTCCCCGGAATCGACTTCACCAACGACCCGCTGTTGCAGGGTCGGCTGTTCTCCTATACCGACACCCAACTGCTGCGCCTGAGCGGGCCGAACTTCAACGAAATCCCGATCAACCGCCCGCTGTGTCCGTTCCACAACAACCAGCGCGACGCGCCGCACCGGCAGACCATCAACCGCGGCCGGGCTTCCTATGAACCGAACTCGATCGACGGCGGCTGGCCGAAGGAAACCCCGCCGGCGGCGCGCAACGGCGGCTTCTCCACCTACCACGAGCCGGTCAGCGGCAGCAAGCTGCGCAAGCGCGCCGACTCCTTCGCCGATCATTTCAGCCAGGCCGCATTGTTCTGGCACAGCATGAGCGAGGCCGAGCAGGCGCATATCGTCGCCGCCTACAGCTTCGAACTGTCCAAGGTCGAGCGGCAATCGATCCGTGAGCGCGAAGTCAACCAGATACTCCTCAACATCGATCCGCAACTGGCCGCCAGGGTCGCGGCGAACGTCGGTGTGCAGCTCGCCGCGCCGGCCAACCCGGCACCGCAGCCGAAGCCGTCGCCGGCGCTGAGCCAGATGAACCTGCTGTCCGGCGACATCCGTTCGCGCAAGGTGGCGATCCTGATCGCCGACGGCGTCGCCGAGAGCGACGTCAGCGACCTGCGCGACGCGCTCCGCCAGGAGGGCGCGGACGCCAAGCTGATCGCGCCCAGCGCTTCGCCGGTGCAGGCTGAAAACGGCGCCGAACTGAGCCCTGAGGGAACCTGGGACGGCCTGCCGTCGGTAGCCTTCGACGCGGTCTTCGTGCCTGGCGGCGCGGCCAGCAGCCAGGCCATCGGCGCTGACGGGCGCGGCCTGCACTACCTGCTGGAAGCCTACAAGCACCTGAAGCCAGTGGCCTTCGCCGGCGATGCCCAGGCGCTGGCCAGCCAGCTTTCGTTGCCTGGCGACCCCGGCGTGGTGCTCGGCGCCACGGCCACCGATGTCTTCCCCGGCCTGCGCCAGGCATTGATGCAGCACCGGATCTGGCAGCGCGAGGCGGCGACCAAGGCGATCCCCGCCTGAGGAGCGCCGCTGGCGAATCCGATCGCACCTTCCCGTCGTCTCGTCGGTCACAGCTGGAAAGGGCGGCTGGCCGAGCGATTCGGCGGGAGGACCCGGATGACCTTGCGTTGCCTGATAGGCGGTTGCGACTGGTGCCGGCAACCGGCGTTGCGACTGGGTGAGGAAACCTTCGACTGCGAGCGCTGCCTGCGTTGCGGTGCCCTGCGCTACAGCGAGATACAACGCCGATGAGCGCCTGGGAGACGTTGTGGAAGATCCTCGGCGAGGAGTTCGCCGATCTCGCCGACTTCGAGCAGACCGCCCGCGCCGCGTTGCGCCTGCTGCTGGCGGCGGCGCTCGGCGCGGTACTCGGCTACGAGCGCGAGCAGAGCGGCAAGGCCGCCGGCCTGCGCACGCACATGCTGGTAACCCTCGGCGCGGCGCTGTTCGTCATGCCGCTGCAATTGCAGAGTGGCGGGGCGGACGCGCTGAGCCGGGTGATCCAGGGCACCGTCGCCGGCATCGGCTTCCTCTGCGCCGGCACCATCCTCAAGGCAGGTCGGGAAAGCCGGGTCAGGGGCCTGACCACCGCGGCGGGTCTCTGGGCCAGCACCGCCATAGGCGTCGCGGTCGGACTCGGTCACCAGGGTACCGCGGTGCTCGGGACGGTCCTGGCGCTACTGGTGCTGCATGTCCTGGCCTGCCTGAACCGTTCGCCGCCATCTTCCGATAGCCATTGAGGAGAGTTCCGTCATGTTCAAGGACTTCGACGCCTGTACCGCCTGGACCGACGCGATGCAGGAGCGCTGCCAGCCGGTCGGCCTGATCCTCTATCAGCCCAAGCGGCGTGGCGCGGCGGTACGCATGCTGTGGGTAGTGACCCCGGGTTGCAGTTGCCTGAGCGACGCCGAGACCGCCGCCGACAACCTGCTCCAGCGCATCACCGACATCGCCGCCGACGGCCGCGTGCGTTACGCGGACGGCGGCACGCTGTAACCATCAAGAGGAGGAAACCGGCATGGCGCGTGCGATCTGGAAAGGCGCGATCAGCTTCGGCCTGGTGCATATACCGGTGAGCCTGTCGGCGGCGACCTCGTCGCAGGGCATCGATTTCGACTGGCTCGACCAGCGCAGCATGGAGCCGGTCGGCTACAAACGGGTGAACAAGGTCACCGGCAAGGAGATCGAGCGCGAGAACATCGTCAAGGGCGTGGAGTACGAAAAGGGTCGCTACGTGGTGCTGAGCGAGGAAGAAATCCGCGCGGCGCATCCCAAGTCGACCCAGACCATCGAGATCTTCGCTTTCGTCGATAGCCAGGAAATTCCCCTGCAGCACTTCGATACCCCTTACTACCTGGCCCCCGACCGGCGCGGAGGCAAGGTCTACGCGTTGCTCCGGGAGACCCTGGAGCGCACCGGCAAGGTCGCCCTGGCCAACGTCGTCCTGCACACCCGCCAGCACCTGGCGCTCCTGCGGCCTCTGCAGGACGCCCTGGTGCTGATCACCCTGCGCTGGCCGTCGCAGGTGCGCAGCCTGGATGGCCTGGAGCTGGACGAAAGCGTCACCGAGGCGAAACTCGACAAGCGCGAGCTGGAGATGGCCAAGCGCCTGGTGGAGGACATGGCCTCCCACTGGGAGCCGGACGAATACAAGGACAGCTTCAGCGACAAGATCATGAAGCTGGTCGAGGAAAAGGCCGCCAAGGGCCAGCTGCACGCGGTGGAGGAAGAGGAGGAGGTGGCTGGCAAGGGCGCCGACATCATCGATCTCACCGACCTGCTCAAGCGCAGCCTGCGTTCCCGCGCCGGCGGCGGCAAGGACAAGGGCAGCGAAAAGGCCGGGGCCGACGCGAAGGGTCGCGCCAAGTCCGGTGCCTCGCGTTCGCGGCGCAAGGCCTGAGGCGAGCCGCTGGGTAAATCAACCTGAACCAATCGGTCGCCGGCGGGCTCGGAATCAATGACCGTCCGCGCCGCCGGCCACTCGAGGCCGGCGGAAGCCTCGCGACCCATCGCCGAACCCACGTCCCGGAGGAGCGCGCCTCGATGAGTTCGATTGTCCGCAACAGCGACGATGATCCGCTGGTCATCGCCATCCAGCAGCCCCGTATCGCCATCGAGTCGGTCAGCCCTGTGGTGGAAGAGGGCGCCTATCCCGCGAAGACCGAGAGCGACCGCGACCTGCGCCTGGCCGCGCGAATCTTCGCCGATGGCCATGAGGTACTCGGTGCCGAGGTGGTCTGGCGGCGTGTCGGGGAAACCGCGGAGCGGCGCCTGCCGCTGCTGCCCGAAGGCAACGATTTCTGGAGCGCGCAGTTGCGCACGCCGCCCTGCGGCCGCCTGTACTTCCGTATCGAGGCCTGGATCGACCGTTTTGCCGGCTACCGCCGCGAATTGCGTGCCAAGCATGGCGCACGCCTGCCGCTGGACCTGGAGCTGCGCGAGGGCGACGAACTGCTGCAGCGCTGCGCCGAGCGCGGCGGTCCGGAGATCGCCGCCGCCTGTGCGCCGCTGGCCGAACGCCTGCAGGCCTGCCAGAGCGTCGAGGAGCGGGTGGCGCTGTGGCTGGCGGCGCAGACCGGCGAACTGTTGCGTCTGGTCGGCCCGCGCGAGCACCTGGTGCGCAGCCGCGAATACCCGGTGGAGGTGGAGCGACCGCTGGCGCGCTTCGCCAGTTGGTACGAGCTGTTCCCTCGCTCGGAAAGCGGCGACCCGACACGCCACGGTACCTTCGACGACGTGATCCGGCGTCTGCCGCAGATCGCCGCGATGGGCTTCGACGTTCTCTATTTCCCGCCGATCCACCCCATCGGCCGCACCCATCGCAAGGGCCGCAACAATTCCTTGCGTGCCGAGGCCGGCGACCCCGGCAGCCCGTATGCGATCGGCAGCGAGGAGGGCGGCCACGAGGCGATCCATCCCGAACTGGGCGACCGCGAGGATTTCCGCCGGCTGCTCGTTGCGGTGCGCGAGCACGGCATGGAACTGGCGCTGGACTTCGCCATCCAGTGCTCCCCCGACCACCCCTGGCTGCGCGAGCATCCCGGCTGGTTCGCCTGGCGTCCGGACGGTAGCTTGCGCTACGCGGAGAACCCGCCGAAGAAGTACGAGGACATCGTCAACGTCGACTTCTACGCCGAACAGGCCCTGCCGAGCCTGTGGGAAGCCTTGCGCGACGTGGTGCTGGGCTGGGTCGAGCAGGGCGTGACGCTGTTTCGCGTCGACAACCCGCACACCAAGCCACTGCCATTCTGGGAGTGGCTGATCGCCGAGGTGCGCGGCCGCCATCCGCAGGTGATCTTCCTTTCCGAGGCGTTCACCCGCCCGGCGATGATGGCGCGCCTGGGCAAGGTCGGCTTCAGCCAGAGCTACACCTATTTCACCTGGCGCAACGACAAGCAGGAACTGGCGGAGTACTTCGCCGAACTCAACCAGCCACCCTGGCGCGACTGCTACCGGCCGAACTTCTTCGTCAACACCCCGGACATCAATCCCTGGTTCCTGCAACGCTCCGGCCGCCCCGGCTTCCTCATCCGTGCCGCCCTGGCGACCATGGGGTCGGGGCTGTGGGGCATGTACTCCGGCTTCGAGCTGTGCGAGGCGGCGGCCTTGCCGGGCAAGGAGGAGTACCTCGACTCGGAGAAATACCAGTTGCGTCCGCGCGACTACCAGGCGCCGGGCAACATCGTCGCCGAGATCGCCCGGCTCAACCGCATCCGCCGGGAAAACCCGGCATTGCAGACGCACCTCGGGTTCCAGGCCTACAACGCCTGGAACGACCGCATCCTGTATTTCGGCAAGCGCACCGCGGACCTCGCCAACTTCGTCCTGGTGGCGGTCTGCCTGGACCCGCACGAAGCCCAGGAGGCGCATTTCGAACTGCCGCTGTGGGAGTTCGGCCTGCCCGACGACGCCAGCCTCCAGGGCGAGGACCTGATGAACGGGCATCGCTGGGTCTGGCACGGCAAGGTCCAGTGGATGCGCATCGAACCCTGGCACCTGCCGTTCGGCATCTGGCGCGTGCGGCGCGTCGACGCATAAGGAGAAACCCATGGCCAGACGCGAGAAACCGGTCTTTCTCAACGACCCGCAATGGTACAAGGACGCGGTGATCTACCAGGTCCACGTGAAATCCTTCTACGACGCCAACAACGATGGCATCGGCGACTTCGCCGGGCTGATCGAGAAGCTCGACTACATCGCCGACCTCGGCGTGAACACTCTCTGGCTGCTGCCGTTCTACCCGTCGCCACGCCGCGACGACGGCTACGACATCGCCCAGTACCGTGGCGTGCACAGCGACTACGGCAGCCTCGCCGACGCCCGCCGGTTCATCGCCGAGGCCCATCGACGCGGTCTGCGGGTGATTACCGAGCTGGTGATCAACCACACCTCCGACCAGCATCCCTGGTTCATCCGCGCCCGCCACGCGAAGAAGGGGTCGCGCGCCCGCGACTACTACGTCTGGTCGGACAGCGACGAGAAATACCAGGGTACGCGGATCATCTTCATCGACACCGAGCAGTCCAACTGGACCTGGGACCCGGTAGCCCAACAGTACTACTGGCACCGCTTCTATTCCCACCAGCCGGACCTGAACTTCGACAACCCGCAGGTCCTGCGCGAGGTGCTCGGGGTGATGCGCTACTGGCTGGACATGGGCGTCGACGGCCTGCGCCTGGACGCGATTCCCTACCTGATCGAACGCGACGGCACCAGCAGCGAGAACCTGCCGGAGACCCACCAGGTGCTCAAGCGCATCCGCGCCGAGCTGGACGCGCACTATCCCGACCGCATGCTGCTGGCCGAGGCCAACCAGTGGCCGGAAGACACCCGGCCGTACTTCGGCGGCGAGGATGGCGGCGAGGGCGACGAATGCCACATGGCCTTCCACTTCCCGCTGATGCCGCGCATGTACATGGCCATCGCCCAGGAGGATCGCTATCCGATCACCGACATCCTGCGCCAGACCCCGGACATCCCGGCCAATTGCCAATGGGCGATCTTCCTGCGCAACCACGACGAGCTGACCCTGGAGATGGTCACCGACGACGAGCGCGACTATCTCTGGAACCACTATGCCGCCGACCGCCGCGCGCGCCTCAACCTGGGCATCCGCCGGCGCCTGGCGCCGCTGGTGGAGCGTGACCGGCGGCGCATCGAGCTGCTGCACAGCCTGCTGTTGTCGATGCCGGGCACGCCGACCCTGTACTACGGCGACGAGATCGGCATGGGCGACAACATCTACCTCGGCGACCGCGACGGCGTGCGGACCCCGATGCAGTGGTCGGTGGACCGCAACGGCGGCTTCTCCCGCGCCGACCCGGCGAAGCTGGTGCTGCCGCCGATTCTCGACCCGCTGTACGGCTACCAGACGATCAACGTCGAGGCGCAGGCGCGCGACCCGCATTCGCTGCTCAACTGGATGCGCCGCCTGCTCGCCGTGCGCAGCCAGCAGAAGGCCTTCGGCCGCGGCAGCCTGAAGATGCTCGCGCCGAGCAACCGACGGATCCTCGCCTACCTGCGCGAATACGCCGAGGGCGAACGGCAGGACAGCATCCTCTGCGTGGCCAACCTGTCGCGCGCGGCCCAGGCGGTGGAACTGGACCTCGCCAGCCATGCCGGCAAGGTGCCGGTGGAGATGATCGGCGGCATGTCGTTCCCGCCGATCGGCGAGCTGACCTACCTGCTGACCCTGCCGCCCTACGGCTTCTACTGGTTCTACCTGGCCGACGCGACGCAGATGCCGAGCTGGCACGTGGCCGCCGACGAGCGCCTGCCGGAACTGCCGACCCTGGTGGTCAAGCAGCGCCTCGGCGAGCTGCTGCAGGGCGCATCGCGGAACATCCTGGAAGGCGAGACGCTGCCGGCCTACCTGCCGAAGCGCCGCTGGTTCGCCGGCGAGAAAGGCCAGCCACGGCTCTGCTACATCGTTCCGCTGGACGAGGCGGAGCCGCGCTGTGCGTTGTGCGAAGTGGAGATCGACGGGCTGCGCTACCAGTTGCCGTTGGGCTTCCTCGACGCCGACCAGCGCGGCGACAGCCTGCCTCAGTTGCTGGCCCTGGCGCGCCTGCGGCGCGGTCGCAAGGTCGGCCTGCTGACCGACGCCGCCAGCCTGCCGCTGTTCGCCCGCAAGGTCCTCGCGCAACTCCGCGCCGAGGCGGTGATCGCCCACGGCGACGGCGAGATCCAGTTCATCCCGGCGGCGGGACTGGCGGAAATGGACGACATCGCCGACGAAGACGTCCTGCCGTTCTCGGTGGAGCAGTCCAACAGCTCGATCCGCTTCGGCGAGCGCATGGTCCTCAAGGTGCTGCGCAAGATCCTTCCGGGGCTGCACCCGGAAATCGAGGTCGGCGGCTACCTGACCCGCCACGGCTACCCCGGCATCGCCCCGTTGCTCGGCGAGGTACGGCGGGTCGGCGCGGATGGCGAGCCGCACACGCTGATGATCCTGCAGGGCTACCTGAACAACCAGGGCGACGCCTGGAACTGGACCCTGGACAACCTGGAGCGAGCCGTGCGCGACGAGATATCCGCGGCCAGCGAGGCGCTCGAAGGGCAATACGACAGCCTCGCCGAACTGCGCGGCTTCGCCGCCAACCTCGGCGCCCGGCTCGGCGAGATGCACAGCGTACTGGCCGGCGAGTCGGACGATCCGGCCTTCGGCAGCCGCGAGAGCGACGAAGCCAGCGTCCAGGCCTGGGCGCTGCGCATCGCCGAACAGTTGCGCGAAGCCGGCAAACGCCTGAGCGAGCCGCCACGGCCGTTGCAGGGCGAGGCGGCGGAACAGGCGCGGCGCCTGCTGGAACGCCTGCCGGCGCTGCTCGAACGCCTGCCGCTGCTGGCCCGGCAGGCAGCCGGCGGGCTGCTGATCAGGGTTCACGGCGACCTGCACCTGGGCCAGGTGCTGATGGTCCAGGGCGACGCACGCTTCATCGACTTCGAGGGCGAGCCGGCGCGCAGCCTGGAAGAGCGCCGCCAGCGCCACAGTCCGATGAAGGACGTCGGCGGCATGCTGCGCTCGTTCGACTACGCGGCGGCGATGGTCCTGCGCAACGCGCAGAGCACCGATAGCTCGGAACAGGCCGACAGCGCCCGGCGCAAGGTCGCCATGCGCTATCGCAGCGAAGCCCGCGATGCCTTCCTGGCCGGCTATCGGGCCGCCGCGGCGGGTCTCATGCACGCCTGGCACGGTCGCGAAGGCGAGGGGGCGGCGCTGGCCCTGGCCTGCCTGGAAAAGGCCGCCTACGAACTGCTCTACGAAGCCGACTACCGCCCCGACTGGCTGGAAGTGCCTCTCGCCGGTCTGGCCGAACTCACCGAACACCTCCTGAAGGGCAAGAACCGATGAGCGAACCGATGTCCGAACGCGAACGCTGGCAACTGGAGCTGGACAAGCTGCAGCGCGGCCTGCAGGGCGATCCATTCGCCTTCCTCGGCCCGCAGCGCGACCCCGGCGGCGAAGGCGGCGTGCTGCGCGCCTACCTGCCCGGCGCGCAGCGCGTCGAGCTGCTCGACGAAGACGGCGCGACGCTCGCCGAACTGGAGCAGAGCGACCCCGGCAGCGGCTTGTTCCAGCGCCGCCTGGAGCGCCTGCCGCCGCGCTACCGCCTGCGCGTGCACTGGCCGGACGGCGTGCAGGAAAGCGAAGACCCCTATGCCTTCGGGCCGTTGCTCGGCGAACTCGACCTCTACCTGTTCGCCGAAGGCAACCACCGCCAACTGGCCTCCTGCCTGGGCGCGCAACTGACCCGTCACGAAGGCGTGGAGGGCGTGCGCTTCGCGGTCTGGGCGCCGAACGCCGTGCGCGTCTCGGTGGTCGGCGATTTCAACGGCTGGGACGGGCGCCGTCACCCGATGCGACGACGCTATCCATCCGGCGTCTGGGAACTGTTCGTCCCGCGCCTCGGCGAGGGCGAACTGTACAAGTACGAGTTGCAGGGCCACGACGGCCTCCTGCCGCTGAAGGCCGACCCCCTGGCGCTGGCCTGCGAGACGCCGCCCGGAACCGCTTCGAAGACCTGCGCGGCGTTGCGCCACGAGTGGCGCGACCAGGACTGGCTGGCCCGGCGCGCGGAGCGCCAGGGCTATGCGGCACCGCTGTCGATCTACGAAGTCCACGCCGGCTCCTGGCGCCACCGCGACGGCCGGCCGCCGCACTGGTCGGAACTGGCGGAGGAGCTGATTCCCTACGTGCGCCAGCTCGGCTTCACCCATATCGAGCTGATGCCGGTGATGGAACATCCCTTCGGCGGCTCCTGGGGCTACCAGCCGCTCGGGTTGTTCGCCCCCACCGCGCGCTACGGCACGCCGGAGGACTTCGCCGCGTTCGTCGACGCCTGCCACCAGGCCGGCATCGGCGTGATCCTCGACTGGGTGCCGGCGCATTTTCCCACCGACGCCCACGGCCTGGGCCGTTTCGACGGCACGGCGCTGTACGAGTACGAACATCCCTTCGAAGGCTTCCACCAGGACTGGGATACCTACATCTACAACCTTGGCCGCAGCGAGGTGCACGGCTTCATGCTGGCCTCGGCGCTGCACTGGCTGCGCACCTACCACGTCGACGGCCTGCGGGTGGATGCGGTGGCCTCGATGCTCTACCGCGACTATTCGCGCAAGGAAGGCGAATGGCTGCCGAACCGCCATGGCGGCCGGGAGAACCTGGAGGCCATCGACTTCCTCCATCACCTCAACCAGGTGGTCGCCAGCGAGACCCCCGGCGCGCTGGTGATCGCCGAGGAATCCACCGCCTGGCCCGGCGTCAGCCGTCCGGTGGCGGAGGGCGGCCTGGGCTTCAGCCATAAGTGGAACATGGGCTGGATGCACGACAGCCTGGCGTACATCGGCGAAGACCCGCTGCACCGGCGCTATCACCACCACCAGTTGACCTTCGGCCTGCTCTACGCCTTCTCCGAGCATTTCATCCTGCCGATCTCCCACGACGAGGTGGTACATGGCAAGCACTCGCTACTGGACAAGATGCCCGGCGACCGCTGGCAGAAGTTCGCCAACCTGCGCCTGTACCTGAGCTTCATGTGGTCGCACCCGGGCAAGAAGCTGCTGTTCATGGGATGCGAGTTCGGCCAGTGGCGCGAGTGGAACCACGACGGCGAACTGGACTGGTACCTGCTGCGCTATCCGGAGCATCAGGGCGTACAGGACCTGGTGGCGGCCCTCAACCGGCTGTACCGCGATCTCCCCGCACTGCATGCGCGCGACGGCGAGGCGCTCGGCTTCGAATGGCTGATCGGCGACGACCAGGCGAACAGTGTCTACGCCTGGCTGCGCCACGCGGCCGGCGAGCCATCGCTGCTGGCGGTACACAATTTCACCCCGGTGCCGCGCCAGGGCTATCGGATCGGCGTACCGCAAGGCGGCGACTGGGACGTGCTGCTCAATAGCGACGCCCAGGCGTTCGCCGGTTCCGGCTCAGGCAGCCAGGGCCGCGTCTCCAGCGAGTCGTGCGGCGCCCATGGCCAGGCGCAGTCGCTGCTGCTCGACCTGCCGCCGCTGGGCACGCTGCTGCTGCGTCCGGCCGGCTGATTCAGGCCTGGCCCTGGCGCAGGCGGCGCTGTTTGCGGCGCAGGCGGATCGCCCGGCGCTCCAACAGCAGGTAGACCACGCAGGCCAGCGCCAGGGGTAGGAGGAAATACAGCACCCGGTAGCCGATCAACGCGGCCAGCAGCACGCCCTGGGACAGGCGCCCCTGGAGCAGGGCGATGAACACCGCTTCGAGCACCCCGAGCCCGGCCGGGATATGGGTGATGACCCCGGCGATGCTGCTGATCAGGAGGATCGCCAGGACGCTCGGGTAATCCACGCCGTGCGGCAGCAGGCTGTACAGCAGCAGCGCCATCAGCGACCAGTTGCTCGCTCCGAGCAGGCCTTGCAGGGCCGCCAGCCGCCAGGACGGCAGGGTCAGCCGATGCTCGCGCCAGCCCCAGGCGCGGCGTCGGGCGAAACGGCAGGCCAGCAGGTAGCCGGCGGCCAGCGCCAGGAGCAGGGCGCCGATCAGGCGCAGGCCGTCGCTGCCGAGCTTCCAGCCCGGCGGCAAGGCCGGCAGGCCGCAGCTGAACAGGATGCCGGCGAGCAGCAGGTAGCCGAACCAATTGGTCACCAGGCTGAAGGTGAGGATCCGAGTGATATCGGCGATGCCCAGGCCGAGCCGGCTGTACAGGCGATAGCGCAGCGCCACGGCGCCGACCCAGGAACTCAGGTTGAGGTTGAACGCATTGCACACGAAGGCCACGGTGAAGACCCGCCGCTTGGGCAGCGAGTGGCCGATGTAGTAGCGGCTGAGCAGGTCGAAGCTGCTGAACACCGTATAGCCGGCGGCCGCCAGCAGCAGCCCGAGGAACAGGGTCGCGGGGCGATACTCGCCGAGGGCGTGGCGGACTTCCTGCCAGTCGAGATTCTTCACCAGCAGGAACAGCAGCACCGGGACCAGCACGAAGAACGCCAGGGTCAGCAGCCTGCGCAGCCAGCGCCAGTGAGAGCGGCGCGGCGGCGTCGAGGTGGCTTCGTGACCGCTGCCGTTCATGGGTTGCCCCGCTGGCCCTGGCGTTCCTGCCAGCGCCGCGACGGACGCGGCTCCAGCGATTTCAGGCGCGGCAGATGGGCGGGTACCCAACCGGCGATGGCCGGGAAATGCCGGGAAAAGTGGAAGCCGAGGAAGATCAGCGGCGCCCGCCACCAGTAGCCGCGCCTCGCGTGGCGGCGGCTGATGCGCCGGCAGTGGCGGCGCGCCAGCTCGCGCAGGTGCTGGTAGAGCTGGCCGTTGAAGGCGACGTCGTGGATCACCAGGTTGGCCTCCAGGTTCAGCGACAGGCTGAGGGGATCGAGATTGCTCGAACCGATGGTCGACCAGTCGTCGTCGATCACCGCGACCTTGCCGTGCAGCGGACGCTGGCAGTATTCGTGGATACGCACGCCCTCGCGCAGCAGGTAGTCGTAGAGCAACCGGCTGCACAGGCGCACCAGCGGCATGTCCGGCATGCCCTGTAGTACCAGGTCGACGCGCACGCCGCGGCGCGCCGCATCGCGCAGCTCGCGAAGCAGGCGGTAGCCGGGGAAGAAATAGGCGTTGGCGATCAGCAGGCGTCGCCGCGCCTGGCGGATCGCCTGCAGGTACTCGCGCTCGATGTCGTCGCTGGACTGGTCGTTGTCGCGGATTACCAGGCGCACCCGCGCCGGCTGCCCGGCGCCCGACGGCCGCAACGGCGGGTAGTCGGCGTCCGGTTCGAGCAGCGCCAGGCAGGCCTGGCGGATATCGCGCACCACCGGGCCCTCGACGCGCACCGCGTAGTCCTGCTTAGCCATGTTGCCGCGACGCACCAGGTGGTCCTCGCCGTAGTTGATGCCGCCGACGAAGGCCTGCTGGCGATCGATAACCACCAGCTTGCGGTGCAACCGGCGAAACAGGTTGGTACGCATGCCGAGCAGGCGCGGGCGCGGGTCGAACAGGTGCACGCGAACCCCGGCGGCGGTCAGCCTGGCCAGGTAGTCCGGGCTGAGCGAGGCGGTGCCGTAGCCGTCCACCGTGACCTGTACCTCGACACCGCGCTCGGCGGCGGCGCTGAGGGCTTCCTGCAACTGCCGGCCGACCTCGTCCTCGAAGATGATGAAGGTTTCCAGGAGGATCTCCCGGCGCGCCTCGGCGATGCACTGGAACAGGCGCGGAAAGTACTCTTCGCCGTTGATCAGCAGTTCTACGCGGTTGCCGTCGCGCCAGGGGAAGTTCATGGCTCCACCTCCACCGCCAGCGGCAGGTGGTCGGACAGGTGCGACCAGGGCCGCCGCGAGAGGATGCGCGGCTGGCGCCCGCGGGCATTGCGCAGGTAAATGCGGTCCAGCGGCAGCACCGGCCAGCGCGCCGGGAAGCTGCGCGCCGGCCGGCCCTGGGCGCCGACGAAGACTTCGCGCAGGCCGCAACCGGCGAGCAGTTGGTCAGCGCGCTGGCGCCAGTCGTTGAAGTCGCCGGCGACCACCACCGGCTCGCGCTCCGGCAGGCCCGCCACCAGTTCGCAGAGCAGTTGCAACTGGCGCTGGCGCTGCGCCTCGCGCAATCCCAGGTGCACGCAGACCGCGTGCAGCGGACGGCCGATGTCGATCACCGCATGCAACAGGCCGCGTTCCTCGTTGCCCGCCACCGAGACGTCGAGGTTGCGGTGGGCGAGGATCGGATGCTTGGAGAGCACGGCATTGCCATGGTGGCCTTCGGGATACACCGCGTTGCGCCCGTAGGCGAACTGCGGCCACATGCTGTCGGCCAGATACTCGTATTGCGGCGCCGGCGGCCAGGATGGCAGGCGCGCGGCGTGCAGGCTATGGGAGCCGAGGACCTCCTGGAGGAACACCAGGTCGGCACCGACGCTGCGCACCGCTTCGCGCAACTCCGGCAGGATGAAGCGCCGATTGAACGGGTTGAAACCCTTGTGGGTGTTCACCGTCAGCACCTGCAGGCGTGGCAGGATCATGCGGCACTCTCCCGCAGGTCATCGGGCAACTGTCCGGGCACCGTGCGCAGGCCGCCGTCGAGTTCCAGCAGCTGCAGGAGGCGCCGGGCGTCGTAGGGTGCGCGCACCTTGACGTCGTTGTCGAAGTAGCAGTACAGGTCGCGCGCCGTCGCCTTCGCCGGTGCGTCCTGGCTGGCCCGGCGCAGGTCGTCGGCCTGGCCGCCGCCGGCCCAGGCGCGGATCCGTGCCTGCCACTGGCCCAGGGCCGCTTCCGAGTAGCCGCTGCGGTACAGTTCCTTGTCGCCATGCAGGCGCAGGTAGAGGAAGTCGGCGCAGACGTCGCCGAGCAGCGGCCACTTGCCGGCGGTATCGGCCACCACCAGGGCAACCCGGTATTCGCGCAGCAACTCGATGAACGTCGGGTCGACGAAGCTCTCATGGCGGATTTCCACGGCATGCCGCAGGCGCTGCGCCGGATCGCCGTCGAGGTAGCCCTCGCGGTGCAGGCGCGCGGCGCTGTGCCGGGCGAGCTTCTGCGCGGCGGCGCCGTCGCGCGGCAGGCGGGCGAGGAAATCGGCGAACAGCTCGCGGTCGAAGCGCATGCTCGGCGGGAACTGCCAGAGGAACGGGCCGAGGCGCTGGCGCAGGGCGAGGGGGCCGGAGGCGAAGAAGTTCGCCAGCGGCTCGTCGATCTCGCGCAGGCGCCGCACGTGGGTGATGTAACGCGGGGCCTTGACGCTGAAAACGAAGTCCTCGGGGGTGTCCTCGGCCCAGCCGCGGAAGCGCTCGGGCGTCTGCAGGGCGTAGAAGGTGCCGTTGATCTCGATGCTGTTCACCGCCCGCGAGGCGAAGCGCAGTTCGTCCTTCTGGCGCAGCCCCTCGGGATAGAAGTCACCTCTCCAGGGGGCGTAGCGCCAGCCGGAAATGCCGATGCGCAGGCGTGCCGGTGCGCTCATGCATCACCCCCGGGCGCCGCTTTCCGGCGTCGGCCGGCGCGCCAGTTCGTCCACCGCGCGTTCGTCGAGGCGTTCCTCGCTGCCCTCGACCTGGCGCTTCTGCGGCACCAGTTCGACCTTGATCCAGCCGGTCTCGCGGCGGTCGAAGGCTTCGAAGGCCTCGATGGCGTCGCCGATCGGCTTCACCTGGGTGAGGATCTTCGCCGGGTCGATGCGTCCGCTGAGCACATGTTCGAGCAGCAGCGGAATGTACTTGCGGTGGTGGCAGTTGCCCATGCGGATGGTCAGGTTGCGGTTCATCGCCAGGCCGATGGGAAACTGCCGCGAGTCTTCGGCGTAGACGCCGATGATCGACAGGGTGCCGGCCTTGGCCAGGCCCTGCACCGCCCACTCCAGGGCCTGTGCGGGGGCGTTGCCGGGACTCCAGCTGGTGCCCTCCTGGCGCGGCGCCGGGGTGGCGGTGCCATGGCTGTGCTCGGCGTCCACGCCGACGGCGTCGATGGCGCGGTCCACGCCGATCCCGGCGGTCAGCCAGCGCAGGGCCTGGACCGGATCCTCGCGCTCGAAGTCGATCACTTCGGCGCCTTGCTGGCGGGCCATGTGCAGGCGGTCCGGGTGGCGGTCGATGGCGAACACCCTGGCGGCGCCGAGGAGCAACGCGCTGGCGATGGCGAACTGGCCGACCGGACCGCAGCCGAACACGGCGACGGTGTTGCCGGGGGCGATACCGGCCAGTTCGGCGCCGAAGTAACCGGTGGGGAAGATGTCCGACAGGAGTATCGCCTGGTCGTCGCTGATGCTGCTGGGCAGGCGGATCAGGCCGATGTTGGCATAGGGAATCCGCGCTTTCTCGGCTTGCAGCCCATGGAAGCCGCCGTTGGCCCGGGGACCGCCGAAGAACGCGGTGCCGGCCTGGCTGCCGCCGGGGTTGGCGACGTCGCACTGGGCGTAGTAGCCGGCTCGGCAATACACGCAATTGCCGCAGGCGATGGTCGAGGGAATCACCACCCGGTCGCCGACCTGAAGGTTGCGCACTTCGTCGCCGAGCGCCTCGACGATGCCCACGCCCTCATGGCCGAGGATGGTTCCCGGACGCATGCCGCCGACGCTGCCACGGACGAAGTGCAGGTCGGTGCCGCAGATCGCCGAGGCGGTCAGCCGCACGATGGCGTCGGTGGGCTCCTGCAGGCGCGGCTCCGCCACGTCTTCCAGGCGGATGTCGCCGATGTCATGGAATACCACGGCTTTCATGGCGTTCTCCCGGTTGGGGCCCGGCCTCGGCCGGTACGGCAAAGGCGGGCCGGGTGGAAGAAAGGCTCAGTAGTGGGCCTGGGCGACGCCCTGCAGGACGGTGGCGCTGGAGGCCTGGTCGCGGCAGCTGGCGATGTTGCCCAGGGAAACCACGCCGACCAGCCGCTTCTCGCGGTTGAGCACCGGCAGGCGGCGCATCTGGATGTCGGCCATGTTGCGGGCCACGTGCTGGACGTCTTCGTCTTCGAAGCAATAGTGGATGTCGCCGCTCATGATGCGGCCCAGCGGGGTATCCCCGGACAGGCCGCCGGCTACCGCGCGGATGGCGATGTCGCGATCGGTGATCATCCCGACCAGGCGGTCGCCTTCGCCGACCAGCAGGGCGCCGCTGTCGATCCTCGCCATGGTGGCGGCCGCCTCGCGGATGCTCTGCTGCGGGTCGGCGACCTGGACGTTGCGGGTCATGATGTCGCTGATCTTCATGCTGTCCTCCTGTGTAGGGTGGATGTGCGGGCGCCGCGTGCGGCACCTACAGGTTCCGACTGGAGGTGCCGGGGGCGGTTCAGCTTTTTTCCCCGCCGTTCATCCTTCCGCTCCGGCGCCCGGCGGTTGTAGCTCGAACAGCAGGAAACTGCGGCCGCCGACCAGGAACTCGCTGGCGAACGGGTAGCGTTCGCCGAGCGGGTCCTCCGGCCGTTGGGTATCCAGCAGGCAGGTCCAGCCGCTGCCTTCGGCCACCTCGGGAAGACGGAAGGACACCGCGTCGTGGTAGGCATTGAGGATCAGCAGCAGGGTGGCATCCTCACCGCTGCGCAGGATCCCGGTGGGTTGCGCGCGGCCATCGAGGAGCACGCCGAGACAGCGGGCGTGCTCGTCGTGCCAGTGTTCCTCGGTCATCTCCTCGCCGCCGGGCGCCAGCCAGGTGACGTCCTTGACACCCAGCGCCTCGTTGTACTCGCCGACCAGGAAGCGCCCCCTGCGCAGGATCGGATAGCGTTGGCGCAGGGCCAGCAGGCGCTGGGTGAAGGCCAGCAGCGAACGGCCCTCGTCGTCCAGCCGCCAGTCGATCCAGCCCAGTTCGTTGTCCTGGCAATAGACATTGTTGTTGCCCTGCTGGGTGCGGCTGAACTCGTCGCCGGCGACCAGCATCGGGGTGCCCTGGGACAGCAGCAGGGTGGACAGCAGGTTGCGCATCTGGCGCAGGCGTAGGGCGCGGATCTCCGGGTCGTCGGTGGGGCCCTCGCAGCCGTGGTTCCAGGACAGGTTGTGGTCGCTGCCGTCGGCGTTGTTCTCGCCGTTGGCCTCGTTGTGCTTGTGATCGTAGGAAACCACGTCGCGCAGGGTGAAACCGTCGTGGGCGGTGACGAAGTTCACCGACGCGTAGGGCCGCCGTCCACGCTGGTCGTAGAGATCGCCGGAGGCGGTTAGGCGCCGCGCCAGTTCCGGCAGCATGCCGTCGTCGCCGCGCCAGTAGGCGCGCACGCAATCGCGGAAACGGTCGTTCCATTCCGCCCAGCCGGGCGGGAAGCCGCCTACCTGGTAGCCGCCGGGGCCGCAATCCCAGGGTTCGGCGATCAGCTTGCACTTGCTCAGCACCGGGTCCTGGCGGCAGGCGACGAGGAAGCCGTGGCGCTCGTCGAAACCGTCCGGATGGCGGCCGAGGATGGTCGCCAGGTCGAAGCGGAAGCCGTCCACGCGCATCTCCGTGGCCCAGTAGCGCAGCGAGTCGGTGACCATCTGCAACACGCAGGGGTGGCTGAGGTCGAGGGTGTTGCCGGTGCCGGAATCGTTGATGTAGTAGCGGCGCTGGTCGGGCATCAGGCGGTAGTACGAGGCGTTGTCGATGCCGCGCATGCACAGGGTCGGACCCAGCTCGTTGCCTTCCGCGGTGTGGTTGTAGACCACGTCGAGGATCAGCTCCAGCCCGGCGTCGTGGAGGTGCGCGACCATCTCCTTGAACTCGTTGACCTGGCCGCTGGCGAGGTAGGCCGGGTGCGGGGCGAAGAAGGCGATGCTGTTGTAGCCCCAGTAGTTGCTCATGCCGTTTTCCAGCAGGTGCTTGTCGTCGACGAAGCCGTGGATCGGCAGCAGCTCGACGCTGGTCACCCCGAGCCGGCGGATGTGCGCCAGCAGGTCGGCGTTCATCAGCCCGGCGAAGGTCCCGCGAACCGCCTCCGGGACCTGTGGATGGCGCATGCTGAGGCCGCGCAGGTGGGCTTCGTAGATCACCGTGCGGTCCCAGGGGACGCGTACCGGCGGGCGCTCGGCCCAGGTGAAGGCCGGATCGATGACCTTCGACTTGGGCACGAAGGGCGCGCTGTCGCGCTCGTCGAAGCTGAGGTCGGCGTCGGCCGAGCCGATGGTGTAGCCGAACAGCGCCTCGGACCAGCGCAGGCGGCCAACCAACTGCTTGGCGTAGGGATCGAGGAGCAATTTGTTGGGATTGAAGCGGTGGCCGGCATCCGGCTCGTAGGGACCGTGCACCCGGTAGCCGTAGATCTGCCCCGGGTGGGCGTCGGGCAGGTAGCCGTGCCAGATCTCGTCGGTGTACTCGGGCAATTCGATGCGCTCGATCTCCTTTTCCCCGCGCGCGTCGAACAGGCACAGCTCGACCTTGGTCGCGTGGGCCGAGAACAGCGCGAAATTGACGCCGAGGCCGTCCCAGGTGGCGCCAAGGGGGAAGGGGTGCCCTTCGCTGATCCGCGAAGGAGCGGGGCTACGCTTTCTGCTCATGCACTGGACTCCTCATTCGCCCGCTTCGGGCTTGCGGCGGCTGCGCGGCTTGGCCGCCGCCGGTTTTTCGCTGGCGGGCCGCGCCGGGGACGCGGCCCTCGGCTTGCGCGGCTTGGCGGCCGGCGCTTGCAGCAGGGCCGGGGTTTCCTTGGCTGCCTTGGCCCGACCGCGGGTCTTCTTCGGTGCCGCCGCGGCGGCTTCCGCTTCGGCCAGTTGCCGGGCCATGGCCCAGTGGCGTTCGGCCTGGCCGTCGGGGCAGCCCTCGGATTCCCAGATCTGGTAGGCGAACTCTCGTATGCGTTTTTCGTCGGCGCTCATGGGGTGTCCTCCTGGGCGAGGCGGTAAAGCAGGTTGACGGGAAAGTCGGCGAGCACTTCGGACAGGCTCAGGTGCCCGTCGCTGGGCAGCGGCATGGTGGAAAACAGGCCGCTGTAGGTGCATTCGGAGAGACTCGGCGGCAGCAGCAGGCAGGTGTCGCCCCAGGCCTCGGCCGGCACCTGCGGCTGCGTGGCGTGGCCGAGCAGGGCGCAGGCCAGGCGCGGGACCACCACCAGCAGGCAACCGTGACGACTGCGCCGGGCGAAGGCCAGGACCCGCTCGGCATGCTCGCCGCTGACCTCCAGGGGCAGGTAGTCGCCGTCGCGGAACAGGCCCGGCTGCATCCGCCGCAGCCCCAGCACGCGGGCGATCAGGGTCTGCTTGATGCGACCGTCGCGCCAGTGCTCCAGCAGTTCCGGGAAGGGCGTCGGCGCGGCCAGGGCGGCGGCGTGCCGGGCGAAGTCCACCGGCCGCCGGTTGTCCGGGTCGACCAGGCTGAAGTCCCAATCCTCGCGCCCCTGGTAGAGATCGGGGATACCCGGGCAGGTCAGGCGCAGCAGGCATTGGGCGAGGCCATTCAGGGCCCCGGCCGGCATCAGTCGCGCCGCCGCGTTGCCCAGCGACTGGCGCAGGGCCTGGGCCAGTGGCGCGCGCAGGAGCTGTTCCAGATAGTCGGCGCAGGCGCGCTCGTAGTCTTCGTCGGGCGCGGTCCAGCGCGTGCGCAGCTTGGCTTCACGCAAGGCCTTGCATTGCCATTCGCGCATCCGCGCGAGGAACGCTTGGTCCAGGGCGGCGCCGTCGCAAGGCGCGTCGAGCGGCCAACTGCCGAGCAGGGCCTGGAACAGGATCAGCTCGTCGCCGGGACTCGGCGCCGGCCCCTCGGCGAGGTCGCGGCGCAACGGCGTGGCCAGGCTTTGCCAGTGCTCGACGTTACGCGCGAACCAGGGCGCCAGTTCACTGAGCGCCGCAAGACGGGCGCGGGCGTCCTCGCCGCGCTTGTGGTCATGGCTGGCGGTGGCCAGCAGGGCGCGCGGGCTGGCCAGGCGCCTGGCTTCGCAGGCGGCATGGAATTCCTCGGCGGAAGCGGCGAAGCGCTGCGGGTCGAAGCCGACGTCGTTGCGCGAGAGCAGGGCCGCCGAGCGATAGCAGGCGGTATCCTCCACGGCCTTGGCGGCGGTCGGCGAACTCAACTGCTGGAAGCGCGCCAGCAACTCGCCGCGCAGGCGCCGCAGCGGACCGGGCGGCAGCTCGCGCAGCGGCTGCCCGCCGAGCCAGCGTTCGAGATGGTCGAGGACCGCCCGGTCGGCTTCGTCGAGATCCTCGCGGGCCGCCTCTGCGGCATAGCGGAACACCTCGCGATCCTGCACCGAGCGACCGCAGGCCCCGGCGTAGGTACGGTAGACCGGAAAGCGCGCGAGCAACTGGAACAGCGCGCGGCGGATACCGCCCAGGGTCAGGTCGCGGCTGGCCAGGTCGGCCCGCGCCACCCGCAAAAGACCCTGGGCGAGGTTCTCCAGGTCACCGGCGAGGCTTCCCGCCAGGACCAGTTGGCGAGCCTGGTAGACCTCGTCGAGAAACGCCTCCGGGCGTCCGCTGACCCGCTGCCAGAGTTCGCGCAACGGTCGTTCGCCGCGCGGATCGTGCTGCAACAGGCTGACCTGGTTCATGAAGTCGTAGCCGGTGGTGCCGTCGCACAGCCAATCCTCGGGCAGGCGCTCCTCGCCACCGAGGATCTTCTCAACGTACAGCAGCATCGGCGCGCCGCCGCGATGGGCGCGGATCCGCTCGCTGCGGCGGCGCAGGCGTCGGCAATAGCCGCGCGGATCGGCCAGGCCGTCGACGTGATCGATGCGCAGGCCATCGAGCAGACCGTCCTCGAGCAACTGGAAGACCTTGCCGTGCACGGCCTCGAACACCTCGCCGCGCTCGACCCGCAGGCCGACCAGTTCGCTGATGTCGAAGAAACGGCGCCAGTTGATGTCGTCCGCCGCGGTGCGCCAACTGGCCAGGCGGTAGTGCTGCGCCTCGAGCAGGCGGTGCAGGCGTTGGCGAGCCTCCTCGTGGCGTTCCTGGAGTTCGCCCAGCGTGCGCTGGAGGGCTGCGCGCGGAGCGCTCTCGGCGAGCGCAGCCGCCAGTTGACGCTGCATCTCGCGCAAGGCCTCGCGGTCCTGCCGGCACTCGCGGAAACCGCCGGCCAGGGCTGACAGGCGCGGCTCGCCGCTGTCTTCCAGCAGCTCCGGGTAACTGCCCGGCCAGAGGGGGAAGCGCTGCTCGCCGTGGCTCGCCAGCAGGCGGCCGGCCTCGCGGTCCAGGCTCAGGCCGATCTCCCCGGCAGCCAGGACCTCGCCGTAGTCGCTGCGCAGGAACGGCAGCAGCACCTGGCCGCGCAACGCGGCGTCGTGGGATTCCCACTGAATGTCGAAGAAACTCGCGTAGGGACTCTCGCGCCCCCATTCGAGCACGTCCTGCCACCAGGGATTGGCGCCGCCGCCGATGCCCATGTGGTTCGGCACTATGTCCATGAGCAGGCCCATGCCGCGTTGCCGCAGCCCCTGGATCAGGCGCAGCAGCGCCGGCTCGCCGCCCAGTTCCGGATTGATCCGGGTCGGGTCGACCACGTCGTAGCCGTGGCTGGAGCCGGGCCGCGCGCGGAACAGCGGCGAGGCGTAGAGATGGCTGATGCCCAGGTCGGCGAAATAGTCCAGCCAGGGCAGGGCATCGTCGAGGGTGAAGCCGGCGTGGAATTGCAGGCGCAGGGTAGCGCGGGGCTCAATCATGGGCGGCCTCCTCGGCATCCCGGCGGCTGCGTTCGAGCAGGCGCAGGCGCCGGTCGACCTGCGGCGTTCCGAGCATCTGCGCGGCGTTTTCCGGCCAGCGCCGCCGCCAGTTCGGGTGGGCGTCGCCGGGGCCGGGCAGGTTCGGCTGCTCCAGGCTGCCCAGGGCGTCCTCCAGGGGCAGTAGCACCAACGGCGCGGGGGTCGCTCCGACATAGCCGATGCAGGCGTCCAGCGGCACTTCGGCGGCGGGGTCGGGATCGACCGGCGGTTCGAGGCTGGCGGCCAGCGCCCGGCGCTCCTCGGCGCGCAGTTCCAGGTCGGCCGCGCATTCCTCGGCGCTGCGGTGTCCGGCGCGGCCGCGCCAGTGGATGTCCTGGCCCCGCCACCAGCCGGACAGGCTCGGCAGGTCGTGGGTGCTGGTGGTGGCCATGGCGTCCGCCGGCCATTGCGCCGGGGGCACGAAGCGTTCGCCGCGCCGCTCGAAGAGCAGCACGCGGGTACCCAGCACTTGGCGGCGTGCCAGTTCCTCGCGCAGGCCTTCGGGAACGGTGCCGAGGTCCTCGCCGATGACCAGCGCCGAGGCGCGACTGGCCTCCAGCGCCAGCAGGCGCAGCAGCTCGCGTTGCGGGTAGCGCAGGTAGGCGCCGGCGTGGGGCGGCTGGCCGCGCGGGATCAGCCAGAGACGTTGCAGGCCCATCACATGGTCGATGCGTAGCCCTCCGGGCCAGGCCAGGTTGGCCCGCAGCATCTCGCGGAATGCCCGGTAGCCGTGGCGGCGCAGGCCTTCGGGATTGAACGCGGAAACGCCCCAGTCCTGTCCGGACTGGTTGAGGATGTCCGGCGGCGCGCCGACATTCACTTCGGCGAGCAGCTCTTCCTGCCGCGACCAGGCCTGGCTGCCGCCGCCATCGGCGCCCACCGCCAGGTCGGCGACCAGACCGATGGCCATCCCGGCCTCGCGCGCCTGGCGCTGGGCATGTTGCAGGCAACGTTGGGTCAGCCACTGGCCGAAGGCACGGAAGTCCACTTCCTCGGCGTGATCGGCGCAGAACGCGGCCACCGCCGGCTCGCCGGGGCGGCGCAGCGGCTCCGGCCAGCGTCTCCAGTCGGGGCCGGCGCCCAGGTGCGCCTGCAGGGTCTCGAAGCGGCAGTGGTGCAGCAGGGCCTCGCCGGCTTCGCGGCGGAATTCGGCGAGGTCGTGGCGCAAGGGACTGGCGCGCTCGGTGAAGTCGCGGTGGAGTTGGCGCAGCAGGCGCATGCGCAGGTCCGCCGCCGCTGTCCAGTCGATCAGCTCCAGGCTCTCCAGGCGGGCCATCTCCGCGGCCAGGCCGGCGCGACGGATCGCCTGTTCCACCGCCGCCGCGCCGAGAATGGTCGCCGGCGCGGCGTGCAGGACATTGAAGAACAGCCGGCTGGACGGCGAGTAGGGGCTGTAGGCATGTCCGTTGGCCTCGGCCAGGGCGTGCAGCGGGCTGATCGCCAGCGCGTCGGCGCCATGCCGCGCGGCGCTGCGCAGCAGGTCCTCGAGGGCGGCGCTGTCGCCCAGGCCGCCGTCGCCGGGGCGGCGCAGGGCATAGACCTGGGCGGCCAGACCCCAGCGACGCGAGCGACCCGGGGCGAGGCTGGCCAGGGACGGACAGCTCGGCGGCGCCATCGCCACCGCCCATTCCCGCTGCTCCAGCGACAGCTGCGCATAGCCACTGCGGGCCTGCGCCGGCAGGCGGCCTTCGGCATCCAGGCGCAGGGCGATCCGCGTGCCGTCCTCGTAGACCAGCTCGCCCGGGGTGCCGGCGGGGCCGAGCGCTTGCTCCAGCGGCTGGCCGCATTCGCCGACCAGCAGTCCGAGGTTGGCGCTGTCCTCGCGCAGCCGGGCCAGCGCGGCCAGGCTCTGTTCGATCTGTTGCGGACTCTGCGCCGGATAGCCGAGTGCTTCCAGCAGGCCGCGCTGGACCTCCGGGTCGACCCGCTGCGGCCGTCCGTTGGCGTCCTGCCAGTCGAGTTGCAGGCCCACGGCGGCGGCCAGTTCGGCCAGGCGTGCGTCACTCATGGGCGGGCTCCAGGCTGACCGCGATGCTGCGGGGACTTAGGCGGCCGCGGCGATACTCGGCACAGGCGAGGTTGTCGAGGAACAGCACCCAGGTGGCGGCCGCCGGCGGCTCGACTTCCGCTTCGAGCGGAGAAGGGTTGAAGTCGATTCGCCAGTCACTGCCGTCACCGAGTCGCCAGCGCGCCGACAGCGCGGCGCCGGCGATGGTGGTAACGCCCAGCGAACGGGCGCCGCGCAGGCGCGGGATCAGGTGTTCATGACGGATTTCCAGCAGTTGCCGGTAGAAGCCGCGCCAGGCCGGGTCGCAATCGGCCAGGCCGGGACGCGAGCGCTCGAAGGTCTCCACCGCGTTTGGGTCGGGGAGCGAAGCCAGGATGGCGCCCTCGCCGAAGCGGCCGAACTCGCCGAACTCCTTGCGTCGTCCCTCGCGGACCGCGTCCGCCAGTTCGCCCTGGTGATCGGTGAAATACAGGAACGGTTCGCGCGCGGCGCATTCCTCGCCCATGAACAGCAGCGGAATCATCGGCGCGAGCAGTTGCAGCGCTATCGCCAGGCGCAACGTCTGGGGTTCGGCGAGGACGCTGAGACGCTCGCCGAAGGCGCGGTTGCCGACCTGGTCGTGGTTTTGCAGAAACAGCACGAAGGCGTCCGGCGCCAGGTCGGCACTCGGTTCGCCGCGCGGCCGGCCGTGGCGGTTGGCTTCGCCCTGGTAGACGAAGCCTTCGGCCAGGCAGCGCGCCAGGCAGCGCAGCGGCTCGGGGTAGTCCTGGTAGTAGCCGTCGTTCTCGCCGGTGAGCAGGACGTGCAGCGCATGGTGGCCATCGTCGTTCCACTGTGCGTCGTAGCCCTGGCGCAGCAGGCTGGCGCGGTTGTCGTCGTTCTCCAGGACCAGGTGCACATGGCGCTCGGGGCCGGCGGCGCCGCGCAGGCGGCGGGCCATCTCGACGAGGAACGCGCTATCGGGAATCGCGTGCACGGCATCGAAGCGCAGGCCGTCGACGCGATAGTCGAGCAGCCACATCAGGGCGTTCTCATAGAAGAACTCGCGGACTTCGCCGCGACGGAAATCGATGGCCTGGCCCCAGGGCGTCTGCCGGTCGTCGCGGAAGAACGCGGCGGCGTACTGCGCGAGGTAGTTGCCGTCCGGGCCGAAGTGGTTGTAGATCACGTCGACGAAGACCATCAGGCCCATGCCGTGAGCGCTGTCGATCAGATGCTTGAGTTGCTCGGGCGTGCCGTAGGCCGACGCCGGGGCGAACGGCAGCACGCCGTCGTAGCCCCAGTTGCGGCGACCGGGAAACTCGCCCAGCGGCATCAGCTCCACGGCGGTCACGCCCAGTTCCACCAGGCGCGGAAGGAAGCGCTCGACCTCGGCGTAGGAGCCGAACAGGCCGACGTGCAGCTCGTAGATCACCGCTTCGTGCCAGGGCCGCCCGTGCCACTCGTCGACGCGCCAGGCGTAGGCGCCATGGTCCAGCACCTGGCTGTGGCCATGCACGCCGTCGGGCTGGAACTGCGAGGCCGGGTCCGGCACCCCGGGGCGACCATCGATGCGGTAACGGTAGCGGGTGCCGGGCGGACAGGGCAGGGTCGCCTCGAACCAGCCGCTGTCGCTGCCTTCCAGCGGCCAGTCGCGGCCGTCGGCGGTCTCGACCCGGACCTCACGGGCGTCCGGAGCCCAGAGGCCGAAGCAGGTCCGGCCGTTGCCTTGGAACTGGGCGCCGAAGCGGCGCCGGATCGCCATCACTGGCGTACCCCGCGCAGGGCCGGAGCGGTATTCCTCAACAGGCGCCGGTACAGGCGGTTGTAAGGCTCCACCGAGTCGCTCCAGAACATCGGCGCGGCCATCGCCTTGCAGCGCATGGCGTTGAGCAGCGAGGGACAGTGGTAGACGTTGATCGCGCGCATCACCGCATCGAGGTAGCTCTGCGCGGTTTCCTCACGGAACAGGAAGCCGGTGACCCCGTCGACGATGGTATCGGCGAGGCCGCCGGTGCAGCGCGCGATCGGCAGCGAGCCGAAGCATTGCGCATAGAGCTGACTGAGCCCGCAGGGCTCATAACGCGAGGGCATGAGCAGGAAGTCGCTGCCGGCGTAGATACGGCGGGCCTCGGTCTCGTCGAAACCGATGTGCACGCCGACCTGGCCGGGATGACGCCGGGCGAGTTCGAGCATGGCCTTCTCCAGGTTCGGCTCGCCACGGCCGATGCTGACCAGACGGCCGCCGGCCTGGAGCAGGGCATCGCTGATCTCCAGGGTCAGGTCGATGCCTTTCTGCTGCACCAGGCGCGAGACCACCGCGAACAGCGGCCCCTTGCCCGGCTCCAGGCCGAAACGCTCCTCCACGTAGCGCGTGTTGGCGCGCTTGCCGGCCCATTGGCGGGCGCTGAAGCAGGCCACCAGGTGCGGATCGCAGTGCGGCTGCCAGCTATCGTCGATACCGTTGACGATGCCGCTGAGCTGGCGCTTCTCGACCTTGTACTTGAGGATGCCGTGCAGGCCGCAGCCGTATTCCGGGGTAGTGATTTCCTGGGCGTAGGTCTCGCTCACCGTGGTGATGTGGTGGGCATGGGCGATGCCGGCCTTGAGGAACGACAGGCGCCCGTGGAACTCCATGCTTTCGTGGCTCAGCGCTTCGTCGGGGAGGCCCAGTTCGGCGCTGCATTGCAGGTCGCAGAGGCCCTGGTAGGCGAGGTTGTGGATGGTAAACAGGCTCGGCGTGCGCACGCCGTTCCAGGCCATGTAGGCCGGCGTCAGCGCCGACGGCCAGTCGTTGGCGTGCACCAGGCCCGGTTGCCAGCCCTGGGCGCCGCGTCCACCGGCGATCTCGGCGGCGGCCAGGCACAGGCGGGCGAAGCGCAGGTGGTTGTCCGGCCAGTCGTTGCCCTGGTCGTCCATGTACGGCGTACCCTCGCGCTCGTAGAGCAGCGGGCAGAGCACCAGCATGACTTCCAGGCCGTCGTCGAGGGTCACCAGGCCGATCTCGCAGGGCGGGATCGCCGCCCGGCCGGGCAGGCTGCCGATGATCCGCAAGTCGCGGCAGCGCTCCAGCACCTGGCGATAGCCGGGCAGCAGGACTCGCACCGAATGCTCGCGCTTGAGGACCCTCGGCAGCGCGGCGGAAAAGTCGCCGAGTCCGCCGACCTTGACGAAATCGCTGAGCTCGGCGGTAACGAAGAGTATCCGATCCCTCTGTTGCGGCGGGTCCTGCGGGTGCAGCAGCGACGGAAAAGCGGTCAGTACCGCGGGTTCTTCCAGGCAAACGCCTGCAACAGAATGTCCCATGTCATCCTCCGGTCGTACGTTGTCCTTGGCGTTGGTCGGTCGGACTCCGTCGCGCCGTGGCATGGGCGAAGTCCTTGCTAGGGGTGACCGGAGGGGAGCGCCGGAAGTTTAGTTTTTTTTACCGGCGGCTCGGCTTGCGAGAAGCCGCGCCAGGGGGTTGCAGGCGAGACGACGGGCGCAACGGGTTGCCGAATGCAAGGCTCGGCAGGGGCTTTCTTGCAAATTGCAAATATCAATTCGCCGCTTTGTTTTTCAACCTATTGATTTATAAGAAATTAATTTTCAAGAAGAATTGGTACGCCTTCTGCTCGAAAGGGATGCGCCTGATTACCGGCGTCAAAGAATCTGATGAGACAGGAGGCCAGCAATGCTAGATACCGATGAAAACGTGGTTGAGTACCTGGAAGAGCATTTCAAGGATGTGCGCGTCAGTTGCGAACCTCGCCCTGACGGCGCGTTGCTGGTGACCTTGCGTAATAACCAGGGCAAGCGCCTGATGAGCCGGGCGATCTCCGGCCAGGAGCAGAGCAGCCCGCTGTTGCTGAACCAGGTGCTGGAACGCATCCGCCGGGACCTGATCATCGACCAGGGGCCGTTGCAGACGCGCGACAGCGACTATTTCCGCAAGCGCATCGACCTGCTCACGTTCCGCGACAGCGACAACCAGCATCTCACTCATCGCAAGGTCCTGGTCGCCGGCGGCAAGCTGCGTACCATGAGCCTGGCTCGCTGAGCAGGCTGTTTCAGCTCCGGGTCGGTCAGACGCCGACCCGGCCTTCCGACGCATGGTCCGAACCAAATCCGTCTTCGCCCCCTCCATCTAGAAGTCATCCCTACGATGGAGGCGGACATGCGTTTTCCCACTTCTGCATCATCGGGCGCGACAGCGACCATTCCACGCAACCCCTCGAGGGATCCGGACGAATATCCGGTTCCTGACCACGAAAGCCACGTCCCCCAGGAGTTCCCGGAAGAAGTTCCGATGGAACGGCCCGACGAAGAGTCCCTCTCGCCCATACCGGAGCCCTGAACGCCGGGTCTCCATCCAGGAGGAGCGGAACATGAGCGCAGACCCTCGGCAGAGACTGGTGGTGGCCCATAGTGTCGATCCCGCGGCCGCCGAACACGAAGTGCAGGGCAACCTGGCCCTGGCGCGCTGGCTGGCGGAAGTCCAGAAGCTGGAGTTCGGCGGCCGCTACGAACCCGAATTGCACCAGCGAGGCCCCCTCTACCTGGTCCCGACCCGCACCCTGGTCGGCAGGGAGACCGCCGTGCGCCTGGGCGTGAACAGTGACGAAGATCTGCTCGGCGGTTTCGTCGAGCACGCGTTCATCGCCGGTAAGGCCATCGTCCATCCGCTGCCGCGCGGCGGCGTGGCGCCGGAAGGCTGGAACCCGCTGTTCGCGGAGAAGGTCCGCGACGTCGTGCTCAACGGCGTCAGCGTCTTCAGCCTGGCCGACGCACACCGCGCCGGCGCTCGCATGCTCGCCGAAGGACCGGTGCGGGCCAAGCTGGCGGAGGCCTGTGGCGGCCTCGGCCAGTACGTGGCGCACGACCTCGACGAACTGGACGCTTGGCTCGGCGAGCTGGAGGAGCGTCAGTTGGCGCAGGGCCTGGTACTGGAAGCCAACCTGGAGAGCATCGTCACCCACAGCGTCGGCCAGCTCCGGGTCAACGGTTTCCTGCTGAGCTACCACGGTCACCAGCACCAGACCCGCAACGCGCGCGGCGAACTGGTCTATGCCGGCTCCGACCTGCTGGTGGCGCGCGGTGGCTACGCCGAGCTGCTGGCCCTGGACCTGGCCCGCGAGGTGCGCCAGGCCATCGAGTACGCGCGGATCTTCGACACCGCCGCGGCGATCTTCTTCCCCGGCTGCTTCGCCTCGCGGCGCAACTACGACATTGCCCAGGGCCGGGATGGCAACGGTCGGGAGCGCTTCGGCGTGCTCGAGCAGTCCTGGCGGGTCGGCGGCGCGAGCAGCGCCGAGATCGCCGCGCTGGAAGCCTTCCGCGCCGATCCGGGGCTGCCCGCGGTGCGCGCCGCGTCGTTCGAGATCCACGAAGACAAGCGCCTGCCGGACAACAGCCGGGTGATCTACCGCGGTCCCGACGAACACGGCGACTTCCTGCTCAAGTATGCGATGACGGGGGAGGCATGACGGCGAACAGCGAACGCATCCGCATCGGGGTCGGCGACGACCGGATCGAAGGCACCTTCCTCAGCCCCCGGGCGAAGGTTCCCGGCGTGCTCTTCGTGCACGGCTGGGGCGGCAGCCAGCAGCGCGACCTGAAGCGCGCCCAGGGCATCGCCGGGCTCGGCTGCGTGTGCCTGACCTTCGACCTGCGCGGCCACGGCGCGGAAAGCGGGCGCCAGGCACTGGTGACGCGCGAGGACAACCTGCAGGACCTGCTCGCCGCCTACGACCGGCTGGTGGCCCACCCGGCCATCGACAGCGAGGCGATCGCGGTGGTCGGCACCAGCTATGGCGGCTACCTGGCGGCGATCCTCAGCCAGTTGCGCGCGGTGCGCTGGCTGGCCTTGCGGGTGCCGGCGATCTACCGCGACGAGGATTGGCTGACGCCCAAGCTGCTGCTCGACCGCGAGGATCTCAGCGAATACCGCAGCAGCCTGATCCCGGCCGCCAGCAACCGAGCCCTGCAGGCCTGCGCGGGATTCCGCGGCGATGTGCTGCTGGTGGAGTCGGAGTTCGACAGCTATGTGCCGCACTCGACCATCATGAGTTTCCGCGCCGCCTTCCAGCAGACCCATTCGCTGACCCACCGGATCATCGACCACGCCGACCATGCGCTCAGCAGCGAGGCGGCGCAGGACGCCTATACCTCGATCCTGGTGGACTGGATCACCGAGATGGTGGTCGGCGAACGTCTCAGCATCACCCCGGCCTACGCCACCATCCATCCGGCTTTCTGAACGCTCCGCGACGGCGAGCCTCCCACCTTCCGTGGGTGCTGGTTGCTGCCCACGTTCCGTGCCGGCAGGCGCCGGCGCCGACAGATGCGAGAAATCCCGGACAGCTCCGGGCCAAGGAGAGCGAAATGAACCAGACCAACCTCGACGACACCCTCGACGTACTCAACGACCTGCTGCAAACCAGCAAGGATGGCGAGGCCGGTTTCCACGCCTGCGCCGAGGACCTGCGCGACCCGCAGTTGAAGGCGGCGATGCTGGAGCAGAGCCGCGACTGCGCCGCGGCCGCCGACGAGCTGGAGCGGATCGTCCTGGAACTGGGTGGCAAACCCAAGGACAGCACCAGTTTCGCCGGTGACCTGCATCGGCGCTGGGTCGACCTGAAGTCACTGGTCACCGGCAAGGACGAAGAGGCGGTGCTCAACGAATGCGAGCGCGGCGAGGATGTCGCCAAGCACCGCTACCAGGCGGCGCTGGAAAAATCGCTGCCGGCGGAGATCCACCAGGTGATCGAGCGCCAATACCAGGGCGTACTCCGTCACCACGACCGGGTCCGAGCCCTGCGCGACGCCCGCGCCTGAGCCGACCCCGCGAGGAGGAGCGCGCCATGAGCCAGTCCCTGGCTTTCCTGCTCATCGGCCTGGCCACGCTGGTGGGTTTCTACGACCTGTGGGCCCTCGTCAGCGTGTTCCGCAGCGATCGCAGCGTGAATTCGAAAGCCCTGTGGTCGTTGCTGATCGCGGTGCTGCCGGTGCTCGGCGTGCTGCTCTGGGCGGTCGCCGGCCCGCGTGCGGCGACCGCCCGTCCTCGCGACTGAACTCGGCGGAGGAACGCGCGCTCAGCCAGAGAGAGTGCCGGAGCACTCGGATAACAAACCGATGAGGAGCGACCATGAACGCCATCGAATTGCTGGTCCATGACCACGAGACCGTGAAGAAACTGCTCAACGAACTCAGCGAGACCACCGAACGGGCGCTGAAGAAGCGCAGCGAGCTGCTGGGCAGGCTGGAGCTGGAACTGGTGCTGCACACCGCCATCGAGGAAGACATCTTCTATCCGGCGATCAGGGAAAGCGGCGGCAAGGAAGAGCTGAAAATGTACTACGAGGCCAAGGAGGAACACCGCACGGTGGATTCCCTGGTCCTTCCCGACCTCAAGCGCACCCGCCCGGATACCGTGCAGTTCGCCGGCCGGGTCAAGGTGCTCAAGGAACTCCTCGAACACCACATCGAGGAGGAAGAGGGCGAACTATTCCCGCGCGCCCGGCAATTGCTCGACGCCGCCGCCCTCAAGCAACTCGGCCAGGCCATGCAGCAGCACAAGAAAGAGCTGAAAGCGCGCCTGGAAAAACGGGCGGCCTGAGGCATGCGCGAAGAAGACCGCGCCTTGCTCGAGGAACTCCTGCTGGCACGTGGCCCCGGTGGCCAGGAAGACGAGGTCAGGGCCATCTGCCAGCGGGAACTCGAGGGCTGTTGCGACGAGGTCGGCAGCGATGCCGCCGGCAACCTGGTCGCGCGCATCAGCCCGCCGCACCTGCCGCGCGAGCAGGCGCGGCGGGCCGCGGTGCGGCTGCTCGCGCACCTCGACGAGATCGCCATGATCGTCAAGCGCGTCGAGGCCGACGGTACCCTGCGCGTAGTGGCGCTCGGCGGCGCCCAGCCGGTGAGCTTCGGCGTCTGTCCGGTACAGATCCTGGCCGGCGAGGCGGTACTCGACGGCGTGCTGTCCTACGGCAGCATGCATGCTACCGGCGAGTCGCCGCAGGGCTCCGACGTGCTCTCGGGCGCGGTGCACTGGCGCGACGTACACGTGGTCACCCGGCGCAGCGCCGAGGAGCTGGCGAACCTGGGCGTGCGACCGGGTACCCGCGTGGTGCTCAACCGTCTGTGGCGGCGCCCGTTGTACTTCCAGGATTGCGTCGCCGCGCACTTCCTCGACGACCGCGCACCGCTGCTCGCAGTGCTCGGCGTGGCTCGCGAGATCGCCCGGCGCCGCGATGAGTTGCACGGCGACCTCTACCTGGTGCTCACCACCATGGAGGAGGAGAGTAACGCCGGCGCGCTGTTCGCCGCGCGCCGACTGCCGGGCGACATCAGCATCGCGGTGGAAGTCGGCCCAACGGTAGCCGAATACGGCACCCGGCTGTGCCGCGACCCGATCGTCAACAGCGGCGACTCCAAGGGTTATTACAGCCGCCATGTCACCGACCGCCTGTTGCGCGCCGCCGAACGCTGCCAGTACCAGCCGCAGGCGGCGCTGCTGGTGGACTTCGCCTCGGACGCCAGCGCGCTGCTGAGCCACGGCGAGGCCGCGCAGGTCGGCTGCATCGGCATTCCGACCGAGAACACCCACGGTTTCGAGATCGTCCTGGAAGAGGGCATCGAGGCTTGCCGGCGGACGCTGGTCGAGTTCCTCGTGCAACCGCCGGACGACGAAGCCTGACCGATAACCGAAGCAAGGAGAATTCCATGAACGAATACCTGCCGACTTCGACGGCCAATGGCCTGCCGCACAACCTGCAGCGCGGCGAGCGACTCGCTTCCATCGGCGCCGGACTGGTCCTGGCCGGCTTCGGCCTGGCCCGCGGTGGCTTGCCCGGCGCCTGCAAGGCGGTCGCCGGCGGCCTGCTGGTCAGCCGCGGGTTGAGTGGGCATTGCCATGTCAAGGGCCTGCTCAATGAACCGCGAGAAGAGTTGCAGTTGCTGCGCGAAGAGGTGCAGCACCTGACCCGCCGCCTGCAGCGCCTGCAGGAGCGCCAGCGCGACGACTCGCGGCAGGACGCTGCGCTGGACGCCGAACTGCCGCCGAACCTGCCGTGATAGCCATGGGCCCTGCGCCTGGCGCAGGGCCCATCGAAGAGAGGAGGGCGAGACGATGGCCAGCCATCTGTTCCTGATCAGCTACATCCTCGACGACCAGCCGATGACCTGCGAATTGCACAGCGAGGCGGATACCCTCAGCCGCGAGGAGGCCCGCCGCCACTTGGAGGCACTGCATCGACCGCACGACGCCGAGGCGATCAGCGATATCCAGGTCAGCAAGGTGGAGCGTACCCATGAACCGGGCACCACGCCGGGACACTACCAGCAGCCCTGACGGCGGGAGGGGGAAAAAGAAGGGGGGAGGGGCTCAGCCGGTGCCGGTCTGGAGTTCCGCCTCGAACTCGCCGAAGCGCCTGATTTCCTCGCGCAGGTTGAGGATGAAGGCGCTGAGGTCGCTGAAGCTGCTGCTCTTCAGGAAGTCGCTGTTGGGCACGATGTAGAGCGCGCCGTGGGGGCCGTCGACGCGGCAACTGATGGTCACCGTGAAGTCGGGGTTCAGTTGGCACTGGCAGTCGTGGTCGCGCAGTTCCTCCTCGAGGATCTTCTTCAGGTACAGGTAGGAAAGGTTCATCTGGTCAGGTCTCCCCAGTTCGCGAAGCGCAAGAAAAAGATCCACTCCGTCCCTGGAGCGGGATTAGCCTGAATCAGAGAGAAACCGTCGATACGTACAACGGTAGGGATAACTATAGGCGCCGCGCCGATGAAATACCGGCCACATCCAGAATCTGCGGGATAAGCTGTATCCCGCATGAGGCGCGGGATGCAGAATGCAAGAAGTCGTGCAGAACGCTCATGTCGGAGTGCGATCATGACGGGCGAAAAGCCCGTTCGGCGCTCCTTATGGGCATTCGAAAGAGCTTTTCGCCCATATGGTTATATGGATTTTCTCGATATTTCCTCTAGGAACCTCGCCGGCTCGTTGGCGAAGAAGCCGATCTTTTTTGCCGGGTTTCCCGCATCGCCCGCCGCAATCCCCTTGCCACCCCGTAGCCAAGCAGGCAGCCGAGCAGGGTAGCGCCGACCTGCAAGACCAACCCCAGGGCATTGGCCAGGCTCGGCGAGCGTGCGAGTACGCCGGCTTCGGGCCAGAACGCCAGCCATACCGCGACGAAGGCGAGCACCAGGTCGTACCAGGCGCCGCTGACCCCGCCCGGGCGGTAGCCGCGAACGAAAACGATGAAGGCGCTGAAGGCCAGGGCCAGCAGCAGGGTGCCGAAGGCCTGGCTGAGGGTATCGGGTCCGGACATGGCGGGTTCTCCTCAGGGCGCCAGGCGCAGGCACTGGCGCTTGTGCAGGCCGAGACGGACTTCGTCGAGCAGCGCTTCGGCGCAGGCGAACACCCTGGCGGCCTCCACTTCCGCGACGTCGCCGGCGCGGCTGAAATCGTCGATGCGCAGGCCGGCGGGCAGGCTCGGGACCTCCACCAGCGTCCAGTCCAGGCCGCTGACCGTGAGGCTGCGCTCGAGCCCGGCACCCAATTGCTCCTCGCCGGCATCGCGCGGCGCCACCAGCCATTGCCAATGGCCAAGCAGGAACAGGCGCGGTACCTCGGCGCGCAGGGCGCCATCGATCAGCGCGGCGCAGATCGGCGGCAAGGCTTCGGCGGCGTAGTCGGACAACGGCGCGAACAGCAGGTCGAGACCGGCCGCCGCCTGGCTGACCTCGATCGACGACGCCAGGCTGGCTGGCTTGCAGCGCAGCCCGGGGCGCGCCTGCAGGCTGTTGAGGTCGGCTTGCAAGGCGCTGACTTCGATCTGCCGCTGCAGGGCGGCGGCGATCAGCGCCTGGCTCAGGCTGTCGTGGGGATGGAATATCCCCAGCTTCAGGGTTGCGGTTTCCAGATTGCGCATGGGAACTCCGGGGTCGGTGCGGTGGAAAGGAGATGTCCCTACCTGCATATCGAAAGCCATACTCCGGACAAGGTTCCGGCGAATGGAATTCGCCGGCCGCGCCGGGGTCTTCCGAAAGGTCGGCCAAGTTCCTGGGGCGAGCCAGCGAGCGGCCGGAAGACGTTCTTCGTACTACCTTGCTGGGTGTGCCTTGCAGCCCGGGTCGAGCAGCCGACGAGTGAACACGTCCATGAAAACCACAAGAAAACCGAAAGTCCCCTTGAACCAGGCCACGCGCAACCGCCTGCTCGACGAAGCGGTCGACGACTACGCGATCCACACCCTGGACAGCGCTGGCCGTATCGCCAGCTGGAGCGCCGGCGCGGCGCGCCTGTTCGGCCACGACGCGAGCGAGATCCTCGGCCGCGACTACGCCTGCTTTCATACCCGCAAGGACCGCGACGCCGGCGTTCCGCAACAGGCGCTGCGCCAGGCGGATGCCGAGGGCCGCTTCGAGACCGAGGGCTGGCGGGTGCGCAGCAACGGCAAGCGCTTCTGGGCGCAGGTGGTGATCGACGCCATCCGCGACAGCCAGGGCCAGTTGCTCGGCTTCGCCCAGCTGATCCACGACCTCAGCGAAGGGCGCGCAGCCAAGGAGGCGCTGCGGCGCAGCCAGGAGCAGTTCCGCCTGCTGGTGCAGAGCGTTACCGACTACGCCATCTACATGCTCGACCACCGCGGGCGGATCACCAACTGGAACCTCGGCGCCCAGCGGATCAAGGGCTACCTGCCGGAAGAGGTGATCGGCCGGCACTTCTCCTGCTTCTACACCCCCGAAGACCGCGAGGCCGGCGAGCCGGCCCGCGGCCTGGCCGCCGCCGAACGCGAAGGGCGTTTCGAGAAGGAAGGCTGGCGGGTGCGCAAGGACGGCAGTCGCTTCTGGGCCAACGTGGTGATCGATCCGATCCGCGACAGCGATGGCCGGCTGATCGGCTTCGCCAAGGTAACCCGTGACATCACCCACCGGATCGAAGCCGAACGCGAACTGGAACGGGCCCGCCAGGAGCTGTTCCAGGCCCAGAAGATGGAGTCCCTGGGGCACCTCACCGGCGGCGTGGCCCACGACTTCAACAACCTGCTGACGGTGATCATCGGCAGCCTCGGGCTGCTGAAGAAACGCCTGCCCGGCGACCAGCGCACCGCCGACCTCTTGCAGAACGCCCTGGAGGCCGCCCAGCGCGGCGCCAACCTGACCCAGCGGATGCTTTCCTTCGCCCGCAAGCAACGTCTCGATCCGCAGCCCTGCGCGATCCCCGACCTGTTGCGCGGGATGACCGACCTGCTGATCCATTCCCTGGGACCGAGCGTATCGATCGAGACGCGCTTTCCCCTGGATCTCGACCTCGGTCTGACCGACGCCAACCAGCTCGAACTGTCCATCATCAACCTTGCCACCAACGCCCGCGACGCCATGCCCAACGGCGGGCGCATCGTCTTTTCCGCGAGCAACCAGCGGGTGCCGGCGGACAATCCCCATCGCCTCGCACCGGGCAACTATATCTGCCTGAGCATCAGCGACACCGGCAGCGGCATGGACGAGGAAACCCTGCGCCGTGCGGTGGAACCCTTCTACACCACCAAGGGGGTGGGGCGTGGCACCGGGCTGGGCCTGTCGATCGTCGACGGCCTCGCCGAGCAGCTCGGCGGCCGGCTCACCCTGGAGAGCCAGCCGGGCGTCGGCACCACCGCGAACATCTGGATACCCGCCGTCCCGCGAACCCCGGAAAGCGCCCGTACGGGCAATGGCGCGACGCCGCAGGCGCCCAGCGAAAGCGAGCGGGTGCGCTTGTCCTGTCGAGTACTGGTGGTGGACGACGACCCGCTGGTGTTGAACAACACCGCGGCGATGCTGGAGGACCTCGGTTGCTCGGTACTCAAGGCCGACTCCGGCAGCCTGGCCCTGGAGATTCTCACGGCGACGCCGGAGCTGGACATCCTCCTGACCGACCAGGCGATGCCACGGATGAACGGCAGCCAGTTGGTGGAGCGGGTCATGGCCCAGGGCCGGCCGCTGAAGATGGCCCTGGCCACCGGCTTCGCGGAAAAGATCGAAGGCGCGGCGGCACAGTTGCCCAAGCTGGCCAAGCCGTTCGGCCAGGAAGAGTTGTACCTGTTCCTGACCGGCACGCTGAAGGCCGGCTGAGCCTCAGCGCAGGTACTCGCCGCTGCCGGCCAGGCTTTGCCCCCAGAGCTCGATGAAGATGAAGGCGGTGGTCAGCAGGGTCAGGAAGCCGACGCCGAGGATGCAGAAGGCGTAGAACAATGTCTGCCGCTCCTGCATGCGCATGAACAGCGGCAGGCCGGTGAACAGCAGGCGTACCGAGTAGGCGCAGGCAGCCGCCGCGGCCAGCAGCAGGAGGATCCGCCAAGGCACCAGGGCGACGATCCCGGCGAGCATCAAGGGCACGGCGATCGCTGTGGTGAAGGTCAGGCTGCCCGGTACGCTGGGGCGCGACGGCGTGCGGAACAGCACCCAGCGTACGAAGAAGCCCATGATCACCACGCCGGCGACGAAGCCCAGGTAACACATCGTCGCCAGCAGCAGGGCGCTGCCGCTGGAGAGGTGTTGCACGCTGTCGTTGCCCGGCAGCGACCAGCCGACCTGGGTAGTGCCGATGAACAGGCAGGCCGCCGGCAGCAGCGGCAATAGCAACAGCGGAACGAGGAAGGCGAAAGGGTGATGGTCGTAGTCCTGGCGCAGACGAGGCCAGGCATTGGAGGGACTGATCAGTAGCCGAGCCATTTCGCGGGTCATGACGGGCACCTCTTTTCTGTGGCGTTCAGGAGTCTGGACCGGCCCGGCGCGAGGGGGTTCAGGTGGCGTGCCGGGCGGTCCGCGACCGCCCATCCAGGGCCTTGAACCGGAAGACGCGGGGAGCGCCGAAAGACAAACGTCCCTGTCTTCCGGAGGAGCCATGACCACCTACGAAATCCAGCACATGCGCGGCTGGCGGCGTTTCGCCCGCACCGTGCGCGCCGCCAGCCGGGCCGAGGCGGAACGCCTGTGCCTGCCCTGGGAGTGGGTGGATGACGAGGTCCTCGCGGTGATTCCGGCCGAGGCCGAGGTGGCCGAGCGCTGGCAGCGCCTGAACGAGGATCTGGTGGAAGGCCTGGAGCGCCTCAGGCGGGACGAGTGACCCGCAGGCCGACCACGGCGATCCGCTCGGCTTCGCGGTAGGCGGGGCTGTCCAACTCTTCGGCGAACACGTCCGGGTCCAGTTCCTGGTAGTCCCAGTCCCACTCCCGAGACGCCAGGCGTTCGCGGATGCGGGCGAGGAACGGATCGCCGCCTTCGACCATCGCCACCCCGGTATACAACAGCAGGCTGCCGCCGGCTTCCAGGCGCTCGAGGGCGGCATCGACGATTGCCAGCGAGAGCCCGGCGCCGAGCATCCCGCCACCATGCCGGTAGGCGCGCTCCGAGGCATCCAGGAGATAGGGCGGGTTGGCCACGATCAGGTCGAAGCGACCGGGCGCCTGGCTCAGCAGGTCGCTACGCGCCAGGGTCAGGTTACCGACCCCCGCCAGCGCCGCGTTGACCCGCGCCAGGTCGAGCGCCGCCGGATTGATATCCAGCCCGTGTACTTCGGCGTCCGGGCAGGCCATGGCGATGCGGATCGCGCCGGGGCCGGCGCCGCAGCCGATATCCGCCGCACGGCGGATGCGTGCCGGATCGGACGATGCCAGGTGGCTGCGGATCAGCCGGTCGAAGCGGTAGGTGTCGGGGCCGAAGAACACCGCGTCGGCGGCCAGGGTAGGGAAGGCCGAATGGACGAACAGTTGCTCGCCGAGGCTGGAGACGCGCACCTGGCTGCGCCAGCCGTCCGCCTCGCGGCGGATCAGGTCGGCGCCGGCAAGAAGGGTCAGCCAGTCGGCCGGCAGGCTTTCCCCGGCGAATGCCCGGCTCCAGCCGAAGATGCCGGCCAGGTCCCGGGCCATGCGGTTTTCCGGGCGGGCGTTGACGCGCTCATGGGTAGCCGGGGTGACGGTGACGAAACGGTAGTCCTGGCCTCGCAACCAGTTGCCGAGGCTGACCAGGACGTCCAGGCGCGGATCATGCAGGCTGGGCATGGGCGGCCCTCCAGCGCTGGCTGAACATCCGCGTGGCAAGGAGACCGGCGGGCCCGTGGTGGAGGTGCGGGGCCATCAGTTCGAGAAGGCGTGCGACGCCCTGCTCGGGGGATAGCCGCAGCAGCTCGCGCCGCAGCGCGACCTGCTCGGCGTCCACGTCTCCGCCCGCCGTCGCCGGCTCCGCCAGCGGCGCAAGCGGGTCCCTGTCCGCCGGAGCGGGTGCTTGCCAGTCGCCAGCGATCCAGTCGTACAGCAACTGCTGCTCGTAGGGAGTGAAGACTCCGAACATTGCCGCCCGGTCGCCCTCGATCAGGTTCCAGAAGCGGCTGCCGCGCGGATCGGCATGGCGCCGGATCCAGCCCTCTTCCTCCAGGCAGGCGAGAAACGCCGGGAACCGCCCGGGCACCGCCAGCCACTGGTTCACCGTGCGCCCGCCGATCCGGCAACGATCCGAATGCATCCCGGCGGCGTAGGGGCGCTTGCGCTCGAACATGGCCAGCAATTCTTCCTCGAGATCGAAGCCGCCGATTACCTGCGTAGTGCTCAGGCCGACCTCGTTCAGGCGGTAGCCGTTCCTCACCCGTTCGAGGAAGGCCGCGCGCCCGCCAAGCTGCGGCAGGTTGTCGTAGAGCGCGCGCAGGGCCTTGCGCGCATGCCCGCTGGCGGCGTTGTCGATGGTCACGTGCAACTGGAAGTAGTAGGGGTCGAAGCCCAGCTCGCGCAGCTCCTGAGTGGTGATCAACAGGTGCAGCGGCGGTTGCTCGTAGCCGAGGTTGTAGCCGATCACTTCGGGCAGGTAGTCCGCGGCGAGGTGGCCGAGGGCGAGTTGCTGGGTGCCCTGCAGGTAGTGGAGGTCGCTGAGGCCTTCGACTTCCTCGCTGCCGATGCTGGCCAGCAGGCGCCGGTAGAGCAGGACGTGGTTGCGTGCCGGGACGCCGTCGCCGAGTTCTTCGAGGAAGGTCTCCAGCAGCGGCCGCAGGCGTTCCTCGCCATGATGCGGCAACAGCCCATAGAGCCAGGCGCCGTCGACCAGCTTGGTCGGGGCCACGCTGCGAATGAAGTGCATCGCCTGGGAGGGAACCTGGAAGTAGCGTCGCCCTTCGCCGCGCCGACGTGCCCGGAGGTATTCGGCATGCGCCTCGGCGGTGCGCCGGGCCCCGGCATCGAGCCAGGCCGGCCAATCGGCGGGGTCCTCCGGCAGGTCGTCGTCATGGGTGGCGGCCAGGCTCAATTGCTGGTCGAGGAACTCGCCGGCGGCTTCGAGGTGCTCGCGGGGCTCGTCGAGCAGGGCGTGGTACAGGTCGCGGACCCTGGGCGAAGGGCTTGCACTGGAGGCAGGGAGGGGCGAAGACAGGCTCATGTCGCGTTCCTTGTCGTGGGTTTGCGGGGGCGGCCGGGGCGACCACACATATGGGTGCGAGTGACACCAGGGGAAAAAGGTTTCACTGGCAGGATCGGCGGCGCGCCGGGGAACCTCACGGCGGAAAAAACGAACCTCGGCGACACTCCGGCGTCTTCCCGAGACAAACCCCGGGAGCTGCGCCGATGACCCACGACCTGGCCGCCAGCGGCCTTCGCTTCGGCATCGAGGAAGAATTCTTCCTGCTCGATGCCTCCGACCTGGACATCGTCCGCTCCGCACCCGCCGGATTCGTCGCGGCCTGCCGCGACACGCTCGGCGAGCATTTCGCCGAGGAGATGTTCGAATGCCAGGTCGAGGTGGCCAGCCCGGTGTTCTCCACCCTGGCCGAGGCCGCGCGCTTCCACGGTCAGGCCCGGCAACGCCTGGCGCATCTGGCCATGGAATTCGGCCTGCGCTCGCTCTGCGTCGGCACCCACCCCTTCGCCGACTGGCGGCGGGCGCGAAGCAACCCGGCGGCGCACTTCGCCCGCCTGTTCGAGGACCAGGGGCGGGTGGCCCGGCGCAGCCTGGTCTGCGGCCTGCACGTGCATGTGGAGATACCGCCGAGCCACGACCGCATGGCTGTGCTCCAGCGCGTGTTGCCGTGGCTGCCGCTGCTGCTGGCGTTGAGCGCATCCTCGCCGTTCCGCGGCGGCCGGCGCAGCGGCCTGGCGAGCTATCGACGGGCACTCTGCGGAGAGTGGCCGAGGATGAACATTCCTCCTGCCTTGCCCGACGAGGACGCCTATCGCCGCCACCTGGCGCTGCTGCGCGAGACCGGCTGCATCCGCGAGGATGGCCAGGTCTGGTGGATGATCCGGCCGTCATCCCATGTGCCGACCCTGGAGCTGCGTATCTGCGACGCCTGCCCGCGCCTGGCCGACGCGCTGAGCCTGGCCGGGCTGTTCAGGGCGCTGGTGGGCGAAGCGCTGGGCGCGGGCCTGCATGCGTTGCCGGTCGCGCGCGACGCCTGCCTGGAGGAAAACTACTGGCAGGCGCTGCGTTACGGCTGCGCCGGCCGCTATCTCGTCGATGGCCGCTGCGTAGGTGCCGGGGACTGGCTGGAAATGGCCTGGCGACAGTGCCGGCCGCAGGCCCGCCAGGGCAACGAATGGGCCTACGAGCATGCCCGTGGATTGCTCGGAGAGACCTCCGCCAGTCGCCAGTTGCAGCGCTACCAGACACTGCGCGCAGCGGGCCAGGAACGGCATGTGGCGCTGCGCCGGCTGGTGGAAGAACTGCTGGAGGAGAATCTCCAGCCGGCCTTGGCCGGTCCGGCCGGCAAGCGCGCCAACGAAGGCGGCCGGTCATTCCGTCCGGCCGCTGGAGCACCGATGCCAATCCGTGGTCAGGAGTAGGGAGAACGTCACAGGGGGTTCGCCACCATGAGCTTTTCCCGATTCGCCCAACGCCTGTCCAGCTGGAGCGGCCGGCCGCCGACCTTCGTCATCGCCCTCGGATTGATCCTGGCATGGGCGATCAGCGGGCCGTTCTTCGACTTCAACGATACCTGGCAACTGGTGATCAATACCTCGACCACCATCGTTACCTTCCTCATGGTCTTCCTCATCCAGAACACTCAGAACCGCGATACCGATGCGCTGCACATCAAGATCGACGAACTGCTGCGCAGCACCCGGCGCGCCCACAACGCGCTGCTCGGACTCGACGACCTGGACGCCGACACCTTGCGCGAACTGCGTGAGCGCTACCAGCGGATGGGTGAGCGGGATGGAGATACGCCGCAAGGCGTAGCCAGCGAAGAAGCCCGCGAATGCGCCTGCGAGGAACGACAGCGCGACGCCTGAAGCCTCCCTGCGTAAGGCAGCCGCGTGCTCATCGTGCCTGGTTCCTGGCCGGCACTGCCATTCGTCGCGCCGATGGCTCGCGGCGCAGGCGCGACAATCCTCTGTAGGGAAACCCGTGCAGACCGTCGAGGAACCGATACGGAAAGAGAGGCGAGCATGTCCAAGCAGCACATCATCCATTTCACCGGGCCGATCAATTCGTCCACCTGCGGCAATCTGATCAACACTTGCGCCAAGGTCCTGCAACAGGAGGCCGAGGAGTTGCGGATCAACATCGCCACCATGGGCGGGGAATGCAGCTACGGCTTCACCCTGTACAACTTCCTGCGCGCGCTGCCGGTGCCGATACATACCCACAACCTGGGTACCGTCGAGTCGATGGGCAACATCCTGTTCCTCGCCGGCGAGCGACGCAGCGCCAGTGCCCACAGCAAGTTCCTGTTCCATCCTTTCCACTGGACCCTGCATGGCGCGGTGGACCATGCACGGATGGCGGAATATGCGATGAGCCTCGACTACGACCTGGAGCTTTACGCCCGGATCGTCGCCGAGAACACCCGTGATGCGCCGGAACGCCTGGACATCCCGAGCTACCTGATGGCCTATCCGCGTATCCTCGGTCCGGAAGACGCCCTGGCTTGCGGACTGATCCATACGGTGGACGATTCGCCTATACCCGCTGCCGCCTGCCAGTGGAGTATCCATTCTTAGTTTCCCGCGTCGCCCAGCATATTCCGGCAAGCGGAAGGCCTTGGACAGGCGGCAGGATGCCCATGCCGCCGGGGAAAGCGGGCTTTGCCAACGACCTTCGCGCATCAGACCTTACGTTGGAAAAAGTCGAGCGCCTCCTGGAAGCTGGGCCGCAGCGGCACGTTCCAGTCGGGATGGGCGGTGAAGTGATAGCCGTTGCCCTTGATGCACTCGACCAGCAAGGAAAAGCTCTTCCGATCCGCCACCACGCAGACCTCGTCGAAGCGAACGGACTCTTCTCCGAGCCGATGCTCCATGGCCCGGGGAAGGTAGAAGGTGGCCGGGAAGTTGTCACCCATATGGGAGCCTGGGTTGCCCGCATCGTCGCTGTGGTGAAACATCTCCCTGTGCTCCCCCCGGCCCAGGCAGTCATTGAGGGCGTCCACCAGTTGCCGCGTGCGCGGAGTGATGTTTCCCCTGGCCATATCCTCCCTGCCATAGAATCCGTCCTCGCTCAGGGGATCCTTTGCACCGAGGGGGGTGTATCTGACCGCGGTATTCCTTCTTGCATCGAGACCACCACTGCCATGCGCCTCGATCGAGGGCGCTACCAGGAAGAGGTCATAATCGGCAGTCATCGCCAGCCCGCAAGCCGGGCTGGCCAGTACCTGCACCGCTTCCGACCGCCCCAGGCGGCTGATCCTGTAGAGACCGTCCGGCTCCTGGCGGGCTTCGAACTCATAGCGTTTGCCGCTGGGGCCCTGCGCGGTCAGGAGGCGAACCGGCCCGACACCGTCTGCCACCAGGCCGAAATTCCGCACCAGCTCCGCAAGGCGTTGCCGAGAGATCCGCAGGTCGGTCTGGGTATAGGCTCCGCCATCCATTCCCTTCGCCACAGCCAGGTTCAGCTTGCGTATTTCCGCCGTGTCGCGGTCTTCCCGCTTGCTGAGATGCTGGTCGACACAGATGAACCCCGCCTGCGGACCCCAGTTCGAGCTTTTCCCCTTCACCGAGAAGCCCTTGGTCGGGAAACCCTCTTCGATCAGCGTGGTGACGATTCTTTCAACCGGGCGAATGCCAAAGACGGTATTCGTCTGCCTGGCCACCGCCTGCATGCGCAAGGCATGTTCGACGGGAACCCCCACCCCCTGCGCATCGAACAGGTCCTGTAGAGCCCGTGCCTGCATATCCGCAGGGCGCAGTAGCGGTCCGGGCTGTGCCGTTGCGTTAGAAACCACCTGACGATGACCGTCGATACGCATGGTTCGTTTTCCCGCATATGCCAAAGAAGGAGTCGAGAATAAGAATCCGGGCAGCGGCGAGATATCAGAAAACGCGGGCAAATTTTTTGTTTTCCGCACGCTGCCCGCGCGAGCGCTAGGTAGATGGCTGCGACGCCGGGAAGAAACTTCGAACTCCCCGTATGCGGGCGATTCACAAGCAGGGAGAGCCGCGCCGAAAACGGCGCGCCGGAAGAAGGAGACAGAACGATGAAAGTCCGGGAAATCATGAGTCGCGAAGTACGTACCGTCACCCCCCAGACCACCCTCGGCGAGGCGGCGCTGCTGATGCGCCAAGCCGATATCGGCGCCTTGCTGGTCAACGAGGGCGAGCGCCTGACCGGCGTGGTCACCGACCGCGACCTGGCGGTGCGCGGCCTCGCCGATGGACTCGGAGCCGACCGCCCGGTGCGCGAGGTGATGAGCGGGGAACTGCGCTACTGCTTCGAGGACGAGGAAGTGGACCATGTGGCGAAGAACATGGCGCAACTGGAGAAGCGCCGCTTGCCGGTAATGGATCGCAACAAGCGCCTGGTAGGCATCGTCTCGCTGGCCAACATCGCGACCTGCAACACCGACAAGCTCAGCGCCAACCTCTTGCGCGGCGTGGCCCGCGCGCACTGAGTCGGACATGACGGAACGACGGGTGGTGGCGATCTGCGGCGGCAGCGCCGGGGTCGGGCGAGCGATACACCGGTGACGGCCAGAGGGCGTCGCCGCCAAGGCGGCGCAGGTGGTCCAGGCGCGCGACCAGGCCGGGCAGGTCACCGTCGCTGTCGGTGAACGAACGCGGGTAGACCTGGTAGATCACCGCGCGTTTCCACCAGGGCGGCTGGAAGGATTGCAGCATGGGGCCTCCACGGGTGAGCCGGCTTTGCTGCTTGGCACCCTGGGGTAGGCGCGGGTTCGACTTTTCCGCGCGAACGCCTGCACCCCACCTACCAGAATTGGCAGGGGAAGATACCCACCTGTCATGGATCAATGTCCGCGCCCGGCCCGACTCCTAGTGTCGCCGGCTCCCGACTCTCTCTCACGGATGAAAGGGCAATGCACCTTCTTGAACGTCAACACGATATCCAGCCCCTCTCGCGGGCAGACATGACCATCCACCTCAATGGCCAGCCCGTCGCGGCGGCTGCCGGTGAGACCGTGCTCAACGTGCTCAATGCCGTGGGCCTGCGCCGGCTCGCGCGCAACGACCATGGCCAGGCCAGCGGCGCCTTCTGCGGCATGGGCGTATGCCACTGCTGCCTGGTCGCCATCGACGGCCGGCCCAAGCGCCGCGCCTGCCAGACCGTCGTCCGGCCGGGCATGCGGGTGGAAACCGAAAGCAACCGCTTCGACCAGGAGGAACGGCCATGAACCTGCGCCCGGTGATCGTCGGCGGCGGCTCGGCCGGCATGGCCGCAGCCATCGAGCTGGCCAGGCGCGGGGTCCCCTGCGTCCTCTTCGACGAGGCCTCGCGTCCCGGCGGGGTGGTCTATCGCGGCCCCTTGCGGGCCGGCGTCGATCCGGCCTACCTCGGCGCGCGCTACACCCGGATGCTGGAAAAACTGCGGCGCGATTTCTCCGCCTGCGCCGGGCACATCGACCTGCGCCTGAACAGCCGCGTGGTCGGTGGCGACAGCCAGCGCCTGATGGTCCTCGACGAGGCGGAACGGCTGCACGAGGTGGAGTATTCGCACCTGCTCCTGGCCACCGGCTGCCATGAGCGCAGCGTGCCGTTCCCCGGCTGGACCCTGCCCGGGGTGATGCTCCTCGGCGGCCTGCAATTGCAGATCAAGAGCGGCGTGGTGAAGCCCCTGGGCGATACCCTGATCGCCGGCAGCGGCCCGCTGCTGCCACTGGTGGCCTGCCAGCTGCATGCGGCCGGGGTACGTGTCGCCGGGGTCTACGAGGCCTGCGCGTTCGGCCGCATGGCCAGGGAAAGCCTGGCGCTGCTGAACAAGCCGCAACTGTTCCTCGACGGCCTGAGCATGCTCGGCTATCTCAAGCTCAACGGCATTCCGCTGCACTATGGCTGGGGCGTGGTGGAGGCCAGCGGCGAGGGGGAACTGACGGAAGTGACGGTAGCGCCCTACGACGAAGAGTGGCGGCCCGACCTGGAAAACGCGCGACCGGTGAAGGCCAGCACCCTGGCGGTCGGCTATGGCTTCATCCCGCGCACCCAGCTCAGCCAGCAGTTGGGTCTGGAGCACGGCTTCAGCGACGACGGATACCTGCGCGCGGAATGCAACGTCTGGCAGCAGAGCAGCCAACCGCACATCCACCTGGCCGGCGACATGGCGGGTATCCGCGGCGGCGAGGCGGCGATGATCGGCGGGCGCATCGCGGCCTTGTCGATCCTCCTGCAACGCGAGGCCATCGCGCCCGCCGAGGCCATCGAACGCCGAGAATCCCATCTCGCCCGCCTGGAGGCGATCAAGCGCTTCCGCGCCGGAGTCGAGCGCTACACCCAGCGCGGCGCCCGCCAGGTCGAACTGGCGCGGGCCGATACGGTGATCTGCCGCTGCGAACAGGTCACCCGTGGCGACATCGAGCGCGCGCTCGAACAGGGCGTGCAGGACATCGCCGGGCTGAAGATGCGCACCCGCGCCGGCATGGGCGACTGCCAGGGGCGGATGTGCATCGGCTACTGCAGCGATCGCCTGCGCCGCGCCACCGGACGCCACGACGTCGGCTGGCTGCGGCCGCGTTTCCCGATCGATCCGATCCCGTTTTCCGCATTCCAGAACCTCGGTACGGAAGCCTGAACATGAACAGAACCTATGACATCGTGATTGCCGGCGGCGGCGTGATCGGCGCGTCCTGCGCCTACCAACTGTCCAGGCGCGGCAACCTGCGCATCGCCGTGGTCGACGACAAGCGACCGGGCAACGCCACCCGCGCCTCGGCCGGCGGCCTCTGGGCCATCGGCGAATCGGTGGGACTGGGCTGCGGGGTGATCTTCTTCCGCATGATGTCCTCCCGCAACCGGCGCGAGGCCCAGGGCGCGGCGGTGGCGGTGGACGCGAGCACGCCGCACATCCTGCCGCCGGCGTTCTTCGACCTCGCCCTGCAATCCAACGCGCTGTACCCGGAACTGCACCGAGAACTGATCGAACGCCACGGGATGGACTTCAAGTTCGAGCGCACCGGGCTGAAATACGTGATCCAGGACGACGAGGATCGCCAGTACGCCGAGCACATCGTGGCGCAGATCCCGCATCTGGCCGAGCAGGTGCGCTGGCTGGACCGCGAGGAACTGCGTCGTGCCGAGCCGGCGGTCAGCCACGCGGCCCACGGCGCGCTGGAATTCCTCTGCGACCACCAGGTCAGCCCGTTCCGCCTGGCCGACGCCTACCTGGAGGCGGCGCGCCAGAACGGCGTCGAGCTGTTGCCGGGAACCAACGTCACTGGCGTGCTGCGCCAGGGCCGGCGGATCAGCGGGGTGCGCACGGACAATGCCGGGGTGCTGCATTGCCGGACCCTGATCAACGCCGCCGGCGCCTGGGCCGCGGAACTCAGCGAAATGGCCACCGGCCGGCGCATCCCGGTGAAGCCGGTGAAGGGCCAGATCGTCCTCACCGAGCGCATGCCACGACTGCTGAACGGTTGCCTGACCACCAGCGACTGCTACATGGCGCAGAAGGACAATGGCGAGATCCTGATCGGCAGCACCACCGAGGACAAGGGCTTCGACGTTAGCAACACCTTCCCGGAAATCGCCGGCCTGGTGCAGGGCGCGGTGCGTTGCGTGCCGGAGCTGCAACAGGTCAACCTCAAGCGCACCTGGGCCGGCCTGCGCCCGGGCTCGCCGGACGAACTGCCGATTCTCGGTCCGGTGGCTGAAGTGGAGGGCTACCTGAATGCCTGCGGGCATTTCCGCACCGGCATCCTCACGTCGGCGATCACCGGGGTGCTGCTCGACCGGCTGGTCCACGAAGAGACGCTGCCGCTGGACATCGCGCCGTTCCTCGCCGCGCGCTTCCAGCCGGAGCCTGCCGCCGTGGCGGTCGCGGCCTGCTAGGTCCGCGAGGGGTAAATCCGCGGAGCGGGGCGGGCGCCGGACCGGCGTCCGTTCCGCACGGTTCCCGACAGCGGCGCAGTTGCCGTCGGCGCTATACTCATGGCTTCGAATTATTTCTAGACGACTGGTCTAATTCAAGCTACCGTGCGCCCCATGAAAACCAGCTACGACGACACCCGCCAGCATCTGCTCGATACCGGATACCGGATCATGGCGGTCAAAGGCTTCTCCGGAGTCGGCCTCAACGAAATCCTGCAGAGCGCGGGCGTTCCCAAGGGCTCGTTCTACCATTACTTCAAATCCAAGGAACAGTTCGGCCAGGCCCTGCTGGAGGACTACTTCCGCGTCTACCTGGCGGACATGGACCAACGCTTCTCCGCGCCAGGGCTGAATGCCCGCGAACGACTGATGAGCTACTGGCAGAAGTGGCTGGACAACGCCTGCCCGCCCTGCGACGAGCAGCGCTGCCTGGTGGTCAAGCTCAGCGCCGAGGTCGCGGACCTTTCGGAAAGCATGCGCATCACCCTGCGCGACGGCTCCGACGGGATCATCGAACGCCTGGTCGGCTGCCTCGGGCAGGGCCGCGACGACGGCTCCCTCGCGCCCTGCGATGCCCGGCACATGGCCAGCGCGCTGTACCAGTTGTGGCTCGGCGCGAGCCTGCTGAGCAAGCTGCACCGCGGCCCGGGACCGCTGGAGACAGCCATGCAGACCACCCGGAGCCTGTTGGAAATCTGAGGTACCGCCAGGAAATACCCGCCCCGCGAGAGGCGGGTATTTTTTCGACCCGTCAGTAGTTGACTGGTCTAATTTGCCCGGCGCACGGTATGAGCCGTTCGCCACATTCGTCAGACAGAGGAGTCTGGAAATGTCCCAATCCACGCAGGTCAACCGCCGCATCGTCCTCGCCTCGCGCCCCCACGGCGCCCCGACCCGGGATAACTTCCGCATCGAGCAGGTTCCGCTTCCTGAGCCCGGCGCGGGCCAGGTGCTGCTGCGCACCGTCTACCTGTCGCTCGATCCCTACATGCGCGGACGGATGAGCGACGCGCCGTCCTACGCGCCGCCGGTGGAACTCGGCGCGGTCATGGTCGGCGGCACGGTCAGCCGGGTGGAAGCCTCGAACCATCCCGGGTTCAAGGTCGGCGACTGGGTACTCTCGGCCAACGGCTGGCAGGACTACGCGCTATCCGACGGCAGCGGCCTGGCGCGCCTGGGCGAGTCGCCGGAGCATCCGTCCTACGCCCTGGGCCTGCTCGGCATGCCCGGCTTCACCGCCTACATGGGCCTGCTCGACATCGGCAAGCCCCAGGCCGGCGAGACCCTGGTGGTGGCCGCCGCCACCGGGCCGGTCGGCGCCACCGTCGGACAGATCGGCAAGCTCAAGGGCTGCCGGGTGGTCGGCGTCGCCGGCGGTGCGGAAAAATGCCGCCACGCCGTGCAGGTGCTCGGCTTCGATGCCTGCCTCGACCACCATGCCGCGGACTTCGCCGAACGACTGGCCGAGGCCTGCCCGGACGGCATCGACATCTATTACGAGAACGTCGGCGGCAAGGTCTTCGACGCCGTCTTCCCGCTGCTCAACGCCAAGGCCCGGATCCCGGTCTGCGGCATCGTCGCCCACTACAACGACACCGAGCTGCCACCCGGGCCGGACCGCTTGCCGGCGCTGATGGGCACGATCCTGCGCAAGCGCATCAAGGTGCAGGGCTTCATCATCTTCGACGACTACGGCCATCGCTACGATGAATTCCAGCGCGACATGTCGAAGTGGTTCGCCGACGGCCTCATCCAGTACCGCGAAGAGCGGGTCGACGGCCTGGAGAATGCCCCCGAGGCCTTCTTCGGCCTGCTCCAGGGACGCAATTTCGGCAAGCTGGTGGTGCGCGTCGGAGCCGACGCATGAACCAGGCGGTCCGTGTGGTAGCGCTGTTGCAGGCGCGCGAGGGCAGGGCGGCGGAGGTCGAGCGGCTGCTGCTGGCCTGCGTGCAGCCGTCGCGGGCCGAGGACGGCTGCCTGTCCTATGTCCTGCACCGGAGCCTCGACGAGGCCGGGCGCTTCGTCTTCGTCGAGCGCTGGGCCGACCGCGACGCCATCGAGCGGCACCGACGGATGCCGCACTACAGGGCGATGGCCGATGCCGTCGCCGATCTCCTGGCGGACCGCCAGGTGTTCCTCCTCGAGGAACTGCCAGCGGCCAGCCTGTCTCCGGTAGATCCGGAACCTACAAGACCCCATGAGGAGTGAAACGGATGAAAGTCGGATTTCTGGGCCTGGGCGGCATGGGCGCCGCCATGGCCACCCGCCTGGTGCAGGCGGGACTCGAAGTGACGGTGTGGAACCGTTCCGCGGCGGCCTGCGAGCCCCTGGTGGCGCTGGGCGCTGCCAGGGCGGAGGAGGTCGGCGAGCTGTTCGGCCTCGACGTGGTCATCAGCATGCTGGCGGACGACCAGGCGATTCGCGGCGTGCTGCTCGACAGCGGCGCGCTCGAACGGGCGAGGCCGGGTCTCATCCACCTGAGCATGTCGACCCTGTCGCTCGATTGCGTCGAGGCGCTCGACCAGGCGCACCAGCGCCAGGGCCTCGCGTTCGTCGCCGCGCCGGTGTTCGGCCGCACCGACGTGGCCGAGGCCGGCAAGCTGAACATCGTCGTCGGCGGTCCGGAGGAAGCCATCGAGCAAGTCAAGGCGCTGCTGGAAATTATGGGACAGAAGACATGGTTTTTCGGAAAAGACCCGCGCGGGGCAATGGCGGTGAAGATCTCTGGTAACTTCATGATCGCCAGCGCCATCGAAAGCATGGGCGAAAGCGTCGCCCTGGTGAAGCGCCTGGGCGTCGAGCCCGGCCGGTTCATGGAGCTCATGTCCTCGACGCTTTTCGATGCGCCTGTCTATCGCAACTACGGCCCGCAGATCGTCGAGCAGCGTTTCACCCCGGCCAGGTTCCGCCTGGTCCTCGGGTTGAAGGATGTCGACCTGGCGCTGTCCGCCGGCAAGCGCCACAACGTGCCGCTGCCGCTGGCCAGCCTGTTGCACGACGTGTTGCTCGAAGCCATCGCCCATGGCGACGGGGAATCGGACTGGACGGCGCTGGCGAAGGTAGCGTTGTCACGATCGGGACAAATCTGAAAAGGTTCTGCGCACGGCCCGGCAGGGCCCGTGAAGCTGTTCGGCAATCTGGCGTGCTTTCCATGGATTCATTAGGCGGAAGAAGGTATGTCCGAGCGTGGAACGGCTGCAGAAGGCCGGATCAACTGGCGACGCATCCTGCCGATACTGCTCACCACCACCCTGGTGGGCGGTGTCTGTGGGGTCTTCGTCATCAACGAACTGGATCGCCAGCACGACGGCGCGCACCTGCGCTCGTACACCGAGAGGGCGCTGGAGCGGGCACTGGAGATTTCCTCCGCGGCGGACCAGATGCTCCGCGAGATGAACGCCGGCAGCGCGCCGGCCTGCAGCGACCGGGACCTGGAAATGCTGCGTTCCATCGTGCTCGAGTCGCGCTTCATGAGCGACGTTGGCAGGATCAGCGGCGACCGGGTCATGTGCACGGGCGTCCGGGGCCGGCTGCGCGCGCCCTGGGGATTGTCCGCGCCCGACCGGGTAGATGCCGCCGGCACCCGCTTCTGGACAGAGGGCATGCAGGCGCTGCCCACCGGGCTGGTCAGTCGCGGCAACGCCGTCGTATTCATTGCCCCGCACGCCTATTTCGATGTCGACCACCCGGACCCGGGCATCTCGGCGGCGGCGGTCAGCAGTGGCGGCGACTACATCTACCACCGTTTCGCCTGGGACGACGACCAGCCCCTCGAGGCGCTCGGCCGGCCCGGCTGGCCGCGCTTCATCGGCGCCCGGCAGATAAGCCTGTGCGACCCGACGCAGGACATCTGCGTGGTCTCCCTTCTCCGCGAACGCGGCCTGCTTGGCACCGAGCCCGGACGCGCGGCCATGGCCGCGGCGATCGGCGGCGGGCTGTTGTTCGGCGTCATGCTGCTGCTCAGCTACCTGTTCGGCTTCCTCAACGACGAAAAACTGCCGGCCAGGCTGCTGCGCGCGTTGAAGCGCGAGGCCCTGGAGGTGCACTACCAGCCCATCGTGCACCTGGCCAGCGGCCGCTGCGCCGGGGTCGAGGCCCTGGCGCGCTGGACCGATAGCAGCCTGGGACGGGTTTCCCCGGATGTCTTCATCGGCGCCCTGGAGGAGAGCGGCGACATCGAACTGCTGACCCGTTTCGTCTTCCGCCGCGCCCTGAAGCAGCTCGGGCCGTTGCTGAGGGAACAGCGGAGCTTCTACGTCAGCGTCAACGTCACCGGCAAGGACATCGCCGACCCCGGTTTCATCGATTTCGCCATGCGCCAGATGGCCAGGGAAAGCGTGCGCCCGGAACAGGTCGCGCTGGAACTGACCGAGCGCACCACCGAGGCCCAGGGCTGCCTGCTGGCCGGGATGAACCGCCTGCGCGAACTCGGCCTGAAGATCTACGTGGACGATTTCGGCACCGGTCATTCGAACCTGGTCTACCTGGCCAACCTGCCGGTAGACGCGATCAAGATCGACAAGGTCTTCACTCAGTCCATCGGCGACAGCAGCGCCGTCGAACTGATCTTCGACAAGCTCTGCTCGATGGCCGAGCACCTGGAGATCGGCGTGGTCGTCGAAGGGATCGAGACACAGGCCCAGGCCGACCACGTGCTGCGCCGCTCGCCCGAGGCCCTCGGCCAGGGCTGGCATTTCGGCAAGGCACTGCCGCTGGAGGCCTTCCTCGACTACTACCGGAACCAGCCGGCGGGCCGCTAGAACGGACCTTCCGCGGGGCACCACGCTGCGCTAGCATCGGCCGTCCATACCGGATGCGGCCTGGACGGCCGCACTCCGGATCGCACGGAACGGCCGGAAACGGCCGCGATCACCACAGGCCGCCATGCACGCATTCCCCCTCACCCTGGACAACCGACTCGCCGAAGCCCTGCCGCTATGGCGCAACCTGGCTCGCACCGACCGGGCGCCGCGAAGGAACATCGACCTCGCCGACTGGAAAGCCGACTGGCGCGAACTGATCGCCGCGCTCGACAGGTTTTCCCGGAGCCACGGCTATCGCCAGCCGTTCGCCGCGCAAGGGCACGCAGCCCTGGAAAACGCCTGGGCCTGGGGCCAGGCCGCGGAAAACGCCAGTACGCTGCTGCTCAAGGCCATCGACCGGGGCCTGGCCGGCGCCGAACTGCGCTCCATCTACCTGGAGACCGCCGCGCTGTGGCTGGACTACAGCCGGCTGCTCGGCGCCGCCCGCGACAGCCTGCGCGAGCAGGGCGAGGTCGACTTCGAGACGGCGCCGGCCCTGGCGCCGCGCACAGGCCAGTATCCGTTCGCGCTGCAACTGCTCGCCATGGGCGTGCTGCTCGACGCCCAGGAGCTCATCCGGGCGCTGGTCGAGGAGGTCCTGCAGTTCGATACCGACCGCCTGCTCGACTATCTCGGCGCGGCCGCCCTCGGCCTGACTTCCGCCAGCGAGGAAACCTTCCATCCAAGGCCGTTCGGGCAGTTGCGGGCGTTCTTCGAAGAGGCGGACGGCAGCGACGCCCAGGCGCTGGCGCCTTACCTGCAAAGCCAGTACCGGGAGTTCTTCCAGCTTTCCCCCAAGGCGCAGAAGAAGACCCGCCGCCTGACCGGCCCCTACGCCTGGGGCTGGTGGGCCATGGAGGTGTCGGCGCTGGGCGTGCTCTACGGCTGGGACGATGGCGTCCTGCGCGCCTCGCCGCATTACCTCGGCGACCTGGTCGACTACGCGCGGGCGCGCGGCGACGCCTGAGCCACCGGCCGCCGCTCAGGCCCGCCGGCGGCGGGCGAGGAACGCGGCGGCCAGGTCGAGGCTGGTGCAGAGCAGGAAGTAGAGCAGGGCGACGAACAGGAAGATCTCCGTCGGGTGGACCATCACCCGGTTGCTCACCTGGGTGGCGACGAAGGACAGCTCGCCGACGCCGATCACGTAGGCCAGGGAAGTGTCCTTGATCAGCGACACCCACTGGTTGAGGAAGGATGGCAGCATCACCGGCAGCGCCTGCGGCAGGATCACCAGGCGCAATACCTGCCACGGCCGCAGTCCGAGCGCGCGGGCGGCCGCCCACTGCCCGGCGGGGAGGCTGTGGATGCCGGCGTACACCGAGTGGGCGAGGTAGGCGCCGCCGATCAGCGACAGCGCGCAGACCACGGTGGCCAGCGCCGGTACGTCGACATGGAAGACGATCGGCAGCAGGAAGTAGGTCCAGAAGATCAGCATCAGCACCGGGATCGCGCGGAAGAAGCCGAGCAGCGCCACCAGCAGCAGGCGCGGCTTGCCGGGCAGCACCGCGAGGGCCACGCCGAGGACCAGGCCGAGCACCGCCGAAGCCAGTCCGGAGAGCGACGCCAGCAGCAGGGTCAGCGCCGCTCCGCCGAGCGGGCCGTCCGGGTAGGCGCCGAGCAGCAGGTAGGACAGGTTGTCCGAGATGACCGAGAAATCCATCTCACGCACCTCCCTGGCGGTAGCGGCGGGTCTGCTGCAACGCCTGGCCGAAAGCTTCGATCAGGGCGATGGCGCCGATGTAGAGAAGGGTGGCGATACCGAAGGCCTGGAAGGTCTTGAAGGTCTCGGTTTCCACCTGGCGCGAAGCGTAGGACAGCTCGGCCAGGCCGATGGCCATCGCCAGCGAGGAGTTCTTCAGCGCATTCATGTACTGCCCGAGCAGCGGCGGCAGGGCCGTGCGCAGGGCCTGCGGCAGCACCACCACGCGCCATACCTGGCGCTGGGTCAGCCCCAGGGCGAGGCCGGCGGCGCGCTGCTCGGGGCGTACCGAGGCGATGCCGGCGCGGAACTCCTCGGCGACGAAAGCCGAGGTATAGAGGGTCAGCCCCCAGGCACCGGCGAGGAACTCGAAGGACGGCCAGTCGAGCAAGGGCGTCTCGTGCGGCGTGTTCAGCCAGCTCACCAGCGCCTCCGGCAGCAGCGCGGGAACGCCGAAGTACCAGAAGAACAGCTGCACCAGCAGCGGGGTATTGCGGAACAGCGCCAGGTAGGCGCGCGCCGGCCAGGACAGCAGGCGCCGGCGCGACAGCCGGGCGATGGCCAGGGGGGCGCCGATCAGGGTGGCGAGCAGGCAACTGAGCAGGGCAAGACCGAGGGTCAGCAGGAAGCCGTCGAGCAACCAGCGCAGGTACTGCGGGGCGAGAAGTTCGCCGAACATGTGCGGGATTCCGTCGGGTAGAACGAAAAACGCGCCTCAGCGAAGTGAGGCGCGCGGGTCGTGCGGGCGAAGCGGGCCGCTCAGCTCTTGTCGCCGATCTTGTACAGGCGCGCCAGCGGGGTCTTGGTCTGCGGACCGAACCAGGTGTCGTAGATCTTCTGCGCCTGGCCGTCCTGCTCCAGCTCGCGCAGGCTCTTGTCGACGAACTCGGTCAGGGCCTTCTCGCCCTTGGGAATACCGACGCCGATCAGGTCGTTGGAAATGGTGAAGGGTGGCACTTCGTACTTGTCGCGGTCGGGCACGTTGGCCAGCAGGCCGATCAGCTTCGGACCGTCCTGGGTGATGGCCTGGACCTGGCCGTTGCGCAGGGCGGTGAAAGCGAAGGGCGTGTCGTCGTAGGCGATGACCTTGGCGCCGGGGAACTTCTCGCGCAGCACGCCTTCGTTGACCGTGCCCTTGTCCACGCCGACCCGCCACTTGTTGAGGACTTCCGGCGAGGTCAGGGTGCCTTTCTTGACGATGAACTGCTGGCCGGAGGAGAAGTAGGGGATGCTGAAGTCCACCTGCTGCGCACGCTCCGGGGTGATGGTGAAGTTGGCCAGGACCAGGTCGACCTTGTTCGCCGTCAGCAGCGGGATGCGGTTGGCCGGGTTGGTCGGCAGCACTTGCAGCCGGACGCCCAGCTTGTCGGCCAGGGCCTTGGCATAGTCGACGTCGAGGCCTTCGATCTGCTTGCTCTTGGCGTCGACGAAGCCGAACGGCGGGTTGCTGTCGAAGGACGCGACGCGCAATACGCCGGCCTTGCGGATGTCCTCCAGGCGGTCGGCCTGGGCCAGGCCGGAGATCAGGGCGAGGGCGAGGGCGGTGATGGCGGGGAGTTTCTTCATGAAAGTTCCAGCTCCTTGTCGGCCGCGATCGACGATCAGGGCCTTGCAATGTGGGGCGGACATTCCGGATGGGAATGCCGCCATGTCGGCGCGGGGGTATCCCGTGGCGAAGGGAGTTTGGCAGGGGCCAAGGGTCGGGAGAAAAGAATGAATCGATCTATCTTATTTCCAGACGAAATAAGAGGTATGAAAACAAGGATTCAAGGAAATAAAAAACGATAGCGTAACGCCATGATCCGCAGGGCTTCCGCGTTGGGGGTTCGTCGTCGAGAAGGAAGGCCGGGGCCCGGCGGCCCCGTCAGCGGCTGTCCCGGCAGTCGATCACGCTGGCGTTGGTGATGATGTCCCGGCTGTCGGTGTACAGGGTGATGCTGCAGAAATAGTCGAGGATGGTCTCGTTCTCGTAGTAGCCGGTCTTGCGATAGACCGCCTCGCTACTCACCGGCGCCATGCCGGCCACCCCCTGGCCACCGACGCCGACCCAGGTCTCGCGCTGGCCGACGTACTCGGTGCCGGTCTGTATGAAGACCTTGTCCGGCCCCATGTGGGTCCGCACGCGGTTCCAGGCGTAGAAGCCGCCGCTACCGTAGGACGAAGGGCCGAGGCCCTGGTCGGGCTTGCCGAACAGTTCGAAGGCCTTGCCGGCGGGCTGGCCGATGAGCTTCTGCGCGGCGACCTTGACCTCGTTGTCGCGATTCCCCGACTGACCGAGGGAGGCGCAGGCGCTGAGACCGAGGACGAGCAGGGCGAGACCGAAGGGCTTGATCGAGGGCATGGCATTCACTCCGTTGAAATGCCGCAGGATGTTAGAGGTCCAGCCGGCTCGCGGCTATTAGCTCATTTGTGCTAGTGCCGCTCACTTCGCCAGGTGCCGCGCCTGTTCGGCATGTACGCTGGCCATGAAGGTCTGCATGGCCGAGGAGTGGACCCGGTTGCGTCGGGTGATCAGGCCGTAGGGCGGCAGGCGCGGCTCCAGCTGGATCGGCAGGATCGCCAGCAGGTGCTTGCCCGGGTAGTCCTCGATCACCGAGCGTGGAGTGATGCCGATCATGTCGGTCTGTTGCAGCAGGGAGAGCAGGGTCATGATCGAGGTGGTCTCGACGATACTGCTCGGCAGGTCGATGCGCGCATTGTGGAAGGCCTGGTTGACGATCCCGCGCATCGGGCTGGGGTGCTGCTGCAACACCCAGGTCAGCTCCTGCAACTCGCCCCAGTCCAGCTTGCGTGCCTGCGACAACGGGTTCTGCGCGCCGACCACCACGCAGAGTTCTTCCTCGCCGAGGCTGTCGAACACCAGGTCGTCGGTGCGCGCGCCGCTGGGGATGCGTCCGAGCACCACGTCCAGCTGGTCCTGTTGCAGGGCCTGGACCAGCACGTCGCTGGTGTCCACCTGGATGCTCATCGACAGCCGTGGATGACTCTGCTTCAGGGTGGCGATGGTGCGCGTCAGCAGGCTCGAGGCCAGCGCCGGGATCGCTCCGACGGTGACCCGGCCGAGGTTGCCGGATTCCAGCGCAACCAGTTCCTCGCGCATCCCGGACAGCTCGGCGAAGATCATCCGCGAGTAATAGATCAGCGTCTCGCCGAAAGGCGTCGCGCGCATGCCGCGCGGCAAACGCTCGAACAACTCGACGCCGAGCAGGTCTTCGGCCTCGTGGAGCATCTTGGTCGCCGCCGGCTGGGTCATGCCGATCTCGTCGGCGGCGCGGCGCAGCGAGCCGAGTTCCTCCAGGGCCAGCATCAGGCGCAACTGGCGCAGGCGCAGGCGGCTGTGGATGATGCTGGCGTCGGGAATCCGGGACATGGCGTATCTCGCTGGCGGCGGGGAGACCCAGGGTGACAAGAAATCCACCCCGCCGCCAGACGCAGGCTCAGGCGGCATGCCGGAGACTCCGCCGGCCACGCCGGAACAGCGCCCCGGCGCACCGCGCCAGCAACGGCCAGAGCAGCATCGCCAGCGCCGCGCCGGTCAGGCCGGCCACCAGCGGGTTGGACCAGAACACCGAGAGTTGCCCGTCGGAGAACAGCATCGACTGGCGGAACGCGTCCTCGGCCTTGTCGCCGAGCACCGCGGCGAGCACCAGCGGGGCGATGGGGTAGCCGAGTTTCTTGAACAGGTAGCCGAGCGCGCCGAACAGCAGCATCAGGACCACGTCGAGCATGGCGTTGTGCACCGAGTAGGCGCCGATGGCGCAGACCATGACGATGATCGGTGCGACGATGGCGAACGGAATCCGCAGGATCGAGGCGAACAGCGGCACGGTCGCCAGTACCACGATCAGGCTGACCACGTTGCCCAGGTACATGCTGGCGATCAGGCCCCAGACGAAGTCGTGCTGTTCGACGAACAGCGTCGGCCCGGGATGCAGCCCCCAGATCATCAGACCACCGAGCATCACCGCGGCGGTCGCCGAGCCGGGGATGCCGAGCGTCAGCATCGGCAGCAGGGCGCTGGTGCCGGCGCTATGGTCGGCTGTCTCCGGAGCGATCACGCCTTCCACCTCGCCCTTGCCGAAGTTCTCGCGGTTCTTCGAGAAGCGCCGCGCCAGGCTGTAGCTCATGAACGAGGCGGCGGTGGGGCCGCCCGGAGTGACGCCCATCCAGCAGCCGACCAGCGCGCTGCGCAGCCAGGTCAGCCAGTAGCGCGGCAGCCTGGCCCAGGTACGCAGGATCACCATCGGCGTGATGCGTGCGCGCTCGCCGCGAAACACCAGGCCTTCCTCCACCGTGCAGAGGATCTCGCCGATGCCGAACAGGCCGATCACCGCCACCTCGAAACTCAGCCCGGAAAGCAGCCAGGGCTGGTCGAAGGTCAGGCGCAGCTCGCCGGACACGGTATCCATGCCCACGGCGGCCATGGCGAAGCCGATGGTCATCGCCACCAGGGTCTTCAATGGCGGGTTGCGGCTCATGCCGATGAAGGTGCAGAACGCCAGCAGGTAGACGGCGAAGAACTCGGGCGAGCTGAACGCCAGGGCGAAGCGAGCGATATGGGTGGACAGGAAGGTCAGCAGCAGCACGCCGACCAGCGCCCCGAGGAGCGCCGAGGTGAAGGCGGCGGTCAGCGCTTCGCCGGCCTGGCCGTTGCGCGCCATCGGGTAGCCGTCGAAGGTGGTGGCCACCGACGACGGCTCGCCGGGGATGTTGAACAGGATCGAGGTGATCGAGCCGCCGAACAACGCGCCCCAGTACATGCAGGAAAGCAGGATGATCGCCGACACCGGCGACATGCTGAAGGTCAGCGGCAGCAGCAGCGCCACCCCGTTCGGCGCACCGAGGCCCGGCAGCACGCCGACCAGGATGCCGAGCAGCACGCCGATCACCATCAGGCCGAGGTGATGGGCGCTGAGGACCAGGCTCATGCCCTGCATCAGGGAATCGAATTCGCTCATGGCCTGGCGCTCCCGACGAAGGCCGCGAGGTCGACCAGTATTCCGGCATCCAGCGGGACCTTGAACCAGACGGCGAAGACCAGGTAGCTGGCCAGCGCCGCACCGCAGGACAGCGTGACGATCAGCGGCACGCCGTAGGGTTTGTCGCGGCTACGGTCGCGCCACATGAACCAGGCGATGAACAACGCGGAGGCGAGGTAGATCCCGGCGAACGGCATGGCCGCCACGTAGGCGGCGATCGGCAGGAACACCGCAAGCACCCGGCGAAAGGCCGTGCGGGCGACGAACGAGGTACCCAGCGCCCGCCAGCGGCACAGGGCCATGAGCAGGTTGCCGAGGCTGGCGGCGCTCAGCAGCAGGCCGATGTAGAAGGGGAAATAGCCGGCCTCGGGGCCGCTGTCGCCCCAGCCGATGCCGATATCCTGGCTGCCGTACATGACGATCGCGCCGAGCGCGGCGGTGAACAGCGCCAGGCCGATCTCCACCCAGCGGGTGGCGACCAGCGGCGCATCGGATGAGCTGGACATGTTCGTCTCCTGGTCGCGCTACGCGGGTTACTGGCGAAGCCAGCCGGCTTCCTGGAACAGCGGGATGACGCGCTGGCGGTCCTTCTCGATGTAGCTCACCAGGTCCTCGCCTGCGAGGAAGGTCGGCGCCAGCGCCGAGCGTTCGACATAGTCCCTGAACTCGGCGGTCTGGCTGACCTTGCGCATCAACTCGACGTAGAAGGCGCGCTGCTCGTCGCTGACTCCGCCGGGCAGGAACACGGTGCGCGGGAAGCGGTACTGGTCGATGCCCAGGCCCTGCTCGTGGCAGGTGGGGATGTCCGCCCAGGACTGCTCGGCAGCGACCTTGGCGGTGTAGATCATGCGCTCGTGGCTGAACACGCAGAGCGGCCGGACCTGGCCGCCGCGCCACTGGCTGAGGCTTTCCGCCGGGTTGTTGAGGTTGGCGGCGATGTGCCTGCCGGCCAACTGGATGGACGCCTCGCTGCCGCTCTTGAAGGGGATGTAGGTCAGCTTGCCGCCGACCTGCTTGCCGAGCAGCAGGCTTAGAGTCTGGTCGACGTCCTTCGACTGGCTGCCGCCGAAGCGCATGCCTGTCGCGTCCTTCTTCAGATCGGCGAGGAACGCCGCGGCGTCCGCCCACGGCGCCGCCTGGTAGGTCCAGAGGATGAAGTCGTCCTCGGCCACCGCCGCCACCGGCGTCAGGTCGGTCCATTGGTAGCCCAGCCGGGCCACCAGCGGCAGCAGGTAGACATTGTTGGTGCCGATCACCAGCTTGTGCGCGTTGCCCTTGGCCAGCTTCAGGTCGAGGAAGGCTTCGGCGCCGTTGCCGCCGCCCTTGTTCAGCACCACGGTGTTGACGTCGAGCAGCTTGTTCTGGCTGATCGCCGACTGGACCAGGCGGGCGAGTTGGTCGGTGCCGCCACCGGGACCGCCGGCGACGACGATCTCCAGGTTCTCTTCGGGTTTCCAGGCAGCCGCCAGGGCGGGCAGGGTGGTGCAGCAGAGCAGGGCGCAAGCGGCCAGGAAGGAGGGGACGGAGCGCGCATATGCGGTACGCATGGAGGACCTCTGGTTGTCATTGTTGTTATGGGTAGAGCGGAGTGTGCGAAGCGCACCGATAAGCGTCCACTCAAAATAAGGCATACACCGATAGCCTGGGGTTATGAGTGGAAGCGGATGTCGGATACCTGGAGCGATAACCGTAGGAAATGGCCGTATGAGCAGCTTTGATTAGACGGTTATCGATGGAAAGCCGGATAGTGGGCCTGCCGGACCTGCCAACCCAGTTCCGCAGCACAAGAACAACAATAAAAGAGGTACGACCCATGGCTCAGGCACAGACCGCCGTGCTCCAGGCTGATCCTGCCCAGGACAAGGCCACTGCCGCAAAACCCAGCAACGTCCGCTGGCGCATCTTCGCCATCGTCTTCGCCCTGACGGTGATCAACCTGGTCGACCGGGTCTCGCTGTCCATCGCCATGCCCACCATCGCCGGTGAATTCCAGCTCACGCCGAGCATGCAGGGGCTGATCCTCAGCAGCTTCTTCTGGGCCTACGCGCTGTTGCAGATTCCCGGCGGCTGGCTGATCGACCGCTACGGCCCGCGCCGGGTGATCGGCTGGTCCACCGGCCTCTGGGGAGCCTTCCAGACCCTCGCGGCCTTCGCCAGCGGCGGCCTGTCGCTGATGTTCGCCCGGGTCGCCCTGGGCGCGGCGGAAGCGCCGCTGTTCCCCTCCGGCGGCAAGCTCAACTCGCTGTGGCTGGGCTCCAGCGAACGCAGCCGCGGCGCCGTGCTGATGGACTGCGGAGGGCCGCTGGGCGTCGCTCTCGGCGGACTGGTCATCGCCTACCTGATCGCCGTGCTCGGCTCCTGGCGCAGCGCCTTCTTCATCGCCGGCATCGCCACCCTGGCCATGGCCTGGCTGGCCTGGCACTACCTGCGCGACGACCCGGCCGAGCATCCCGGGGTCAACGCCGCCGAGCTGGGCCGGATCAACGCCGACCGCACCACCCCGCTCGCCGAAGCGGACTGCCAGGCCGGCGGAAGACTGGGCATCGCCGGCCGCTCCCTGGTCGGTATCGTCCTCGGCCGCGCCAGTTGGGCCATGGTGTTCTTCGGCCTGCTGACCTGGGGTCCTAGCTACCTGGCGCAGGCGCGCGGCTTCGATATCAAGGGTATCGGCGCCGCGACCTTCGTCATCTTCCTCTGCGGAGCCGTCGGTTCCCTGGTCGGCGGCTTCCTCTGCGACCTGCTGATCCGCAAGGGCGTGCGCCGCGGCCTGGCGGCCAAGGGCCTGCTGACGGTCTCGGGCCTCGCGGCGCTGGTCGCCTTCCTGCTGTTGCCGAGCCTGGAAGATGCCTATGCCGCCGTGACCCTGCTGGCGCTGACCGCCTTCTTCCTGATGTGGGGCAGCCTGTACTGGAGCTTTCCGGCCTTGCTCGCCGCTCCGGCCCGGGTCGGCCTGGTCGGCGGGGTGATGAACATGGCCGGCAGCCTCGGCGGCATCGCCGTGCCGATCCTGGTCGGGCTGCTGCTGCAACACCTGGGCGGATATGCCGCGGTGCTGGGCTTCTTCGCCCTCTGCTCGGCAGCCTTCATCGCCGGCACCCTGCTGATTTCCCTGGACAAGACCGAGGCAAAGCATGGCTGAGCTGTACGACGGGCCGATCGTCGACGCCCATCATCATTTCTGGGACCCGCAGGCGAACTACCACCCCTGGCTCGCGGAGGACGCCAAGATTCCGTTCCGCTACGGCGACTACAGCGCGATCAAGCGCCGCTACCTGCCGGCGGACTACTTCGGCGACGTCGGCGCACACCGGGTGGTCGAGACGGTCTACGTGGAAACCGAGTGGGACCCGCGCGATCCGCTCGGCGAAACCCGCTTCGTGCATCACCTCGCCGAACGCCATGGCGCGCCCCACGCGGTGGTGGCGCAGGCCTGGCTGGACGCGCCGGACGCCGCCGAGGTGCTGGCGGCGCAGGCGGGCTTCGCACGGGTCCGCAGCGTCCGCCACAAGCCCGGCGGTCCGCAACGCCCGCAACAGGTCGGCGAGCTGCGCAGCCTGATGAGCGACGAGCGCTGGCGTCGCGGCTATGCCGAGCTGGCCCGGCACGGCCTGCACTTCGACCTGCAGACACCCTGGTGGAACCTCGCCGAGGCCGCATGCCTGGCGCGCGACTTCCCCGATACGCTGATCGTGCTCAACCACGCCGGCCTGCCGTCCGATCGCAGCGAGGAAGGGCTGGCCGCCTGGCAACGGGCCATGGCGCGCTTCGCCGAATGCCCCAACGTGGCGTTGAAGATCTCCGGCATTGGCCAGGCCGGCCGGCGCTGGAGCGTCGAGGACAACGCCTGGATCGTCCGCGAAAGCATCGCCCTGTTCGGCGTCGAGCGGGCGATGTTCGCCAGCAACTTTCCGGTGGACAGCCTGTGCGGCTCGTTCGACGACATCTATGGCGGTTTCAAACGCATCGTCGCCGACCTGCCGTACGCCGACCAGGAACGGCTTTTCCATAGCAACGCGCGGCGCATCTACCGCACCGTACCCGACACCGTGCGCCTGCAGCAGGCGTCGCCCGACCCGAGGACTTCCCCATGAACGCTCCATCCCTACCGCGACTGGCCATGGTCCTGGGCGATCCGGCCGGCATCGGCCCGGAACTGATCGCCCGCCTGCTGGCCGACACCGAGGTGCGCGAGAAGGCGCACATCGTGCTGATCGCCGACGAAGCGGAAATGCGCCGCGGCATGCGCATCGCCGGCTGCGAATTCCCCTACCGGCGCATCGACGCGCTGGAGACCCTGGATTTCGCCGACGCCACGCCACTGCTGCATCCCTGGCTCAGCCAGGGCGGGGACGAGTTCCCACGCAGCGAAGCGAGCGCCGTCGGTGGCCGCTACAGCCTGGAGACCCTCGCGCTGGCCCTCGAACTGACCCGCAGCGGCAGGACCGACGCGATCCTCTTCGGCCCGCTGAACAAGACCTCGCTGCACATGGCCGGCATGGACCACAGCGACGAGTTGCACTGGTTCGCCGAGCGCCTGGGGTTCGGCGGCCCGTTCTGCGAGTTCAACGTCCTCGACGACCTCTGGACCTCGCGGGTGACCTCCCACGTAGCCCTGGCCGAGGTGCCGGGCCTGCTCAGCCAGGAGCGGGTAGGGGAGGCGATCCGCCTGATCGACGACGCGCTGCGCCGCAGCGGCCTGGCGCGGCCGCGCATCGGCGTCTGCGGACTGAACCCGCACAACGGCGACAACGGCAGCTTCGGCCGCGAGGAGCTGGACATCATCGCTCCGGCGGTGCAGAAGGCGCGCGAACAGGGGATCGCCGCCGACGGCCCGTATCCCGCCGACACCATTTTCCTCAAGGTGCAGGGCGACGCCCGTGCCTTCGACGCGGTGGTGACCATGTACCACGACCAGGGGCAGATCGCGATCAAGCTGATGGGCTTCTCCCGCGGCGTGACCGTCCAGGGCGGCCTGCCGATCCCCATCGCTACGCCGGCCCACGGTACCGCCTTCGATATCGCCGGGCAGGGAAGGGCCGACGTCGGCGCCACCCGCCAGGCGTTCGAGATCGCCTGCCGGATGGGCAGGCGCAAAGCCTGATCGCCTGCATGCGACGCGACAACCAGAGCGCCGCCCCTTCGTAACGCGCTCCCTGGCGCCTCCCTGTACCGTCGCGGCGGGGCAGGAGGCGTCGCACCTTCGACGAGAGACACATCGCCTGGAGCCGCAGCGCTCCACGGCTCGCTTCGGCCTGGGAAAAGGAAAAACAACAATGACCCGTTCCGCTCCGAACCTGCTGAAATCCGCCTCGCTCGCTCCGGTCCTGCTGGCCGGCCTGCCGTCGCTCGCCGGCGCCGAGGGCTTTATCGAAGACGCCAGCGTCAGCCTCGGCCTGCGCAATCTCTATTTCAATCGCGACTTCCGCCAGCCCGGCGCGGCGCAGTCGAAACAGGAGGAGTGGGCCCAAGGCTTTCTCCTACAGGCGAAGTCCGGCTATACCCAGGGCACCCTGGGCCTCGGCGTCGAGCTGATCGGCCAGCTCGGCCTGAAGCTCGACAGCAGCCCTGATCGTGCTGGCTCCGGGCTGCTGCCACGCCACGCCGACGGACGCGCAGCGGACGACTACGCGCGACTGGGCGTGGCGCCGAAGCTGAAGCTGTCGAATACCGAGCTGAAGCTCGGCGAACTGCTGCCGGAACTGCCAATCCTCCTGCGCAACGACGGCCGCCTGCTGCCACAGACCTTCCAGGGCGGCATGCTGACCTCCAGGGAAATCGCCGGCCTGACCCTGCACGGCGGGCAGATGCGTTCGCTCAGCCAGCGCAACTCCAGCGACCACCAGGACCTCTCGGTGGATGGGCGCGGCGGGGCGTTCTCCGACCGTTTCGACTACCTGGGCGCGGAGTACCGCTTCAATGCCGAGCGCAGCCAGGTCGGGCTGTGGCAGGCGCGACTGCAAGACATCTACCGGCAGGACTACTACAGCTTGAGCCACAAGCAGAGCTTCGGCGGCTGGCGCCTGGGCGCCAGCGTCGGGCTCTTCGACACGCGCGACGAAGGTGCCGCGAAGCTCGGGGAACTGGAGAATCGCGCGCTGACCGGTTTCTTCAGCGCGACCCGCGGCGGCCACAGCCTCGGCGCCGGCTACCAGCGCATGTACGGCGACGACGGGATGCTCTACATCGCCGGCACCAGCACCCCGTTGGTCAACGACATCCAGGTGCGCAACTTCACCAGCGCCGGCGAGCGCTCCTGGCAACTGCGCTACGACTACGACTTCGTCGCCCTGGGCATTCCCGGGCTGACCGCCATGGCCCGCTACGCCAGCGGCGCCCATGCCCGGACGAAGGCGATGGACGACGGCCGCGCCTGGGAACGCGACGTGGACGTCGCCTACGTGATCCAGAGCGGCCCGCTGAAGAACCTCGGCCTGCGTTGGCGCAACGCCATGCTGCGGTCCAACCATGCCGCCGATGTCGACGAGAACCGCCTGATCCTCTCGTATTCCCTGCCGCTGCTCTGAGCGCAGGGCCGTTCTCGCTGCTGCCCGATAACCGGCGATTGTCTGATTGGTGAAAAGGTATTGCCTGGGGTTATCGATGAATGCGCAGAAGTGATTATCCGCGCGGGAGCAGCCTGGCTACAGTCGGCCCAACGCAAGCGGCCATGCCGCCTCCGCGTCGAACAACAACAAGAAGGAAGCCCTCCATGAGCGCCATGAACGACCACGCCAGGCTGCTGTCCTCGGCGATCGCCACCAGCCGCCTGCGGCTCCTGCCTTTCCTAGTCCTGATGTATGTACTGGCTTTCATCGACCGGGCCAACGTCGGCTACGCGCGGGCCTTCCTGCAAGCCGACACCGGCCTCGGCGATGCCGCCTTCGCGTTCGGCGCGAGCATCTTCTTCATCGGCTATGCCTGCTTCGAGGTGCCCAGCAACCTGATGCTGCACCGCCTCGGCGCCAGGGTCTGGCTGTGCAGGATCATGGTCACCTGGGGCCTGGTCTCGGCGGCGATGATGTTCGCCGACGACGCCATGACTTTCTATGTCCTGCGCTTCCTGCTGGGCGTCGCCGAGGCGGGCTTCTTCCCCGGCATCATCCTCTACCTCACCTACTGGTTCCCGCAGCGCAGCCGTGCCCAGGCGCTCGGCCTGTTCTATTTCGGCCTGCCGCTGGCGCTGGTGCTGGGCGGTCCGCTGTCCGGCTGGCTGCTGGAGTTCCACGGCATCTTCGGCCTGGCCAACTGGCAGTGGCTGTTCGTCACCGAGGGCCTGCTGGCCTCGCTGGTCGGCATTGCCGCCTACTTCTACCTGGTCGACCGCCCGCGCGATGCCGGCTGGCTGAGCGACGAGCAGAAGCGGGCGCTGGAAGGCGAGCTGGCCGAAGAAGACACCCGCAAACAGGCACGCGGCCCGCACGGCTTCCTCAGCGCCCTGCGCAGCGGCCAGGTGCTGAAGTTCTGCCTGGTCTACTTCACCATCCAGATGAGCGTGTACGGCGTGGTGTTCTACCTGCCGACCCGCATCGCCAGCTTCCTCGACGGCCAGGTCGGTCTGAACGTCGGCCTGATCACCGCGATTCCCTGGGTCTGCGCCCTGGTGGTAACGCGCCTGGTGACCCGCCAGGCCGACCGCAGCGGCCAGCATCGCCAGCTCGCGGTGGCCATGCTGGGCATGGCCGCAGCCGGTATCGCCGCCTCGGCGCTGGCCGGCAACCTGGGCCTGGCGGTGATCGCCTTCTGCTTCGCCGCGTCCGGCTTCGTCTCGGTGCAGCCGCTGTTCTGGACCCTTCCCACCGGCTACCTGAGCGGTGCGGCCGCGGCCAGCGGCATCGCCCTGATCAACTCCCTGGGCAACCTCGGCGGCTTCGTCGCGCCGAACCTCAAGACCCTCATGGAAAGCCAGTTCGCCGACCCGCGCGCCGGCATGTTCGCCCTGGCCGCCGTCGGCCTGCTCGGCGCCTGCCTGCTGACCCGGCTGAAGACCTCCGGATCGTCGTCCGTCCCGCTGCGAGCGCGGCAGGCCGGCTGACCCACACTACGCACCGATAGGAGCTGCGACATGAAAATCAAATCCGTCCGTACCCGCGTCTTCGAATGGAAGGGCAAGGTCGTCCCGCCGCAGGCGCACTTCTGCACCAATGCCAGCGACATCCTGTTCGAGAAGGGAGACGCCATGGGTTCGTTCCGCTTCCACGGCTGGCTGGTGGTGGAGATCGAGACCGACGACGGCCTCGTCGGCATCGGCAACTGCGCCCTGGCGCCGCGCGTGGCGAAGGAAATCGTCGACCTCTACCTGGCGCCGATCTGCATCGGCGAAGACCCGTTCGACAACGAGTACATCTGGCAGAAGATGTATCGCCGCACCCACGCCTGGGGCCGCAAGGGCATCGGCATGGCAGCCATCTCGGCGGTGGACCTGGCGATCTGGGACATCATGGGCAAGGCGGTGAACAAGCCGGTGTTCAAGCTGCTCGGCGGCCGCACCAAGGAGAAGATCTGGACCTACGCCTCGAAGCTCTACGCCAACGACAACCTCGACGCCTTCCTCGAAGAGGCCCAGGGCTACCTGAACCAGGGCTTCACCGCGCTGAAGATGCGCTTCGGCTATGGCCCCAAGGACGGCCCGACGGGCATGCGCAGGAACATCGAGCAGGTCCGCGCGCTACGCGAACTGGCCGGGCCGGACATCGACATCATGCTCGAATGCTACATGGGCTGGACCCTGGAATACGCCCGGCGGATGCTGCCGAAGCTCGCCGAGTTCGAACCGCGCTGGCTGGAGGAGCCGGTGATCGCCGATGACATCGAGGGCTACGTCGAGCTGAAGAAGATGGGGATCATGCCGATCTCCGGCGGCGAGCACGAATTCACCGGCCACGGCTTCAAGGACCTGCTGGAGCGCCGCGCGGTGGACGTCATCCAGTACGACACCAACCGCGTAGGCGGGATCACCGCCGCGCGCAAGATCAATGCCATGGCCGAGGCCTGGTCGGTGCCGGTGATCCCGCACGCCGGACAGTTGCACAACTATCACCTGACCATGGCCAGCACCGCCTCGCCGATGGCCGAGTTCTTCCCGGTGTTCGACGTCGAGGTCGGCAACGAGCTGTTCTACTACGTGTTCAAGGGCGAGCCGCAGCCGGTCGACGGCTATATCCAGCTGGACGACCACAAGCCCGGCCTGGGCCTGGAGATATCCGAAGAGCACCTCAAGGATTTCATCATCATCGAGTGATAGTCGGAGCCCACAGGAGGAGCCGAGATGCGGCTGATTCAATTCGAGGACCGGGCAGGGCAGCGCCGGGTCGGCGTCGTCGAAGGCGCCCGGATACAGGTGCTGCGCGGCGTGCGCAGCACGCGCGAACTGGGGCTGGCGGCGATTCGCGCGGGCAGCGGCCTGCACGACGAGGTGCTGCGCCGAGGCAGCGAGCCAGGCCCGGACTATGCCGGGTTGCTGGAGGAGGGAAGGGTGCTGCCGCCGCTGGATCATGACGACCCGGCCCATTGCCTGGTCAGCGGCACCGGCCTGACCCACCTGGGTAGCGCCGCGACGCGCGACCGCATGCACCAGCAGAACCAGGGCGACGAGACCGCGCTGACCGACACCATGCGCATCTTCAGGTGGGGCCTGGAGGGCGGTAAGCCACCGGCGGGCCAGGTCGGCGCGCAGCCCGAATGGTTCTACAAGGGCGACGGCGGCATCGTCGTGCGCCCCGGCGCGGACTTCCCGCTACCGGCCTTCGCCGAGGACGCCGGCGAGGAACCGGAGCTGGTCGGGCTCTACCTGATCGGCGATGACCGCCGGCCTTACCGGCTCGGCTACGCCCTGGGCAACGAGTTCTCCGACCACCTGATGGAGCGCCGCAACTACCTGTACCTGGCGCATTCCAAGCTACGCGCCTGCTGCTACGGGCCGGAGCTGCGAGTCGGCGAACTGCCGCGCCACCTGCAGGGCGAGAGCCGGATCCTGCGCGACGGCGAAGTGCTCTGGCAGCAGGCGTTCCTTTCCGGCGAGGACAACATGTGCCACAGCCTGGAGAACCTCGAGTACCACCATTTCAAGTACGCGCAGTTCCTCCGTCCGGGCGACGTCCACGTGCATTACTTCGGTACCGCCACGCTGTCCTTCGCCGACGGGATCAAGGCTGCTCCGGGGGATGTCTTCGAGATCGCCATGGCCGAGTTCGGCGCGCCGCTGCGCAATGGCATCGCCGCCGTCGAGACCGCACTGACGCCGGGGCGGGTGGTAGCGCTCTGAAGCCCCACCGCCGTGCATAGGCCGGAGCTCCACGAGAGACCCGCGGCACGGTTTCCTTCATTCCTGCGGAGCCTTGGCTCCAACCCCGCCGGCCATCCCCGGCGGGGCTTCCCCTGTATGAGGTCGACATGACAGCCATCCTCGGACACAACTTCATCGGCGGCGCCCGCAGCGCGGCCGGCACGCTCTTCCTGCAAAGCCTCGACGCCGCCAGCGGTGAGGCGCTGCCGTACCGCTTCGTGCAAGCCACCCCGGAAGAAGTGGACGCCGCCGCCGAAGCCGCCGCCAGCGCCTACCCGCACTACCGGCAACTGCCGGCCAGCCGCCGCGCGGAATTCCTCGATACCATCGCCGCCGAACTCGACGCGCTGGACGACGATTTCGTCGCCATCGTCTGCCGTGAAACCGCGCTACCGGCCACGCGCATCCAGGGCGAACGCAACCGCACCAGCGGCCAGCTGCGCCTGTTCGCCGAAGTCCTGCGGCGCGGCGACTTCCATGGCGCGCGCATCGACCGCGCCCGGCCCGAACGCAAGCCGCTGCCACGCGTCGACCTGCGCCAGTGCCGGATCGGCCTCGGCCCGGTGGCGGTGTTCGGCGCGAGCAACTTCCCCCTGGCGTTCTCCACCGCCGGCGGCGATACCGCCGCGGCCCTGGCCGCCGGCTGCCCGGTGGTGTTCAAGGCGCACAGCGGACACATGGCCACCGCCGAACGGGTCGCCGCGGCGATCCTCCGCGCGGCCGAGCGCACCGGCATGCCGGCGGGCGTGTTCAACATGATCTACGGCGGCGGAGTAGGGGAGCGGCTGGTACGCCACCCCGCGATCCAGGCGGTCGGCTTCACCGGTTCGCTGAAGGGCGGCCGCGCCCTCTGCGACATGGCGGCCGCCCGGGCGCAGCCGATCCCGGTGTTCGCCGAGATGAGCAGCATCAACCCGGTGGTGCTGCTGCCGGCGGCGCTGAAGAAGCGCGGCGAGGCCGTGGCCGACGAACTGAGTGCCTCGGTGGTGCTCGGCTGCGGCCAGTTCTGTACCAATCCCGGGCTGGTCATCGGCATCCGCTCTGCGCAATTCTCGGCGTTCCTCGAACGCTTCGCCGCCCGCATGGACGACCAGCCGGCGCAGACCATGCTCAACGCCGGCACGCTGGCCAGCTATGAAAAAGGCCTGGCGGCGCTGCACGCCCACCCGCGCGTCCGCCATCTCGCCGGGCAACCGCAGGAGGGCCGCCAGGCCCGGCCGCAACTGTTCCAGGCGGACGTCAGCCTGCTGCTGGAGGGCGACGAGTTGCTGCAGGAAGAAGTCTTCGGCCCGGCCAGCGTGGTCGTCGAGGTCGCCGACCACGCCGAACTGAAGCGCGCGCTGCATGGGCTGCACGGGCAGCTCACCGCGACCCTGATCGCCGAAGGGGAAGACCTGGCGTCCTTCGCCGACCTGGTACCGCTCCTGGAACAGAAGGCAGGACGCCTGCTGCTCAACGGCTACCCGACCGGCGTGGAAGTCTGCGACGCGATGGTCCACGGCGGCCCGTACCCGGCCACTTCGGACGCCCGCGGCACCTCGGTGGGCACCCTGGCCATCGACCGTTTCCTGCGCCCGGTGTGCTACCAGAACTACCCGGACGCGTGGCTGCCGGAAGCGCTGAAGGATGGCAACCCATTGGGGATTGCGCGGTTGGTGGACGGGGTTGGGACGCGGGCGGCGATTGACTGAAAGAGGAACCGGGCAAAGACGAGGTTCGGAGGATATCGGAGCCTCAGAGGTGTGCAGCAGGACACTGGAGGAGCCCCGGAAGAGGCCCGCCAGTGTTCCTGCCTGTAAAGCGAGTATCGATCCAGGGCTACCCGAGTGCTCCTATCGTCCCATGCCTGGACGCAGAAAAGCCGCTTCTCGGTGTCGAGGGATTCTCGGCCGATACCGCCACTTGCATCGGCATGAGACAGGAGGCGCGCCACAATCTCTCCGGGGGTCCTTCCTTCCGTGGCGAATGCCATGATGCCTCCCTGGCAGGATCGCCGCTTGGCTCCGTATAGCGCGATGGAGAAAAACACATGAGACAATATTGACTCATGTGAACTATATAAGCATCATGCGATCCCAGCGCTCGATCGTCGTCCAAGCGGCATGAATAGCGAGTCCGGCCCAGCCTGGCCAGATCGAGCCGAGCGGACAACTGATGCGCGTGAGTGGCCGAACCCATGCCATCGCTGTAACGCCCCGAACAGAATCGTCTTCCGACGGCAGCCTCCCCCGACAGGTGGTTTCCCCGTGCCCATTCCCTGCCGGGCAAGGCACAGGTTGGCCGCCGCGCTGGACGACGACAAACCATCACCGTCCCGGCAGAGATCCTGGAGAACGACAATGCGTGCGATCGATGCCGGCATTCTGGTCTGCGGCGAGTGCCACCAGTTGAATCGCGCCGACGGGAACGAGCATCCGCGTTGCAGTCGCTGCGGCGCGAAGCTGCATCCTCGGCGGCCGAACAGCATTGCCCGTACCTGGGCGTTGCTGATCTCGGCGATGATTCTCTACGTTCCCGCCAACCTGTTGCCGATCATGACCGTCAACATGCTCGGCAAGGGCTCCCCGGCGACCATCATGGGCGGGGTCGTGACCCTGATCCAGGCCGACATGTTTCCCATCGCTCTGGTGGTGTTCGTCGCCAGTATCGTCGTCCCCACCTTCAAGCTGGTCGGCATCGCCCTGTTGCTCTATTCGGTGCAGCGGCACCAGCCGATGTCGGCCCGCCAGCGAATCATGATGTACCGCTTCATCGAATGGGTCGGGCGCTGGTCGATGCTCGATATCTTCGTCATCGCCATCCTCGTGGCGCTGGTCAATTTCGGCAACCTGGCGAGCATCGAGGCCAATCTCGGCGCCGCCGCCTTCGCCAGCGTGGTGGTGCTCACCATGCTCGCCGCCGTGACGTTCGACCCCCGGCTTATCTGGGACAACACCAATCTGGACGACGAGAATGAGTGATTTGCCAAGCCCGAAGAAACACAAGACCTCGAACTGGTCGGCGATCTGGGTGCTGCCGCTGGTGGCCCTGGCTATCGGGGCCTGGCTGGGCTGGCGCGCCTACGACCAGGCAGGGGTGCTGATCCAGGTGCGCTTCGAGAGCAGCGATGGCATCCAGGCGAAGAAGACCGAGGTGCTGTACAAGGGCATCGCGGTCGGCAAGGTCGTCGCGCTGGATGTCAGCGAAGATATCAAGGGCGTGGTGGCCACCATCGAAATGGACAAGGAGGCGCGCCAGTACCTGAGCAAGGGTACCCGCTTCTGGCTGGTCAAGCCGCGGGTTTCCCTGGCTGGCGTCACCGGCCTGGAAACCCTGGTCTCTGGAGTCTACATCGCGGTCGATCCGGTGAAGGGCGAGAAGGAAGAACGCAACTTCACCGCGCTGAAGCAGCCGCCCCCCCTTTCCGACAGGCTGCCCGGCCTGCACCTGACCCTCAAGGCCGATCGCCTGGGCTCCCTGGAGCAGGGCAGCCCGGTGTTCTACCGGCAGATCCAGGTCGGCCAGGTGAAGAGCTTCCAGCTGGGCGATGACCAGAGGACCATCGAGATCAAGGTGCACATCGAGCCGGCCTACGCCGACCTGGTGCGCAAGCACACGCGATTCTGGAACGCCAGCGGCATCTCCATTTCCGGCGGCCTGTCCGGCTTCAAGGTGCGTAGCGAATCGTTGCTGACCCTGGCGGCCGGCGGCATCGCTTTCGCTACTTCCGATAGTCGAGGCGACAGCCCGCCGACCGATCCGAGCAAGCCGTTCCGTCTGTACGACGACTACGACGCGGCCCAGGCCGGTCTGCGCGTGAAGCTGAAGATGAACGACGTCAGTGGTATCGATCCGGGCCGCACCCCGGTGATGTTCAACGGCGTGC